>JAFIEP010000019.1 GCA_020832495.1 Acidimicrobiia bacterium | reverse complement strand
ACATCTTCTCGTCGTCGGCTACCGGCGACGGCGTGGCGTTCGTCGGGAGCAGCAACCTCAGCAGGTCCGGCATCACCAGCGGGGTCGAGTGGAACATCGAAACCCGTCACCTGGCGGGGCTCACCGCCGAGTTCGAGTCCGTGTGGTCCGACCCGAGGGCCATCCCGCTGAGCTCGGAGTGGCTGGCACGCTACGACGAGGTGCGCCGGGAGCGCGTCGCGCTGACCGCACAGGCCGACCGGACGGACACCGAGGCCGCCACGACCGAGGGCGAGCTCATCGCCGAGGTCGGAGCCGCCGAGGCCGAGGTTGCCCCGCAGCCGTGGAGTGTGCAGGCCGACGCCCTCGCTGCCCTCGAAGCAACGCGTGTCGACGGGCACGACGCCGGCCTCGTCGTGATGGCCACCGGTCTCGGGAAGACCTGGCTCGCCGCCTTCGACTCCACCCGACCCGAGTTCCGCCGCGTGCTGTTCGTTGCCCACCGCGACGAGATCCTGAAGCAGGCCCGCGACGTCTACCGCCAGATACGACCGAGCGGCTCACTCACCATGTTCACCGGTTCGGAGCGCCACCCCAACGGCGAGGTCGTGTTCGCCAGCATCCAGTCGCTGCACCGGAACCTTCGCAGCTTCGGTCCCGAGCACTTCGACTACATCGTCGTCGACGAGTTCCACCATGCCGTCGCCACCACCTACCGACGGGTGCTTGCGCACTTCCGCCCCCGGTTCGTGCTCGGGCTGACCGCAACGCCGAACCGGGCCGACGCCGCCGACCTTCTGGCACTGTGCTCGGACAACCTCGTCTACGACTGCGGTCTCGTCGAAGGCGTCGAGCGAGGGCTGCTCTGTCCGTTCACCTACCGCGCCATCGCCGACGTGGCCGACTACGAACACATTCCCTGGCGTGGCGGCCGCTTCGACCCCGACGAGCTGACGCAACAGCTCGCCACCGTTGCCCGGGCGCAGCAGGTTCTCGACGAGTGGCGGAAGCTCGGCGGCGCGACCCGTCGGGCGCTGGGGTTCTGCTGCACGATTGCCCACGCGGAGTTCATGGCGGAGCAGTTTCGCCACAACGGGGTGTCGGCGGTTGCCGTGCACTCAGGCCGCAGCTCGGCGCCACGTGCCGAATCGCTCGAACGGTTGGCAGGCGGCGAGATCGACGTCGTGTTCACCGTCGACCTCTTCAATGAGGGTGTCGACGTTCCCAGCGTCGACCTGGTGCTGCTGTTGCGCCCCACCGAATCGCCGATCGTGTTCTTCCAGCAACTCGGACGAGGCCTCCGCCGCGACGAAGGGAAGGAACGGCTCGACGCCGTCGACCTGGTGGGCAACCACCGGAGCTTTCTCATCAAGGCTCGCCTCCTCGCCGCCCTGGCGGGACGCACCAACATCACCGACCGCGAGGCCGTTGCGTACCTGGAGACCGCACACGACGATCTTGCTGATGGGTCGACGTCGCTGCCGGACGGCTGCTCGATCCTCATCGACCCTGAGGTCATCGACCTGCTGAAGGAGATGGCTGGGCCGGCACGGGAACAGGACCGCCTCCTCGAACTCGCCCGCCAGTGGGCCGACGACCACGGCGGGCGACGCCCCACGGCGCTCGAGCTGGCCCTCGTCTGGGGCAAGGCGTTCAACTTGAGGACCGCCGGCGGATGGTTCGGGTTCCTCGATCGCTACGGGATGCTGTCGCCCGAGGAATCCACGGCCGTGGCGACCGCCGGCGACTTCCTTCACTCGATCGAGACCGGCAACTACACGAAGAGCTACAAGCTCGTCACGCTCGCTGTGCTCGGTCGCTCGGGTCGCCTCCGCTCTGGGATGGCGCTGCGCGAGCTGGCCACGGCGTGCCGCTGGGAGATCATGGGCGACCCCGCGTTACGGGCCGATCTGAGCGACGCCACCGGCTCGTTCGCCGACGTCACCTCCCCCACCTCCTCGGAGTGGCAGCAGTACTGGCGGAAGAACCCGATCAAGGCGCTGACCACTGCGACCCGCGGCTCGTCGCCCTGGTTCACCGTTACCGACGACCGTCTGGTGCCCAACTTCGACGTTCCCCAGGAGGTGGGAGCGACGTGCGACGAGTTGGTGATGGAGATCGTCGAGTACCGGCTCCACCGCTACCTCACCCAACAGAAGGCACGGCGTGTGGGTGAGCGGCGAACGTTCACCCGCGACGGGCAGGCAATCGACGCGGCGTTCGTCGTCGAGAGCAGCGACGGCACCCCCACGTCGGTGCTGATCGAATCAGCCGGCGGCACACGCGGCACCGACACTGCCCGCAACCTCGACTACGTCGCCGGCGTCGACCTCGTCCTCGAACGCCTCCGCGACGTCGGCGCCCGGGTGCTCGACATCTACATCGACACCAGCACGACCAAGGACCTGGCCGTCGCCGATCGTCGGCTCGACGCGGCCGGCGAGAGCTACCCGCTCGACCTCGGCGATGTCGCCGACCTCGAGGGGCTCCGCAAGGCACTGCTCCGGTCGATGTCGCAGGCAGGCCGCTCGGTCGACAGCTCCGGCGGCGGCAACGCCCGCAAGCGAACCCGCTTCGTCATCTCCCTCGACGGTGCCTGGACGAGCGTGGCGCTCGCCGATGCCCT
>JAFIEP010000018.1 GCA_020832495.1 Acidimicrobiia bacterium | reverse complement strand
GTGTGGTTCGACAAGGCGGCCACCCGCTACCCCGAGGCCCTGTGGGGGTCGTTCAGCCCGCGGGTCGGCGATCCCCGGCGGTGGCGGCTCGACGTGCTGGGCGCCCCGCTCGACCCCGCGAACGTGGTCCGTGCCGGGGGGCGTCATCTCCATGCCGTCGGGCGGGGCGCCCAGCACGTGGACGCTGACGGGCACACCCTTGTGCTCGAGACGCTCGACGCCGCCCTCGTGGCCCCGGGCCGGCCCGCCCTGTTGGACCTCGACGACGAGCCGTTGCCGCTCGACGACGGCCTGCACCTGTGTCTGGCGAACAACGTGTGGGGCACCAATTTCCCCATGTGGTGCGACGACGACGCCCGGTTCCGCGTCATCCTGCGGTTCACCGATCCGCGCTGGTGGGCGCCACCGGCTCGCACCGAGGTGGGCGACGTGTGACACTTCCGCCGTGGATCATGAGGTGAGGAGCGCCGAACGCCCGAGCACCCGAGGCCCGGCGTGACCGCCCCGACGGTGCCACCGAGCGGCTGGCGCCTGTGGTTGGCGGGTGCCCGTCCGCAGACCTTGCCGGCTGCGGCGGTTCCCGTCCTGGTGGGCACCGCAGTGGCGGTCCCCACCGGCCCGGGGGTCACCCCGTGGCGGTTCGCCGCTGCGCTGGTGGTGGCCGTGGCCATCCAGGTGGGGACGAACTTCGCCAACGACTACAGCGACGGCGAACGGGGCACCGACGGGGCCGACCGGGTCGGACCGCTCCGCCTCGTCGGGTCGGGGCTGGTGCCGGCTCGCGCCGTGAAGTTGGCCGCCATCGGGTCGTTCGCCGTGGCCGGGGTGGCCGGGTTCGCCCTGGCGGCGGCCGTGTCGTGGTGGCTGCTGGCCGTGGGGGCGGTGTGCTTCGCTGCGGGCTGGCTCTACACCGGCGGACCCCGCCCGTACGGTTACGCCGGGTTCGGCGAGGTCTTCGTGTTCGTGTTCTTCGGCCTCGTGGCCACCGTGGGATCGAACTTCGTGCAGGAGGAGTCGATCCGGGTGCTGGCCGTCCTGGCCGCGGTGCCGGTCGGGCTGCTGGCCACGGCGCTCCTGGTGGTCAACAACCTGCGCGACATCCCCGGCGACACCGTGGCCGGAAAGCGCACGTTGGCCGTGCGCCTGGGCGACCAGCGCACCCGGTGGCTCTACGTGGCGTTGATGGTCGGCCCCTATCTGATCGTCCCCGTGGCCGCCGGTGGCTCGGGACGCATCTACGCGGCGGTGGCCCTCTTGGCCATCCTGTTGGCCCGCCCACCGGTGCTGGCCGTGCTCAAGGGAGCCCGCGGCGCGGACCTGATCCCGGTGCTCGTCTCCACCGGCCGGGTGCAGGCAGTCTTCGGTGTCCTGTTCGCCGCCGGGCTGGCCTACGGCCCCGTCTGAGGGTCATCCAGCCACTCGCTGACGATCTCGGCGAACCGTTCGGGCTGCTCGAGGTGCACGGCGTGACCGGCACCGGGCAGGATCACGTGGGTGCAGGTCGGGCCGATGGCTGTGGCCATGCGATCGGCGACGGCCCCGAACTTGGTGTCCTGCTCCCCGGTCACGGCCAGCACCGGGCACTGCAGGTCGCCCAGGCGGTCCCACAGCGGCTCCTGTGTGCCCGTGCCGCAGGTGCGCAGGCTGGCGGCCAGACCGGCGGCAGTGTTGCGCTCCCGTTCGAGACGGTTGGCCCGGGAGGGATCGAGCGTGACGAAGAGGGGTTGAGCGAGCCACTCGTCGAGGAAGGCGCTGACGCCGATGGCCTCCACCCGGGCGGCGAGTGTCTCGTCGGCGGCCCGACGTGCGGCCCGGTCCTGCCCATCCTCGATGCCCGGTGTGGCACCGACCAGTACCAGCGTTGCCACCAGGTCGGGACGCTCGAGCGCCAGGTGCAGCGCCACCCGCCCTCCGAGGGAGTAGCCGATCACCGACGTCGCCTCGCCCCCCTGCTGCTCGAGTCCGGCGGCGATCTGGCGTGCTGTCCCCCACAGGTCCGCGGTCACCTCTGTCGACGAGCCGTGGCCAGCCAGGTCGGGTGCCACCACGGCGCGACCATGGGCGCGCAGCAGGTCGTCCACCGGTGCCCAACAGGCGCCGGTCTGGGTGAACCCGTGGAGCAGCGTGACCCGGGTCGGCGTCACCCGGTCGCGCGCCGACTCAGCGATCGACGGCTCCGAGGTCGCACCCCGCGCCCTGGGGTCGGATGATCCCACGTTGGTCGTTGGAGTAGATGCCGGTACCGGTGCACAGCGGCGCCACCCCGATCGCCACGGCATCGCGGGCAGGCGACGCGTTTGCGGGGCGGTGGGTGAGCGTCGGTCCGCCGTTGTCGGCCAACGGTTCGAGCAGCGGGTCGACGCCCGCCAAGTCCGAGCCGCCGGCCCAGCAGGTGGTGTCGCTCGCCAGGTTGAACCCGGCGCTCGCCACCGGGCCGGTGCAGTCGCCGCCGGCGAGTTGTGCCCCGATGATGCTGGCTTCCACGGTGGTGGTGGCCCCGGTGGTGGCGGCCAGGCCTCCGCCGCCCCAGGCGCGGTTGGCGGTGATGGTGACGGCGTGCAGGGCCAGGGTGCCGTCGTTGGCCACGCCGCCACCCAACCCGGCGCCGATGCTGGCCGCCAGGGTGGAGGCCACGTCGACCCGAGGTCGCACCAGGCCATTGGTGTCGGTCACCGGTATGCCCGTAGCGGCCAGGGCATCGGCCACCACCTCGGGCGCGGCGCCTTCGGCGATGGCCAGCGCCACCGCACCGGCGACGTGGGGTGCTGCCATGGAGGTACCGCTGGCGGTGATGAAGAAGTCGGCGTCGGGGTTCGACGGATGGCTGGGGAACTCGGCGGTGATGCCCACGCCGGGAGCCAGCAGGTCGAGCGGTGGGGCGCTCTGGGAGAACGACGCCACGCTGTCGGTGGTGGCGAGGGTGGCGCCCACGGCCAGCGACGACGAGATGCAGGCGGGTGCGGCTATGCCTCCCTTGTTGCCGCTGTTACCCGAGGCGATGACGGTGAGGACACCGGCCTGGCGCAGCGCAGTGATCGGCGTGGCCCGTGGGTCGGTGTCGCAGTGGCTGGCGCTGGCGCCGCCACCGATGCTCATGTTGACGGTGGCCGGCGGCATCGATCCGGACATCGACACCACCAGGTCGAGTGCCGCCACCTGGTCGGAGGTCCAGCTGCGGATGCACGGTGCCTGTCCCTGACCGCAGACGGTGTCGGTGGTGAAGCGGGAGAACACGTTGATCGAGAGGATGTCGGCGTCGGGAGCCACGCCGGAGTGCGGCACGCCGTTGATGAGACGAGGGGCACCGGCGGCGATGGTGGCCACGTGGGTGCCGTGCCAGCAGCCGCTCGACCCGTCGAACCACGGGCAGTTCGTGCCGGCATCGGGTCCGATCTGGGCGTGACTGCCGTTGGGACAGTCGCCGGTCCCGTTGGCTTGTCCGTTCTCACCGCGAGCGAAGCAGGCGCCGCCGACGACCTGGCCGGCGGTCATCGGCTGGTTGCCGTCGACGCCGCTGTCGATGACCACCACCACCGACCCGTCGCCTCTGAGCCCGCCGTCGTGCGCCAGGTCGGCCCGGATGTGGGGCACGGACTGGTCGAGCAACGTGCTGTCGAGTCGGTCGGGGTGCACTGCCACCACATCGGGGTCCGAAGCGAGGGCCGCCACGCCACGCTCGTCGGTGCTCACGGCCACGAACGGCACGGATGCGTAGGTGCGGTTCACGCGGGTGGCTGCCCCGGCGGCTCGGGCCCGGTCGAGTGTCCGGGCGCTGGCGGTGTCGATGGCTCGCTCGCGCTGGCGGCGTCCCTGGTCGCTTCGTGGGTCGGCCAACTCCCCGGTTCGCAGTTCCACGATCACCGGGGTCAGACCATCAGCGTCACGGGGTGTGTCGTGCCCGCCGACACTGCTGTCCACGCTGGCCGCTTCGAGTGGGCTGCTCGGACCATCCGTGCCCACCGACGAGCCACCGGCCAGCGTCGGGGCGTCTGGCCCCGCCCGGTTGCTGGTCAGCGTGCTGCTGATGACGGTGACGTTGGCTCCCTCGGCCACATGGAGCCCACCACCGGCGCGGCCGGCCGTGTTGTCCGACAGCGTGACGGCACGGATCATGGCGGTACCGCCGGCGTCCACGGCCACACCGCCGCCGTTGCCCGACGCCACGTTGCCCGACACGGTGGACAGCACGAGTTGCAGCGATCCCCCCGAACGAACCCGAACGGCGCCGCCGTCGCCGTCGACGGTGCCGCCGAGCACCGCGGTGCCCGCCAGCGTCAGCGAACCGGTGACGTCGAAGGCGCGATCCACGCCGGCAGCATCGACCCGCCCGGGCCCCAGGATGGTCACCTGGCCGCTCACGTCGAGGTCACCGAGGGCGTTGGTGTCGTCATCCCCGGCCAGCGTCAAGGGGTAGTCGCCGGCAGGGAGCCGCACGAGGGCCCGGCCCTCGAGCGCGTTGGCCTCGTCGATGGCGGCGCGCAGCGTGCAGTCGCCTGCGCCGGCGGTGGCCTCGCAGACGCCGTCGCCCGCTGCAGCGGCGGGCGCGTCGACCGTCGAGTTCACGGTCACGTCGAGATCGGCTTGCTGGCACCCGGCGAGCACCAGTGCAGCACCCACGGCGAGTAACAGGATCCCCCAGGACCTGCGGCGTGTGGTCACGGTGGAGATGGTAGCCGTCAGTCGACCACGGGGCCGGGGCGAGCGCACGCAGTGGGCGCGCCCAGCGGCCGGTACCTGTGTGAAGGTCAGCGGGTTCCAACCTGTCGCGCTGCCAGGTGTTCGTAGATCGGGTGGCCGGTGAGGGAGAACTCGAGCGTGCAGGCGTACACCACCTTGGCCACGTGCGGGTCCCCCGAGTCGATGGCAGCCCGACCGATGGCCGGCCAGCCCGGCGACGAGCCACGATGGCCGGCCACGGCGACGTCGTCGTCGGGTGCGGCGAGCGCACCGAACTCCACGAGGGCGGCGGCGGCCGCCTGTGCGACGCGCAGCGCGAGGCGGGTTCGGTCGTCCTCGTCGAGCAGGGGAGCGACTGCTCGAGCGGCACGACTGCCGGTCACGAGGTGGAGCGTCCCGAAGTGGGAAGGTTCCACGTGACGCTGGGCGGCGGCGGCCGCCACCTCGTCGAGCACTTCCGGTGCTCCGGCGAGCTGGTCGAGTGCGTCGGCGAACCACGGGAGCGTGGCGATCTCGGCGAACGGCCGTCGGCGCGCTGCGGCGGCTCGGGGGTCGGAAGCGAGGCGGTCGAGGACCTCACCGAAGCCGGCGTCGCCAGCGCCCGCCGGTTCGGCGGCCAGCGGGTCGGCATCCTCGCGCCAGTTGCCCAGCGCGTTCGCCACCCCGCCGGCGTGATCGGCATCGATGGCCAGGTCGAGTCGGATGATGGCGTGGAAGAACTGCGACGACGGGGCATCGACGAGCGCCGGCAGCTGGTCGCCGGCCTCGGCAGCCACGCCCCGCTGGCGGATCCGTCGGGTGTCGGCCTCGAGCCAGGTAGGGCGATTCCGTCGGACCAGGAAGCCGTCGGTGGTCTGCGCATCGAACCAGGCGCGCAGCTCGTCGTCGGATGCTCCGAGGCGTCGAGCGGCGACCAGGCTCATGGCCAGATGGCTGATGAACCCGCCCCGGGCATGGGGGGACCAGTCCAGCTCGGCGTCGAGCAGCTCGTGCAGGACTGGATCCGGTGGGGCCTGGACCGCAGCGGACGGTGGGCGGGTGACGGTTGGGGCGGAGGTCGAGCTGGCGGGGAGCATGACGTGAACATAGAACCTCAAGTGAACTTGAAGTCAAGGACGGTTTGATCGGCCGGCGTGCCTCGTCGTGGCGCCTCACTCGGCGTCTCACCTCACTCGTCGTGGTGCCTCACTCGTCGTCGAGGACGTATCGGGGGCCGGGACCGTGGTCCGCGGCAATGTCACCCGGGTTGAGCAGCCCACAACTCCGCATCGAGAGGCAACCGCACCCGATGCAGCCGTCGAGTCGGTCGCGGAGGCGCTCGAGCATGGCGATCCTGGCATCGAGGCGGGGACGCCAGGCGGCGGCGAGTTCCGACCACTGCTCCTCGGTGGGTGCCCGGTCGGCGGGCAGCGCGGCGAGGGCCTCTTCGATCTCCTCGAGGGTCAACCCCACCTGCTGCGCGGCCAGGATGAACGACACCCGGCGGAGGGTGGTGTTGGTGAAGCGTCGGTGACCTGCGGGAGTGCGAGTGGCGGCGATGAGGCCGCGGTCCTCGTAGTACCGCAGCGCCGAGGCGGCGACGCCGGTGCGGGCGCTGAGCGCCCCGATGCTCAGGGTGAACTCCATCGCCAGGGAGGGTAGGCGGGCGCGTCGGCGCGTCGGCGCGTCGGGGTGAGGGCACACCCGTGTCTGGGTCGGGGGCGAGCCGGGTGGCGGGCGCCGGTAGCCTGCACCACCGTGGGATCCGACCCAGCCGACACGCCCCCTGCACCGACGGAGGTGGCGGCCACCTTCTGCGCCACGCTGGTCGACGAGTGGGTGCGCGGCGGCGTCGACACAGCGGTGGTGGCTCCTGGTTCGCGTTCCACCCCGCTGGCCCTCGCCGTGGTGGCCGACGGTCGGTTGGCGGTGCACGTGCATCACGACGAGCGGGCAGCGGGGTTCATGGCGCTCGGGATCGGGCTGGCCACCGGCCGCCCGGCCGTCGTGCTGTGTACCTCGGGTACCGCGGCGGCCGAACTGCACCCGGCCGTGCTCGAAGCGCACGAAGCGGGGGTGCCGCTCCTCGTGTGCACCGCCGACCGACCCCCGCGACTGCACGGAGTGGGTGCACCTCAGACGGTCGATCAGACGCACCTCTTCGGGACAGCCGTGCGATCGTTCCTCGAACCAGGTGTGCCCCGGGCCGAGGACGCGACGAGCTGGCGCAGTCTGGCGGCACGGTCGGTGCGCAGCGCATCGGGAAAAGGGGGTGGAGCACCCGGGCCGGTGCAGCTCAACCTGGCCTTCGACGAACCACTGGTGGCTCGGGCGGGACCGCTTCCGCCGGGCCGACCGGCTGGTCGCCCGTGGCTGTCCGCTGGTGCCGGGCATCGCCCCGTCGATCCCGACGAGGCCGCCGCCCTGGCCGAGATCACCTCGGGGGCTCGGGGGGTGATCGTGGCCGGCGGCGGCATCGCCGCGCCCGACGAGGTGCACCGCCTGGCCGCGGTGTTGGGATGGCCAGTGCTGGCCGATCCCCGCAGCGGCTGCCGCATACCGGCCTCGACCACGGTGTCACACGCCGATGCGCTGTTGCGCGTCCCGGCGTTCGTGGACAGCATCCGCCCTGAGGTCGTCGTCCACCTCGGTGACACCCACGCATCCAAGGTGCTGGGCGAGTGGGCGGCGAGCACGGACGCCTGGCAGGTGGCGGTGCACCGCGCCGGCGGGGTGATCGACCCCCGCTTCGTCATCGACAGCGCGCTGGCTGGCGAGCCGTCGGCGGTGTGCGCCGCGCTGGCGGCGTACCTCGAGGAGCGAACGGCAGCGACCGGCGTGGCGGTGGCGGCGCCGGAGGACTGGCTGCAGCGGTGGGTGCGAGCCGACGCCGTGGCGTCGGAGGCCATGTTTTCGGTGCTCGGTGCGCTGGGTGAGCCGAGCGAGCCGGCGGTGGCGCGAGACGTGATGGCGGCGCTGCCCGACGGCGCCACGCTGGTGGTGTCGTCGTCCATGCCGGTGCGCGACCTCGAGTGGTACTCACTGCCGCGCCACGGGGTCGAGGTGCTGGCCAACCGCGGTGCCAACGGGATCGACGGGGTGGTGTCCACGGCACTCGGCGTGGCCCTGGCCCGGCAGACACCAGTGGTGGCGTTCGTCGGCGACGTGGCCTTCCTGCACGACTCCAACGCGCTGGTCGGCCTGGTTGCCCGTCGGGTGGATCTCACCATCGTCGTGGTGGACAACGACGGCGGGGGCATCTTCTCGTTCCTGCCCCAGGCCGACGCCGTGCCCGCAGCCACCTTCGAGACACTGTTCGGCACGCCCCACGGGGTCGACCTCGCCGGTCTGGCAGCCGCGCACGGTATCGAGGCCGTGGCGGTCACCGACGCCGGAGTGCTGGGCGACGCCGTTGCCGCCTCGGTGGCCAGCGGCGGGGTGCGACTGGTCGTCGTGCGTACCGAGCGGAACCGCAACGTCGGCGTGCACCAGGCGCTGCACGATGCCGTGGCCGCCGCCGTGGCCGGGGTCTGAGCCCAGCGCGCCGCCTCAGGGCCGGACGACGGCGGGGAGCACGGCGTCGAGCTTGGCTCGGGTCTCGGCCAACTCGGCGCGGGGGTCAGAGTCGGGAACCACACCGACGCCGGCGAACACCCGGGCCGTCGCCCCGTCGACGACCGCCGAGCGGATGCCCACGGCGAACGCCCCGTTGCCGTGGTGGTCAACCCAGCCGACCGGCCCGGCGTAGCGGTCCCGGTCGAGGTCCTCGAACCGTGCGATCAACTCGAGTGCCTCGGCCCGGGGACGTCCGCACACCGCCGGTGTGGGATGCAACACGCCGACCAGTTCGACCACCGACGCAGGAGGCGATGACAGCTTGCCCTCCAACCGGGTGGCCAGGTGGGTGACGTTGGCCAGATGCACCACCGACGGTTCGGCTTCCTCGTCGAGATAGGAGCAGTAGGGCAGCAGCGTCTCGTGCACCAGGTCGATGGTGTGGCGGTGCTCGAGGGCGTTCTTGGGTGACGCCGCCAAGGCCTTCACCAGGGCGGCGTCGGCCTCGGGGTCGCCGACGCGTGGCGCGGTCCCGGCCATGGGATGGCACCGCACGATCTCGTCGTGACGTTCGACGAGCAGTTCGGGGCTCGCACCCACGAAGCCGTCCACCACGAAGCGCAGGCTGGCCGGGAAGCGCTGAGCGAGACGGGCAGCGATCGCAGCCACACTGAGGTGGCTGTCCGCTTCGACGGTCACCTCGCGGGCCATCACCACCTTGTCGGCCACCCCGGCGCGCAGTTCGTCGCGGGCGGCGGCCACGGCGTCGCACCACGCCGCCGGCGGCCGGGCGGAGCGCACGTCGAAGCGACTGGGTGTGGTGGGTTCGCCGACCGAGAAGCCGGCCAACGTGGCCGCGGCGGAGGCGGCCCGGGCCCAGGTGGCCTCGGCCAGGTCGTCGTGGGCACCGCCGTCGCCGTCGGTGACCGTGGTCAGCCAACGGGCGCCGCTGGCGTCGACCGCCACCACCACGTTGGGGACCACCAGTTCCCCGGGCGCAGCGGGATCGAACGGCCACGCACCGAGCGCCAGCGGGCCGGTGGCCGGGCCCTGGGCCACGACCGGCGAAGTGCTCGACGGACCCGGCGCGTGGGGCGACGTCACCCACTCGATGGCCGCCAACGCGGCGGTGACCGCCGCGGCGGCGCCGGCAGGGTCGGCACGGTCGACGGCGAGGCGTTGGGCCACCCCCCAACCGGCGAGGGTCAGCTCCGGTGACGCCCACAGCACACCGTCGTCGCCGCACACCGCCAGCGGATCGAGGGTCGGCTCGGTGTCGTGCAGCGGTCGGGTGCGGGCGGTGAGGCTCACCCGTCGTGCTCCCGCGTGGCGCTGATGAGCTGGGCGATCCCGCCCGAGCACAGCTGGCGGTCGACGTTGGTGAAGCCCGCGGCGGCCACCATGGCCACCAGTTCGTCGGGTGCGGGCAGGTAGGCCACCGAGCGGGGCAGGTAGCGGTAGGCGGCGGCGTCGGAGAGCAGCCCGCCGATGGCAGGCACGACCTTGCCGAAGTAGACGGCGTGGCCGGTGCGCAGGACGCGGTTCGGCGGCTCGGCCACCTCGAGCAGCACGACCCGGCCACTGGGTCGTACCACTCTGGCCAACTCGGCCAGGAACGGCTCGAGCGCCACGAAGTTGCGTAGGGCGAACCCGCAGGTGATGCCGTCGAGCGATCCGGCGGCGAAGGGCAGCCGGAGGGCGTCGCCCTGCAGGAGCGGGGCGTCGGTCCGTGCGGCGGACAGCATGCCGAACGAGAGGTCCACCCCGATCGGGTGCAGGCGACCGGCTCGCAACTCGCGACACAGGTCGCCGGTGCCGCAGGCCAGATCCGCCACTCGCGACCCCGACGGCAGCGCCAAGAGGCGCACGGCCCGACGTCGCCATCCGACGTCCATGCGGAAGGTCATGATGCGGTTGACGAGGTCGTAGCGCGGGGCGATGGCGTCGAACATCGACCGGACGGCCACCACCTTCTCGTCGCCCGACGGCAGGTCGTCGGCGTCGGGCATCGGGTGCGCGGAGCTCATGGAGTCAGCCTACGAGCCGCTCGCCGACCCCGGTGGTGTCAGAGGTCGCACACCACGTCGCTGTCGAGCCGCGGGAACAACGTCCCCATCAGACCCGGGTACCGACCGAGTGTGACGTCGTCGCAGCGTTCGGCCAGACCCTGGGCACCCCAGCGGCCGAAGCACAGCGCGCCGAACCAGTCGGGGGCCACTCCCACGTCTGCGTGGTCGAAGGGGTCCTCGATGATCGGCCCGTGGCCGACCTCGGTCACCTTCCCCTCGTCGAGGTGCAGTCGCACCGTGGTGCGGTAGAGGGAGATGTCGAGTTCGCCACTCTCGTGATGGTCGCTGTTGGCCAACCGGCGGTTCCACACCGGCACGAGCGCCCGGGCCAGGGCGTGAGGGTCCGGGCAGCGGACGAAGATGCCGTGGTCGTAGCGGGTGGAGCGTGCGGTTGCTCGCAGCGTCGCTCCCCAGGCGCCGGGTCCGCCGGCCAGGTGCAGCGACCACTCCGGTGGTCGCTCGGCGGCAACGTGGGCCACCAGGGCTCGTCCGACGTCGGTGGTGGCCGCGTACGACGGCAGCGCCCACACCTGCCGCTCGACGTCGGCGTGTTCGGACTTCACCCAGCCGACGAGGTCGCCCTGTCGGTCCTCGGCGACGGCCAGCCGTTCGGCGCCGCCGGGTCGGCAGTAGGAGACGAGGCGCGCCCAGGTGTCCGACGAACGTTCGATGCGCACCTGGCGCTGATGGCGATGCGCGTCGGCGGACACCAGGGCAGCCACGTCACGTGGTTCGGCTGGTCGGATGCGCACCTGCCCGCGGTGTGCGAGCCTTCGGTGCGAATCGTCCGCCAGGTGCCAGGTGCCCGGCCACGACAAGCCGTAGCCGTAGCCGAACCGGCGGTAGAGATAGGGGATGCCGGCGACGAGGAGCACCACCATGCCGTGCTCGGTCGCCCGCCGGTGCAGCCAGGAGAACTGGGCGCGCACCAGCCCGCCGCGGCGGTGCCCGGGGGCGGTGGCCACCCACTCGATCTGCCCGGCCGGCACCACCGCGCCGTCCACCCACAGTCGGTGGTGCAACAGGCCGCACGCCGACACCACCCGACCCCGCTGGCACACCACCGTCCAGTCGTCCACCCCTGCGGGCTGGGTGTCGGTCGCCGGGGCGTTCAGGTGGGCTCGCAGTCGGGGTTCGTCGCTGGCGCCGAAGGCAGCCACCTCGAGCGTGACGATGTCGTCGATGTCGTCCGGCGTGGCGGCCCGGAGCAGGTGGCCGCCGCCGAGCTCGACGGTGGCCGGCGCAGGGGATTGTGACATCGGAGGCCTCACGGTATCGCAGCCACCTCTAGGCTGAAGCAATGGACGCCCCTCCGCACTTCACCGTGTTCGGTGTGCCGGTGCGTGTGGAGCCGTTCTTCTTCGTGATCATCGCCTTGTTGGGCCTGGCCTACGGCGAGCCGCTCTACATCGCCACCTGGGTGGGCCTGGCCTTCGTGTCGGTCCTCGTCCACGAACTGGGCCATGCCGCAGCGTTCCGCCACTACGGCCACCAGCCGTCGATCCTGCTGCACGGCTTCGGAGGGTTGACCTCGGCACGGGCGGCGCTGACCCCTGGTCGCAGCATCGTGGTCAGCCTGGCCGGACCGCTGTCGGCCATGGTGCTGTTGGGCGGCCCGGCCTGGTTGGCGGTCGTGTCGGGCTGGGGCGACATGTCCCCCGAGGCCGAGGTGATCCTGTTCCAGGCGTTGTTCATCAACATCGGCTGGTCGCTGCTGAACTTGCTGCCCATCCTGCCCCTCGACGGCGGCAACGTCACGGCTGCGGTGCTCGAGTACTTCACGCCGCGCAACGCCCGTCGCATCGCTGCGGGCGTCTCGGTGGTGGTGGCGGTGGCGCTCGGCCTCGTGGCCGTGGCCTACGGGCTGGTGTTCGGGGCGTTGGTCGCCGGCTTCTTCGCCTTCACCAACCTGCGGGAGCTGCGCAGCCGACCGCAACAGGACGTGGCCGACAAGTTGGTCGGCACGCTGCAGGCGCTGCTGGCCGGCGACGCTGCGGCGGCTGAGCAGTTGGCCCGCGCCGCGCTGGCGTCGGTGCGCCACCCCGACGACCAACGGTGGTTGCGGGAGCTGGTCGCCTGGTGCCGCCTCTTTCAGGGCGACGCCGGTCCGGCGGCGTCGCTCAGCGCGGCGGCAGCCAGCCAACCCGACAATCGCCCGTCGAGCACGCTCGAGGCCGGTGTGGCGCTGGCCAGCGGGCGGGTGGCCGAAGGCTTGTCGGTGATGGCCTGGGCCCTGGTGAACGAACCACGTTCCGACGCGCGGGTGTTGGGTGCGCTGCTCACGGCCCGCTTGGGCCTGGCTCCCCAGGTGGTGGACGAGCTGGTCCGCCTCGACGGGGGGCGCGAGGGAGCGGCGCTGTTGCGCGACGTGCTACAGCGCACCGGCGACCTCCAGGGCGCCCAGGAGCTCGAACGACGCATCGCCGAGGGCTGACCGCCCAGGTGGCCGCCCGCGGCCGCCGGGCGCGTCCGCTGCTCGCCAGACGCGTCCGTTGTGGGGGCGACGCCGGCCGACCTCAGGTGCTGGTGGAACCCTCGACCACGGCGCGTGCCCAGCGGTAGTCGGGTTTGCCGGCCGGCGAGCGTTGCACCGACGGCACCACGACCAGGTCCTTGGGCAGCTTGTAACGGGCCAGGTGGCGACCGCACTCGGTGCGAAGTTCCTCGAGTGAGACCTGGGCGTCGACCTCGAACTCCACCACGGCTACCACCTCTGACCCCCACTGCGGGGACGGCCGCCCCACCACCACGGCGTCGCGCACGGCGGGGTGGGCGGTGAGGGCCTGTTCCACCTCCTCGGCGAAGATCTTCTCGCCGCCGGAATTGATGGTCACCGAGTCGCGACCGTGCAGTTCGAGGTGGCCGTTGGCATCGAGGCGGGCCCGGTCGCCGGGCACGCTGTAGCGCACGCCGTCCACCACGGGGAACGTCCGGGCCGTGGCCTCGGCGTCACCGAGGTAGCCGAGCGGCACTCGACCTCGCTGCGCCAGCCATCCCAGGTCGGTGTCGGTGCCGCCGAGCACCCGCTGGCGGTCATCGCTCAGCACCACCATGCCGGCGCCGGGGGTGAAGGTGCCGGTCGAGACGGTGCCTCCGGCGCTCACGAACTGACGAGCCTGGGTGCCGGTCTCCGACGACCCGAGGCCGTCCATGATGACCAGGTCGTCGACGGCATCGAGCAGCGCCTGCTTCACCGGAGCACTCAGCGCGGCGCCACCGGAGATGATCATGGTGAGCGACGAGGTGTCGTGGCGGTGGCGGCGCAGTTCGTCGAGCAGTGGGCGGGCGAAGGCGTCGCCCACGATGAGCATGGCCTTCACCTGTTCGGCGGCCACGGTTGTCCATACGTCGGCGGGGTCGAGGCGGTCGGTCACCGACGGCAGCACCACGGTGTTGCCGCCGGTGAAGGCGTTGAACGCCATCCAGTGGGCGGCGCCGTGCATGAACGGGGCCACCGGCATGGAGCGCACGCCGGCGTGGCGGGCGGCCTCGGCGATGGCATCCAGGTCGGTCCACTCGTTGCCGGTGGTCAGATCCCGCCCGCCGAGCGCTGCGGGGTAGATGTCGCCCTGGCGCCACAGCACCCCCTTGGGGTGGCCGGTGGTGCCGCCGGTGTAGAGGATGTAGAGGTCATCGGCGCTGGGAGAACCGGGGGGCGGTTCGGGGCTGGCTGCGGCCAGGGCCTCCTCGTAGTGCACGGCACCGTCGAGCAGCGCGGTACCCGAGCCGTCGTCCACCTGGAGGAACACCTCGAGTGTGGGGACGTCGGCGCGCACCTCGTCGAGCAGCGGCGCGAAGGCTGCGTGGAACACGATGGCCCGCGCCGAGGCATTGGTCAGCAGGTGGGTGAGTTCGTCGGCCACGTAGCGGTAGTTCACGTTGAACGGTGCCACCCGGGCTGCGAAGGCACCCAGCATCGCTTCGAGGTACTCGTTGCCGTTGTGCAGGTACACCGCCAGGTGGTCCTGGCCCGACTGCCAGTTCTCGAGCGCCGAGCGGGGAGCGTGGGCTCCCAGACCCGCTGCGGCCAGCACGTTGGCCAGGCGGTTCGCTCGGTTGGCGAGCGTGGCGTAGCTGAGCCGTCGGTCCCGCCAGACGATGGCCTCCCGGTCGGGCACCGCAGCGGCCACTGTTCGCACCACCGACGTCAGGTCCAGATCCACTCAGGTCTCGCAGACAGTGTCGTCGACCGGCGGCAACAGGTGGAGCAGGTAGGTGAGGACCTCGTGGCGCACACACGGGCTGGAAGCCAAGCTGGTGTGTCCCTCCCCGTCGTGGATGAGCAGCACCCCGGTGTCGAGGCGTTCGGCCACCTGTTCGGCCAGCTCGACTGGTGTGGCGGCATCGCCGGTGTTGCCCACCACCAGGATGGGCGGCGCGTCCGCAGCCCGCAGCGGACCGAGCGGTTCGGTGCGGCGGGTCGACCAGAACACGCAGGGCAGCACCTCGTTGGCGATGGGGGCGCCGAGTCGTGGTGCGGCCTCGGCCAGCTCCTCGGCGAAGCGCTGCTGTTCGGCGGCGTCGGTGGGATGGACCAGGTCGAGGCACAGGGTGCCGATATAGGCCGGGTAGTCGCCCAGGGTCCAGTAGCGGTCGGCCAGGTCGAACAGCCCCGCGGCATCGCCGTCGCCGGCACGTCCCAGCCGGGCGAAGTAGGTGGGGACGAGCGAGGGGTCGTAGCCGGGCAGCAGCGAGGCGATGGCCAACGCCGTCGGGGTGACCACCCTGCCGTCGTCGAGGGTGACGGGGTCGGTGCCGAGCGAGGCGGCCACCTCGTCGAACAGTCGGCCGGCGTCGTCGGTGGGACAGGCGTCACCGAGGTCGGCACAGCTGTCCAGCGTCTCCGCGAGGATCTCCTCGAAGGCGACGGCCTGGGCACGGAGCAGGTCGGTGATGTCCCCGGTGGGCTCGACTACGCCGTCGAGCACCATGGCCCGAACCCGGTCGGGGTGACGGTCGGCGTAGATCTGGCCGATGAACGTGCCGTAGGACAGGCCCAGGTAGCTCACCTGTTCCTCGCCGAGCGCCTGCCGGAGTTCTTCGATGTCGGCCACCGTGGCCTCGGTCCCGAGGTGATCGAGGAGGTCGCCGGAGCCGGCCGCGCAGCTCTCGGCGAACGCCGCCGCCGCCTCGTCGAGCGCCGCTTGGGCCGCTGCGGTGGTGGGGGCATGATCGGCGGTGCGGAACGTCGCCATGGCGGTTCGGTCGCACTGCAGGCGGGCGCTCCCGCCGACGCCGCGAGGATCCCACGACACCAGGTCGAACCACTCGTTGAGCCCGTGCAGGTCGGCGACGGCGGAGACGTAGTCCACCCCCGACGCCCCGGGACCGCCGGGGTTCACCACCAGCACACCCTGGCGAGGCCCGGGCCCGGTGGCGAGGCGACGCGCCACCGAGAGGTCGATGGTCGGCCCGTCAGGATCGGCCGGGTCGAGCGGGACCAACAAGGTGGCGCACTCGGTAGTGGAGCCGCACGCTCGGAAGTCGAGCGAGGTCTCCGGGCGAGGGTGCTCCACCAGTTCGGCTTCTGCCGACCGGCCGACACTGCCGAGTCCGCCTCCTGCGGTGCTGTCACCGCTGCTGTCGTCGCCACAGGCGGCAGCAGCGAGCGCCACGACCGTCACCAGTGCCACCAGCCGCCTCACGCCGCGCGTCATGGCGGCATCGTAGGTGGAACCGGGGCGCCCATGGCCGCGACCGCGCCGTTGGCCACCTCCGATGACCGGTTCAGGAGGGGTTCGGGGAGAGCGGTTCAGGAGAACCAGATGCGCTGGTACTCGCGGCTCATGGGGTGCACCAGGGCGACGAACAACGCCACCGGGAAGATGAGGTTGATGATGACGGTGAGTTCGAACAACACGCCGATGCCCTCGGCCACCACGGCCAGGGCGAAGGGCACCAGCCCGAAGGCGGCCACCACCAGGGCCACGATGTAGCCCCAGCGCTTCTCGTTGGCCAGTCCGTAGCCGCCGGCCACCGAGCCGATGATGAGCGCCAGTCCGAGGGGCGAGATGAACGCACCGAACAGCACCAAGAACCCTGCTCGGAGGTACAGCAGGATCGAGGCGATGTAGAGGGTCTGTGGGAGCGACTGGTTGATCCAGCGTCGCGTTTCCATGCGTGCCAGTCTGGCACCGATGGGACCGCTTTCCGACTTCGGGCCACGAGCATCGTCGGGCGAGGCGAGCGGGACGTCCGCTGGGGCGGTCGGCCTGGTCCTGGCTGCCGGTGCGGGCACCGGGCTGCGGCCCCTCACCTACGAGCGACCAAAGCCGCTGTGCCCGATGGGGACCACCACACTGTTGGATGCGGCCATCGACCGGCTGGAGGGACTGGTGGACACCGTCGTGGTGAACTGCCACCACGGCGCCGTCGCCATTCGCGGGCACCTGGGTCGACGGGTGCAGGGCGACATCGACGCCGATGGCAGGGTGCGCCCCAACCCTGCAGCCGACGGTGCGCCGGGGGCGGTGTGGCTGAGCGAGGAGCAACCGGCTGCGCTCGGCACGGCCGGGGCGGTGGGCCGTCTGGCGCCGTGGCTGGCCGGCCGGCCACTGGTGGTGCTCAACGGGGACACGCTCACCGACGCCCCGGTGACGGCCCTGCTCGACGGGTGGGACGGCGAGGAGGCGCGGCTGCTGGTGCACGGCGACCGCCCCTTCTCGCCCCGCTCGCTGGTGGCGGGCGCGCTGCTGGCGCCCGCCGATGTGGCCCGTTGCCCGACGACTCCGTCGGGCCTGTACGAGCAGTGCTGGCGCGACGCCCACAGCGCCGGGCGTCTCGGGGTCGTCCACCACCACGGACGTTTCGCCGACTGCGGGGTGCCACGCCGCTACCTGGATGCCAACCTGGCCGAGCTCGACGAGCCGGATGGCTCGGTGATCGGAGCCGGGGCGCGGGTCGACGGTGCGGTGTCTGCTTCAGTGGTGTGGCCCGGCGCAGTGGTGCGCCGCGGTGAAGTCCTCCACCGGGCCATCCGCACCACCGGCGGGCGGACGGTGCTCGTTCGCTGAGGCGTCTTCAGCGACGTCGGGGTGCGGCGACGTTGGCGGTCGCCGGCGCCACCGCCTGGGCGGCGCGCAGCTGACCGCAGGCGGCGTCGATGGTGGTGCCACGGTTGGCCCGCACGGTGGCGTTCACGCCCATCGAGCGCAGTTCGTCGGCGAAGCCCGCCACCCGCTTCGGCGAGCTGCCCACCACCGGGTAACCGGGCGTGGGGTTGAGCGGGATGAGGTTCACGTGGGCGCGCAGACGGCGGGCCAGGGGAGCGAGGGCCCGGGCATCGTGGGATCGGTCGTTGACCCCGTCGATCATGGCCCACTCGAACGACAGCCGGCGTCGTGTGCGCGTCGTCCACTCCTCGCAGGCGTCGAGCAGCTCCTCGATGGGGTGACGCCGGTTGAGCGGCACCAGTTCGTTGCGCAGCTCGTCATCGGCGGCGTGCAGCGACACGGCCAGACGGACCGGGAGGCGTTCGGTGGCCAGCCGCCGGATGCCGGGCACCACGCCGACGGTGGACACCGTGAGGTGGCGGGCGGAGATGCCCATGGGGCCTTGCAGCCGTTCGACGGCCGCCCAGGTGCGGTCGTAGTTGGCAAGAGGTTCGCCCATGCCCATGAACACCACGTTCGACACCCGCCGGGGCGCCGCCCGCTGGCGGGCCCGGGCCACTTGCTCGACGATCTCGCCCACCTCGAGGTGGCGGTCGAAGCCGGCCTGGCCGGTGGCGCAGAAGCTGCAGGCCATGGCGCAGCCGGCCTGGGTGCTCACGCACACCGTGGCCCGGTCGGGGTAGGTCATGAGCACCGTCTCGACCCGGGTGCCGTCGTGCAGCTCCCACAGCCACTTCACGGTGTCGCCGCCGTCGCCCACCGACTCGGCGGCCACGTTGAGATCAGGCGGATGCGTCTCGGCCAGGCGCTGGCGCAGCGCCCGAGGCAGGTTGGTGAGCTCGGTGACCGGCACGCCCTGGCGGTAGACGCCGTCGATGACCTGGTCCACCCGGTAGGAGGGCTCGTCGGAGAGCAGCTCGGCCAGCGCTGCCTCGTCGAGTTGGTAGATGCCGGCCACTGACCCAGGCTACGAGGTCCGCGCTCGAGCCCCGGGATTCCTGCGTGCCTCTCGCGTGCTGTGACCTCGCGAACCTACGCATGATCTGCGGGGTGGCCCGCCGGCGGGTTGTCTGCGACGCTGGATCGATGGGACGGCCCGGGAGCAGGTACGACGAGATCGGGCGCTCGTACACCAACACCCGCCGCCAGGACCCCCGCATCGCCGCGCAGATCCTTGATGCCGTCGGGTCCGGGACGGTCGTCAACCTGGGCGCCGGCTCGGGCAACTACGAGCCCGACGACCGACCCGTTGTCGCTGTCGAACCCTCACCGCAGATGATCCGCCACCGGCCCGGCGGTTCCGCTCCGGTCGTCCGAGGCACCGCTGAATCCCTGCCGTTCCCCGACAGGGCGTTCGACGTGGCCATGGCCGTGCTCACGATCCACCACTGGTCGGACCCAGCGGCAGGGCTCGACGAGATGGCCCGTGTGGCGAGCCGCCAAGTGGTGTTCTACTTCGAACAGCGTGTCTCGCACCGGTTCTGGGCGCTCGACTACTTCCCGGGCGCACGGTCGCTCCCCACCGAGACGGCGTCACCGGGGGAACAGTTCCTTCGCCACCACCTCGACGTCGTCGAGGTCAGGCCGGTGCCTGTGCCCCGCGACTGCATCGACGGCTTCGGTTTGGCCTTCTGGGCCCGCCCCGAGGCGTATCTCGACCCCGAGGTCCAAGCCGGCATGTCGTTGCTGGCGATGCTGTCGGACGAGGAGCGACGCGAGGGCAGTGATCGACTGCGAGCCGACCTCGAGTCCGGCGCATGGGAGCGCCGCCACGGCCATCTGTTGCACCAGGACACGTTCGACGGTGGCTACCGGATCGCTATCGCCACGGGGCGACGTGCGCACGCGTCCGCTCCGGAGGTCGCTCGCCCCTGACGTGGGCAGGGAAGGCGCTGGATGCAGGCGGAGCCCTGTACTCCCCGTACCTGCCGTTCAGCTTCGCAGCGCCGGTACGGGTTCCTCTCGCTACCGTCGCGGATGTTGGTGACCGAGCCCCATCGGGTTCGAGGAGGGACGACATGGACACGGACGATGCTGCGCTGGAGCCGCGCCTGGCCACCGGGCGTCCGGGAGAGCGTTCAACCGACCCGGGACCGGCCGTCGGGCAGAGCCGACGATCGTTCCTCTCCTTGGGTGCTGCGGGGCTGGGTGCGCTCGGTCTGGCTGCATGTGGGGGCAACGGTGCTGACACGCCGGCTGCGCCGGCCACCCCCGACGGCAACGACGGACCGGCAGGGGATGCATCGGGTGGCGCCACCGATGCCCGCACGACCAACACTTCGCCCGCACCTGACTTCGCCGAGGGCTCGATGCCGTCGATCGCCGATCTCGAGCAGTCGGGGTACTTGTGGACCGGTGCTCGCCTGCTGTTCGCCACGGTCGGTGTGCGCCCTGACGGCATCGCCTCGCGCCTGCCGCCGGGCATGGCGTTGGCCGAACCCCACCAGGCCACCGTGTTCGTGGCGCACTATCCCCTCACTGCCTTCGGGTCGATCTACGACGAAGCGGCCGTGCTCGTCCACATCGAGGACGAGAACGGTCCCGCCTGGCACTGCCCGTGGATGGTGGTGAACGAGGACACCGCACTGGTGCTGGGTCGAGAGATGCTCGGCTTCCCCAAGAAGATGGCAACCATCGCCCTGGCCGAAGCGAGTGACGACGTCGTCGGCACGGTGGAGCGTCGTGGCACCGAGGTGCTGCGCATCGAGGCCGACCTCACCGAGTTCACCGAGGAGTCGGGACCGTTGTGGGAACAGCGGATCGTGAACGTGTTCGGCTCGGTCGTCGGAGGGATGCAACTCATCGACATCCCGCCGCTGCCCGAGGAGATCCACGAACGCTTCGTCGGCACTGCGTCAGTGGAGGTAGGGACCTCGGAGCGTGATCCGCTCGGTGAGTGGTTGGAGCCAGGGGAGGGGTCGGCCACCTTCGCTGTGGCCGACTTTGCGCTCCTGACGAGCGCCGGCGTCCTCGACGAGGAGATCCTGCCCTTCGACTGGGCGTTCGAACACACCACCCTGCGGGCCATGTGATCCGCTGCGGGTGGCGAAATTCTCTCGGCGTCGCGGGGGACAGTCGGTAGGTTGTCATCCGTGGCAGGCAACTGACGAGCATCGAGTCCCACCCGTTTCGACGAGAGGATCCCTTGCATGTCACGCCTTCCCCTCCACGGCCGCGTGGCCGTCGTCTCGGGCGCCAACCACGGCATCGGCGCCGCCACCGCCGCCGAGCTGGCCCGGTTGGGTGTCGACGTCGCCGTCGCCTATCTGGCCTCCACACCCACCGACCACGATCCCGGCCGACCCCCCGAGTACTGCTCCCAGCGCGAGCAGGGTCCGGAGGCGACGATGGCCGCCATCGCAGCCGCCGGACGGCGCGGTCACGCCATCGCTGCCGACCTGGCCGATCCCGACGCGCCCGCCCGCATCTTCGCCGAGGCCGAGGCGGTGCTCGGTCCGGTGTCGATCCTCGTCAACAACGCCAGCGCATGGTGCAAGGACACCTTCGCTCCAGAACGCGACGACCTGCTCGGTCGACCCCACGAATCGCTGACCGCTGAGACGGCGTCGCCGCAGTTCCTGGTCGACGCGCTCGGTGGTGCCCTGATGATCTCGGAGTTGGCAACCTCGGTGCGACGGCACGGCCTGGGGTGGGGTCGGATCGTGAGCCTCACATCGGGTGGGCCGAGCGGCTTCCCTGGCGAGGTGTCCTACGGAGCGGCCAAGGCGGCGCTCGAGAACTACACGATGAGCGCGTCCATCGAACTCGCCGACGACGGCGTCACGGCCAACGTGGTGTATCCGCCGGTCACCGACACGGGATGGGTCACCGACGAGGTCCGTGCGTTCGTGGCGCAGAGCACCGACCACGTGCACGTGGCCGAGCCGGCGGAGGTGGCCGAGGTGATCGGCTGGCTCTGCACCGACGCCGCCCGCCTGGTGACCGGCAACGTCGTCCGCCTGCGGTAGCGGCGGGCAAACGCCGACGGGCCGCCCTAACCACATGGGAGGCTGGTGGGAGGGGAACGAGTTCTGCGTCGACCAGGCGTAACGCCAGACCCGCTCCCGCTGCGCCTCACCAGGGGTTCAGCGCAGCGCTGGCTCCAGCGTGGCGGCCAGTTCTCGGTAGCGGTTCACCGGGATGAGATGGACGCCGTCGAAGGCCGACGAGTCGCGGACGCCGGTGACGAGATCGGCCGCCAGTTCGACGCCGGTGGCGGGGTCGGCGTCGAGTCTGTCGATGATGTCGGCGGGGACCGCCAACTGGGGGACGTCGGTGCTCAGCTTGCGAGCCATGGTGGCCGACGGCAGGGCCATCACCCCGGCGTAGACGGCCCCGTCGAAGTCGACGGTGGACCGCCAGTCGAGCAGTGCCTGGAGGGTGTAGGAGACCTGCACGTACCAGGCGTCGGCCTGCTGCTTCCAGGCGGGCACCGGTCCGAGCCCGCACGAGGCGCCGATGCGGATGGGGCGATCGTGGCTCTCGGAGAACTCCCGGGCGATGTCGATCATGGAGCGCACGGTGAGGTCGTCGGATCGCCGTCCCGTCTCGGGCCGGTCGCCGTAGACGAAGAGGAACTCCTCGACGCCGTAGGCCGCGGCGGTGAGTAGGTCACGGCGGAACCCGAGCAGGTTGCGGTCCCGGGCGTTGATGCAGGCAACGGCGCGGCCACCCATCTGGGTGACCTCGTGGGCCACGGCGATGCTCGACACGGTGGCTCGGCCAATGTGGTTGTCGGGGATGAGGAACCGGGTGGCGATGGTGCTGAGCACACCGATCTGGTGCCGCACCCGCATCAGATCGGGCCGGGTCGCCGGTTCGATCTCGCACACCACCTCGAAGGAACTCATAGCGCGATGCTACGGCGGGGTGGGTTGTCATTGGGACTGGACATGCAGTCCGGACCTCAAGGATGCCTGGATGACACTGGCGCACGTCGCCGAGGATGGTCTGCAGTACCTGCTGCGGGCCGCTGCGAGAGACTCCCGCCGTGCTACGTCCTGTTGCTTCTAGCTCGGGGGGCCGAGCACGAGGCCGCGCACGTACCGGCTGGACACGCCGGTGCGCGGTGATGGCGGCAGCCCTCGTGCTCACCACGGTGGCCGCGTGCTCGTCGGCCTACGACGGCCCGGGTGTTGACCATCCCTTCGTCGGGAGATCGGTCGAGGACATCCGCCCGTGCGACGCGCCGAACTGCGGGATCATGGGCTACAACGACGGCACCATCGACGGCGAGATCCTCCGCGTCACCCGGGACCTCTCCGGGGAGGAGATCTTCTCGGACCTGGCCTGTGTGGGCGGAGCGGGGCGCACCGACCTCACCGTCGACGGTGACACGATCGTCGCCGCCGTCAAGGAGTCGTGCTGAACGGGTCGCATGGCGCGTTCCCCACCGTGTTGACGATCGGTCAACTGGGAGCGCCGGTCGGCATCCCATGCATCCCTACCTCGCTCGACGACGGGGTCGTCGCTCCCAAGCTCCCACCTATTGTAGAGATGTAACTACATGGAGGCGTGATGGCCACGCAGTTGAGCAGTCGAGAGTTCAACCAGGACACCAGCGGTGCCAAGAAGGCTGCCGAGCACGGTCCCGTCTACATCACCGACCGGGGTCGACCAGCGCACGTGCTGTTGACCTTCGAGGCCTATGAGGAACTCGTCGGGCCACACCGGGCCCTCGACCTGCTCGCTGAGCCGGCAGGGGTGGCGGACATCGAGTTCGTGGCGCCGAAGCACACCGACGTGCCGCAGCCGGCTGCGTTCGAGTGACGTTCTTGTTGGACACGAACATCGTGTCCGAGCTCCGCAAGGTGCGAGGCGGAACCGCCAACCCCGGTGTTGCCGCGTGGGCCGAGCGGGTCTCGTCGGCCGAACTGTTCATCTCCGCGATCACGATGCACGAACTCGAACACGGCGTGTTGCTTGTGGAGCGTTCCGATCCTGCGCAGGGCGCACTGCTGCGCACATGGCTGGACCAGAGCGTGGCTGCTGCGTTCAAGGATCGAGTGCTCCCGATCGACGAGCGGGTTGTCCGGCGCGCCGCTGCCTTGCAAGTACCGGATCCGGCGCCGTTCAGCGACGCGCTCATCGGCGCAACTGCCCTGGTCCACAACATGAGCCTCGTGACCCGAAACCTGATGGACTTCCAGCGTTTCGAGACGCTCGAGGTCATCAATCCCTGGCGCTGATCGGCCGGCACCGTCGTGAATGCCCCACCGCCGGCCGTGGGTCGCGACGACCTGGTCAGATCGGGGCGATCACCGTCACGCCGTGGAGTCTGGCGGCCTCGGTCAGTCGGTCGTCGTAGGTGACGACGGCATCGAGCTCGTCGCCGAGATCGAGTGCAGCGGCGAGGTGTAGGGCGTCGAGGCTTCGCAGCAGCGTCGGCTCGAGTTCCGCCGCACGCTCGAACAGTGCCGTTGGCAGGGTGAGGATGGTGATCGAGTCGAGAACAGCGCGGGCTCTGGGCATCTGGTCGGGCGCTCCTCGGAGGGTCGCTCGGAGCAGCTCGGTGCGCAACATGTCACTGGATACGACAGAGTCGGCGTGAGCGTCGGCCCACGAGCCCATCGCTTTCGACTGCGGCTCGGACACGACGAGCTTCACCGCGGCGGACGTGTCCAGATAGAACGCCACGTCAGAAACGTTCTTCGTCGCGCATCTCGGCGAGCACTGAGGAGAGCGCCGCTTGGCCCCGTCGCCGCTTGGGTGGGGCTCCCAGGTCAGCCAGTGACCGTTTCGGAGGGCGAGCACGGCCAGCGGCGAGCAGTGATTCGACGCGACTCGCGGGGAGCGGGATGAGTTGGGCGACGGCGCGCCCGCGGTCGGTGATGGTGATGATCTCGCCAGATGCTGCGTCGGCCACCACGGCGGACGCGTTCTGCTTCAGCGCGCGGACACCGACCGTCTTCATGAGCTACATCGTAGCACATGGGGTCGTTGAAGACGGCGGGGACCGACCCTTGACATGTTGTCGGCCGTCCGCTCGGATCTCACCCGGCGTGAACGAGCGCCGGCCCTCGGGTTCTTTCGAGGACAGCCTCGCCCGACGCCGCTGTAGCGTGACGTTCGATGGGACCCCCCGACCGGAGCGCAGAACCCGGCGAGACCAGCGAGCTGGGTGAGCCCGCCGGCGACGCCGAGCCTGACGCCAACCTGCCGTTGCCGCCACCTCGGGAGCACGTGCATCGCGACGTGCAGGGGGGCGTGGCCCGGGCCAGCGTGTTCGGGGCCAGTGACGGGCTGGTGTCCAACGTCTCGCTCATCTTGGGTGTCGCTGGGGCCAACCCCGGGCCGTCGTACGTCCGCTTGGCCGGCATCGCCGGGCTGGTGGCCGGGGCGGTGTCGATGGCGGCTGGCGAGTACATCTCCATGCGGGCTCAGAAGGAACTGTTCGAGCGCGAGCTCGCTGTGGAGCGGGCAGCCCTCGCCCGCCACCCTGAGGAGGAGACCGCCGAGCTGGCCCAGATCTACCGCTCCCGAGGCGTCGACGCCGACACCGCACAGAAGATGGCCACCGAGATGATGGCCGATCCCGATCGGGCGCTCGAAGCCCACGCTCGCGACGAGTTGGGCATCGATCCCGAGGCGCTCGGCTCACCGGTGGGCGCGGCTGCCGGTTCGTTCGCCGCGTTCACCGTGGGCGCCATCGTGCCGCTGGTGCCCTGGTTCTTCGCTGAAGGTTCCACCGCGGTGATGGCCTCGCTGATCCTCACCGCGCTGGCGGCGGCGGCCATCGGCACGGCACTCGGCAGCTTCACCGGTCGACCCAAGTGGTACTCGGCCGGCCGCCAGGTCCTCGTGGCTGCCGTGGCCGCCGCCATCACCTACGCCATCGGCTCGCTCATCGGGGTCGACGTCGCGTGAACCAGCCCTGACGGATGTGCTCGGTGAATCCGAGCGACCGATAGAGCCCCACGGCTGCGTCGTTGTCGGCCTCGGTGTAGAGCATGGCGGTGCGAAGCCCGGCGTCCGTGAGGTGAACGAGGCCGGCCACCACCAGCGCCCGTCCGAGCCCGGTGCCGTGCGCGGCGGGGTCCACTCCGATGACGTAGATCTCCCCGAGGGCAGGGTCGTCCTCGGTGGCGGGATGCACCTTGGTCCAACAGAAACCGTCGATGCGGCCGTCGGGGCCCTCGTGGACGAGGAATCCTTCGACGTCGAACCACGGCTCGGCGAAGCGAACCTCCAGCGTGGCCTGCGTCCACCCACCCTGCTCTGGGTGCCAGTCGAAGGCCCGGTTGTTCACCGTCAGCCACTCGTTCTCGTCGGCCCCCGGTCGGAAGGCCCGGGTGGTGGCGGGGGAGCGGCGATCCGCAGCGTCGAGGGGGAGTGGTCGGCGGAGCTGCACGAGCGTGCGGGTGGGCTCGAAGTCGTGCTGCGCCAGGCGGTCGGCAAGATCGTCGTCGACCGGGCGCATCACCAGGGTGGCATCGTCCACCTCGGCGTCGTCGAGCACGGTGGTGAGGGCAGCCAAGCGGTCGTCGAGGGCCACTGCCGAGGGCTGAGCGATGGCCGGGTCGAACTCGGCCAGCCCGCCCGCCAGCCGCGCGACAGTTGGATCGTCGCCTCGTTCGGGCGGTTCACAGTGCAGCTCCAACACCCGGCGAAGGGTAGCGGCGCCTCCCGTCGGCGGTGGGGTGAGTGCCGACGGCGACCGCTACTGTGCGCCCCGATGGGACGCCCCCGATCACCTGCCGGACGTGCCCGGGTCACCCACGAGCGGCTGGCGCTCGAGTACCCCGAGGCCCGCTGCGAGCTGGACCACCGCAACCCCTACGAGCTGCTGGCCGCCACCATCCTCTCGGCGCAGTGCACCGACGCCCGGGTCAACATGGTGACCCCGGCGCTGTTCGCCCGCTACCCGACGCCCGAGGATCTGGCCATGGCCAACCCCGAGGAGTTGGAGGAGATCATCCACTCCACCGGCTTCTACCGGGCCAAGGCGGCCAACCTGATGGGCATGGCCACCGGGCTGGTGGAACGCCACGGTGGGGAGGTGCCCAGCGCCATGGCCGACCTGGTGGCGCTGCCCGGGGTGGGTCGCAAGACGGCCAACGTGGTGCGCAGCGTGGCGCTCGACCTCCCCGGCCTGCCCGTCGACACCCACGTCGGCCGGTTGGCCCGGCGGCTGGGGCTCACCACCGAGACGGACCCGGTGAAGATCGAGCGGGAGCTGAACCCCATGGTGCCGGCGGGCGAACGAGGTGCGTTCAGCCTCCGGCTCATCCTCCACGGTCGGCGAGTGTGCCCGTCGCGCAAACCGCGGTGCGAGGAGTGTGTGCTGGCCGACTTCTGCCCGGCCGTGGGCGTGGGTTGATGTCGGGGCGTCCTGGGTCACCTGGGTCGTCTGACATGGGCGTCGCGTTGCGCTATCGGGCCCCCCGGCCGCGTGGGATGCGGCTGTTCGTGCTCGTGACCTTCCCCGTGCTCGTGGTGCTCTGGCTGCTGACGGAGGACCTCTCGGCTTGGCAGACCTGGGTGTTTGCCGGAGTCATTGTCCTGGCCATGGCGATGGTCGAGCGTGACGCCCGGCTGGTGATGGGCACCGTCGAGCTGTGTGGGAACGAGCTCACGTTCCTGAGCGACACAGGGAACCGGCGGTCGACCGAGGTCGGGCAGGTAACCGCTGTGCATGTCGTCATGAGTGTCGTCACTGTGCGATTCGGCGACGGAACGAAGCTTCACGTCCGCTACGGCCCGGCACTGGCTGCGTTGGTCCGAGCGCTCGAGGAGCGCAACCCTGGCATCGAGGTACGTGGGCTGGCTCAACTGGAGCGTGCCGAGCGGGCCCAGCAGCGTCGGGTTCGCTTCGGCCAGTGGCTGCCGTGGATCCGACCGCTCGGGATCGGCGCGCTCGTCACCGGCTCGTGCCTACTTGTTGTTGCCTTCGTGCTCGACGTACCGCACCCGCGGGTCGTCGCGGAGCGGGCAGTGTCGGTGAAGGCCTCGGTGGCGGGCACCACCCCCACTGACGCCGGGTCGGTCGACGTCACCGTGCGCTACGAGCTCGAGGGTGCTGTGCACCGCGCGGTGGTCCCGATGGCGGCCGAGCAGGTAGCGCTGGATATGACGGTCGAGCTGGCCGTCGACCCGTCATCACCCGAGGTGGCGTGGCTCCCTGGTGAGCCGCCACCGTCCATCCACCCGGCCTTCCTGCCGCTTGCCGCCGTGGCCACCGTGCTGCTGCTCGTGGCTGTGTACCTCCTGCCGGCCGCCTTCGCCCGCCCGCCGACCCTCGAGACGGTGCCGGCGGGCGACTGAACGGGTGACTGACGGCCGTCCGGCCGCTCGGCCGCGGCGATCGAGCAGGGCAGTGAGTGATCCAGCAACCGCTGCGGTGAACAGCAGCACACGGGGCGATGAACCCGTAGGAGCAGCTTGGTCAACGGTGTTCCTCCTGCTCATGGGCTTTTTGGCCTACAGGGATTCCCAAAAGGCCTAGAGGCGTGTACACTCCCCTGTACCAGGTTCCCGCCACCTGGTAGCTGGCGACACACATGGGATCCGCCGCCCAGTGTCGCCCCGCCGACGCCCCCTTCGAGGGGCGTCGGCCTCTTTTTGACCCCGCTTTTCGGATCCGGGTCGGTGAACGTCAGGCGATCAGCCGATGGCGCCCCGTCAGCCGATGGCGCGCAGGGCGGCTTCCATCCGACGCAACGCCGCCTGCAGCGACCGTTCCGCCTCGAACAACTCGTTGGCGCCGTCCCCGCCGCCCTCGCCGGCGAGTTGTTCGGCCAAGGCCGTCACCCGGTCGAGGACGTCGGTGACGTCGGTGGTCAACGAGCTCAGCTCTGCTGCTTCGGTGGACACCGTCCCAGTGTGGCGCGCCACAGACAGCGGTGTGACCTCGACGCGGCGCCACACCCGCTCCGAACACACGGTGGGCCG
>JAFIEP010000016.1 GCA_020832495.1 Acidimicrobiia bacterium | reverse complement strand
CCCCCGCGCCGGGGCGGGCGTATAGGCGCGCCCACAGCCCCGCCGCCGCCCGGGGCGGCGGGCACCACCCCCCACCCCCTGGGCGCGGGCCCCCACCGCGCCCACCGCCCGAGCGTCGGTCGGGTCGGGCACCATCGCTGCTGCGGCGGCCTCGACGTGATCGTCGAGCGCCGCGCTGAGTTCGGCGTGGCGAACGAGCAGGGGCACCGGGTCACGTCCGGCCACCTCCGCGAGGAGGGGCAGCACCTCGTGGCGGATCCGGTTGCGGGTGAAGCGCGGGTCGGCGTTCGTGGGATCCTGCACCGGGTCCAGTCCCCAAGCAGCGCACAGCGCCTCGGTCTCGACTCGGCGGAGGGCCAGGAGCGGGTGGCGCGGACCAGCACGGAGCGCGCCCACGCCGTGGGGCCCGGCACCGCGCAGGAGCGCCAAGAGGACCCCCTCGGCCCGGTCGTCCGCCGTGTGGCCCAGGGCGATGTCAGCACCCAGGGCGGCCAGCCGGGCCTGGCGGGCCCGTGCCTCGAGGTTCGGACCATCCGCCACCGCCACCCGCACCACCTCGACCGCTGCCCCGAGACGTTCGGCGGCCGCTCGGACCACGGCGGCGTCGCCGGCCGAATCGGGTCGCAGCCCGTGGTCGACGTGGACCGCCGTCACCTCGGCAGCGGCCGCAGTGGCCAGCACCAGCAACGCCAGCGAGTCGGCCCCGCCCGACACGGCGCACCGCAGCGGTCGGCGATCAGTGGCGAAGGTGCATCGAGCCGACAGCGCCGCAGCCAGGGCGTGGCGGTCGGTCGGTGCCGTCGCCGTCTCAGGTGCGCGACGACCGGTGCCCACGATCAGGTGGGCTCAAGACGCCATCGCCGCCGGGCGGAGCCGGTCGAGCCAGGTGTCGGGGTGACGGATCTCGGCGAGCGACGGCAGATTGGCCGGATCTTCCCAGACCCGATCGAGCAGGTCGGGATCCACCGCTTCCACAGCATGGATGAACTTCTCGCCCTGCTCGTACTGGGCCAGTTTGGCCTCGAGGCCGATGAGTTGCTGGAGGAGCTTGTTGAACCCGCTGGCCTGCTGACGGCGCTGGCGCAGCACCCGCGAGAAACGCTCGGCCGACGGGACGAGGTCGACCCCGGCCCGATCCATGGTGACGTCACCATGCCCTTCGAGCAGGCTCATCAGCCCTGACACCTCGTCGAGCACCGCCCGCTGTTCGGGCGAGGCCAGCAACGTCATGATCCCGCCGTCCGACAAGGGGTTCTGACCCGTCCGCACGGCGTCGGCCATACGACCCATGGCGTCGAGCAGGCGCGCCGGGTCGGGGTCGACCGCCCCCAGCGTGCGCTCCACGAGCGCCAGGAAGTGGGGCCGCATCCAGGGCACACCAGTGAACTGTGCCCGGTGGGTCACCTCGTGCAGCGCCAGCCACAGCCTGAACTCGCGCGGGGGGAAAGCGAACTGCTTCTCGAGGGCCAACACGTTCGGACCGACGTAGTAGACGATGTCCTGGTCGTCGGGATCCTCGTCCTCGATGATGAGCAGGTCGTACTGACCCAGCACGCGAGTGCTCATCCACCCGAGCACCACGCCCACCTCCGCCGCCGTCACCCGTTTGGCCACCGGGGCCAGCGGGCTGGTGTCGAGGCGATCCCCGAACTTGTCGATGATCGGGCGCAACAAGCGCTGGAAGGAGCTGATATTGGCCCTGATCCACCCGGGCCGGTCGGTGACCCGGGCCCGGGCCGGACCGGCCAACGAGCGCAGACCGGTCTCGTCGGCCACCAGTCCCTCGGCCAGCGCGGTGAACTCGGCGAAGTCCCCGTCCAACGAATCGGCGTGATACGACCGCGCGAAGGGCTCCTGTCCGGCGACGCGTACCGCCACCCGTTCCGCCAACCCCCAGTCGACGGCGGCGGCGGCCACCTCAGACCCTGGGGTACCGGGGCTTGGAGACCTTCACCACGTACCCGATGGCCACGGCCACGACGAGCAACAAGGCCGGCACGACCAAAGCCACGGCGATCCAGTAGTGCCATACGTTCGCGAGTGCCATGCCCTGATCCTAGGTGCTGCTGCCCGTCACTCCCACTCGGGCCCCCACAGATTCTGGCGTCCGTGCGCCGGGCCCTGGCCTGCACCACGCACGCAGGATCCCCGGCGGGGTGCGCGGGGCGAAACCGCGTTGCGGGTCAGGCGGTGCGGCGGGCGACGTCGGCCGCAGCCGGGACTCAGGCGTCAGCGGTGTCGGCGGTGCCGCAGGCGCCGTCGCGCAACGACTGCAGGATCCGCTGGCGCAACTCCTCGGGCACGGTGTCGCGACATCGGGACGCCACCACCATGCGCAGCTCCGCTTCGAAGTCGAACGCCTCGAAACACGGCGAACAGTCCTCGAGGTGTGCTCGGAGCGAGGACAATCGGTCGGTCGTGAGCTCCCCGTCGAGGTAGAGGTACAGCTCGGCGAGCGCGTCCTGACACCCGACGCTGTTGTGCGTGTGGCCGTCGGGGCCGTGGTCGTGGCCCGGGCGGCGGGTTGCGTCGGGGTGTTCAAGCATCGTCAGCTCGCTTGGGAGAACCAGCAGTGGCAGGTTCGGGTTCGGACGGGGTGGACACGGCTCGCGCACCAGCGCCGACCCGACCGTCGGTGACGCCGTCTGACGTCTCGTCGGGAAGGAGGCCACGTGTGCTCGCGTACTCGTACAACTGCTTTTGCAGCGCCTTTCTTCCCCGGTGCAGGCGACTCATCACCGTACCGATGGGGATGTCCAGCATCTCGGCGATCTCCTTGTAGGCGAAGCCCTCGACGTCGGCGAGCAACACGGCCAGACGGAAACTCTCCGGGAGGGCTTCCACAGCGGCCTTCACCTCGGCGTCGGTGAAGAAGTCCATGAGCTCGTCCTCGGCCGAGCGACCGGCCATGGCTGCCTCGAGACCACCCAGCCGGCGGAAGAGGAAAAGGTCCTCACCCTCGTCCAACTCGGTCTCGTCGGGACGACGCTGCTTTGCCCGGTAGGCGTTGATGTAGGTGTTGGTCAGGATCCGGTACAGCCAGGCCTTCAGGTTCGTTCCCTCGCGGAATCCGGCGAAGCCGCGGTAGGCCTTGAGGTACGTCTCCTGCACCAAGTCCTCGGCATCGGCCGGGTTGCGGGTCATGCGCAGCGCAGCCGAGTACAGCGGCGCCATGAACGGCATGGCCTGTTCGGCGAAGTCGGCCTGGTCTGCCATGGCGCGAGGCTAACGCGCCGGGAGGCCGGAGCAACCGTCGCCGGTCAGTGCGACCAGATGTGCCCGACAGCGTCACGACATCGGGTAGTTGGGGGCCTCGTTGGTGATGGTGACGTCGTGGGGGTGGCTCTCGCGCACGCCGGCGGCCGTGATGCGCACGAACCGGGCATCGGAGCGCAAGGACGCCAGATCGGCGGTGCCGCAGTAACCCATGGCGGCACGAAGGCCACCGACGAGTTGGTGGAGCACCTGGCCGAGTGGACCTCGGTAGGGCACCCGCCCTTCGATGCCTTCGGGCACGAGCTTCTCGTTGCTCGACACGTCTTGTTGGAAGTAGCGGTCCTTCGAGTGGGAGCGGGCGCCCATCGCACCCATCGAGCCCATCCCCCGATACTGCTTGAAGTGCTGACCACCGAGCGGGACCAACTCACCGGGGCTCTCCTCGGTGCCGGCCAGCAACCCGCCGAGCATGACAGCGTGGGCTCCGGCGGCCAGGGCCTTGGCCACGTCGCCGGAGTAGCGGATGCCACCGTCGGCCACGATGGTCACACCGGCGACGGCGGCCGCCGCTGCGCATTCGTGCACGGCGGTGAGTTGGGGAACACCGACGCCGGCCACCACCCGCGTGGTGCAGATCGACCCCGGTCCGATGCCGACCTTGACCACCTGGGCGCCGGCCGCGGCCAGGTCGGCCACGGCTGCGGCGGTGGCCACGTTGCCGGCCATCACCACCACCTCGGGATGGTTGGCCACCACCTTGGCCACGGTGTCGATCACGCTGGCCGCATGGCCGTGGGCGGTGTCGACCACCAGGAGATCGACCCCGGCTCGCGCCAACAATTCGGCACGGGCCACAGCGTCCTCACCGACGCCGATGGCTGCCCCGACCTGCAGGCGTCCCTGGCTGTCCTTGGTGGCATGGGGGAACTCGGTTCGCTTACGGATGTCCTTGAGGGTGATGAGCCCACAGAGTCGCCCGTCGTCGTCGACCACCGGCAGCTTCTCGATGCGGTGCTGGCGCAGCAGATCTGATGCGTCGTCGAGGGTGGTCCCCGCCGGGACGGTGACCAGCGAATCAGAGGTCATGACCTCCGAGACCGCGCAGTCGAAGCGCTGCTCGAAGCGCAGGTCACGGTTGGTGAGGATGCCGACGAGCCGTTGGTCGCCATCCACCACGGGCAACCCGGAGATGCGGTAGTGGGCCATCAACTCGAGCGCTCGATCGACGGTGTCGTCAGGGCGCAAGGTGACCGGATCGGAGATCATGCCGGACTCGGATCGCTTCACCCGGTCGACGTGTGCCGCCTGCTCCTCGGGAGGAAGGTTGCGGTGGAGGATCCCGATGCCGCCATGGCGAGCCATGCTGATGGCCATGCGGGCCTCGGTGACGGAGTCCATGGCCGCCGACACCACCGGGATGTGGAGGGCCAAGCCGTCGGCCAGAACGACGGAGGTGTCGACGCCGTTGGGGAGCACCTCCGAGCGGCGCGGCACGAGCAGGACATCGTCGAAGGTGAAGGCCTCGGGGCCGAACTTCTCGTCGGACGAGCCGGGAACCGAAAGAGACGCCATGGTCACCACCGAAGTCGAGAGGAGCGAGAGCAGGTCACGGTGACATCAGTGGAGCGGCAGCGATGCCCCGTTGCGTGAGTCTACCGCCGGCAGCGCCCGCCGATACTCGGCCCGCAGTGCCGTGCCACAGTCGACGGGTCGGCGCCGTCGTGTCGACCTCCTCCCGGAGGACGAACTCCCCGGGCAGAGGGCTCCTCAGCCGTGGTCAGGGCTCGGCGTCGGGTCACCGACGAGCAGGTCGCGCACCGGTGTGGCTGCGTCGAGGTAGGGCCGCAGCACCACATCGGTGCCCGCCTCGCGGAGCACAACCGATTCACGCTCGGAGTGGGAGACGGCGGCGAACTTGCCAGTGAACCCGAGCGCTTGGAGCGAGTGGAGCAGCGCCAGGTTGGCGTCGAGCAGCGGCACGGTGCAGACCACCCACCGGGCATGGTCGACGGGCAAGGTCTCGGTGAACTCGAGATCCTCGGCGTCGCCGTAGATGATGCGGGGCGGACCCTCACCCAAGGCAGCGACGATCTGCGGGTCCGACTCGACCACGAGCAACCGGACGTCGGTGTCGAGCAGTTCGGTGGCGATGGCGCTGCCGTAGCGCCCGTAGCCGTACAAGATGACGTCCACGGGCTTCTCTTCGCGTTCCTCGAGTTCGCGAACCTTCCCCTCCCGCTCGAACACCGACAGCAAGGGCGACAGCCTGTCGAAGATCTGTTGCGAGTAGAGGATCATGTACGTGGACATGCCAATGGTGATGAGGCCGACCACGGTGACGAGACCCACCGCCGACGAGTCGACATGGCCGAGGGAGAAACCGAGCGCGATGAGGATCAGTGAGAACTCGCTGATCTGCGCCACCGTCAGCCCGGCCAGGAACGAGGTCCGCTTCCGGTACCCCATCGCCCCCATGATGATGAGCACGATGATCGGGTTGCCGATGAGCACGAAGGCCGACAGGACGACCGCCTGGCTGATCTGGCTGGCGGCGTCGGTGAACTCGAGTCGGGCACCGAGTTCGATGAAGAAGAACAGCAGCAGGAAGTCCCGCAGGCTGACGAGGCGTGAGGCAATGGCTTCCCGGTAGGGCGTGGCCGCGAGGGAGATCCCGGCCAGGAATGCCCCCACCTCGGAGCTGAACCCGAGTTGATCGCTGGTGGCGGCCAACACCACCGCCCACGCAACGCTGGAGAGCACGAGCAGTTCCGACGACCGGGCGATGACGTGCAGCACCCGCCCGAGCACGAGCTTCGTGACGAGCACGATGGCCAACAGGAAGCCGAAGCCCTTGGCCAAGACCTCGAGGATCTCCGACAGCACGGTGTCCTCGCCGGCGCCACCGATGGCGGTGAGGACGATCATCACGATGACCACGACGATGTCCTGCACGATCAGGAAGCCAACGGCGATCCGGCCGTGTTGCTGCTCGATCTCGCGTTTGTCCGAGAGCAGCTTCACGATGATGATCGTCGACGAGAAGGTCAGGGCCACGGCCACGTAGATGGCGGTGGTGGTGTCGAGGCCCAGAGCCAGCGATATCAGGAAGCCGAACACCGAGGTGAACGTGACCTGACCCAAGCCGGTGGCCAACGCAACCGGACCGGTGCTCCGCACCAGGTGGAGATCCAGCTTGAGGCCGACCAGGAAGAGCAGGACGGCGATGCCCACCTCGGCGAGCAACTCGATCTCGCCGCCGCCCTCCACCCAGCCGAAGCCGACCGGACCGACCACGATGCCGACGGCGATGAACGCAACGATGAGCGGCTGGCGGAGCCGGTTGGCCACGAACCCGACCACGATGGCCAGGCCCAAGATCACCGCCAGTGTCGTGAACTCATCCATACCGCTCGCTCCGCAACCTTCCGTCCTTCGCCATGAGAACCGACCGCTTCCGGGGGTCGCTACCTCGAGGGGTCCGTCAACGCAACGACCGAGCCGCCGCTCCGAGGGCCATCTGCACCACACCGGCGAACACAAGGTAGATGCCGAGGAGCACGGCCACGATCGACAGGCTGACCTCGGGCCATGCCATGACGGCCACACCGACCGCCACCTCGATGATCCCGGCCACCACCCAGGCCACTCGTCGCGGCGGTTGGAGCACGAGGGCGCTCACCACTTGGATCGCCCCTCGGGCCACCAGTCCCAGCCCCACCAGCCATGCCACGGCAACCACGGTGATGGCCGGCCAGACCAGCACAGCCACGCCGACAGCCACCGAGACGGCACCCCACACCCGCGCTGCCCAGCGGGCCGGCCCGAGCTGTGCAGCAGCGACCAGGTCGTTGAGCCCGGCCAGGACGAAACCCAGCCCGACGAACACGGCCACGCCGAACACCCCGGCGACCGGTCGGATGATCACGAGCATCCCGACGGCGGCGACCAGCGCCCCTGCCACCACCAAGACCCACCACCGCGTGCCGACCTCGTGGGCCAGCGCCCCCGCATCGGCTCGGTTCGTGTCCATGCTCGGTCGCCGTCCTCGTCTCGTCCAGGCCTGCACGACGACGCGAGCCCCATGGTCGGGATTCGCGACGACGATCGCTACCTGGGCCCGGGCCGACCAGTCCGGCCGGGAACTGCCCTCAGCCTAGGACAGCCGTCGGTCGCTCACGACACACCAACGACCCTGCGCCGGACCCGGACCTGCGCCTCACCCACCGATATCGGTGGGAAACGCGCCGGCGGTTCCCCCGGCCCGGGCAGCACAGAATCCGAAGGCCGACATGGTGGAGCCGGCGGCGACCACGTGGGCCCACGTCGGCAAGGCCACCTGGTGGGTCGAGCCGTTGACGGTGAGTGTTCCGTTCCAATGGTCGGTGACCGATGCCCCGACGAGCTCGAACTGCAGTGACGGCACCGAGACGGGGGTCGGATCGCCGTTGGTCACCGATATCCCGGCGCAGTAGCCAGAGCCCCAGTCGTCGGTGACGTTCACAGCGAACGTCAGCCCCGACGCCGGTGGTGCCGTCGTGGTCGTCGTCGGCGCGGCGACCGTGGTGCTCGTCGTCGTGGTGCTGGCCGTCGTGGTGCTGCTCTCCGGCGTAGGACTCCCGCGAACCAGCAGCCGGTTCAGCATCTGCTGCTTGTCCTCGTGGATGGTGGTCCAGTCATCGGTGAGGATGCCGCCCGTGTCGGTACTGTTCGGGTTCCATGACCAGTAGGTGAACGACATCTGGTGGTCTCGCAGGTAGTTCACGAACAACTGCTGCCAGAGACCCTCGACGGTGTCCAACCCGACCTGGCGACCTCCGAACTCGCCGACGAGGACAGGGGCGATGTCCTCGTGCACCAGGTAGCCGAACCCGACGTCCCAGCGGTGTCGAAGCACATCGGGCAGATCGGGCTCGGAGAACCACGGCTGGTTGAACACACCGGGCCCGTACTCGTGCGGCGAGTAGACGAGCCGGTTCGGGACGTCGAGCCGCACCGGGTGGGCACCGGCGGCTTCGAGGTTCCCGCCCCACCAGTGCGACGGCAGCTGCTGGCCTTCGACGTTGCCGCCGATGCCTTCCACGACGATGAGCCAGTGCGGCGCCACGGCCAACACGGCGTTGCCTGCCCGCTCGGCCGCCAGGCGCCAGTCGGTGGCCAGGTCGCCGGTGCCCCAGGTCGCTGGTCCGTGTGGTTCGTTCTTGAGGTCGGCGCCGATGACGTTGGGCCGGTCCTTGTACCGCTCGGCCAGCAGGACCCACGTGTCGATCCAGTCCGCCTCGGTGTACCCATCGCCGTACCACAGTTCGGGGATGCGCTGGTTGTTCAGCCGATGGCTGTCGAGCAGGATCATCAACCCGTTCTCCGCAGCGGCGTCGATGACCCGGTCCATCGCCTCGAGTGGAGTCAACCCCTGGAGTTCGGCGTTCGCCCCGAGACCGAAGTTCACCCCGCTGATGCTGTTGTCCCGCAACGACTGCACCGACCAGGGCAGGCGGATCGTGTCGTAGCCGAGGCCGGCAATCTGCTCGAGCATGCTGCGGTAGTCCCGGACCCACAGCCCGTGCACCACGTTGATCTCCGTCTCGAACCCGAACCAGTTGACGCCTCGGAGCACCACGGTGTCGCCGTTGGCGTCGACGATGCGGGCGCCATCGGTGGCCAGTGGGGCCACGATCGTCTGCTGCTGAGGTGGTGCCGGCTCGCACGCCGCCGCCACGAGTGCAACGACGGCGACGACCAGCGTGATCACCACCCTGCGTGGGCATCGTCGGCCCGCTCCGAGCTCACCGGTGTTCCTCACTCGACCCTGTCCACCAACCATGACCGACCCCCTGGCTCGTCGTCGCCGCCGACCGTAGTGAGCCAACACGACAAATGTGACGCGCCCCTCGCCACCAGCCGACCCGGTTCCACCCGACTCGATCCGACTGCGCGCACCCAACCACCGATCCGGTGGTGCTCTGCGCGCAGTCGCCCCGGATGGCGCCGGGCGTCGGTCATGGCCACACTTGACCGATGGGCGTCTACGAAGACCGGATCCTGCCGCGACTGATCGACGTGGTCCTCGGCACGAAGGGCTACGGGAAGCTCCGTCGCCGCGCAGCGGCTGGACTCGAGGGCGACATCATCGAAGTCGGCTTCGGATCGGGGCTCAACGTCCCGCACTACCCGCCAGAGGTCACCACGGTGGCGGCGGTCGATCCCGCGGCCTCCGCCCGGCGCCTTGCTGCCCCGCGCATCGCCGAGAGCCCGGTCGAGGTCACTTACGTCGGTCTCGACGGACAGGACCTCCCGCTGCCCGACGCCAGCGTCGACCACGCCCTGTCGACGTGGACGCTGTGCACGATTCCCGATGCGCCCCGAGCGCTGACCGAGATCCGACGAGTGCTCCGACCCGGCGGGTCACTGCACTTCCTCGAGCACGGTCGCTCCGATGACGAGCGCGTGGCGCGCTGGCAGGACCGACTCACCCCCATCCAGCGCAAGGTGGCTGGTGGCTGCCACCTGAACCGTTCGATCGACCAACTGGTCGCCGACGCCGGGTTCGAACTGACCCACCTGGCCCGTTTCGAGGTCGCCGGACCCTCAGTGCTCACGTCCATGTATCAGGGGGTGGCCACACCACTCCCCGAATGACCAAGCCGGGTCGCCCGCCGACTGACGTCGAGCCTCGGACACCACCTACTCGGGTTCAGGCTCGGGTTCAGGCTCGGGTTCCGGCTCGGGATCGGGTTCCGGCTCAGGATTGGCGCGGTGGATGAACACCGCCGCCGCCTGCCGACTCACGGCGATCGTCGGACGGAAATTGCCGTCGTTGTAGCCGGAGGTGATGCCCTCCTGCACTGCCCATGACACCGCCTCGGCGAACGGATGGCCCGCACCCACATCGGGGAAGCCCGTGGACCCCCCGGCGGCAGGCTCCCCCGCCATCCGCCACAGGAACGCCACTGCGGCTTGTCGGGTCACCGACGCCGTCGGACGGAACGTTCCGTCGGCATAGCCCCCGATCACCCCGAGGTCCGCCAGACGAGCGATCGCCGGGTGGAACGGGTCGGTGGACAGCAGGTCGATGAAGACGGCATCGGGATCCTGCACCCATACCGTCCGACACCCCAGCGAGGTGTCGGATCCGTTGGTGCCGGGGGTGTTGCGTGCGATCACACACACGTGATGACTCCCCGGTGGCATCTCGAAGGTGGTGTCGAACCCGCGGTTGGCCCCGTGCTGAGGGTAGAGGCTGCCAACGTCGGGACGATGCAGGTCTGCCGTGAGGGTCGTCACCTCTGTGCCACCAGCGGTGACCGACAGGGCCACCGGCGTCGAGCTGTCGGGATCGATCGCCCAGCCGCGAACTCGCAGCTCGCGGGGTCCGCCCTCGACGATGTCGAGCGACCCGAACGGTTGGTAGGGCTGCACGGTGCCCTGCTTGCAACCGAGAGCGGTGTTGCCGGTGCCCGCTCCGCGGTTGATCGCAAAGACGCAGACCTGCACCGGGCCCGCCGGGGCGTCGACGGTCACCGTGAACCCGTGGTTCGGCCCATAGGGAGCGTACGCAGGCACGTTGGTGAGGTCAGGACGCGGCTTGTCCGCAGCATGAACACTGCCCGAACCGTTCACGTAGACGTGGAGCTCGGCGGGTCCCAGCCGGTCGGGGTCGATCGCCCATCCGCTCACGGTCACCGGGCCGGCGCCCGTGACGAGACTGTCGAAGCTCCCGACCGGGTTTGAGGTGAGTCGACCGCCACTCGGCAGGAGCCCACCGACGGACATCCGCCGCTGACCGCGGGTGGTGCACGTGCCGAAGGACTGGCAGGCAGGAAACGCGGGGTAGTCGGCATACGGCTTGTTCCACCAGTGGTAGGCCACCAGGAGGCGGCCGTCGGCAGCCGTGGCCAACGAGGCGCCACCCTGCGCCGTTCGATCACCGACGTTGGCCAGCAACGGTTGGTTCGAGGCACGCGTGCAGGGGCCAGCTGGCCCTTGGCAGGCCGCATGACCGGTCCGGTAGTCCGCCGATCGCCATTCGTTGGCCGAGTACAGGAGCCAGGTGGTTCCCTGGTAACGAACCATCGCCGGGTTCTCGATGAGGTTCCCCTCCCACGGCAGCGCCGTCTGCAACAGCAGGTTCGCGCTGGTGCCCGGTTGGAAGTTCGTGCCCGTAGCGTTCAGACGGCGTGACCAGAGGCGGGCCGGCGTGGAACCCGGCACCCCGTAGGAGCGCCAGATCAGCCATGGGCTGCCCTGCTCGTCGATATAGGGGTAAGGATCCACCGACCCACCCGGATCGGGGTCGCAGTGCAGCGGAGCAGAGGTGGTGTCGCGGAACGGTCCCAGCGGGCTCGTGGCCGTGGCCACCGAGAGGCAGTAGCGGTCAGGGTTCCCCCGACTGACGAGCACCATGTAGTACGCCACCCAGGTGGTGCCGATCTTCGTGACACCCGGTGCCCAGATCTCTGCCCTCAGGCGGGGATGGCCGGTGTTCTCGATCAGCGCCCACGAAGGCGGGCAGGGGAGCGCGTCGTTGAAGAACGGGTCATTCGCCGGGTTGCAGTGGCCCAGGCCGTGCGACGCAGGGTTGTAGGCCGGACGAGCCGTCCAGGTTTCTGCATCGGTGGACGTCATCACCGGGAGGTAGGACCCGCCGGTTGTCGTGCCGTAGGCGTACCAGGTGTTGCCGTCCCGCACGATGTGCGGATCGGGAAAGTTCTCCGTGTACACGGCATTCGGTTCGAACCAGGGGGCGCCCGGATAGGCGGTTGCCTCCTCGGCGGCGAGCAACAGTGCCAGCAGCGCTGCGGCGGTCACCACGACCACCGCGACCGGCCGGCGTCGCCGTCCAGTCCTCACCGCACGACGAGCGCCGCCACCTGCGACACCCGACGGACCGGACGCCTCGGGCAGCACTACGTTGCCGTCGCCGTCATCGGCGAGTCCCCCACCGATCGTCGTTCCCACCACGTTGCGACCTCCGCGCCTCGCTCCACCGACCTCTTGGCCGACGAAACTATAGCGACCGGTCGGGAACATTGTTCGCGTCCGGGCGTGCCGCCCACGCCCGCCGGAGCAGTGGCGACGGCGGTAACGTCGGACGCGCCAGTGCTGAGCGCGGCGCCAACACGCACACCACTCCATGACCATCCGCACACGCCTCCACCACATCGCAGCCCGCTGGCCCCGACGCTCGGACCCCGACCCGAGCCGACGTCCTCCGCCGTTCCTCGATGCCGTGGCAGAGGACAGTCGACGCGCCCTCGAGGCCCAGCTCAAGCACGACAAATCCCTCACGCGCAACGAACTCCTCAGGATGACCCCACGGCTGATGGCCACGACGGACGGACAGCTCGGCTTGGTGGCCTTCCGGGCACAGTCGACCCTGGCCGACCTGCGACTGCGTCTGCCCGCTGCACTGGCCCGGCAGGTGTGCCGGCTCGCCGGCGGCTTCTCGATCGGGGACGAAGTACTGCTCTCCCCGGGCGTGCTCGTCCCACACGGACAGGTGGTGATCGACGGACGCACCACCGTCGGCGCCGGCTCATCGATCCGACCGTGGTGCCGCTTGAGTCCGCTGCCGGGTACCGACGACGGTCCCACCCTCGGTGGCCGGGTGATGGTGGGCACCGGCGCGCACGTGATCGGCCCGGTGAAGGTGGGCACGTGGGCGGTGATCGGTGCACATGCCGTGGTCACCGAGGACGTCCCACCACGCGCCACGGTGGTGGGCAACCCAGCCCGCGTGGTCGCCATCGCGCCACCGAAGGGTCGCCGAGGACCCCAGGCGGGTGCGTCACGGTGAGCAACGACACCCCCGCGGGCAGCATCCCGCGCCACAAGCTGTCCATCGACCTGCAGAAGCATCCCCCCAAGCAGGCCCCCCACCCGCCAGCGAGGGCGGCCATCCGGGCCGACCTCGCGTTGTCGGTCGAAGCCATCCGGCCCGATGCCGGCCACCTCACCCGCCGGGTCGTCGCGCTCCGCCTGCTGTTCACGGACCGCCCGACACAGGCGCTGGCGGCGTACCGGTGCAAGGTGCACCTCGCCGAGCGTGGTCACCGACGGTCGTCACTGGCCTGCCACTGGCTGGCGGTGGCCCTCGCCGGCACGTGCATCGGTCCGATCGTGCTCGATGCCGGGGTACGGATCCCCGCTGGCCGTGTCGTGCTCGGCGGACGAACCCACATCATGTCCGGTGCTGTCATCGGACCCGGGGCGAGCATCGGCCTACGCGAAGGCAGCTACGGAGGACCGACGCTGGAACCCGATGTCATCGTCGGAGCGAGGGTGAGCATCCTCGGACCGGTGCGGGTCGGGACCGGAGCCACAATCGCTGACGGCAGTTGTGTCCTCGACGACGTGCCCGCGGGAACCACCGTGGCAGGAGTCCCGGCCAGACCGGTGGAGTTCGACGAGGCGCCGCACCGGCAGACCTGACGCCGGCACATCTCGAGCGAGGGCCCACGCCGACCCGCCACCGACCTCAGCGTCGGAGCACTCGACGCAGGAAGTCCCGCCCTCGGGATTCCGGACCCAGCGTCCGACCGGCAACCCCTTTCGACGAGTGCGCCCTCTTCAGTTCGAGGGCTGCGTCCCCGAGGTCCTGCACGGCGCAGATCAGCATCTGTTGTTCGGGCGTCAGGGTGTCCACCGTCCACAACTCGTTGAGTTGTTCGAGGTCGCTCCCGGAACCCTCCGGAGGGGGAGGGATGAACTCGTCCGCCGGCCATCCGAGCCGTTCGATCAGTTCTCGATTCTCCGCCTCGAACTGTTCGTGCGCCCACCGATGCACAAGGTGCCGACCGCTGATGGCCGCGGCGGACTCGTCGACCTTCCACGCCTCGAGCAACGGCACCGCGGCTCGATAGCTGTTCGTCGGGCGGCCCGACTTCCTCGCGGCCGCCCTCGGCTTGACGTCGGAGGTCCAGAACGTCCCCTCGGGAGCCGCTCGGAGCACATTGGCAAGGTCGACCGGCATGCTCGTGTTGGCCCACGCCTCCTCCACGATCGAGTCATCGAGGCCGAGGAAGGTCGAGACGAAATCCGACACCAGGCCGCCACCGACGAAGAGGTCACGCCGAAACGGTCGAACCGTCATCTCGACTTCGGGAGCGAGACGCTCGACGGTTTCGAGTGTCGTCAGGTAGCGGTGCGTGGTGGCTCGGCTCTCGATGTAGGCCGCAGGCTTCCGATACCCGCGGTAGCCCCACTGTGCCCACGCCGAGACGAGTGCCGCGTGTTGTGGACGCACGTAGTAGGCGATCTGTACGGGGTGGCTGCGGTTGAGTTCCGACAACCCCTGCAGGAACTGTTCGTCGGCGGGCTCGAGCAGGTTGGCGAAGCTCTCCGACGTGATCACGACCGTCGGCGCCGAATCCGCCAGCGACGCCATGTCACTGAGGAACCGGTCGAGGTGGGCTGGTCGGTCGTCGAGTCGCATGTAGGCAGCGATGAAGTCGCCGGAGTTCACGCGCCGGTCAGCCCGATATTCCCTGACGTGTACGACGTCGCGCACCTTCGACATCACTGCCTGCGCCACGAGGACGTCGGAGGCTCGCAGGTCGTCGACGTGATCAGCCAGCCAGGTCTGCACGCTGCTCGAGCCGGCCTTCGGCCGACCAGCATGAATCACGATCTTGCCCATGTGAGCGGTGCACCTCCCCGAGCCGAACCGGTGCTCGGCCCCGCCAAGCATGCGGCTGCAGCGGCTCGAGGTCAAGCCACGGCGACCGGGTGCGGTCACCCCGCCACCTGACGTGCCGCCGGCGACCCGACACGCCGTTGATCAGAGGCCTGCGCTCACCATGGCCGCCTCGCAGGCGTCGACCGCCGGGGCGACCTCCGGCGGCGGATCATTCGTGTCCATCACCTCGGGGCCCTGCTCGCGCATCCAGGCGAACATCTCGGTGCACGCTGGTTCGGGCTGGACCCCGACCTCCTCGAAGCCGCAGGCCACATACGCCTCGAGTGCCGAGACGAACCGCTTCCACTCTTCGGCGCTGACGATGTCGTAGGGGTCGTACTCGAGAATCCAGTCCACGTCATCGAGCAGGCCGACGCAGTCGGCCACCCCGCCGCCGCTCCCGGGCTCGGTCTGCCGGTGGGGTTCGCGGCCGCCGATGGCCGAAGTGTCGTTCGGGCCGGGCATCGGGTTGGCTCGTTCGTAGGCCTCCTCGCAGGCCATGAGTTCCTGCCACGGATCGACGGCCTGCTCGGGATCGACACGAGTGATGCCGGAGTCCTCGGTCTCCCACGCCCGCTCCCTGAGCGCCCCACACGCAGCCTCCATCCCGTCCCACCACAGTTCCCATGCCGGATCGCCGGGCAGTGGCGTGCCCCAGTCGTCATCGGTGACCGGTCCGACCTCGGTGAACATCTCGGAGGTTCCGTAGAAGTTGTCCTCCCAGTCCTCGAACCAGTCGAGCCACCCTTCGATGTCCTCCCGATCGAACTGCGCCATTGCTTCGTTCATGGTGTCGAGCACGGTGCGCGTGGGGCTCAGGTACCAGCGACCGTCCCGCTCGACCACGCTGAGACCCAACATGTCGGCGAGCCCGGCGTCGTCACCCATCCACCAGCCGAAGCCCGCACCGAAGTAGTCGTCCGTCCCGTCGGCGTCACAACTGTCGTACGAGTCGGACCATCCACCCTCGTGGTGGTGGCCGTCGTCGTCCTCCCACGTTCCCACCCTCGTGGGGCCGACCTCGTACTCCCGCACCTCCTCGATGGCCATGCAGCCGTCGGCGAAGGTGATCGAGGTGTACTCACGCTCACCCCAACGGGGATAGTAGGTCTCCACTTCGAAACTGAAGGCTTCCACGTACACCCGGCGACGGTTCCCGTTCCCCTCCTCCCGGGTGACCAGGTCGGTGAGTTCCATCGTCATCTCACTCGAGCTGTCCTCCTCGGTGAAGGGAAGGAACATCGGTGAATAGTCGTACATGGCTTCGAACTCGACCGGGTCGAGCATGCCGAGCGCCAGCTCACCGTCGAGCTCGTTCGCTGCTCGCACCAGCTCGGTGATGACCGCGTCGGGCGAGTCTGCACCGGCCGGGGTCAAGCGGTCGCCCGACGGGAACCCCTCGCCGGCCTCGCGGCGCGCCGACTCGGCAACGCTGTAGCCGATGCTCACATGCCAGCCACCGTCTCGGCGGATCGCCGCCAGCGCCAAGTCGTCGTCCGCCAGATCAGTCGGGTCGGTCGACGATTCCACCTCGGGATCGAACCGATCCCACACCGGGCCGAGCGGTACGGCGTCGGCCTGGACCGTTGCAGTGACCGTGCCCGACACCACCTCCACCCAGACGATGTCGTCGGTGACCTGCGCACTCCGGAGTTCCAGTCCCTCGAACTCGATCTCGGCACCCGGAACGTCGTCGAGTCCGAACTCGCTGAGCACCCCCAGCCGCTGCAGGTGTCCGGTCATCTCGACCATCGGATCGAGGAGCACCTCCCGCTCACCGGGAGTGAGCGATTCCATGACTCCGATGGCGTCCTGGCGCTCGATCGACTCGAAGAGACGTTCCACCGCCTCCTCCGGGGTGGCTGACCCGCCACTCCCGAACAGTGCAGTCACGCCGACCATGCCGAGAGCGAGCGCCAGCACGCCGCCGACGGCGGCCACGATGACGCGACCTCCCTTCGACTGCTCCGGCGAGTTGGCGTCGGCGTAACCGTGCAGAGCCGCGGGCGGCTCGCCCGGCGGCGAGGGCGGCCCTCCCAGCGGTTCGTACCCCGGTGGCGGATATGCGCCCGGAGGTGGCTGATCGGTCATCGGTCGACTCCTTCGACGCGGGTGGCTCCCGAGCGCGATGGCAGAAGGGCACGAATCGCCAGCGTCGCTGCCGCCGCCCCCGCAACAACGGTGACGAGCGGTCCGAGCGCGAGGCTGCCAGGGGCGACGAGCACCACAGCGCTGACGCCGACGCTCACCGCTCCCGCCACGGCCGAAGCCGACGCGGCGGAGCGGACGGCGCCGAGCACCGCGAGGGTGACACCGGCGACGGCGATGGCCGGCACCAAGAACCACAGGGCGACCCCGACGGCGGCAAATCCTTCGGAGGTGAGTCCCAGCCGTCCGGCCGACGCCACCACCTCGTAGCCGCTGCGGTCCACCGAACCGCTGCGGTGCCAAGGGAGGAGCCCACCAAGCGCAGCCACCAGGGCCAGGGCGCCGGCCAACCGCGCCGAGCGGACATCGCCGGAAGTGAGCGTTCGCGCTCGGGCCAGGGGCGGTGAGGCGGCAGCCGACAGCGACGCCGCCCCCGATCCTGCCCCTTGTCCATTCATCAGCCAACCGTATCCCACACCACCACCACGAAACCGGCGGCTGGCACGTCGGTCACTCCGACTGACGCTCGTCAGGAGAGGCCGGCGGTTGTGGCTGCGCTGGTGGGTCAGGAGGTCCTGGTGGGGGCGACCTCCGCTGCTCGGGTTCGTCCGGAGGCCAGATGTAGCCCGACAGTGAGCCGCCGAAGGTCCACAGGAAGAACAGGATCACCACCAGGATGACACCGAGGTACTCCATGTCCCCTCCTCGGAGGCAGCCGCCTGTGGACAGCCGACGCGGATGCCGTGGCGTGCTCACCCCTCCGCTCCCGAAGGTAGCGCGTCATCAGGCTGCCACCAGGACTCTCCAGAGCCGTGTTCTGCCGCATCACATCGCTGCGCCCTCCGCCCAGCAACGCCAGACCACCGGTTGTCGGCACATGGAGTCCACGACCCAGGCGACCCAGCGAGACACTCTGCTCAACTCGTGAAAAGTTGTTCGTGATTCATAAAGCGTAGCTAGAGTGTGCGCCGGACCGACGACCCCAGGGGGCCTCATGGACTCGAGCATCCTCGCCAACCTCACCGACGCCGCCATCCTCTTCTTCTTCCTGGGTCTGTTCGTCGGCGCGGTGCGGTCGAACCTGGAGATCCCCGCGCCTGTGGCGAAGTTCTTGTCGCTCTACCTCCTCATGGCGCTGGGCTTCAAGGGCGGTCAGGCGCTCAGCAGCGCCGGGATCACCGATGACGCCGTCAAGGTGATCCTGATCGGGCTGTTGTTGGCCCTTGTGATTCCGGCGCTCGGGTTCGCCGTCCTGCGGTCACGCATCAACCCGTTCGACGCAGCTGCGATCTCGGCAACCTACGGATCGGTGAGCGCGGTCACCTTCATCGCTGCCACACAGTTCGTGGCCGATCGAGGTGACGCCGCCGGTGGATACCTCACGGTGGCGTTGGTGCTGATGGAGTCACCGGCGATCATCATGGCTGTGCTGCTCGCCACTTGGACCCGTGCACGCGTCCAAGCCGACGCACCGAGCCCGACTGGCGCGGTGACCGCTGCGGTCGGCGGCGTGCAGGCGGTGGGGCCGGCGGCGCCAGTCGAGCCGACATCCATGCCCATGAAGGCGATCCTGCACGAGGCGTTCACCGACGGCGCACACTTGTTGCTGATCGGTTCGCTGGTGATCGGGGCGGTGTCCGGACCCACTGGCGGGGAGACCATGGCACCGTTCGTTGATGGCATCTTCAAGGGGTTGCTGGCGTTCTTCTTGCTCGAGATGGGACTACTCGTCGCCCGCCAGCTACGCGAGGTGCGTGACGTCGGCCCGTTCCTGGTGGGATTCGGGATCGTCATGCCCCTCGTCGGGGCTACGTTGGCAATGACCCTCGGCACCCTGGCAGGGCTGTCGGTGGGCGACAAGACGGTGCTGGCCGTACTGGCGGCGAGCGCGTCCTACATCGTGGTGCCAGCAGTGGTGCGCTATGCCATCCCCGAAGCCCGACCATCGCGATACTTCACGATGTCGCTCGCGGTGACCTTCCCGTTCAACATCGTGGTGGGCATTCCCTTGTACTACGCGGTCGCCGGCTGGCTGACCACCTGAGCTGAGGAGCGCTCATGCAGGACGTGAAACGATTCGAACTCGTCATCGGGTCCGCCAACGCGGGCCGGTTCCTCGACGCACTCGACACCATGGGTCTCCCCCATCGCACGGTGATCCCCGGAATCTACGGTCAGGGCCAACAAGGGGCTCGAGGCGGCGACCCCTTCTCGACGTTCGACAACACCTACGTCCTGGTGGCGGTGCCACCCGAACGGTCCGAAGAGGTGGTCGAGGCGTTACGACCGCTGCTGCACACCTTCGGCGGGATGTGCCTGGTGTCGGACGCGAAGTGGGTGCTGCGCTAATGCGCTGACGAGTGCCCCGGGGGGGGACATGATGCCGCGTGGCGTCGGCGGATCCCAGGAGGGCCGCCCCTTCCTCGCCACCGAGGTCCTCGCACCAACGGTCGCTCCGAGGCGCGCACACCATCCCAGCCCAGCGCGCTGGGAGCCCGGGAGGAGCGCCGAAGTGTTGACTGGGGCCTGAGCCGCACCAGAACCACTCGGTGCTCCAAACGGGCTTGGGGGTACAGAAGAGAGCCCGGGAGGAGAATCGAACTCCTGACCTGCTCATTACGAGGAATCTCGGGCTGAGCGCTGTGCCAACCCGCGACAACGCAGGTCGGGCGTGAGCGCTGTGCGGAGGTGTTATCCACTGTCGTCCGCAGCGTCCGGGGCGAGCTTCGGACGTTGCCACGCAGCGGTGCGCTCCTCGTCCCACTCACCCGCTGCGATGGCGACCACCACTTCGACCGCCTCGTCCGTTCCGACCTCCAGACGCTGGCCGTTCAGCGCACAGAACAGCGTGAGCGACTGCCACGCCAACCGCTTGTTGCCGCCGGGCAGCGGATGGTTGCGGGCGATGCGAACGACCAGCACCGCTGCCTTGTCGACGAACTCCGGATAGAACTCGGTGTCACCGAAACCCGCCTGGGTGCATACAGCGCCGAGTCGAGAAGCTCCAGACGGGAGGCTCGGGCCAGGGTATGGGCGTCGATCCCGGTTACGACCTCGGCGATGACCAGCGCCTCAGCCAGCGAGAGATACCTCACTGAGCGAGTCGGTCGAGGATCTCCCGGTCTCGCTCGGCCAAGGACCGCAGCGTCGACATGAACTCGTCGTCGGCCCGCACCCGGTCCACCTCAGCCTCCAGCGCCTCGACCACCAGCGCGTTCAGGCTGATCCCACGCCCCCTGGCGATCACCTCGGCGGTCTCCGCCAGCTCATCAGGCATCCGCACGGTGGTCACTTTGCGCGTCATGCCATCATGCTATCAGCCCAACGGCTTGGAGCCCGGGAGGAGAATCGAACTCCTGACCTGCTCATTACGAGTGATCCCGGGCTGAGCGCTGTGCTCACCCGCGAAAGCGCAGGTCAGCGCTGAGCGCTGTGCGGGGGTGTTATCCACTGTCGTTCTCAGGTGGTTGGCGACGCTCTGGGGAGCGGCTTGGTGTAGTCGGTGGGGTCAGCGATTATCTCGAAGTCCCGTCGCCGCAAGTGGTGACACCAGGTGCGTCGGCCTTGGACGCGGAGGTGGGAGGCGTAGCCCACGTCGGGTCGCCAGGCTGCGAACTCGATCCACTTGCCCGCGCCGATCACGGCTTCTGCTGCGGGCAGCAGGTCGGTGTCCGCCGACATCAGGATGGCCACGTCGTACTCGTTGCGGATCGCGCCCACTACGAGGTCCACCGCAAGCATCACGTCGATGCCCTTCTCGCGTACATCCCACTCCGCCGGAGCGTTGTTCTCCCAGCGAGTGGGCCGGTAGTCCAGCGGGCGAGTGAAGACCTGCACTGCGGGCTGAGCCGACCAGTAGCGGACTTGGCGCTGGCAGGCGGCCTGTCCGGTCGGGTTGTGCTTGGCGTCCGGCTCTCCGCGGTAGACCCGGACCTCGTCGAGCGTGCGGTCCTTGCCTGCGTCCGCTGCCATCTGGCGCAGGCGGATGCCGAGGCGCTGCGGGTTGAACTGGCCGAACGTGAAGTTCCGCCTGGTGGTCTCGTCGCCGAACGCGTCGCGTGCGCGCATGTAGGCGTTCTGGTAGTCGATGAAGACCTTGAGACGCTGCGGCACCCGTGGACCCCCAGAAGTGAAAATCCCCACCATTCCAGGCGCAGGGCCCGAAAGGTGGGGAAGATTGAATAGGAGCCTACGGCGGCTGGTGTCGCCGCACAACCATTCGGGACGAGCCGTTGCTCACCACTGCTGCCATCCCGAGGTCGGCGCAGTAGCCCGACAGCGTTGGAGAGCCCGGGAGGAGAATCGAACTCCTGACCTGCTCATTACGAGTGATCCCGGGCTGAGCGCTGTGCTCACCCGCGAAAGCGCAGGTCAGCGCTGAGCGCTGTGCTGGGGTGTTATCCACTGTCGTCGGTGCAGTCCTCAGCCCGCCCGATGTAGCGGGCAACTACCCGTCGAACCCGGCTTCGATCTCGGCGAGATCCGCGTCGAGACGATCGAGTCGGCTCGACACGGCATCCCACACGAGCCGATCGTCAACCACCGCGTAGCCATGGATCAGGATGTTGCGAAACGCGACGATCCGCGCAAGGTCATCCACACGGGCAGCCGCCTCAGGATCCGCCTTGGACAAGCGGTTCAACGCCTCCCCGATGATCTCGAACTGCCGCTCCACGCCAGAACGCAGCAAGACATCGGCCTCGTAGTCCGCCCAGGTCTTGCCAGCCACGAACGAACGTAGGTGCGCTATCGCTCGTCGGGCATCCCACACGAACGAGCGTGGGTCACGCTGCATACAGGTCCCGTTGGGTGTCGGCGATGCTCTGCGCCACGTACGGGTTTCGAACAGCCGAGGCCATGACCAGGTCGACGCGTCGATCAACGAGGGCTTCGAGGCCCTCGCGGAGTCCGAAGTACGCGTCGAACAGGTCGGGTACGTCAGCGCCGAATTCGACCACCACATCGAGGTCACTTCGGTCAGGGTCGAATGCCGCCTCCGACACCGCCGACCCGAACAGCGCCAAGCGCGACACACCGAAGTGACGACAGAGCCGTTCCACCTCGTCTCGCGGCAGGTTCACCACGGTGCCGATGCTACGTGACCGGGCAACCGAACGGCCGTCCAGCGGTTAGCCACTGTCCAGGCCGATGAGCGCTGTGCTCAGAGGCTTCCTGGTGCCGAGGGCGCAAAGCCCCTGGTCACAGGCTTGAGAGCCCGGGAGGAGAATCGAACTCCTGACCTGCTCATTACGAGTGAGCCGCTCTGCCGACTGAGCTACCCGGGCGTGACGTCCGAGGACGACCCGGCGACACTACCGCAGCACGCCACCGCCACACATCACGCGTTCGCCCGGCGTCGGCAGGTCGCTCGGCGGCAGCACACCTCAGCCCGCTGGTGTCGCCCCCACCAGCACGAAGGCCATCCGCGCCGGGCGATCGGAACGGTTCCGCCAGGCGTGGCGAGTGCCTCGCTGCACCACGATCGTGCCCGGCCGCACCGTGGTGGTGACGCCGTCGTCGAGCTCGAGGTCGAGCTCGCCCTCCAGCACGATGCCGTAGTCCACCGAATCAGTGGTGTGCATCCCCGGGTTGTCCGGTTCCAGCTTGGCCACCAGGTCGGGCACCTTCTCGTTCGCCTCGTCGAGCGCGGCGGCGAAGTCGAAATCCGGTGCCAACATGCCCGAACTGTCCGGTGGGAACGTCACAACACGCAACACCGTGCCACCCGGCGGCGGAAAGTAGGTTGGCGCCCCCGGTGAGCCGAGATCGTCCCGCATGGCCGGTGTCTCGTTGGTGTGCCACAACTCGGTGGTCTCGAACCCCGGCAACAACGACAGGGTGATCGGTTCCACCGGCCCGTCGTCCACCACCACGGCCCGTCCACCCTCGTCGTGGCCGGTCACCACCCGTCGAATCGGTTCCACGAACTCCCCCTGGTCACGTCGACGACGAGACGACGCTACCAGGCAAGCGCAGCAGGAGCGCCTGGAGCTGCAGGCGCTCGTTGGGGTTGCGGACGAACGACGCTGCCGTGCGGCCCAGGGCTTCTTGGGCCTCGAGGAGCACGTCGAGTCGGTCGCCGTCGCCGTGCGCCGCGGCCGCCACCGCCTCGTCCCGGTAGCGCCGAGCGAGCAACCGGAGCCCACCGACCAACTCGTCACGGTGTACACGGCGGGTCTGACGCTTGTGGTGGGCCTCGAGATCCTTCACCACGCTGCGGCGAAGGCCGTAGGCCTCGATGTCCTCTTCCAACGCCGCCCGCTCCTTCGCCTGCTGTTCGCCGAGCGGGGCCACGACGTCGTCCACCATGGCCAGGAGTTCTTCCACCAGGCGGTAGGCCGTGGCGCCTGTGCCGTCGAGTTGGTCGGGAACCGCCAACCAGGCATCACGACGGAGCGCGAACCGTTCGTCGCCCAGCAGCACGCGGGCCCGCTGCAAGTCACCTTCGGTGAGCGACACCACCTCGGCCACCTTGGCGACATCCCAGCCCTCCGCCGCGGCCTCCGCTTCGAGGGCGGCCCGCACCGCCTGTGCGTCGCGGGGTCCCACGTCGATGCGCACGCATCGCGAGGCCAACGTCACGAGTTCGGGAGGGAGGTCCTCGGCGACGAGCACCAACACGGTGGACGGCACCGGTTCCTCCACCGTCTTGAGCAACAAGGCGGCGGCTTCGGGACCGATCACGTCGAACCCGAGGCCGACGAGCACCTTGCGGTCGCCCTCCATGGGGCTGCGCACCGCTGCGTCGCGCAGTCGCTCTGCCTCCACCCTCCGCACGGCGGTGCCTTCGGCACCCACCACGACCACATCAGGGTGCTTGCCCTCGAGCGCCAAGGTGCACGTCCGCTCTGCCGCCTCGTCGGCACCGACCCGGCAGAGCAGGTCGGCGGCGAACGCCACGGCCACCGCGGCGGCACCGCGGCCGGGCGGGCCGACGAGGAGGTAGGCGTGCACCGGCGCGTTGGCACATGCTCGCAGGTGCTCGACCACCGTCGGCTGTCCGACCACCTTCGCGTAGGGATCGACCGCCAGTCTGGTGTTCACGGCTCGTAGGTTAGGGCGGACCGGTGCAGGGCGAGGACGCCCATCACCCTGGCTTGCCATCGGTGCCCGACCGAGAACCCCCGGCAGGATGGGCAGCGGCCGAACTCGCAGCAGCGTCCGCTCCCCGCCGCAGGGTGCGCCTGGCCACGACGCCGGCCACCATGATGATGACCGCTGCCAACCACAGGGTCAGGCGGACGCCCGGGAGGTCGAGCGTGAATCCCGCAATCTCGATGCTGCCTCCCACCAGCCGCATCGACACCCGGTCCAGCACGTCGGAGAGATAGGGACCCACCACCATCGAGAGCAGGACACAGAGCCGGACCAACGTGTTGAGCGAGGCGATGACCCGGCCTCGCACCTCATCGCTCACTTCCGACTGCAACAGGGCAAAGCCCAGCACGTAGATCGGCCCGGCCGCCGCACCCATGGCGGCCACGAACACCACGGCGAGACCGATCGTCGGCGACGACGCGGCGGCAAAGAGTGTGACACCGGCCAGGGCCAGTGCCCGGGTGAAGGCCTTGGTTCGGTCGAGGTGCTTCTGCAACACCGAGATGGCCACGATGCCGCCGGCCACGCCGAACCCGAGGGCGGTCACGAAGTAGCTGTACCCCGCCGCGCCGGCGTCGAGCACGTCGGCGGCGAACACCACCCCCAGCGGGATGAGCATGCCACCACCGATCAGTCCGGTGGCCAGGCCCAGGTTCACCGCCCGCACCGTGTGGTTCAGCGCGATGTAGTGGAGGCCTTCACGGAACTGTGCCCACCCGTCGGCGAGATCTACACGGCGACGCTTGGCGCCGGCCTGGCCCTGCGGCGGGCGGCGGCGCCCACCGCCGATGGGGATCGAGCGGATCAACAACGCCGAGACGCAGAAGGCCACCGCCTGGAAGTAGAAGGCCACGGCCACATGGTCGGTGCGCACCATGTCGAACACGCCGATGTTCGACACCCATACCGACACCGTGGTGAGCAGGGCGAACACCGCCGAGGCGAGGGGGAACGTGCCGTAGGCGGCGGCCATGCCCAACGAGTTGGCAGTGGTCAGGTGGTCGTGCGGCACCAGGTTCGGGACGGTGGCCTCCTTCGCCGGGGACCACATGAGGGCGAACGCCTCCAAGGCGAACGACGCCAGCACCAACCATGCCAGGTTCGGGACGAAGGGCAGCAGCACGACGATGGCGGCGCGCCCCAGGTTGCAGGCGATCATGACCTGCCGTCGGTCGAGGCGGTCGACCAGCACCCCGGCCAGCGGGGCCAGGAAGAAGCCCGGCAGGATGCGGGCGGTCATGACCAACCCGATCGCACCCGCCGGGCTGGCCTCCGACAGCTCCGCGGCCAAGAAGGCGATGGCCAAGAAGCCGCACCAGTCGCCCAGCGACGCCACCACCTGGGCCAGCCACAGACGGAAGAACGCCTGTGAGCCGAACAGCCGGACGTGCCAGCCGGGCCGATCGGTCGGATCAGGTGGTCGCAGGGTCTCGGTGGCGTCGGGGTCGACCGACGTCTCGTGGTGCGCATCGGCGCCAGCCGGCATCAGCCCGGGGTCGACCGACGAGACGAGGAGTGAGTCGATCAGGTCGTCGTCGGTCGGGTCGACGCCGCCACCGGTCGCCTGCTGGTCGGCCGACTGGTGGGCGCGCTCGTTGCCGTGTGGACCACCGGAGGGTCGGCTCGACGCCGCCATGGGGAACAAAACTAGGCGGGTCGACGACGCGAAACGGCCATGTCCGTGTCGTGAGCGGCACCACGACAGCAGGCGAAGTACGATCGACATCGTGTGCCTGCGCACCCGGGGTGTGGCAGGACACGGCCGAGCGGGACGTGGAGGCAGCGTGAGGGACAACACTGGGGGTGCGTCCGGACCCACCGTGGCCGCCGTGCCCACCGAGGACTGGCTGGTGGCGGCCGTCGACCGCCACCACGACCTCGTGGTGGCCATCGATCCCGCCTTCTGCATCGTCTACGCCAACGTTCACGCCCACGAGCTCGTCGGTGCAGCCGACGGTGATCTCCTCGGGCGATCCATTGCGGACTTCGTCCATCCCGACGACCTCGGACGCGCCGCCGAGGTGGTGGAGGAGATCATGCGGGACGAACTCGGCGTGTCGGTCACGCCGGCCACCTACCGCATCCGCGACGCCAAGGGCGTGTGGCGGCCGCTCGAGATCAATGCGTCGGCGCCGGTGCCCCATCCGGACGGGGAACGCATCCTCATCGTCGGGCGCTACTCGGGCGACCACGACTTGCAGGACCAGATCGTGGAACACCTGATCTCCGGTGCGCCGGTCGAGGAAGCCATCGACCTCATACCCGCCATCGGGCTGTGGCGTCATCCCGAGGAGCACTACGGGGTCATCTTCACCGACGATCGCGGCGAGCGCTGCTGGCGCAGCGGGTCGCCGCTACTCGACTTGGTCGGTCGCCACCTCGAGAGCGGACCGTGGAACGCTGCCATGACCACCGGCGAGGACGTCCTCGTAGAGGACGCCGCCACGCTCGACGAGCCGATACGCAGCGAGGCGATGGCGCTCGGACTGGGCCCGCTGTGGGTACGGCCGGTCGAGGATCCCCACGGCGGTGAGCGAGCAGCCGTGGTGGCCTGGTGCGGGTCGTCCCGCCCGAACAACGCCTTTCACCGCTACGCGCTGGGCCGCATGGAGAAGGCGCTGGCCCTGGTGCTGCTGTGGCGTCACAAGCTCGTCGGCCTGCGGCGCGCTGCCAGCGAGGACTCGCTCACCGGCCTGGCCAACCGGGCCGCGTTCTTCGAAGCTCTCGGGGCGGCATGCGATGCCGCCACCCGCAGCGGCCACGCCGTCGGTGTGCTCTACATCGACCTCGACGGCTTCAAGTCCGTCAACGACCAACACGGCCACATGCGCGGTGACCACCTCCTCGCCGCCGTGGCGGGACGCATCGCTGGTGCGGTTCGGGGTGGCGCAACCGTCGGACGGCTCGGCGGCGACGAGTTCGGGGTGCTCGTGCCCGAGGCTCCCGACCCAACCCTGCTCGACGACATGGCCGAGCGAGTACTGCACGCTCTGACCGACCCGGTGACGGTCGGAGCCCGATCCATTCAGCCGGCAGCGTCGATCGGGTCGGCCACCAGTGCCACCGCCGGGCTGGACCCCGACGGTCTGGTCGACGCCGCCGATCGGGCGCTGTACGTGGCCAAGCGCGAGGGGCGAGGTCGCTGGGCCCGCCACGAGGCATGACGTCGGTGCCCGATCGTTCCCTGGAGCAACTCCTCCAACGGTGGGTCGACATCACTGCGCTCGAAACCGCCGCCGGCCTGGCGTCGTGGGATCAGGAGACCATGATGCCGGCGAAGGGCCAGCCCGGACGCGGAGCCATGCTCGCCGGTCTGGCGGGGCTCACCCACGGCCTGCTCACCGACCCCTCGCTACGAGAGAGCGCCGAGGCCGTGGCCGAGGAGGCCGAGCCCGCCAGCATCGAGGCGGCGCACGCCCACCATGCCCTGCGCGCCATCACCCGCGCTGACGCCGTCCCCGCGGGGTTGACGCGCCACCTGGCCGAACTGCGCAGCCGGTCGCTCAGTTCCTGGCAGGAGGCCCGGGCAGCGAACGACCTGACGGTCTTCCAACCCGACCTCACTGAGCTGGTGCACGCCACCATTGAGATGGCGGACGCCCTCGTCGACGCCGGCATCGCCACCAGTCGCTACGACGCACTGCTCGACGAGTACGAACCAGGTGCCCGGGCAGGATCATTGACCGACGTGCTCGACGACCTCGTGGAGCAGTTGGTACCGCTGGTGCAGGCCGTGGCCGACAGCGGTCGCACCGTCGACGAGTCGCCCTGGCTGGTGGCCGCCGACGAACGGCGGCAGGAAGCGTTGGCGCGCGAAATGGCCACACTGGCCGGCTACGACTGGGAGGCAGGGCGCATGGACCCCGCCGCGCACCCGTTCACCTGCGGGTTCGGCCCCGGTGATGTTCGCATCACCCGACGTTTCGAGCCTGATGACCTCCGACCCGGCCTCCTCGGCACCCTCCACGAGGTCGGCCATGCCCTCTACGAGCAGGGTCTCCCCCCAGAGTTGACGGGCACCCCAGCCGGTGGGGCCGCGTCGCTCGGAGTTCACGAGTCGCAGAGCCGGCTGTGGGAGAACCACGTCGGCCGCTCGCTCCCGTTCTGGTCGTGGGCCGCCTCTCGCTTGGCCCACCACGTCCCCGACACCGCTGGGGTGAGCCCCGAGCAGCTGTGGGCTGGTCTGCACCCGGTGCGCCCGTCACTGGTGCGGGTCGAAGCGGACGAGACCACCTACAACCTGCACATCGCCGTTCGCTTCCGACTCGAGTTGGCACTGTTCGACGGGGACGTGGCCGTGGCCGATCTGCGAGACGCCTGGGACGAGTCGTACGAGCAGTTGGTCGGCGTCCGCCCGGCCAACGTGGCCGACGGCGTCCTGCAGGACATCCACTGGTCGATGGGCGCCTTCGGCTACTTCCCCACCTACACCATCGGCAACCTCATGGCCGCGCAACTGTTCGAGCGCCTCGACGCCGATGTCGGCAGTGTCGACGGCGTGCTGGCGTCGGGCGACCTGGCTCCGATCCTCGGGTGGCTCCGCGACCGCATCCATCGCCGCGCCTCGGTGCTCGGCGCCGACGACCTCATCGAGGAGGCCACCGGCACGCCGTTGTCGGCTCGGCCGCTCGTCGACCACCTCCGACGCAACCTGGCCGCCGCCTACGACCTCAGCGTCTGAGACGGATACTGCCGCCGGGTCGGGGCCGGCGCCCCGCACACACCCGGCCAGGCCCCTCAGCTGGCGGCGTCGTCGCTGCTCGGCGGGGCCTTCTTGGCCGCCTTCTTCGTGGCCTTCTTGGCGGGCGACTTCTTGGCTGCCTTCTTCGTGGCCTTCTTGGCGGGCGACTTCTTGGTCGCCTTCTTCTTGGTCGCCTTCTTGCGACCGCCGACCTCACCGGAGGCCACCTTGGCCCGACGCTCGGCCAGCAGCTCGAGGGCACGCTCGCGCCCGATGGTCTCGGGATCGTCGCCGGTGCGGAGCGACGCGTTGGTGTCGCCGTCGGTGACGTAGGGCCCGAACCGCCCTTCCTTCAGCACGATGGGCTTTCCCGACTCCGGGTCGTCACCGAACGTTGCCAGTGGCGGTTTCGGGGCGGCCTGCCCCCGCCGGCGCTTGGGCTGAGCGAAGAGCGCCTTGGCCTGATCGAGCGTGACGGTGAGCAACTGCTCTTCGTTCTCGAGCGATCGCGAGTCCTTGCTCTCGTCGGGCAGGACCTTCTGCACGTACGGACCGAACCGTCCGTTGGCGGCAGTGACCTCGCCCCCATCGTCGGGGTCGACGCCCACGACTCGTGGCAAGGTCAACAGTTCGAGTGCGTCCTCGAGCGTCACCCGCTCCACGGTCATGGTCGAGAACAGCGAGGCCGTCTGCGGCTTGGGTCCCTTCTTCGGGTCTTCGGGGAAGTCGCCGTGTTGCACGTACGGACCGAACCGGCCGGCCTTGGCGTAGATCGGCAGACCGGTGTCGGGATGGGTGCCCAGCAGGCGTCCTTCTCGTGGCATGGACAAAAGCTCGAGGGCACGCTCGACGGTCAGCTCGTCGGGGGGAAGGTCCTCGGGCACGCTCGCCGTGTCGTCACCTCGCTTGAGGTACGGGCCGCCCTTCTTGCCCGGCCACACGTTGATGGGCACACCTTTCGGGTCGTCACCGATGTACACCGGGTTGACCGTCTGGATCACCGGTCGGATGTCCGTCTCGTCGAATTCGTCGACCAGGCCACGCAGACCACCGGTGGCCCGGATCCCCGGCGGCACCGGACCCCCTTCACCCCAGTAGAAGCCGGTGAGTTCGGTGAGCATGTCACGCTCACCGGTGGTGATCTCGTCGAGGCGGTCCTCCAGCCGGGCGGTGAACTGGTAGTCGACCAGCTCGGCGAAGTGCTCCTCCATGAAGGTGGTCACGGCGAACGCCCGCCACGACGGCACCAGCGCCGTGCCCTTCTTCCACACGTACCCACGGTCGAGGATCGTGCCGATGGTGGAGGCATAGGTGGAGGGGCGACCCACCCCCAACTCCTCGAGGCGCTTCACGAGCGATGCCTCGGTGTAGCGGGCCGGCGGCTTGGTGGTGTGCCCGTCCGGCATCACCTCCCGAACGTCGAGCCCGTCGCCTTCGGTGAGCTGCGGGAGTTGACGCTCGTCGTCGTCGTTCTCCTCGTCGTCGGTGTCCTCCACGTAGACCAGGCGAAAGCCCTGGTGGGTGATGACCGTGCCCGAGGTACGCAGCTCGGCGGTGGGCCAGCTCTGCAACGGAGCGGCCATGCGCACGGTGACCGTCTCGCCAGTGGCGTCGGTCATCTGCGAGGCAACCGTGCGCTGCCAGATCAGCCGGTACACGGCGGCCATGTCGCGGTTGACCTCGGCGCTGGCCGCCACCTGGTCGGGGTGGGTGAACCGGTCCCCGGCGGGGCGGATGGCCTCGTGCGCCTCTTGAGCGTTCTTGGCCTTGCCCTTGTAGGTGCGGGGCGCATCGGGCAGGTTGGCCGCCCCGTACCGTTCGCTGATCTCCCGACGGGCGGCGCCGATGGCCACCTCCGACAGGGTGGTGGAGTCGGTGCGCATGTAGGTGATGAAGCCCCGCTCGTACAGCCCCTGCGCCGCTCGCATGGTGCGCTGCGCCGAGAACCGCAGCTTGCGCCCCGCCTCCTGCTGCAAGGTCGAGGTGGTGAACGGCGCCGACGGACGCTGCCGGTGGGGGCGTCGCTCCACCGAACTGACGGTGACGGTGGCCGTACGCAGCTCGTCAGCCAGGCGCGCCGCCGTGGGTTCGTCGAGCACCTCGACGCCGTCGCGCACGGTGGCGTCCTGGGCGAAGTCGCCCCCGACGGCCAGCTTGCGGCCGTCGAGCGACACCACGTTGGCCCGGAACGCCCGGGTGTCACCATCGACCCGCGCCAGCTCGGCAGCGACGCTCCAGTAGTCGGCGGCCACGAAGGCCATCCGCTCGCGCTCTCGCTCGACCACGATGCGCACCGCCACGCTCTGCACTCGACCGGCCGAGGCGCCACCGGTGACGCGTCGCACGACCTTGGTCACGTCCCAACCGAAGAGCCGGTCGAGGATGCGACGGGTCTCCTGCGCATCGACGAGGGCGGTGTTGATCTCCCGGGGCGATTCGAGCGCCGCCGCGATGGCTTGCGGGGTGATCTCGTGGAACACCATGCGCTTCACCGGCATGTCACGAGGCGGGCGCAGTTCCTCGAGCAGGTGCCAGGCGATGGCCTCTCCTTCGCGATCCTCATCGGTGGCCAGATAGAGCTCGTCGGCCTCCTTCAGCTTGGCCCGAAGCTCGCGCACCTTCGACTTCTTGTCGGGGTTCAACAGATAGACGGCCTTGAAGCCGTCGTAGATGTTGACGCCGAACTCCGCCCAGGGTTCGGCCTTGACCTCGTCGGACAGCTCGGACTTCACGGCGAGATCGCGGATGTGGCCGACCGAGGAGTCGACGTTGTACTCGTCGCCCAGGTAGCCGGCGATGGTCTTGGCCTTGGCTGGCGACTCGACGATGACGAGAGGTTTGGGCATCGACGCAAGGTTTGGAGCAGACAACCCCGCCTGTCAATACGTACCCCACACCTCCGCCGCTCCTCCCCCACCAGAGGTGGGGGAGATTTTTCCTCCCTGCCGGGGCGTTCACCGACCCGCCAGGCTGCCTTCAGCAGTGCTGAATCTCGGCTCCCGGTTGACACGACCCATTCTATTCGGCATGCTTTACACAGTTGGTACACGCCCCTGGAGACCCTGTGACCGCCCTGTCCACACTCCGCAGCCCGACCCACGCCCGGTCCGATGGCCGGCGTGCGTCACTGCCAGGGCAGACATCCACCAGGCGTGTGCTGCGGGTGCTCGACGACGGCCCATCGGCCTCGCTGGTCGTGACGAGCGACGGGGTCCTGCCGATCCCCGCCTGCCCCGACACCCGGGCAGCCCGGCACATCGCACGCTGCCTCAACCACATCACGGGCGCCACCATCGACGTTGGTCCCGACGGCACCCACCGCGGGACGGTCACCGGGACCGGCCATCGTGTCCTCACCACCCTGTGCGTCGGGCCCGGCGCCGTGCTGGCCCTCGCCCAGGCAGGTGTCCCGACCCTGCTACGCCGCCCGGGAGCAGCCGAGGCGATACCCCTGACGCCTTCCCTCGCCACGACAACCAAGGAGTACCTCTGATGGTCGTCTGCCACTGCCAAGCCGTGAACGATGCCCGCATCGCCGCCGAGGTGGCCAGCGGGGACGTGGTCGATGCCGACACGCTGGCCCAGCGCTGTGGCGCCGGCTCCCGCTGTGGTGGTTGCATGCCCGCCCTCGAGGCGCTGCTCGAACAGATGGGCGTCGGCGGGACGTCCGGCTCCGTCACCACCACGACGTTCGCTGCCTGACACAGCCCGAGCCCGAGTGGTGGCCCAAGCGGTGCTGACCGCACCGGTGCCACCGTCATGCCCCTAGACTGAGGCCGCTGGCGTTCAGCCCGATCGAGCAGGAGGCAGTGTGCAGGGAGATCCCGAGATCATCGAGATGCTCAACGAGGTGCTCACCGCCGAGTTGACGGCGATCAACCAGTACTTCATACACGCCAAGATGTGTGCCAACTGGGGCTACGACCGCCTCGCCGACAAGGTCCGCCACGAGTCGATCGACGAGATGCACGACGCCGAGCACATCATCGAGCGCATCCTGTTCCTCGACGGCGTGCCCAACCTGCAGCGACTCAACAGTGTGCAGGTGGGCGAGACCGTCGCCGAGCAGTTCACGTTGGACCTGGCCCTCGAGCGGGCCGCCATCGAGCGCTACAACCGAGGCATCGCCCTCGCCGTGGCCAAGGACGACAACGGCACTCGCGAACTCCTCGAGCGCAAGCTCACCGGCGAGGAGGGGCACGCCGACTGGCTCGAAGCGCAGCTCACGCTCATCGAGCAGGTCGGGCTCGAGAACTACCTGACCACCCAGATCCACAGCTGACCCGGATCCACGGCGCACCCCACCTGGCGGGGCAGTGGGCGGCAGCGTTCCTCAGCCGTAGCGACCGTGCCACGGCGTGTAGACGACCAGCCGGACGGCGGTGCCCCCGTCCAGCGAGGTGATGTCGTGCTCGTCGGCCAGGTGGCGCATCAACGGCAGTCCGAGGCCTCGCTCCCGCTCGAGCCGCCCCGGTGCATCGGGATCCGGCATGGCACCGTCCTCGCTGTCAGCTGACGCCCGCTCGAAACCACCGCCCCTGTCGGTCACCTCGACCTCGATGCGGTCGTCACCGAGGTTGCAGCGCAGCACGATGCGTTCCTCGCTCTCGAGGTCGGCGTGCGCCTCGATGGCGTTGGTGGCCGCTTCGGACACCGCAATGCGCAGGTCCTCGATGCGCTCGTCCCGGAACGTGGGCTCCACCGCGGCGGCGGCCGCCACCACCTGACGGACCAGGGCCAGGTACTCGGGACGAGCAGGGATCTCGAGCACCACCTCACTCATGGAGCCCACCCCGGCTGCGCCACCCCGCCACTTCGATCACTGCGGTGCCCGCTCCGCGTCCGGCACCATGGTGGTCGCCGTACGGCCGGCGATGGCATCGGCCACCGACTCGTGGGCCGGCCAGAGCCGGTCGAGCCCCACCAGCTCGAACACCGACCACACCCCCTGGGTGGGCCCGGCAATGCGCAGCTCACCTCCGTGGGCCGCCAGTCGCTTGGCCACCATGACCACGAGGCCGATCCCAGCCGAGTCGACGAAGTCGACCCCGGCAAGATCCAACACCACCCGCTGCTCGCCGTCGGCCACCAGCTGGACGATGCGCTGGCGCACCTGGGGGATGCTCGACAGGTCCAACTCCCCGACGGGCGCGACCACGACCCACTCGTCGCTGTCGAACACCTGCAGGTCGAAGAGCACGATGGCGGCCCCTGCGTTCCCGATGCGGCGTTGCCGCGCCGGACTCCATGGTGGCTGCTGAGCGTCCACCTTCGGCGCCGGAGGCTACCGCACCTGACACCGTCGGGGACGCCACCCCTCGACGCGCCCGAGGGACCCCAGCCGCGCCGTACACTGGTTCGATGGCCTCGTCGGCCGAGCCGGCGCCGACGAGCCCGTCCGAGAGCGACCCCATGGCCCTGGCCGAACCGCACCACAACCTCCTGGAGCCGCACGAAGCGTTCCTGGCGTCGATCGTCGACGACCCCCGGTGTGTCCACACCACGACGATCCCCTCGGCGGAGGCTCGGCCTGCCGAGCTCCACCGACCGCTCCCCGCTGCGGTGTCGAGCGTCCTGCCCGCACCGACGCTGTGGAGCCATCAGGTCGAGGCCATCGACCTCATACGCCGGGGCCGCTCCGTGGCCATCGCCACGGCGACCGGTTCGGGCAAGTCGCTGTGCTACCAGGTGCCGCTGCTCGAGGCAGCCACGGGGCCCGATCCGGCCACGGCACTGCTGGTGTTCCCCACCAAGGCGCTGGCCCAGGACCAGGTACGGTCGCTGGCCGGGCGGGCCGTGCCGGGACTGACCGTCGTCACTTACGACGGCGACACCGAGGCCACCCAGCGCAGTTGGGCGCGCACCAACGCCACGGTGCTCGCCACCAACCCCGAGATGCTGCACCACGGGCTCTTGGCCGGACACGAACGCTGGGCGACGTTCTTCCGCCGCCTCCGCCATGTGGTTGTCGACGAGCTGCACGTGCTGAGGGGCGTCTTCGGCAGCCACACCGCCCACGTGCTCCGCCGGCTCCGGCGCCTCTGCCACCACTACGGCGCCGATCCCACCTTCGTGTTCACGTCGGGCACGCTCGGTGAACCCGCTCGGTTGGCGTCGGACCTGAGTGGTCTCGACGTCCACCCGGTGACCGACGACGGGTCGCCGCGAGCCGAACGACACTTCGTGGTGTGGAACCCCGCAGCAGCGCTCGACGAGGGTCCTCCGGCCAGCCCGGCGAGCGACGGTGCGGCCATGGCCGCCCGGCTGGTGTCATCGGGATTCCGCACCATCGTGTTCTGCCCCAGTCGCAAACTGACCGAGGTGGTGGCCGCCGACCTACGTCGCCGACTGCCCGAACGACACGCCCGCCATGTGGCCGCCTACCGAGCCGGCTATCTCCGCCAGGAACGACGCACCATCGAGGAACGGCTCTTCAGCGGCGAGCTGCGGGCGGTGGTGGCCACGTCGGCACTCGAGTTGGGCATCGACGTGGGAGGACTCGACGCCGCCGTCCTGATCGGGTTCCCGGGCACCGTGGCCTCCATGTGGCAGCAGGCGGGACGAGCCGGTCGCGGTGAGGCGCCGTCGGTGACCGTGTTGGTGGCGGGCGAGGATCAGCTCGACCAGTGGATGGTGGCCCACCCCACCGAGCTCTTCACACGTCCGCCCGAACCGGCGGTGGTGAACGTCAGCAACCCGGCGGTGGCCGATACCCACCTGGCCTGCGCCGCCTACGAGCTGCCGCTCACCGCCGACGACGAGCGTTGGTGGCCCGGCCTGCTCGACGAGACCGTCCGCCGGCTGGTGCTCGACGACCAGCTCCGGGTCGTGCCCACCCACCGTCGATGTCCCAACAGCGGCCCGGCGGCGGTGTGGGCCGGCCGAGGTCGCCCCTCACACGGTGTGAGTCTCCGTTCCGCCACCTCCGACGAGGTGCGCATCACTTCCGAGGGCGGCGAGCTCATCGGGACCGTCGACGCCGACCGGGCGCCGCGCCAGGTGCACCCCGGTGCGGTCTACCTCCACCAAGGGGTCACCTGGCGGGTCGCGGACCTCGACCTCGATGACCTGGTGGCCCTCGTCGAGCCATGCGACGACGGGGAGTACACCCGCCCCGACGTCGACACACAGGTGACCATCACCGCCATCGACGACGAGGCGGTCGGACACGGCGTGACCCGACAACTCGGCGCGGTACGGGTGCGCAGCCAGGTCGTGGGCTACCGACGCCACGCCACCCGAACCGGCGAGGTCCTGGGCCACCACACCCTCGACCTGCCGCCGTCGGTGCTGTGCACCCGGGCCTTCTGGTGGACCGTCGACGACGACCTGCTCGACGCTGTCGGTGTCGATGCCGCCCAGCTCCCCGGCGCGCTCCACGCCGCCGAGCACGCGCTCATCGGCATGCTGCCGCTGGTCGCCATCTGCGACCGCTGGGACGTCGGGGGCTTCTCCACCGCCTTCCATCCGGACACAGGTCGGGCGACCGTGCTGGTCCACGACGCCTACGCGGGAGGAGCCGGCCTCGCCGAGCTGGGCTACGCCCGCCTCGGGTCGCTGCTCGCCGCCACCGTCGATCTCGTGGCGGCATGTGGCTGCACCGAAGGATGTCCGTCGTGCGTACAGTCCCCCAAGTGCGGCAACAACAACGAACCCCTCGACAAGGATGGTGCGCTGGCCATGCTCCGCATGGTGACCGGGCGGACGGTCACGTGAGGGCAGCGCGGTGACCGCCCTGCCGTCATCCGACGGTGCACCCGATGCCGCAACGGCGAGCGCGAGCGCGGCCGAGAAGCAGTTCTACCTGCGCGAGCTGCGGGGTCGGACCGTCCTCATCGCCCTCGACGGCGATCCCCGCCCAGCTCGGCCGGTGCTCACCGAACTGTTGATCGACCAGGTTCGTCTCATCGTGGTCACCCCTCCGAGCGACGATCGTGCCGTGCTCCCCGGCCTGCCCCGCCTTCCCCTCGACGGCGCCGGCCCGCTCCGTCGGGAACAGCTCACCGACCTGTGGACCCAGCTGCGCACAGCCCACGCCGTGGTGGTGACCACCGGTGCCGATGCGGTGTGTGCCGTGGCCGACCATCTGGCCACCGCACTGCGACCGTCGAAGGTGGTGCTGGCCTACGACGGGCTGACCACCGCGGGGCTGGGCTCCTTCCTCCACCCGAGCGGCACCCTCCCAGCAGACCTGTCCCCGCCGGTGCGGCGGCGCGTGCAGCAGGCACTCGACATCGTCGAGCAGGCCGCACTCACGGTGAACCTCTGCGACATCGACCGCGTGGCCGACGAGCTGTTCACCTACGAGGGAGCCGGCACGCTGCTGTCTCGTCACCGCTACCTCGACGTGGCCCCGCTGGCCGTCGACCAGTGGGCCGAGGTGGAAGCCCTGCTCGACGACGGCGTCCACGAGGGCTACCTCCGTGCTCGCCGACCCGAAGAGCTCGCCGCCGTGCTCTTCGACGGCTTCGGCGCCACCATCACCGGCAGCGGCCACCTCGCCGGCATCGTCGCCCTCGAGACGGAACGCTACGCGCCCGAGCCGGTGGGTGAACTGGTGTCGCTGGTGACGATCAGCCGTTTCAGCCGCCAGGGTGTGGCCAGCGCCCTCATCGACCGCGTGGTGGCCGAAGCCACCGACCGCGGTGTGCGCTGGCTGTTCACCTGCACCACGTCGGCTGCAGCGCGTGAGTTGTTCGAGCGAAGCGGATTCGTCCCCGCCGACGCCGACCGCGTACCAGCGGCCAAATGGGAGGGATACGACCCCGCTCGGCGCGATCGGGTGATCGTGCTCGGTCGACCTCTCGACATTGTTGGCTGACGCGACCTCGGGCCACGGTGCTCGACGTACGCCGATTCGCCGACTCAGTGGGTCAGTGGGTCAGTGGGTCAGTGGGTCACCACTCGACCATCATCGACGAGGTCGACCGAACGGTCACGTCGGGCAACATGGCACCGATCATCGGCACGTCCGTGGCGATGACATAGCGAACGTCGACCAGCACGAATCCTGCGCCGTCGGGGCCCGAAGTGTCGACGGACAAGCGAGCAGGGTCGAGGCGGTGCCGTTCGCCGACCGACGTCGCGTCCACGTGACCACCCGGCGTCACTGCAGCGACCCTTGCTGCTTCGCGTGTGGCGTGGGTGACCACCAGGCGTTGGTGGGCGATGACGGAGACTTGCACGATGGCCAATGCCAACAGCACCACCACCGGCAGCAGCAAGGCCACCTCGACCGTGGACTGCCCGCCGTCGCCCGTCGTGGCAGCCACCCGACCGGACGTCGGCCGGCGGCGGCGCACTCGGGCACCGCTGCCGACCGACGGGAGGACGTCGCCGTGGGTCATCAGGTGACCCGACCGGCAATCTGATCGAGCACGAAGTTGAACAGCGCGTTGACCCGGTTGGTGCTGGTCGCCCAGGCCAACAGGAGCAGCGCCACGGCGGCCGCCCCCAGGAGCACGAGGGCGTACTCGGCGGTGGTCTGACCGCGGTCGGCCCGGTCAGGCACCCGTCGGGCTGCCCGGGCACGGGCCTGACCGGCGAGCGACGTCGCCGCTGCGAGGGTCCGGTAGGTGAGCATGACGATGATCGATGGCACGTTGCCTCCTCGTGTGCGGGACACCCGCACGGCGTGGTGGTCGCCGACGGCGCCCCCGGGGATGGTTGGTTCCGCACCGGCCCGGAGGGCGGCTCAGAACGAGAGACCGTCGAGTGCAGCTGCAGCCAGGGGCACGACGGTGAGCACCCCCAGCGCCGGCAGGATGCACAGCACCAGCGGGAAGATGAGGGCGACGGGCAGTCGCCGAGCTGCTTCCTCCGCCCGTCGACGGCGTTCGTGGCGGGCATCGGTGGCCAAGTTCTCGAGGGTGGCGACCAGCGGTGCCCCGTGACGTTCGGCGGCGATGAGCGCGTCGACCAAGGGGCCGACGGCTGGGCCGAGGTCCCGCACCCGTTCGAGCTCGTCGGCCAGGCGTGCCCCGCGTGCGGCACGAGCGGCGGCGTGGCCGAGGGCCTCGGCCAGCCGACCGTCGCCGTGGAGCGCCACCACCTCGGTAGCCATGCGCACGGTCGACCCGACTTCTGCCGCCAGGCGGAGGAGATCGATGGTGTCCGGCACACAGGCCACCACCTGCTGTTCGACCGCTGCTCGGCGTCGTGCCAGCCGCCACCGGCCGCTGATGACGAGCGCCGTTCCCAGGCCCACGCCCGCCACGGGCTGGACGACGGTGGCCACGAGCACCACCACCACCATCGCGCCGAGGCGCCGGTCGGCTCGATCGACCTCCACGCCCGTTGCGGGGTGCTCGACCGTCGGCGACGTGAGCGAGGGGAACCAGGCAATCGCCCTTCGACGCAACCAGCGACCGAGTCTGGCCAGCACCGGACCGGTGGCTCGCCCGTGCAGGGGTCGCCGGCTCCTTCGACGAGCGTGACATGGCAGGCCATCGGGTACGTCCGGGCGACCGGTGAGCTCCCGGATCCGATGGCGCGCCATCGCGCGCCCTCCTCGTCGCCAGGCGGCACCGCCGGCCCCTGGTGCGACCACGGTGGCCGGTGGCCGCTCGCTACGAGTGGCCGCGCTCACGAGACCCTCCGGACGAGCACCGTCATCCACAGCGCCCCGAGCACATCCAACCCCAGTCCAACGGTGAGACAGAGCCACCCCACCGGCGTCCCGAGCAGGAAGGCTGCCATCGACGGGTCGGCGACGACGACCAGGACACCGAAGGCCAAGGGTGCGCAGGCCACCACCATGGCACTCGTGGTGGCCTGTGCTGCCATGGCCCGAGCCTCGCGTTCGACCGCCATCCGCTCCCGGACGGTGGCCGCAGCGCGGTCCGCAGCCCGAGCGAGTGCCCCGCCGGTACTGAGGCCCGTCCCGAGAGCTGCTGCCACCAGGGTCCGCTCAGCAGCGCGGCGCTCGCTGCTCCACTGTGCCAGCGCCTCGGCGAGCGGTACGCCACGGTCGAGTGCCCCAACCACCGACCCCAGACCAGCCGGTTCGACCCCGGGTCGGCGAGCGACCTCACGCACTGCCTGTTGTGGCCCGGCGCCGCTGCGCAGCGCACTACCGAGGCCATCGAGCACGGCCACGAAGGCCTGCTGCTCACGTCGCCGGGTGGCCACGCTCGGCGGCAGCCAGGACCGCCGTTCGCTCTGCCTCGACCGGAGTCGGCATCGCCCGATGGCGCTCGGCATCCGGGACCGCGCCCGGATCACGACAGCTACCAGAGGGAGAGGCGCCGGGCCGACGCGCCCGCCGGGAGACGGGAGTGCCCGCCCACGACGACGAGCCCGCAGTGCGACAGCCCAGCCTCGGCATGCGGTCACCGCTGCCATGGGGACACTCACCGCGACGACCACGGTCACGACGTGGCCCACCGTCACGACGGCCTCCTCAACCGTGGCCGGATCGGGTCGGCCACCACCTCGCCGCCACGGACCAGCGGCCGGGTGGACACTCGGCCCTCGCCGACATCCTCCACTTCTTCCACCGAGGTGATGGTGCGTCGACCGGCAGAACGCGACACCTGCACGATCACGTCCACCGCCGCAGCGATGTGTTCCCGCACGGCGGGGAGGGGCAAACCGGAGCTGGCCGACAACACCATCGTCTCCAAGCGACGGAGCGCGTCGGGGGCGCTGTTGGCGTGCAGGGTGGACAGCGAACCCTCGTGACCCGTGTTCATGGCGGCCAGTACGGCGAGCGCCTCGGGCCCACGTGTCTCACCGACCACGATCCGGTCCGGCCGCATGCGCAGTGCTGTGCGAACGAGCTCGCCGAGTGGGATCCCGTCCTCTCCTTCGGGTCCGGCGGGTCGGGCCTCGAGACGCACCACGTGGGCGCCGGGCAGACGTAGCTCAGCCGTGTCCTCCACCGTGACCACACGCTCGTCCTCCCCGATGACGGCGGCCAGGGCGTTGAGCAGCGTGGTCTTGCCCGCGCCGGTACCGCCGCTGACCACCATGTTCGCCCGTCGCCGCACGAAGCGTTCGAGCAGCGTCGCCACTTCCGTGTCGCAGAACGACCGGAGCCGGACCCGCCGGACCCGGAATCGTCGAATGGTGAGGGACGGGCCGTCGACGGCTACCGGCGGCACCACTGCGTGGACGCGAGACCCGTCCGGCAGTCGAGCGTCGACTGTCGGGCGGTGCCGATCGACGCGTCGTCCCAGCGGTGCCGTGACGCGTTCGATGATGCCCATCACCTCGTCGGTCTCGAGGCGCAACGGCGTGCGCTCGAGACGACCGCCGCGCTCCAGCCACACCGATCCGTCCCCGTTCACCATCACCTCGGCCACCTCCTCGTCAGCCAGGAAGGGCTGGAGCGGTCCGACGCCGGTCGTACGAGCCAGCACCGTGTCGGCCACCGCGGTGACCGCACTCGGAGCCAGCAGCGGGTCGACCTGGCGGGCCAACTCGACCACGGCTGCTCGGGAGGGGGCCGGCAGTGGGTCGTCGCCGACGCCAGCCGCGGTTTCGACCACGCGGCGGTGCACCACGGCCGCCACCTGCGCCACCCGATCTGCTCCGCCGGTGGATCGGATGGCGTGGGTCTCCGCTGTCGTCACACGGTCAACCGACACCGCACACCGCCCGCTCGAGGATCCGCGGCAGCCGGCTGAGCATGAGACCGGCATCCACGCACCGCGCCACCTCTCCCACGACGGGAAGCTCACCCACGACCGGCACGCCGAGCACGTCGGTCACGTCATCGGGTCCGAGCGCCCGCCACCCCTCGCTGAGCACCACCACACCGGAGGGCCGCACCGCGCAGGAGGTGGCGCGCCGAAGGCTCAGGTAGCAGGCGCGCGTGACGAGGAGCGACATCGCCGCGCTGGTGGCCATCCCCTCCGCCACCGCCACCCGTCCTTCGGCGCCACCGGTCGACTGCTGTGGCCATGCAGGTGAGGGGAGCACACCGGCATCGACGACCACGGTGCGCCGGTCGTCGAGCAGCAGCGACGTCAGCAGGTCCGCTCGGTGGCCGTCGAGCGGACCTGCACCGCGTGGCAAGAGGCTGAGCCGCTCGGTGAGTGGCACCTCGAGCCGACGCAGCGCATCGGGCGCCAACGGCCCGGCCGTGGCCAACCAGTCGGCCACACCGGGTCCGTCGGGCTCGGCCACTCCCAGGACCGCTGGTTGGTCACCGGCGAGGTCCACGAGGAGCACATCGAACGCCTGCCGCCGCGAGGTGGCCACCGCGGCCCCGGCAGCCACCACACTGGTACCGCTTCCGCCCTTGACCGACCAGCAACACACGAGCACGGTCGCTCCCCTCTGTGTCCGGCGTCGGCGATCGGTCGACGATCAGTCCCGGCGCGCCTCGATGAGGTGGCGGTCACACCGCGAAGAGGGGGAAGAACGGACGCCGGCCCCCGAGGGTGGCGAGCCGACGAGCGCTCACCGGCGGTAGGCCGGCGGGGCGAGTCGACGTCCGTCGTCGATGACCGTAGAGGGTCCCACAGCCGTCCACAACAGATATCAACGCTCGGTGCACCGGCAGCCACCGAGCGTGCTCGCACCTACACTCGCGCCCAGGTCGAGCGACGAACCGCCGGTGAGCGACGTCACCCACCCACCGAACTCAGGAGCTCCCGTGACCGCCGCAGCGTTCTTCGATCTCGACAAGACCGTCATCGCCCAGGCGTCGATGGTGGCCTTCGGCCGTCCCCTCCTGCGCGAGGGGATGATCTCACGGCGACTGCTCCTACGAGGCTTGTGGAGCCACCTGCTGTTCCAGCGATTCGGTGCCGACGAGGCGAAGATGCACAAGGTCCGAGAGCAGGCGCTGCGCATCACCCGCGGCTGGGAACAGGCGCGCATCAACGCCATCGTCCGAGAGGCGCTCATCGAGGTCATCGAGCCCATCGTGTTCGAAGAGGCGTTGGAACTCATTCGGGACCACCAACACCAGGGGCGCCGGGTGTTCATCGTCTCGGCGTCACCCGAGGAGATCGTGGCACCACTCGCCGAGTACCTCGGGGTGGACGAGGCCATCGCCTCGCGTGCTCGGCTCGACGGGGATGGTCGCTACACGGGCGAGGTGGACTTCTATTCCTACGGCCCCTACAAGGCCGAGGCAATGCGGGAGATCGCCCAGCGCGACGGGATCGACCTCTCGGTCAGTTACGCCTACTCCGACTCGGTGACCGATCTTCCCATGCTCGAGGCGGTCGGTCACCCGACAGCGGTCAATCCCGACCGCGAACTCACTCGCATCGCCGAGGAACACGGATGGGAGATCCGGCGCTTCGCCCGCCCGGTTGCGCTCCGCGACCGCCGTGCGCTCCCGCGACCTCGCACCGCGGCGGTGGCCGTCGGCGTGGTGATCGGCGCCGCGCTCGGGGCGGGCGGGCTCTGGTGGTGGCTGGATCGGCGAGCGCGAGCCAGCCGGCGTCGCCGCGGCCTGTCGCTGGTCAGGACTCCTGGAGCTTCTTCACGGCGACGACGGCGAGGGCGGCAACGATGGCGAGGATGATGAGCTTCTTCATGGCGGCGCAGTCTAGGGGCACCAGCACGGGCGCGTGACCACGAGCACGCGATGGCTGACCGACAGCGGTCTCAGTTGCCGAGACCCGTCCCGGTCCCGCTGCCGCCGGCGTTGAATTCGCTGTCGGGCACGATGAGGGGCATCGCCCCGGTGATCGCCCACCGCTCGATGCGCGACACACGAGCTGGGCACTCGTCGCCGTCGTCGAAGTCCGCTACGCCCGAGAACGACGTGCTCCACGTGCGGTCGTCGCCGGAGCTGACGTCGGAAATGCCGACGGTGGCGTCGGTGGCACTCCCGACGTCCCAACTCACGAAGATGAAGTAGTTGCTGGCGGCGGCGCTGTTGTTGACCACCTCGCCGGTGACGACGACGTCGACCATGCCGGGGCTGGCCGACGAGCTCACCTGACAGCCGGTGAGGGTGACGTCGTCCTGTGGCGGGAACTCGACGTTGGTGCTGGAGGTCTCGATGCCGGTGTCCTCGATGATCTCCTGCATGGCCTCGCTGTCGCGCTCGAAGTCCTCGACGGCTCCCTCGATGGAGGTGACCGTGCGATCGACGATGAACACGAAGGCCACCACGGTCAGCAGCCCCAGAATCCCGAGGATGATGACGACGATGATGATCGCCTTGATGCAGCCACTCGAACTGCTGCTCTGCGCCGGCGGCGGCGCAGCAGGCGCCATGGTGGGTGCACCGCCGTAGGCCGGTGCCGCGCCGTACCCGGGACCGGGGGGCGGACCCTGCGGGGGTGGTGGGCCCTGTGGTGGCGGCGCTCCCTGCGGTGGCGCGCCCTGCGGCGGTGAGTCAGCGTCAGGAGCGGCGGGCGCGGCGGGGGGTGGGTCAGGGGTCGCCGCCGCAGCATCGGGGTGCTGCTCGGGCGGATACCACTTCCCATCTGACGCCTGCCACCAGTCGGGACCTTGTGCTGCGTCGCTCACGACGCCACCTCCGTTGTTGCTGCTCGTCCTGCTCCGCAGCCGCCACACGGGCAGGCTACTGTACCGGTGCGGGACGCACGGCGACGCCGGCGCCACGCGTCGGCGTCAGGCACCGCCGACGAGCGCCCGCCGGCGGTGCCGACTCGGGCGTGGAGGGGCGGCCAGAGGTGGCTCAGACAGCCAGCAGGTCGCGAGCGCCGGTGTCGCTCGAAGGATGGCGCAGCTTCGACATGGCTCGCGCCTCGATCTGGCGGATGCGCTCACGGGTGAGGTTGAAGTGCTCCCCCACCTCCTCGAGCGTGCGGGGCTCACCCCGATCGAGACCGAAACGCAGCTTCAGGATCTCTCGCTCGCGCTCGTCGAGCGGACCGAGCAACCGGTTGATCTCCTCGGGAAGGAGGGCCGTCGCCGCGGTCTCGAAGGGCGACTCGGCAGAGCGGTCCTCCACGACGTCGCCCAGTTCGGCATCGCCGTCCTCGCGCAGCGGCTCGGAGAGCGAGAGCGGTTCGGCGGCGAAGCGGAGCGCCTCGGTGACCTTGTCCTCGGGCATCTCCACCTCGGTGGACAGCTCGGCGAGGGTGGCGGGTCGCCCGAGCTTGAGCTCCAGGCGGCTCCGAGCCTTCTGCAACCGAGCCAGGGTGTCACCGGCGTGGACCGGGAGGCGGATGGTCCGGCCGGTGTTGGCGATGCCGCGGGTGATGGCCTGGCGGATCCACCAGGTGGCATAGGTCGAGAACTTGAAGCCCTTGCGCCAGTCGAATTTCTCGACGGCGTGCATGAGGCCGAGGTTGCCTTCCTGGATCAGGTCGAGCAAGGGCAGTCCCGATGCCTGGTACTTCTTGGCGATGGAGACCACCAGACGCAGGTTCGATTGCACGAACGTCCGCTCGGCCTTCTCGCCGAGTCGAACGGCGCGGCGCAGCTCGCGCTTGCGCGACGGCGTCAGATCAGCGGACGACTCCAGCTCGGTGCGCGCCTCGACGCCAGCCTCGATCTGTTGTGCGAGCCGTACCTCGTCCTCTTTGGTGAGGAGGGGGTACTGGCCGATGTCGGTGAGGTAGAGCCGAACGAGGTCTTCCTCGTCGCGCTCGACGCGCTCCTTGGGCACGGTGCTCCTCTGTCTCTACGTACGTCGTGGGGGTGGCGTCGCCGGTCGACGTTGCCGGACCTCGCGTGTCTGCCACCGAGGTGACCCACGTTCGGGAGGTCCATTCAGCACCATACCGGGGCGGTCAAGTGGCGCCACCCACCTGTGGAAATCGGCCCGGTTTCGCTGCCCCGAGGCCGGCAACGTTCACCCACTTCCAGCCCCCGACAGTTTTTCTCAATATGTTCTCTGTTCTTTCACTCGGCTGCCGCCGAGTCGGTCCCGAGCGGCAGCAACCCTCCGAGGGCCCCGAAGCGACGTTGCAGCGCCTCCACCGCGGCGACGACGGCCGAATCGTCGGTCCCTCGCGTCCCGATGCACCCGAGCAACGTCGTCGCATCGGCGACGTCCTGCTCGAGATCAGCACTGGCCTGGCGCAGCGTCCGGCGGACGGGGGCGTCGGCCACACCGTCGCACTGCGCCAAGAGGGCCTCGTAGGTGGCGAGGAGTCGAGGCTGGAGGACCTCGCACAGCACCGCCAACCGCTCGGCATCACCGAGCGCCTCGGCCCCCTCGAGGTCATCGCACACCGCAGCGAACGGTCCTTCGGGCGGCAACACGAGCGACTCCGCCGGCAACTCTCGCAGTTCCGGGAGCCGGGCGAACCACCACTCACTGCGCTCACCGTGATGACGCGACGACACGGCGAGCAGCGTCGTCACCGACGGCTGCTCGACGGTGCACACCCAAGCTCCCACCAAGCTGAACAGCCGGCGTTCGGCCCAGCAGAGCCACCCAAGTTGACGTGCCCACACCAACAACGGTGCGCCCCCGCCCGGCCAGGGGCGGTCGTCGTGATCGCTTCCCACGTTGTCCGTCATCGTCCTCCAGGGTCGGTGCTCCGACGCTAACGGAGCACCCCCTGCCGTCCCAACGCCGACGAAGGCCCCACCTCGTTCGCGCCAGGCAGCGAACGGCGTTACTGCTGAGTCGACGCAAGGTCTGATGAGCCGACACAGCACAAACGGCGCCCGCTGCTACCGTTCGAGCGTGGATGCAGTGAGCTGGACCCTCACCGGTCGCAGCGACGAACTCCATCGGGTGCTCGATCTCCTGACGAACGGCTCGACGGACGGCGTCGTGCTCGTCGGGCCCGCCGGTGTGGGCAAGAGCCGCTTGACCACCGAGGTCCTCGACCTCCTCGGTGACGACATCGACCACCGTCTGGTCGTGGCCACCCCTGGGGCCGCCACCATCCCCTTCGGCTGCCTGGCCCACCTGCTGGGAGATCCACCGCTCCGTCGACTCGACGCTCCGGCCCTGCTCGACACGTTCCGTGCGGTCCGCCAACAGCTCTTGGCCGGTGCGAGCGGCGAGCTGGTGGTGGCCGTCGACGACGCCCATCTCCTCGACGAGGCCAGCGCCGCCCTGTTCGGCCAGTTGGCAACGGTCGGCGATGCCCGGCTGCTGGTGAACGTCCGCGCCGGAGCCGCCTGCCCCGACGCCATCACGGCGCTGTGGAAGAACGAGCGCTGCACCCGCATCGAGCTCGGACCGCTCGACGCCGACGAGGTGGGACGGCTGGCGGCGACCGCTCTCGGTGGGCCGCTCGCCCGAGGCAGCATCGAGCGACTCCACGAGGTGAGCGGCGGCAACCCGCTCTTCGTCCGGGAACTGCTGCTCGACGCCACCGCAGCGGGAACCCTGCGCATGGAGCGGAATCTCTGGCACTGGCGCGGCGTCGCCGGTGGCCTGCGCCTCACCGAGGTGGTCGAGAGTCACCTCGGTCGCCTCGGGGAGTCAACCGCCGACCTGGTCGACCTGGTCGCCATGGGAGAGCCGTTGCCACTCGAAGCATTGGCGCACCACGCCGGCGTCGATCTGGTCGACACACTGGAGGCCGACGGCATCTTCACCATCAGCAGCGACGACCGACCGACGATGCCTCCGGGAGCACGATCGAGGGGTACAGCCGGTCGTCAGCTCGTGCGGCTGGCGCACCCGTTGTTCGGCGAGGTTCGTCGAGCGTCGATCGGGGAGGGACGACGCCGAGTGCTGCAGCGCCGGCTGCTGACACTGTTCAGCTCGGCCACCGACCTCGACCGGACCGACCTGCTGCGTGTGGCCAGCTGGAGTCTCGACGCCGGCCAACCACTCGATCCCGTGCAGCTCCTCGACGCCGCCCGCGCTGCACGTGACCTGTCGGATCTGCACCGGTGCGCAGACCTGGCCCGGGCCGCGCTGGAGCGCGGTGGCGGACCGGACGCGGCCGTGGAACTCGCCGAAGCACTCGAGTGGCTCGGCGCCACCGACGCGGCCATCGTTGCGCTTGACCAGGCCCTCGACGCAATGAGCGACGAGGGCATCCGCGCCCGGGCCCTGGCATGCGGCATTCGGCTGCAGGCCATGGGCAGGCTGGACGAGGCACGGGCGCTGGCCAGCCGAGCCGGCGACATCGGCGACGCCACCTGGCGAGGCTTCGTGGAAGCGCAGTGGGCCACATCGCTGGTCCTCGAGGGCCACATGGACGAGGCACGACCGCTGATCGACACGTTGGCCGACCACCCGGACCCACGGGTGCGCCTCAGGGTGCTGTCCGCCACCAACCTGGTTCTGCTGGCCGATGGACGGATCCTCGACGCCCGCGCCACCGCCGAGGCTGCCATCCGGGACGCCTTCGCCCGACGCAACGAGATCCCAAGGGGTGTCATCTGGGCCTTCTCCGCCATGGTCCTCGACCTGCTGGCGGCAGGTGACCTCGATGCACTGGATCGGGTGCTGGAGGTGGCCGCCGCCGACGTCACCGCCACCAACGACGGATCTCTCGGTTTCCAGCTACTCCTGCAGGCCAAGATCGCGCTGCACCGAGGCCAGGCCGGCCTCGCCCGCCGAGCAGCCTCGGAGAGCGCCACCCTGCTCGGAGGCATCGACGAGCTGGGTCTGGGTCCGCTCGTGCTCGGCACCGTGGCGGAAGCGTCTGCCATTCTCGGCGACACCACCGCCGCCACCGCAGCCGCAGCCGAAGCTGGCGCGCTGCTCGACGACCAGCCGTCCCGGCCGTTCGCTGCCGAAGTGGCCCGCGCCATCGCCTGGGCCCCGGTGGCCGACGGCGACGTGATCAGTGCCGAAGCAGCACTCTGCTGCGCCGCCGACGTCGCACAGGCTGCCGGACATCGCACCATCGAAGCCGGGGCACTGTTCGATGCTGTCCGTGTGGGCGCCTCCCAGACCACCCAGCGCCGGCTGATCGAGCTGGCCGGGACCATCCAGGGTCCCCTGGCCGAAGGCTGGGTCCGCTACACGACCGGCGTGCTCGACGATGACCCATCCGAGCTCGAACACGCCGGCGAGCACTTCGCCGCGCTCGGGTTCCTCATGGTGGCCGCCGAGGCCTTCACCCTTGCCTCGCGCAGCCACCATCGTGGCGGCGTGGCCGCCGGGGCCCGACGGGCCGGGACCCGGGCGACCGCACTGCGCGACGCCATTGATGCGCTCGGCGCACACCAACTCGACCTCCCGCCGGATCTGCCCACGCTGTCGCGCCGAGAACAGCAGATCGCCGTGTTGGCCGCCGACGGGCGATCCAGCCGTCAGATCGCGGAGCAACTCGCCGTGTCGACCCGCACGGTCGACAACCAACTGAGCCGTGTCTACCAGAAGCTGGGCATCAGCGGCCGCCGAGAGCTTCCCGAAGCCCTCGGGCGTTGACCGACCGTCAGCGCCGATACCCGTTGGTGATGGGTAGCCGTCGGTCTCTCCCGAAGGCCTTCGAGGTCACGCGCGGACCGATCGGGAACTGGCGTCGCTTGTACTCGGCGGTGTCCACCAAGCGAGCAATCCGGGACACCACGTCGGGGTCGTACCCGGCTGCCACCAAGTCGGCCAAGGTGCGATCCCCCTCGACGTACGCCGCCAAGATCTCGTCGAGCTCCTCGTAGGGGGGCAAGCTCTGGTCGTCCCGTTGGTCGGGGCGCAGCTCAGCCGACGGCGGCTTGGTGAGCACATGGTCGGGGATGGGTGGCGGCTCACCTCGGTCGACAGCGAGGGCGTTGCGATGCCGGCACAACTCGTACACCTCGAGCTTGGGCACGTCCTTGATCACGGCGAACCCGCCGGCCGAGTCGCCGTACAAGGTCGAGTAGCCGACGGCGGACTCGCTCTTGTTGGAGGTGGTGAGCACCAACCACCCGAACTTGTTCGACAGCGCCATCAGCAGCACACCCCGGATGCGGGACTGGAGGTTCTCCTCGGTGAGGTCCTCGTCGAGGCCGTCGAAGGAGGGCGCCAACAGCTCACACAGCACACGATGGGCGGGTTCAATGGCGATGGTGCGGCGGTCGATCCCCAGACGGTCGGACAGGGTGACGGCGTCGTCGACGGAGTGGTCGCTCGAGTAGCGCGACGGCATGAGTACCCCGTGCACGACGGTCGGCCCGAGCGCGTCAGCGGCCACGGCCGCCACCAGCGAGGAGTCGATCCCTCCGGAGAGACCCAGGACAACCTCGGAGAATCCGTTCTTGCGGACGTAGTCGCGGGTGGCCACCACCAGCGCCTGCCAGACCTGCGACGTGCGATCGGCCAAAGGGACCAGTGGCGGGGGAAGCGGTGTCATCCCGGCAGCGGCGCTCGTATCGCTCACCACGATCGGCGGCCCGACCACCCGCTCGAGGTCCATTGATCCGCCCGCACGTTCGGTGACCGGTGGTGCCACCGAACGGCCGTCGACTTCCAGGTCGACCACCACCAGGTCCTCGACGAACGACCGGGCGCGCACAAGCACCGAGCCGTCGACGTCGACCACCATCGAACCGCCGTCGAAGACCAACTCGTCCTGGCCCCCGACGAGATTGACATAGACGATCGGACAGCCGGCTTCTGCCGTGCGCGCCGCCAGGGTGGCCTCCCGTCGAGCGACCTTGTCGGTTTCGTACGGCGAGCCGTTCAGGTTCACGATCACCTCGGCACCGGCCGCCCCGAGCGCCGCCGCCGGACCCTCGGACGACCAGAGGTCCTCGCAGACCGTGACCCCCACGGGCACCCCTGCCACGGTGTGGAGCCGCAGCGGCTCGGCACCGCGCTGGAAATACCTCATCTCGTCGAACACTGCGTAGTTGGGCAACAGTCGTTTGTGCTGGACCCCGACCACTGCCCCGTTCGCACAGACGGCGGCGGCGTTGAAGAGGGCATCACCTCGGCGGTCGACGAAACCCACCACTGCTGCCGGGCCTCCCCCGGCGGTCGCCGAGGCGACCTCGTCGAGAGCGGCCAACCCGTCCGCCACGAACGTCGGTCGCAGCAACAGGTCCTCGGGCGGGTACCCCGTCACTGCCAACTCGGGGAAGACCACCACGTCGCACGACGAACCAGCGGCCGAGCCGATGGCCTCACGCAGCGCAGCGACGTTGTCGTCGAGTGCGCCGACGGTCAGGTTGAGCTGGGCCATCGCGACCCGCAGCCTCGCCATGGCGGCTGAGCGTACCGGCCGCCGACACTCGCACGGTCACCGGGCGAGTCGCTTGCCGCCGTGTGAGCAGCCCACCGCCGGTGGGCGATCAGCCCGCGGCGCGAGCGTCCTCCACGGCGTCGGCCACGTCCTCGGCAGCGTTCTCCGCGGTGGTGAGAGTCTCCTTACCCGTCCGGCGGGCAGCGCGTCCGGTGGAGGTCGCGGCCGCCTTGGCGGTGCGCTTCACCTCCTTGGCCGACGACGTCGACGACGTCGACGACGTGACGGTGGCTTTGGCACCCGAGCGAGCACGCCGCGCGGTGGTGGTGGCCGATCGCTTCGCCGCACTGGCGGTGCGCTGCGCCCCATCCTTGGCCGCCGACCCGGCCGACTCGGCCACGTCGAGTGCCTGTTCGATCGTGTCGATCACCGACTGGGTGGCATCGGCCACCTCGGCCCGCACCTTGGCCGCCGCGGAGCGAGAGAGGCTCGAACCCGTCGGTGCCGGCTGGCGACGTTCCCGACGCAGAACGGTGGCGATGACGTCGTTCACCGCAGTCACGGACCCCTGAGCGACGCCACTGACCGTGTCGCGCATCCGGTCGACCACACCTGCGCCGACACCGACTGCGTAGTTGGCCGGCGGCGTGTCGGGCGCATCGGGGTGTGGCCGGGTGGGGGCGACCTTGCGGGCCGTGAGCATGGCCTCTGCCACGTCCTGCAGGGCGTTGCGACCGACCTCCTCGCGGACCATCGGGAAGAACTCGCTCTCCTCCTCGTCCACGTGGTGGCGGACGTTCTCGATGAGCACCGCCACCTTGGCGTCGAAACGCTCGTCCTCGGGGGACATGTCCTCGAGTTCGTGGAGCAGCACCTTGACGACGTGGTGCTCCTCGAGACTCTCGAGTGCAAGCGCTTCGGTGTCGGGCACGGCGGCACGAGCCACCGGGTAGAAGACCTGCTCCTCCACGGCGGCGTGCACCGAGAGGTCTTCGATGATCTTGTCGACGATCTGGCGCTTGGTCACGAACGCCCGGTCGCCCGCCCGTTCGAAGCGCTTGAACAGCTTCTCGAGATCGCGGTGGTCGTCCTTGAGCAGCGTGATGGCATCCATGTAGAGCGTCCTACCCAGGCGGCCGTACGACATGCCCCGGTCGCACCGCATCAGGCACTGTTGCGAGCCCGCCGGCGCTGCGGTGCGTACCCTGGCGTGCCGTGGGGGATGACACCGGACCGACGTCGATCACCTGGCCGCCGTCGGTGGTCACCGCCGTCAACCGCAGCGCCTCGCCCGCCGCCGTCCGGCATGCCCTGGATCGTCTCGCCGGGACCCACCCGGACCTGCCCGGTCGACTCGAGGACGCCAGCTCCTGCGGAACGGTGGTGGCGGTCCTGGCCACCAGCCACGCCCTCACCCGACTGCTCGAGAACGACGCCGGGGCGCTGGCGGTGCTCGACGACCTCGATGGCCAGGTAGAGCTCGACCACACCGACGCCACCACACTCGCCGCCACCAAGGAACGAGAGTTGCTCCGCATCGCAGCGCGGGACCTCACCGGGGTCGACGACCTCGAGGCCACGGGCGCCGCTCTGGCAGCGCTCGCCCGCGGGGTGCTCCACGGCGCGTGGGTGGTGTCCGGCGAGCCACCGCTCGCCGTGATCGGCATGGGCAAGCTGGGCGGCGACGAACTCAACTACTCGAGCGACATCGACGTCATGTTCGTCGGCGACGGCGACGTCAACCGCTTGGCCCGCCCCGCGGCGGAGATCATGCGCGTCGCCGGTGGCTGCTTCCGGGTGGATGCCAACCTGCGGCCCGAAGGTCGCAACGGGCCGCTGGTGCGGACGCTCTCCTCCTACGAGGCCTACTGGGAACGCTGGGCCGAACCGTGGGAGTTCCAGGCACTGCTGAAGGCCCGCCCGGTGGCGGGGGCCACCGAGCTGGGGGATGCGTTCGGGACCAGCAGCCAGGAACGCCTGTGGGCACACCCCCTCGGAGTCGACGACCTCCGACAGATCCGCGCCATGAAGGCCCGTACCGAACAGGAGGTGGCCCGCCAAGGTCTCTCCGAACGCGAGCTGAAACGGGCCCCCGGCGGCATCCGTGACATCGAGTTCTCCATCCAACTCCTCCAACTCGTCCACGGACCGCTGGATCCGCTGCTGCGCTCGCCGACCACGCTCGCCCTGCTGACCGAGATGGGATCAGCCGGCTACATCGACGCACAGGACGCCTCCCGCTTGGCCGAGGCCTACCGGGTGCTCCGCACCGTGGAACACCGTCTGCAGTTGGTGGACGGCCACCAGACCCACACCCTGCCCGACGATCCGGCGGCCCTCGACCGCCTGGGCCGGGTGATGGGCTTCACCGACACCCCCGACGGCTCGGCCGCTGCGCTCCTCGAGCGCCACGTCCGGAGCCAACGTCTGGCCGTGCGCAGCATCCACGAACGGGTCTACTTCCGACCGCTGCTCGAGGCGTTCGCCGAGGTGGAGGGATCGCTCAGCCCCGACGCAGCCGTGGCCCGACTGGAGGCGTTCGGGTTCACCGATGCCAAACGCACCCAGGCTGCGGTGGCGGAACTCACTCGGGGGCTCAACCGCAGCAGTCGCCTGATGCAGCAGATGCTGCCGTTGCTGTTGGACTGGCTGTCGAGTGCCCCCGACCCCGAACTCGGCCTGGTCGTGTTGCGCAATCTCCTGTCGGGCCGCTCCCGCACGCCGGTGTTGGTGGAAGCCTTCCGCGAGTCCCCCGAGGCAGCCCGTCAGCTGTGCCTACTGGTGGGCACCAGCCGGCTGCTCGGCGACATCGTGCAGCACAACCCCGATCTGGTCGAACGCCTGGGCGATCCGGACCGACTCCGCACCCGCTCCCGCCAAGATCTCATCGCCAGCGCCGACCGGGCCGTGTCGTGGCGAGGCGACGCCGACGATCGCCAGCTGGCGCTTCGCCGCTGGAAGGACCGGCACCTGCTGGGAATCGCGGCGCGCGACGTGCTCGGTTACACCGACGAGATCGACAGCCTGGGCGCGGACCTGACGGCGGTGGCCGAGGCGGCGCTCGAGGTGGCGCTCGCCGGGCTCGAGCCTCAGGTGCCCTTCTGCGTCCTCGCCGTCGGGCGCTTCGGTGGGCGTGAGCTGGCCTACGGCAGCGACCTCGACGTCATGTTCGTCTACGAGCCGTCGGGGACCGAAACGGTCACCGAAGCGGACCGGGTGGCCACCCGCCTGCGCAAGGTGCTGCACGGCGCCACCCCGTCGGTCCGCCTCTACGAGATCGACGCCGACCTCCGCCCGGAAGGACGCGGGGGTCCGCTGGCCCGCAGCTTCGACGGCTTCGTGCAGTACTGGGATCGTCACGCCGCCACCTGGGAACGCCAGGCCATGCTGCGGGCCCGGCCGGCGGCCGGTGACCGGGCGCTCGGGGAGCGGCTGCTCGACACCATCGGCCCGAAGATCCTCGGCGACGGGCTCACCGCTGAGGAGGAACGCGAGATCCGTCGCCTGAAGGCACGCATGGAACGCGAGCGCATCCCGCCCGGGGAGGACGCGGCGTTCCACCTGAAGCTGGGGAAGGGCTCGCTGTCCGACGTGGAGTGGACGGTGCAGCTGCTGCAGCTCCGCCACGGCGTGGCCGCCACCAGCACCTGGGAGGCCCTCGGGCTGCTGCGCCAGCACGGCGTGATCGACACCGACGACGCCGACGTGCTCGCCGAGTCGTACGCCTTCTGTGAGAAGGTGCGCAACCGACTGTTCCTGGTGCGCAGTGGGCCGGCCAACAGCCTGCCCACCAACGCCGAACAGGCCCGATGGTTGGCCCGGTCACTCGACACCAGCGCCGGGGAACTGCGCGAGCACTACCGGCGGGTGACCCGCCGGGCGCGGTGGGTCACCGAGCGGTTGTTCTTCGGCCAGGAGTAGGGCCCGCTGCCGCACGGGCGCGCCAGCCGCCACCGTTCGAGCCGGTAGGGCCGGCTCCACCACACTGCAGTGAGCTGGACCCACCGCCACCGCGCTGCAACCATGGCCCGGTGCCCGGGACAGCGCCAGCGCCGCCACCGGCGGCGGACACCATCTTGTCGGCGCGTGACGTCCGCAAGGTGTACCGGACCGGCTCTCAGGAGGTCGAGGCCCTGCGGGACGTGTCGCTCGACGTGGCCACCGGCGACATGGTCATGGTCATGGGCCCGTCGGGCAACGGCAAGACCACGTTGTTGAACTGCCTCGCGGGTCTCGACGACATCGACGACGGGGTGGTCCTCGTCGACGGGGACGACATCCACCGGATGTCCGACGGCGCCCGCACCGAACACCGGGCACAGCGCATGGGCTTCATCTTCCAGGCCTTCAACCTCATCCCGGTGTTCTCCGCCGTGGAGAACGTGGAACTGCCGTTGCTGGTAGGCGACCGTCGCCCGGCAGAGGCCCGCCGCCGCGCCGTCGAGATGCTCGAGCGCGTCGGTCTCGGCGATCGACTGGACCACCGCCCCACCGAGTTGTCCGGCGGCGAACAACAGCGGGTGGCCGTGGCCCGAGCGTTGGTGAGTGAGCCAGCCATCGTCTGGGCCGACGAACCGACCGGCAACCTCGACAGCCACACCGCCGGGTCCGTGCTCGAGTTGCTCCATGAGGTGCACGACTCTGGCCAGACCCTGGTGGTGGTCACCCACGACCGCGGGATCGGCCTGTCGGGCCAGCGACTGGTACAGGTGCGTGACGGCACCGTCGTGTACGACGGCCCTCCCTCCGAGGACGCCGTCGACCGTGCCGTGTCGACCGTGCCGGGCTGACCCGAGGCCCTGGTGGACCTGGTGGATCCGGTGACCGCGATCCTGCTCCTCGCCGCCGGCGCGGTTGTGGCGGTGCTCGGCGGCTTCGTGCTCACCCTCGTGAGCGACACCGTGCGGCGACCCAGCTTTCGTCGGTTGGCCGTGCGCAACATCGTGCGACGACCCGGCGAGGCGGCGCTCGTGGTGGCGGGCGCCATGCTGGGCACGGCCATCATCACTGCGTCGCTCATCATGGGCGACACCGTCGAGCGATCCATCGCCGACGACGCTCGCACCGACCTCGGCCCGCTCGATGTTGCCGTCCGCAGCGTCGACGAGGGACGAGCCGCCGACCTGGCTGCCGCCTGGGCCACCAGCGCACCGACGGGGATCACCGATGTCACCCTGGTGCGGTCGCTGCCGGTGGTGGTCACCGTCGGGGAGGGCTCCGAAGTACGCGGCGAACCGGCCGCGGTGCTCGTGGAAGCCGATCTCGACGTCCTGGCCGACTTCGGCGGCGACCGGTCGATCACCGGGTTCGCTGACCACAACCAGCCGGTGGCTCCGGGATCGGTGCTGGTGAACGAAACCCTGGCCGACGATCTCGGGCTCCGCAGTGGGGACACCCTGACGCTGCACGCTGTCGGCACGTCGATCGAGGTCACGGTCGACGAGGTGGTGAACCGCCTGGGGGTGGCCGGCCACGGACCGACCGCCGCAGTGGGCTTCGCACTGCGCAGTCCTGCGCCGATCTTCGTGGCCCCCGGCACGATCGATGCGCTCGTGGGCGACGACGCCGGTGAACCCGACGACGCCGGTGCCACCCCGCCGGCGCAGGTCCTCCACGAGGTGTGGCTGAGCACCGGCGCGGGGGTGTTCGTCGACCCCGACCAGCTCACCGCAGCGGGCGACGCCGTCGACGCCGCCGTGGTCGACGACCCCGACCTGGTGGTCCGACCCCTCAAGGCCAACGTGCTGGAAGCCGCCGCTCGCAACGGTGCCGCCCTCACCGAGTTGTACGCCAGCATCGGCGGTTTCAGCGTGCTGGCCGGCATCCTGCTGCTCGTCAACCTGTTCGTCATGCTCTCCGAGGAGCGCAAGACCGAGCTCGGCATGCTGCGGGCCGTCGGGGTGAAGCGCAACCAACTGCTGCGGGTCTTCGGGCTCGAGGGGGCCATCTACTCGTTGGCCGCTGCGGTGTTGGGCGCCGTGGTGGGCATCGCGGTTGGTGCGGCCATCACCGGCGTGGCTGCCCGCCTGGTGGCCGCCGAGGGGGCCGCCGGGCGGTTCGAGCTGGCAGTGCACCCGTCCACGTTGGCCACCGGCGCGGCCATCGGCCTCACCATCTCGCTCGTCACGGTCCTGGCCACCAGCGGTCGGATCGCCCGCCTGAACGTCATCCGAGCCATCCGTGATCTGCCGGAGCCACCCCGTCGCCCGACCTGGCGTGGCACAGCCGCCGCACTGGTGGGCGTGGGCGTCGGCCTGGTGCTGCTGGCCGTCGGGCTGGCCGCAGAGGCGCAGATCCCCACATTGGTGGGCGTCCCGGTGGCGGCGCTGAGCGCCATCCCGCTGCTCGGTCGCCGCCTTCCCACCCGGGTGGCCATCGGGGTGCCGGCTGCAGTGGCGCTGGCCTGGGGCGCCAGCGTCTTCGCCCTCCTCCCCGGCATCATGGGCGACCTCGACTTCGACACGTTCGTCCTCCAAGGCGTCATCCTGGTGGCCGCCGGCGTGGCCGTGGCCTCCGTGGCCGACCGGGTCTGGGCCCGGCTGGCACGCGCCGGGTCGGGCACCGGCGTGAGTCTCCCCCTGCGGCTCGGCTTGGCCTACCCCCTGGCCCGTCGACTGCGCAGCGCCCTGCTGCTCGCCATGTACTCGCTGGTCATCTTCACCATGACCCTCCTCAGCCTCTTCGCCGAACTGTTCGCCGGGCAGGCGCCCACGTTCACCCGAGAGGTGAGCGCCGGCTACGACCTCTACGTCGACTCCTCCGCCGCCAACCCCGTGGCGACCGAGGAACTGGTCGCCATCGACGGCGTGGAGGCGGTGGCCACGCTGCGCCGGGCCCTGCCCTTCTGGGAGGCGGGCGGGTTGGAGGCACAACCGTGGCCGATGAGCGGCATCGACGACGCCTTCGTGGCCCGCGGACCCGAGGCAGTCACTCGCTGGCTACCCGAACTGGGCAGCCGCCAGGACGCCTACCGGGCCGTGCTCGACGACCCCACCCTGGTGCTGGTGCCGGACTTCTTCCTCCAGCGCAACGCCGGCCCACCCACCCGGGTGGTGGAACTGGGCGACACCATGGTGGTGCGCAACACCGCCACCGGCGAGGAGCGCCGGGTGGTGGTCGCCGGGCTGGTGGCCAACGACTGGGTGGGCAGCGGAGTGCTCGCCGGCGACGCCCTGGTCGAGGAGTTGATGGGTGCGACCTCGTCGCCGAACCGCCACTACGTGGCCGTCGCGCCCGGCATCGATCCCGAGGCGGTGGCCGGGCGGATCAACGGCACCCTGTTGGCCTCCGGCGCCGACGCCACCACCTTCGCCGCCGCCGTCGACCGCGCCCTGGCCACCAACCTCGGCTTCTTCACGCTCCTGCGCGCCTACCTCGGCCTCGGGTTGCTCATCGGCATCGCCGGACTGGGCGTGGTCATGGTGCGCGCCGTGCGCGAACGACGTCGGGAGATCGGCATGCTGCGGGCCATGGGGGTCAGCAGTCGCACGGTGCGTCGCGCCTTCCTGTTCGAGGCGGCCTTCGTGTCGTTACAAGGCAGCCTGCTCGGCGTGGGCCTCGGCACGTTGGTGGCCTGGCAGTTCATCACCAGCACCGAACAGTTCGGCACGGACAACCCCTTCGCCGTGCCCTACGCCGTGCTGGGGCTGATCCTGGTGGTACCCATCGGGGCGTCGCTCTTGGCCACCCTGGCCCCGGCCAGGGCCGCCGCCCGGGTGGCTCCCGCCGCCGCCCTGCGCGTGGCCGACTGACGAGCGTCGCGCGCTGCGGCGCCCGCGCGGTGTCGGCCGCGCCGAGCAGGACCCCGGGGCAGGCCCCGGGCAGCCGACGTAGGCTCGGACCATGCGGTACGTAGCAGCAGGGGGAGAACGTGTCTCGGCCATCGGCTTGGGCACGTGGCAGTTCGGCTCCCGGGACTGGGGCTACGGCAGCGACTACGCCACCCGCACGGCCGCCGACCTGGTGCAGCACGCCCTCGACGCCGGGGTCAATCTGATCGACACCGCCGAGGTCTACGGCTTCGGCAACTCCGAGCGCATCGTCGGCGCGGCGGTGGCCGGGCGCCACGACGAGGCCTTCGTGGCCACCAAGCTCTTCCCGGTGATGCCCCTCGAGAAGGTCGTGGTCCGCCAGGCCCGGGCCTCAGCCGATCGGCTGGGCTACCGCCCCATCGACCTCTACCAGCTCCACTGGCCAAACCCCGTGGTGCCGCTCGGCACCACCCTCGCCGGGATGCGGACCGTGCTCGACGACGGCACCGTGGCGCAGGTGGGGGTGTCGAACCACTCCGCTGACCGCTGGTACGAAGTGGAACGCCGGCTCGGCCGGCCGGTGGTGTCGAACCAGGTGGCCTACAACCTGGTCGACCGTCGTGCCGAGCGGCAGATCCTCGGGTACGCGCAGGCCCGGGACCGCATCGTCATCGCCTACAGCCCGCTCGCCCAAGGCCTCCTCGGCGGTCGCTACGACGCCGACCAC
>JAFIEP010000011.1 GCA_020832495.1 Acidimicrobiia bacterium | reverse complement strand
GGGGGCGGGGCCCCGCACCGGGGGGCGCGGGGGCCCGGGGGGCAACTCCCCCCGGCGGCCGGACTCCAGGAGTCAGTGCTGATCAGTTGGAGCTGGCGCTCTCGGCGCTGATCGAGGCAGCCCCGCCGCTGTGGCCGACGGCCACCTTGCGGGCCTTGGCCGTCTCGGCCATGGGCACGGTGACGGTCAGGACACCGTCGGCGTAGTCGGCTTCCACGCCCCCGGCGTCGAGGGTGTCGCCCAAGAAGAGCTGGCGGGTGAAGGTGCCGTGGCGGCGCTCAGAGGCGAGGATCTCCTCGTCCTCGCTGCGCTGCCAGGAGCGCTCGGCTCGCAGCGTGAGCACGTTGCGCTCGACCTCGAGGTCGATGGACTCGCTGTCCACGCCCGGCAGGTCGAATCGGATCTCGACCCGGTCACCGCGTCGCACGGCGTCCATGGGCACGGCGGGGGTGCGGGGGTTGGCCACCTCGGCGGCCACACGGTCGAACTCGCGGAATGGATCGAATCGGAGCAGCATGGGGATCCTCCTCTGCAGGCTGGTGAGTGGTTGGCTTCGAGCTGCTTTGAGTCTAGGAGAAAAGTTGAGTCGAGGCAACACAAGGTATCTGGTTGCTGACTGTGTGGTCCGACGGAAGCGGTGCGAGCGGGCTCCTGAACTGTTCTCGATTGAAATGCGGTCTCCCCGGTCGAGCCCGGCGGCAGGGGCCGCAGTGGCTGGAGCGCTGGTTGCAGGCGCTGGGAATTCGTGGTCGGCTAGAGGCTTCCACCGAACCGACTGCTGATCTGGAGCCCACCGTGGATGACAACGACCCCCAGCGCGCCATCGAGCCGGTGATGGCTCCCTCTGACTCATCGTGCGGCGACCCCGAACCACATCGCCGGCGGCGGTCGTTGGCCCACTGGGGACAGGTCCGCCGCCTGATCGTCGGCGTGCTGGCGCTCGGTGTGTTCGGGGTTGTGTGCGGGAGCGCGGGAGCGGCGATGGTGGCGCGCTCGGGCGGCTTCAGCGATGTGCCCCCTGGCCACCCCTTCGCTGCGGAGATCAACTGGATGGCCGCCAACGACATCGCCGGTGGTTTCCCCGACGGCAGCTTCCGCCCCACCGATCCCGTGTCGCGCCAGGCCTTCGCTGCATTCCTGGCCCGGTATGCGGGAAGTGGACGGTGGGTGGCGAATGGTCTCCTCGGCGAGGTGAAGAGCGGGACCATCCTCGAGGCGAGCGCCGTTTGCCCGTCAGGCACCATGCCGGTCGCCGGAGGAGCGGGGGCCAGCTCGCACGTCGTGCTCAACACGAACGCCCCGTTGCTCACCGGTCCGACGCGGGGTTGGCGCGCCGAGTGGCGCACACCTGCTGGCACGGCCACCACGGCCAACGTGCAGGTGTGGGCCTACTGCGTGCCCGTGGCCCCGTGAGTGACGGCTAGGGTCACCCGGTGCTCCTCACCATCATCTTCGGGGTCCTCGCCGTTGCGGTCATCGTCGGGGGCATGACCCACCCACGGGCCCAGCAGAGCCCCATGCTGCGCCTCGGCTCGATCTTCGTCGGCCTGGCGCTGGCCGTGGTGGCCCTGTCGATCCTGCTGTAGGCCCCATGGCCGATGATCGAGTGCTCGACGTCGCCCCGACCGTCGGCGTCGGACACTTTGGTGGAGGCGCCAAGGCAACCCGTGGTGCTCAGGTGACAGCGTCGATCATCCAGGACATTCCCAGCTGGGCTGCCTCGCCGGCTGCCTCGTCGACCAGCACTTGGGCCCGATCTGCATCCTCTCGGCTGCCACGGCGCCGCAGTGTCTCGACCAGGCAGCATCGGGTGAGTACGGCCATGGGCCGCGCTCGAAGCGCCTCCTCGAGTTCGAGGGCGCGCCCGTAGGCGTCGATTGCCTCGTCGAGCCGACCCGAGAGGAACAGCAGTTGTCCTTCCAAACGGGCGGTGGCGCCGACCGGGTACCAGTTGAGGCCTTCGAACAGCATCGATCCTCGGTACGGCTCCAGTGCAGCCAGCAGCGCCGGAGCCAGGCTCGGATCGTCCGCCACCACGGCGTACTCGACCCACTGACGGATGAACGACCGGCGGAGCGGACCCTGCCCGAGGCTGGCGGAGCTGAATGGCGGCACCGGTGGGTCGAGGCTGGCTCGCCGCCCGTAGGCGGCCTCCCCCGGCCCCACGAGCGATGGCGGGAAGATGCCGTTGATCTGTTGCATGAGGTGATGGACCGTCGCGTGATCACCCGTCCAGTAGGCCACTTGTTGGCGGACACTGGCCGTGATGATCTCGGCTGTCGGGCCACTGGCCACATGCTCGAGCGCGTTGTCGGTGGCCGTGATTGTTGCCTCCCAGCGTCCGTCGAGGAGTGCGAGCGTGGCCACCGCCAATCCTGCGAAGTGCGACAGCGGGGCGTTGCGCTGTTCAGAGGCGCGCTCGACCAGCGTCTCGAGGTGCTGCTCCAGTGGCGAGCGATCGCCCATCTCGAGTTGGATCAGCAAGTCGAACAAGGCAAAGGCGCCCCGCTCGTAGGTGCGGTGGCCTGGGAACTGAACATCTGCAACCTCTGCGACGTGGCGCAGTGCCTCGAGCCGCTCAACAGGTCGGCCGTGGCCGAACAGGAAGACCTGGAAGCCGGCCTCCGCCTGCACAGTGCACGCAGCGTCGTCGACCGAGCGCGCCATCGAGCGGGCTTCCTCGATCAGTCGCAGACCCTCGTCTCCGAGGTCGACGTAGGAGAGCAACAACGCCAGCCGTGCCCTGATCAACACCCCGGCTGCCGTCGGCTCGTCGGTCAAGCCCCCGAGTGCCTCGGTGCAGAGTTCGAAGGTGTCCTCGCCGACAGCCATGGGGTCGCCGGTGGAGATCAGCTCGGCCACCGCCTCGGCGAAGCGGTCGGCGTCACCGATCGACCGGGCGAGGGTCAACGCTCGGCGGCTGGTCGCACTCGACGCCGGGTAGTCGCCCTCGTTCGACTCGCTGATTCCTTGGTCGATGAGAAGGTCGATCACTTGCGCTGGTGAGCCACCGACGGACTCGAGGGTGGCCACGCCGCGGCGAGCGATCGCCGCCGCCTCGCTGGCGTAGCCATCCGTGCGCAGCCCTTGGGTGGCGCCCAACAGGGCGTCGGCCACGTCGGTGCCGCTGGCAAGTGGCGCAGCGGCGAGCGCGTGCTCGACGTGTGCCATGTGATCCTCGGGACGAAGCAGTCGCAGCACCTCGAGGAGGGTGGCACTCCGCCGAGCGCGTCGTGCCGGTGACCAGGAGGTGAAGAGCGCTGTGCGGTAGAAGGCGTGGCCGAACCGGTAGCGCCCGATGCGCTCGGCGCTCGCCGTGACCACACGACCGTCGACGGCGCCGTCGAGCGTGGCGAGCACATCGTCCTCGGTTGCTGCTCGAAGGGCGGTGAGAACGTCGACGTCGAAGGTGGTCCCGATCAGTGCGGCATCGCGCAGCAGGTCGACGGCGTCGTCTCCCAGCTTGCTCAACCGTTGGTCGACGAGGTTCTTGACCCCGACGGGCAGCGCTGTGGTCCGGACGTCATCGACCGTAAGGTGCCACCTTCCGGCATCGTGGATGACCACGCCGTCCGTCGCCAGGTCGATGAGGAGCTCTTCGACGAAGAACGGCAGTCCGCCCGTGCGTTCGTGCAGTGCGGCCACGAACTCCGGCTCAGGGTCATGATCCGCCCAGGTGGCGATGAGCTCGCTGGTCCCGTCGATGTCGAGACAGTCGAGCGTGATCTGCACTAGCTCGTGCCGGCGTCGGAGGTCGGTCATGACCGCCGACAGCGGGTGAGCGGTGTCGACCTCGTCGTCCCGGTAGGTGGTGACCACCAGCATGTGGCGTCGACGTGGGGAACGGAGCAGGTACCGAAGCACCAACACGCTCGTCTCGTCCGCCCACTGGACGTCGTCGAGTACGACGACCAGCGGTGCGACGACCGACGCCAGGTCGACCAGCGCCGCAATGGCGTCGAACAACGTCGTTCGGTCGTGGGCACCGGCGGGCGGCGCCGAGCAACCGGCGAGGCGGCGATCATCCAACAGGCTGTTGAGCGACTGGGTTGCGGCGTCGTCGAGGGCTCGCTGCACCTTGCGCGGGCCGACGAGGTTCACGAGTTGGCGCAGCGGCTCGATCCACAGGCCGTAAGGGGCGGGTATCGCCTCGTCGCACCGCCCGAACGTCACGACGGCATCCCGGCTGGCGCCACGGACGGCTGCTTCGAGCGCAAGCCGGGTTTTCCCGACCCCCGCCTCACCGGCGATGAACAACGATCGGACCGCGCCGTCGTCGAACGCCTCGGCCAGGAGACGGTCCATCAGGCCCACCTCGGTCTTGCGTCCAACGATCGGGCGAGGCGGAACTGAAATGGACATCGGCCAGCGACCGCTGGGGCCCTGTCCGGTCCAGACAACCTCGACAATGGGAACCGGAGCGTCGAAGCCCCGGGGTGTCACGGCCGGCAGCGCCTCGACATCAACGGTGGCCATGTCACGGCAGGCGGCCATCACTGCGGCCGAGGCGATGATCTGGTCTCCCTGGGCGTGGGCGCACAGACGGGCCGCCTCGGTGACGGTTGCACCGAAGTAGTCGTCGGCCTCGACCAGCGCGTCGCCGATCGTGACCCCCACTCGGACCTGGGGAGATGCCCCTGCTGTGGGCCGCGGCGCTCGCTGGATGGCCGCGGCAGCGGTGACGGCGTCGGTGGCGGAGCCGAAGACCGCCATCACGCCATCGCCCATGGTCTTGATGACGTTGCCATCGTGACGGTTCACGATCTCGGCGACTGCGTCGAAGTGGGACCGCCGGAACTCCTGTGCAGCGACGTCGCCCACCAGAGCGGCGGTCTCGGTCGAGGCGACCAGATCGGTGAACACCACGGCGATGAGGCGCCGTGCCGGCTGGTCGCTGGCGGTGTCGTCGTCGCGCCTGCGGACGGACGTTGGCTGTGGCACCGCGCCTGGTGTCCGGCGCGCCGTGGCTGGCGACGATGACCTGTCGTCGCTGGACCGCCCGCTCACCGCGACCTGCCACTGGCGCCGACGACTCCCGCCCTCACAACCTCAAGTATGGCTCAGCGAGCTTGTCGATGCTGCGCTAGGAGACTGCTGAGCTGATCCTGGCCGAAGGTTGCTGCTCAGTTGGCCAGGCGCTTCTCGAGCTCGTTCAGCTCGTCGCGCAGCTCCGAGGGGAGCTGGTCGCCGAACTTCTCGTAGTGCGCCTCCACGAGCGGCACCTCGGCACGCCAGGCCTCGTTGTCGACGGCGAGGATGGCAGCCATGGTCTCGTCGTCGAGGTCGAGCCCGTCGAGGGGCAGTGACTCGGGGGTGGGCACCCGCCCAATGGCGGTCTCGACCGCTTCGGCGGTGCCGTCGAGACGACCCAACACCCAGGCCAGCACCCGGGCGTTCTCGCCGAACCCGGGCCACAGGAACGACCCGTCGTCGCCTTTGCGGAACCAGTTCACCCAGAACAGCTTGGGCAGCTTGTCGCTGTCGGCGCGGCGACCGATGTCCAGCCAGTGCTTGAAGTAGTCGCCCATGTTGTAGCCGCAGAAGGGCAGCATGGCGAAGGGATCGAAGCGGAGCTCGCCGACCTTGCCGGCGGCCGCTGCGGTCTTCTCCGAGGACATGATCGAACCGAGGAACACGCCGTGCTGCCAGTCGGTGGCCTCGGTCACCAGGGGGACGTTGGTCGCCCGGCGGCCGCCGAAGAGGATGGCCGAGATGGGCACCCCGGCAGGGTCTTCCCACTCCGGAGCGATGGAGGGACACTGGCTGGCCGGCGTGGTGAAGCGGGCGTTGGGGTGGGCAGCGGGTGTGTCGGACTCGGGGGTCCAGTCGTTGCCTCGCCAGTCGATCAGGTGCGCCGGCGGCTCCTCGGTGAGCCCCTCCCACCACACGTCACCGTCGTCGGTGAGCGCCACGTTGGTGAAGATCGAGTTGTGGTCGACGTTGCGAATGGCGTTGTGGTTGGTGTCCTCGCCGGTGCCGGGGGCCACGCCGAAGAACCCGGCTTCGGGGTTGATGGCCCGCAGGGTGCCGTCGTCGCCGAACTTCATCCAGGCGATGTCGTCGCCGACCGTCTCGATCTTCCAGCCGGGCAGGCTGGGCACCATCATCGCCATGTTCGTCTTGCCGCACTGTGACGGGAAGGCCGCTGCCACGTACCGCTTCTCGCCACCCGGCGGGGTGACGCCCAAGATGAGCATGTGTTCGGCCATCCAGCCCTCGTCGCGGGCCATGGCCGAGGCGATGCGCAGCGCGAAGCACTTCTTCCCGAGCAGGGCGTTGCCGCCGTAACCCGAGCCGTAGGACCAGATCTCACGGGTCTCGGGGAAGTGGACGATGTACTTGTTCTCGGCGTCGCAGGGCCACGGCACGTCGCTGCGTCCGTCGCCGAGGGGGTAGCCCACCGAGTGGACGCAGGGCACGAACTCGCCATCACTACCGAGGACGTCGAGGGCTGCCTGCCCCATGCGGGTCATGATGCGCATGTTGACGGCCACGTAGGCGGAGTCGGTGAGCTGCACCCCGATGTGGGCAATGGGGGAGCCGAGCGGACCCATGGAGAAGGGCACCACGTACATGGTGCGGCCCTTCATGGCCCCTCCGAAGAACTCCAGCATCGTCTCGCGCATCTCTGCGGGCGCACGCCAGTTGTTGGTGGGGCCGGCGTCGACTTCGCGCTCGGAGCAGATGAACGTGCGGTCCTCGACCCGGGCCACGTCACCGGGGTCGGACTGCGCCAGGTAGGAGTTCGGCCGCTTGGCATCCGAGAGGCGGCGGAAGGTCCCACCGTCCACCAGGAGCTGACAGAGTCGGTCGTACTCCTCGGCGGAGCCGTCACACCACTCCACCTCGTCGGGTTGGAGAACCTGCCGCCACTGCTCGACCCAGTCGAGCAGTGCCTGGTTGTCGGTGGTCGCTGCCATGTCTCCTCCGCACGTCGATCCTGCCTGTGGGCAGGACACCTACCCCATCGGTAGAAAATCGTCGCCCGAGAACGCCGACAGGACCGGGGTGGTCATGTCGGCCTCGGAGCCGAGGCGCAACTCGGTGGCGAAGCCACGTTCGTCGAGGGTGAACACGACCCGCTGGCCCTGGCGGACCATGCGGAACACGGAACCCTCGAGCGCCCCTTGGGCCAGCTCGAACTCGGCGAGGTCATCACGCACCACAGCCCCGACACCGGTGACCGGATCGTAGGACTTGACCACGCCTTGCATGGCTAGCTGCTCACCTTCTTGGTGACCTTGCCCGCCTTGATGCAACTGGTGCACACGTTGAGACGCCGGGGTGAACCGTCGACGATGGCGCGGATCCGCTGGACGTTGGGGTTCCAACGACGCTTGGTCCTGCGGTGGGAGTGACTCACCGACATACCGAACGAGGGGCGCTTGCCGCACACCTCACAGACCGAAGCCATGACCGTTCACCTCAGTGCTCTACGAGTGGGGATGCGCAAGGGTAGCAGCGGACCGAACGGTGCCCCAATCGGCCGCCCGATGCACCGTCGCGGCGGGCGTGCACTCGGCTCACCGAGGCCGGACGCCGTGCTCGACAGGGCGATGCGGGTCATCACCTAACCTTGCGGGGATGTGGTGTTCCCGTCCCAACCTGCTGAAGCCGCGTTGCCGTCCCGGGGTCGAGCGGTGAGTCCTTCGCGGCTCGATGCCGCTGGGCTGCGCGCCACCATGGCGGCGCTGCACGAGGGGCTGGTCGCCCACCGGGAGGCCATCAACCGGCTGAACGTCTATCCCGTGCCCGACGGTGACACCGGCACGAACATGAGCCTCACCATCGGGTCGGTGTGCGCCGAGCTCGACGCCCTCGGCGACGAGGCCGGCATCGACGACGTGTGCGAGGCCATCGCCCACGGCTCACTCATGGGCGCCCGGGGCAATTCGGGGGTCATCTTGTGCCAACTCCTGCGCGGTCTGGCCGGCGTGTGGCGCTCTGCTGGCCCGGTCGACGGGAAGGCCATGGCCGAGGCGCTGTCGGAGGCCTCCGATGGCGCCTACGGGGCGGTCGGTCGGCCGGTGGAGGGCACCATCCTCACCGTGGTGCGGGTCTCCGCCGAGACGGCCGCTGCGGCGGCGGACAACGGCCACGACCTGCTCGGGGTCCTCGAGGCGGCGCGGCGGGGTGGCGGTGAGGCATTGGAGCGCACCCCCGAGCTCCTGCCCGTGCTGGCCGAGGCCGGGGTGGTCGACGCCGGTGGCACCGGCTACCTGCTACTGCTCGATGCCCTGCTGCACGTCGCCGACGGACGACCGATGCCCGAGCCACCCGCGCTCGAGGACATTCCCGACGTGCAGGCCGCCCTGGGGGGCGCGGGGTCGGCGTCGGGCGGTGTCGACCGGCCCGACGCCCACGACGGCGTGGCCGACCTGCGCTACGAGGTCATGTACTTCCTCGAGGCTCCCGACGAGTCGGTGCCGGGATTCAAGGACGTGTGGGCCACGGTGGGCGACTCCATCGTCGTGGTCGGCGGGGACGGCCTGTGGAACTGCCACATCCACACCGACGACATCGGTGCCGCCGTCGAGGCCGGCATCGAGGTGGGGCGCCCGCGGCAGATCCGGGTGACCGATCTACTCGAGGAACTCGAGGAGGAGCAGTGGGTGCGCGACGCCGTGCCGCAGCCCGACGTTCCGGCCACTGTCGACGACCCGGTGACCACCGCGGTGGTGGCCGTGGCCACCGGTGACGGCATCCGACGCATCTTCCACTCACTGGGGGTGCAGCGGGTGGTCACCGGCGGGCAGACCATGAACCCCTCGACTGCGGACCTGCTCGCCGCTGTGGAGGCTGCGCCCGGGCCGGGGGTGGTGATCCTGCCCAACAACTCGAACATCGTGGCCGTGGCCCGCCAGGTCGACTCGATGACCACCAAGGCGGTGCGGGTGGTGCCCACCACGGCGGTGACCGAAGGGTTCGCCGCCCTGGCGGTGTACGACCCCGAAGCCGAGGTGGACGACGTGGTCGCCGAGATGACCGGCGCAGCGGACGATGTGGTGGCCGGGGAGGTCACCCGTGCGGTGCGCGACTCGTCGTGCGACCTCGGTCCGATCCACGCGGGCGACTGGCTGGGCCTCGGTCCCGGGGGCATCCTCTCCGTCGACCCCGAACTGGCGGTGGCCGCCGAGCGGCTGCTCGCCGAGATCGTGACGGCCGACCGGGAGATCGTCACCATCATCGAAGGCGACGGCGCCACCTCGGCGGCCACCCGCCACCTCGAGCTGTGGCTGGGCGAGCACCGACCCGGTGTGGCCGCCGAGGTACATCCGGGGGGGCAGCCGCTGTACCCCTACCTCTTCGGGGTCGAGTGACCGCTGGGGCGGCGGCGTTCGAACAGAGCAGCGGGAAGCCGGACGTTCCGACTCATGGCCCGGGTGCCGCCGCGGTGCCCGCTTGCCATGGCGCGCCGCAGTACCGTCGACGGCGATGGCCCGCACCCTGACCCAGCTCGCCGGGATCGGCGTGGAGGTGCTGGACGGGGTCGGCCCGGCGCGGGCCAAGGGGCTGGCCGAACTGGACATCGCCACGGTGGCCGACCTGCTCCAGCACTACCCCCGGCGCTACCTGGACCGCACCCGCGAGGCGTCGATCGCCGAACTGCGGCCCGGCGAGGAGGCCATGGTCATCGGTCGGGTGCGCTCCATCTCGTCCCGCCGCACCCGCAGCCGCAAGACCATGGTGCTCGCCGAGGTGGCTGACGGCTCCGGTCGGTTGAAGGTCAGCTTCTTCAACCAGCCGTGGCGCGAACGGCAGCTTCCGTCGGGCACCGAGGTGGTGCTGTTCGGCAAGGCCGAGGAGTTCCGTGGCCGGCTGCAGATGACCAACCCGGTGGTGGACCTCATCGGCGACCGCACCGGGCGCATCGTGTCGGTGTACCCCCAGTCGGCCAAGGCGCGACTCAACAGCTGGGACCTGGCCCGCATGGTGGCCGAGGCCCTCCGCCGGGCCGGCACGTTCGCCGAGCCGGTCCCCGACGGGGTGCTGGCTCGCTTCGGCCTGGTCGACCGCACCACGGCGTTCGCCGACATCCACGCCCCCGACACCATGGCGGCCAAGGACGCCGCCCGCCGCCGGCTGGTGTTCGACGAACTGTTGCGGGTGCAGGTGCGGCTCGTGCAGCGCAAGGTGGACCTCGAACAGCACGCCCGTGGCGTGGCTCACGTGGTCGAGGGGCCGTTGGTCGACCGCTTCCGTAGCCAACTGCCGTTCGTCCTCACCGGCGCGCAGGAACGCACCATTGCGGAGATCGCCGCCGACCTGGCCTCGCCGGCGCCCATGCACCGGCTGCTCCAGGGCGACGTCGGTGCGGGCAAGACCTTGGTTGCGCTGCTGTCGCTGCTGGTCGCCGTGCAGGGAGGCCATCAAGGCGCGCTGATGGCGCCGACGGAGGTGCTGGCCGAGCAGCACGCGCTGGGGATCCGCAACCTGCTCGAAGGCTTCACCGTGCCCGACGAGGCCGAGGGGTCGCTCTTCGAGGGGGCCGACATGGAGCGGTCGTTGCGGGTCGAACTGCTCACCAACCGCACGCCTGCCGCGGCGCGGCGGCGCATCCTCGAAGGGCTCGGCGACGGCACCGTCGACCTGGCCATCGGCACCCACGCCCTCATCGCCGACGCCGTGTCGTTCTCCTCGCTCGGACTGGTGGTCATCGACGAACAGCACCGCTTCGGCGTGGAACAGCGGGCAGCGCTGCGGGCCAAGACCACCTCCGGTTCGGTGCCCGACGTGCTGGTCATGACGGCCACGCCCATCCCGCGCACGGCGGCAATGACCGTCTACGGCGATCTCGACGTGTCGGTGCTCGACGAGAAACCGCCAGGGCGGACTCCCATCACGACTGAATGGGTGCGCGACGAGGCCGGCGAGGCGGCCATGTGGGAGGCGGTGCGCGGCCAGGTGGCCGAGGGTCGACAGGTGTACGTGGTGTGTCCGCTCATCGGCGAGAGCGAGAAGCTCGAGGTGGCCTCCGCCGAGGAGACCTACGCCGAACTCACCGCGCCCGGTGGTGCGCTCGACGGGTTGGCTGTGGGGTTGCTGCACGGACGGTTGGGGCCGGCGGACAAGGAACAGACCATGGACTTGTTCCGCACCGGGTCGCTCGACGTGCTGGTGTCCACCACGGTCATCGAGGTGGGCGTCGACGTACCGAACGCCACCGTCATGGTGATTCTCGACGCCGACCGGTTCGGCATCGCCCAGCTCCACCAGCTCCGCGGCCGGGTCGGTCGTGGCTCGCATCGGTCCTGGTGCTACCTGCGCAGCGGGGAGATCAGCCCCGACGGCTCCGCCCGTCTCGACGCGCTGGTCCGCTCCGAGGACGGGTTCGAGCTGGCCGAGATCGACCTCGACCTCCGCGGTGAGGGCACGATCATGGGGGAGCGGCAGAAGGGTCGCAACGACCTGAAGCTGGCATCGCTGCGCCGCGATCGTGAGTGGGTGGAGCGGGCCCGGGAGGTGGCCGTCGAGCTGGTCGGTGACGACCCGACCATGGCTGACCACCAACTCCTGGCCGACGAGGTGGACGCCCTGCTGGCCGATCCCGACCAGGCCGACTTCCTCCTCAAGGGCTGAGCTGGTGGGGTGGTGCGCCCGGGACGGCGTCCGGGGGTCGGTGCGTGCCCAGCGCCGTTCGGCGATCCGCCAACCAGGGTGACGGTGGTCGGAGTCGCCGAGGTCCTCGACCAGCTGATCCGCATCGTCGGAGTCGACGAGGAAGAAGCATCGCTCGACCTTGCACAACTCGACCTGTTGGATCCGGCGGATCTCAGCGAGCCGATGGCGGCGGCCGCCGGATTGCTTCGGGCACGTCACTACCACCGCACGCGCTGTGCGGTCAGTCTGGCCGGCTGCATCGCCGCCGAGGCAACGAGGAACCTCGGTGCACAGCTGGCAACCTCTGATCCCCACCTGCTCGAGGTGCGCCACCGGGAGGCGATCGACGTCCATGCGCTGACTGGTTCCAGCGGCAGTACCGCGTCCCGGTCCCGGACTCGGGCGTGATCGTGAGGCAAGCGGGACTCGTGTGCCCGCTCAGGTGGTAGTGGGGTCGCGCTGCTCCCATTCGAGGCCCTCTGTGTCGAGCACGGGTGCGAGGGCTCCGTTGGCTGTTGGGGGTGACAGAAGGACGCGTGCTCCCAGGAGACGAGCGGCTGCTGCGGCTTCGACGTTCATCACGTTGAGTCGCGGGTGACGACTGGAGATGTCGACCATGGCAGGAACCAGAGGCCGGGGGTCGGGGAGGCTGATCGTGTCGGGCAGGTGGAGCATGGCCGCGATGGCGCGTCCCTGGTCGACTTCGTCGAGCCCTTCGAATGGTCCCGAGAGTTGTCCACCGGCGCCGAGCACTGCGGCGCGGCATGCTCTGTAATGCCAGTAGGTGGTCGTGTGCAGGCTCGCTCGCAAGCGGCCGAGGACTCTCGAGCCCGTGAGGTGTGCGACGAGGAGTCGGTCGTCGACCAGAACGCTACTGGTCGACAAGATCAGGGTCGTCGATCATGGCGACGCCGCGCTCGTACGCGCCGGCTGCAAGCACCCGGCGCAGTTAGGTCGTCGCAGCCGACCTTCCACCCGGCAGGACCAGAGCGGCGTTACCGAGGTCGATGAAGGCAACCTCACCACCCTCGTCGATTCCCCACCGGTGGCGAAGCGCAGCGGGAAGGCAGGTCTGACCCCGGTGGGACACTCTCGCGGTCGACACAGGTGTGGCCATACGCGCATTGTACACATGCCATGTCTACAAGGAGCACGTCTGCGGTCAACACGACGCACAGCGGCGAGGGCTGGGATCGAACGATCGGCGTGCTTCGCGACGACCTTGCCGACGCCGTGCACCTGGTCCGACGTCTCGCTGATCGAGCTCCCACACTCGAGCTCGATCCCGACCTGGAGGGTATGAGGTTGAAGAGTCCGCGCATCCCTGACGCGGCGCGGCGGAAGCAGCGCCGGCGGATCCGCCGGTGGTAGGTCGTGTGGAACCGGCCGTGTCGCCCCAGGGCCGCTCCGCGCGAGTGGGTGGCAACAGGCGACGAGCGCTCCGAGGGGTCGTTGCTGCCCGCCGACCGACGGCGACGATCTCGACACTTGCGTCTCGGGATGGCGTCGTTGGCGTCGCGTCTCAGCGAGGAATGGCCGGCGAGAACGCGACATCGACGAGGGCGAGAACGCGACATCGACGAAATGGCCCTGTCCAAGTCGGGCCGGACGGTCACGCGCGCGTCACCGGCGTTCGTCGTCTCGATTCCTCCGGCTGTGCGAACGTGCACTGATGAGTCGTTGCGGCTTCGAAGTCGAGTTCCGGGGCAAGGAGCAAGTTGTCTACTGGGAGGGCGACCGGGGCTGCGTCTTCGAGGGCGGATGGGGTGTCGACCCGGTCGTCTCGGTGGTGCCTCATGGGTCGACGTGGGACCGAGTCGTTCCCGATTGGCTTCGAGGCCGGCGAGATGAGGTGTGCGAGCGCCTGCGGAGCCGATCTGGTCGCGTCCTACGGGAGGAGCGGGACGACTCCGCTCAGCCACGACAACTTGAACAAGTGATGCGCTGACAGTCTTCCGGCGGTAGATGGCACCGAGGCGGGGCGCCATCCAAGTGATGAACGTTCTACAGCGCGTATACTGTTTCGTATGACGACACCCGTACCCACCCGATTCACCGACGATGAACTGACGATCATCGACGCCCTGGTCGCGGAAGGGATCGGCGAGAGCCGGTCGGCGGTGATCAGGCGGGGCGTCCACCACCTTGCCGACGCAGTCCGACGGGCGCGCGTGGGGACGACCATTGCCGAGTCCTACCGTGTCGTGCCCCAGACGGCGGAGGATGACGAACTGGCGCTGTCGAGCGCGATCGCTCTCACCGAGGCGGAGCCTTGGTAGCCCAGTCCGAGCTGTGGCTCATGGAGACGCCGAATCACAAGCGTCGACCGGTGCTCGTCGTCTCGCGGGACGACGTCATTCCCGTCGTCAACAACGTCGTGGTGGCGCCGGTCACCAGCACAATTCGGGACATCCCGACGTGCATACCCGTGGGCCCAGACGAGGGGCTCGACCACGACAGCGTCGCAACGTTCGACAACCTCGCCGCCGTTCCCAAGTCGGTGCTCACCATTCGCCTCGGATCCCTCGGGGCTACCGGGCGACGTCGGATCTGCGACGCGCTCGACGCCATGGCGGACTGTTGAGCCAACCTGCTAGCCGGCGTTCGGGGACGTCTCGCCGGGCTGATTGCCTTCGACGAGGTCGTCTCCGACCGACTGCTTGATGCGGTCGCCGACTAGGCGTGGGAATGCGCAGACACCTACGGCTGGGCCCCGTTCCTCGATGGGGGTTCGTGCTGGTGGTCGATGGCCAAGTCTTCAGCCGTCCAACATGTTGTGTCGACCTCCGCGAGGGCGTCACCGATTGGGTGCGCCTCGGAGAGGGGTGGCCCTCGACCTGGGCAGGGGTCGAGTCGGGTCACCCCGGTGTGCTCGCTCGAAGGACGGGGACCGAATCCAACTGTCGGCCGACGACTTCCCGAGCCCGATCGTTCCGACAGTTGAGTTCGGCGTAGCCCAGCTTCGCGCCGCGCTGTCATCCGCGCTCGGGGAGATCTCGTCGTTCGCCTCGAGACTGGAGCCCCGACTGGCCGAGCGCGGGTCGACGAGCCCGGGCCGAGAGCTTCACTCGTCGCCGGCCTGTCCTCGACACCCTGAACCGCGCTGGAGATCTGTGCCGATCGGGGACAGGGCAAACGCTGCCTGAGACGGCAGCGGCCGGTTCGCTGGTGGTCATCATGTCGGCGACGGTCGTGCGGAGCGCGCGATGCTCGTCGGTGACATCCGACGACGCCGAAGGGCCCATCACATGGACGTCGACAGCAACGAAGGTGACGACGGATCGCCGAGCGGCAGCGAAGCGGACGACGTTGCAGGCATCGACGACGCCGATCACGGGCTCGTCGACGAGCACGACCCCGACGCGCCGCCACATCCCGCAGCGGCGGCGGCCAACTGGCGCACGGTCTTGATGGTCGACGGCTCCATGGGGGTTGGGGCGCTGGTCCTCGGGGTTGTCGTCGCCTTCAATTGGATTCCCGCCGTGGGTGCCGCCCTGGCATCGTTCGGCTTGGCGTACGTGGTGTTGGTGATACGCCGGGGCCGCCGCTGGGCAGCGTGGCGCCAACGACAGGGCTGGTAGGCGAACCTCGCGACGGGAGCCCGCCGCCGACCCCAGTGGCGCCGAAGGTGCGACCCTCGAGCCAGGGTGGCATCCTGGCGGGAGGCCACCAGGCCACACACCAGCCATGTCGCCGCCACGTTGGGTGCACGAGCCGAGCGCAGCGACGGCCGGACCGCAGGGGGTAGCCCGTGACCACCACCGACGAACCGACCACCGACGCCGGCCTGCGGTTGCCCCGACCGGGGGAGACCACCTCGGTCGAAGAGGAGCGGATGCTGCGAAAGCTGAAGCTCGCCGGCGCGCTGCGCATCTTCGGGCGTTTCGGCTTCTCCGAGGGCGTGGCCGGGCACATCACGGCTCGCGACCCCGAGTTCGACGACCACTTCTGGGTGAACCCCTTCGGCGTCAGCTTCAACCGGATGAAGGTGAGCGACCTCCTCCTCGTCAACGACGCCGGCGAGGTGGTCGAAGGCGACCGCAGCGTGAACGACGCAGCCTTCGCCATCCACTCGGCCATCCACGCCGCTCGTCCCGACGTGGTGGCGGCCGCCCACTCCCACGCCGTGCACAGCCGGGCGTTCTCCACACTCGGCAAGTTGCTCGACCCGCTCACCCAGGACGCCTGCGCCTTCTACGGTGACCATGCGCTGCATCCCGACTTCGGCGGAGTGGTGGCCGACGTCGACTACGGCCGCCAGCTGGCCGCCACGCTCGGGTCCCACAAGGCGGTCATCCACCAGAACCACGGGGCGGTGACCGTCGGTGCCTCGGTGGATGAGGCCGTGTGGTGGTTCATCACCCTCGAGCGGTCATGCCAGGCCCAGCTGCTGGCCGATGCCGCCGGTACGCCGATTCCCATTCCCCACGACGCAGCGGCGCTCACCGCCTCACAGGTGGGGACATCGATCGCCGGCTGGTTCCAGTTCCAGCCGCTGTGGGACGACATCGTGGCCGAGCAGCCCGACTTCGCCGACTGACCGCACCGCCGCCAGCTCGCTGGACTGCGCGCAGTGGGCCACCGTTTCGGTGGTTGGTTGCGCGCAGTCGGGTGGCAATGGGCGGCTCGTTGGACTGCGCGCAGTGGGCCACCGTTTCGGTAGTTGGTTGCGCGCAGTCGGGTGGCAATGGGCGGCTCGTTGGACTGCGCGCAGTGGGCCACCGTTTCGGTGGTTGGTTGCGCGCAGTCGGGTGGGCAAAGGGGGCCGCGGGCCGGCGCCGACGTCAGCCCGTCACCCGCTGGGCGAAGGCCACGGCCTCCTTGGCGATGAGGTCGCGGTCGTAGTCGAGGGTGGCCACGTGGTAGCTGCGGTCGAGCGACACCCGCTCCACAGGTCCGCCGACCGACGCAGCCAGCACATCGCTGTTCGACGGCGTCACTACGTGGTCCTGCGGGCTGGTCATGACCAGTGCCGGACAGGTGATGTCGCCGAGGCGCGGGCGTAGCTCGTCGCCGGCGGCGATGAGGGTCTGCAGGGGGCGCAGTGGGGTGCCGGGGTAGGCGATCTCCACCGAGTCGGGGTCGGCGATGTCGCTACCGATCCCGTCCATCACCTCCATGCCCGACTCGACCAGTTCCGCAATTGCCTCGCGCATCGGTCCCGGGTCCTCGATGAGGGCGTTGATGCAGATGATGCCGGCCACCTCCGGATGCTCGGCCGCCACCCACAAGGTGAGCGTGCCACCCATGGAGAGCCCGGCCACCACCACGCGGTCGCAACGGGCGGCCAGCCGCTGATAGGCGGCCTCGGCCTCGCCGCTCCAGTCGGCCCAGGTGGTGATCAGCATGTCGTCGATGCTGGTTCCGTGTCCGGGGAGCCGGGGGAGTTCCACGGCGAAGCCGGCGTCGGCGAACGCCTCGGCCAACGGGCGCACCGAGTGCGGGTTCCCGGTGAACCCGTGCAGCACGAGCACCCCGTGCGGGCCTCCATCAGCGCTGAATGGCTCCGCTCCGTCCATGACGTCGGCCATGTGATCCCCCTCGCCGTGTCGATCGGGCGCACCCTGCGCCGCATCGCCAGGACGGTAGCGGGTGGCGACGGGCGGAGCGGCAGTTCCCGGACACGGCAGGAATGATCCTCCAGCTGGGCGGGTTCCCGCGGTACGGGGGACTCGCGCGCCCCGCCGACCAAGGAGCATCCATGGCTTTCGATCATGTCGCCGCTGTTGAAACCGTTCGGGAGAACGTCATCGAACCGGAGGCGATCGACATCGACGCCGCCGGCCGCTTCCCCCGAGCGGCCATGGATGCGTTGGCCGAGGCCGGGCTGCTCGGGCTGATCTCGTCAGCGGAGGTCGGCGGAGCCGGTGCGGGGCTGGATGCCGCTGCTGACGTCGTGCGGCGCATCGGGCGGTCCTGTGCCTCGACCGCCATGGTCACCGCCATGCACTACAGCGGCACGGTGGTGCTCGAAGCCGTCGGGCCGGTCGAGGTTCGTCGGGCGATCGCCGAGGGCGCTCACCTCACGACGCTGGCCTTCTCCGAGAAGGGCTCCCGCTCGCACTTCTGGGCGCCGACGTCGAGTGCCCACCTCGACGGTGACGAGGTGGTGCTCGACGCCCGCAAGAGCTGGATCACCGCCGCCGGCGAGGCCGACAGCTATGTGTGGTCCAGCCAGCCTGTGGCCGCCGAGGGGATGAGCACCTTGTGGTTCGTGCCGTCGGACACCGAGGGGCTCAAGGTGGATGCCCCCTTCGACGGGCTCGGCCTGCGCGGCAACGCCTCCAGTCCGGTCTCGGCCGCCGCCGCCCGCATTCCGGCCGACCACCGGTTGGGCGACGACGGCGGGGGGTTCGACCTGATGATGGGCGTGGTGCTCCCCACGTTCTCGGTGCTCAACGCCGCCGCGTCGGTGGGGCTCATGGAGGCCACCGTTCAGTTGGCGGCTGCGCATCTCGTCGGTACGCGGCTCGAGCACCTCGACGCCACACTGGCCGACGATCCCGTGCTCCGCAGCCAGTTGGCCTCGGCCCGCTTCACCACCGACGCTGCCGCCACCCTGCTGTCCGACACCGTGGCGGCCCTCGCCGAAGGCCGCGACGACGCCCAGCTGCGGGTGCTCGAGGTGAAAGCAGTGGCCGGCGACGGTGCCATCTCGGTGACCGACACGGCCATGCGGGTGTGCGGTGGCTCGGCGTTCCGCAAAGAGGTCGGCGTCGAGCGACGCTTTCGCGACGGGCGCGCCGCCGCGGTCATGGCACCCACCGGCGACGCACTGCGGGATTTTGTCGGCAAGGCTGTGTGCGGCCTGCCGTTGTTCTGACCCTCGACGCACCCGAACGACGCAACGCTCGGACGTTGATCGCCGCCCGGCCGACGTCGTCGGCAGACACCCTGACACCCCGACACGAACTGTTCTCCCCCGAGCCCCCGAGCATTGGAGTTGCTGATGAACGACGACGACACCCTGCTGGTCGGCGCTGTTGCCTACACGGCCAACGTGGTCCCCATCTGGGAGGGGATCAAGGAGTACTTCGCCGACAGTGACACCCCCATGGACTTCGTCCTCTACTCGAACTACGAGCGGCAGGTGGAGGAGCTCCTCGCCGGTCACATCGACCTGGCGTGGAACACCAACGTGGCATGGGTGCGTACCCTCCGCCGCACGAACGGGACCGCCCGTGCCGTGGCCATGCGCGACACCGATCTCACCTTCCGCACGCTGTTCATCGGGCGGCAGGGAACCGGTCGGCTCTCGCTGTCGGACTTCGGAGGGCGGCGAATCGCCCTCGGTTCGCGCGATTCGGGCCAGGCCCGCATCCTCCCGGTGCACTTCTTGACGGAGGCCGGCATCGGCGCCGACGACGCCGAGTGGGTGATCTTCGACTCCGATGTGGGCAAGCACGGCGACACCGGCACCTCCGACCTCGACGCCCTGCGCGCCGTGCTGGCCGACGACGCCGACGTGGCTGCCGTCGGCGTCAACACGTGGCAGGCCATGACCGCCGGCGGTGAGGACCTGGTGGCCGACCTCGAGGTGGTGTGGGAGTCGGAGGACTACAACCACTGCAACTTCACGGCGCTCGAAGGGCTCGACGAGGACCGGGTCGAGCGGTGGGTGCAGCACCTGTTGGCCATGGACTGGGAGAACCCGGAGCATCGACACATCCTCGAGCTCGAAGGGCTCCGTGAATGGAAGCGGCCCGAGCTGGAGGGCTACCGCAGCCTGCACGAAGCCATGGAATCCCAAGGCATCGCCGACGGATGGTGACAATGCCCGAGCGGGCCACCCGACCCGGGGGGAGGCGCCGGTGTCGGCGCTGATCCTGCGCCTCGTCGAGCAGGTGGGAGCCACCCCGGCGGGCAGTGTCACCGAGGTGGCGCTGGACGGGCCCGACGATCTGGCGTCGGTTGCCCGCTGGTGTGAGGCCACCGGCAACGAGGTGCTGACCGTGTTGCCCGACGCCGTGGAGATCCATCGCGGTCGGATCGCCGATCCGCTGGCGTCGCTACCGCCCGAACGTCGACCCGGCCATCGGCTGTGGGTGTACACGAACTTCCACTGCAACCTGGCCTGTGACTACTGCTGTGTCGAGTCGTCGCCCACCGCCGCGCCCCGCGTCCTCAGCACTGCCGAGCTGTCTCGACTGCTCGAGGCTGCGGTGGCATCCGGTGTGGAGGAGCTCTACATCACCGGTGGCGAGCCGTTCATGCTCATCGACATGGACGAGCGGCTGCGACTGGCCACCTCCCTGCTGCCCACCACCGTGCTCACCAACGCCATGCTGTTCCGCGGCGAGCGGTTGCGACGCCTCGAGGCCCTCCCTCGGGACAACCTCACGCTGCAGATCAGCCTCGACTCCGCTACCCCCGGGCTGCACGACCGTCACCGAGGGTCGGGCAGCTTCGAGCGGGCGCTGGACGGCATTCGTTGCGCGCTCGACCTGGGGTTCCGGGTGCGGGTGGCGGCCACCCTCGGCGAGGACGCCGGGGACACCGAGACCGAACTCGAGCGGCTGTTCTCCGACCTCGGACTGGACGACGACCAGCGGGTGGTGCGTCGGGTGGCCCGCCAGGGCGCGGCGAACAGCGGACTCACTGTGTCGCGCACCTCGTTGGTCCCCGAGGTGTGCGTCACCGCCGAGGGGGTGTGGTGGCACCCGGTGGCGGCCATCGACCCGGCGATGAAGGTGGCCGACCACTGGGCGCCGTTCGACGAGGTGCTGGACTCGGTGCGCGAGGAGTACCGACGCCACCGCATACGCGGTGACGTGCTGGCCAGCACCTTCCCCTGCGCGTGAGACGGCCCGTCCGAACGGCGAGAGAACTGACTAACGTGACGCCGAACGCCACATGCACGGCAATCGTGTCCGTGCCGAGGGGGATCCCGTGAATCGACATCGACGCGTCGCCTTGGTCGTCGCCGCCGTGCTGACCGCCGTGCTGGGAGTGCTGCCCGGGGGAGCGGCCACGGCGGGAGCCGAGGCCGACCCGCCGCCTTCAGGGACCGAGTCCCCGGTGCCCATCATCTTCGTGCACGGGTTCTTCGGCTCCGGTCAGCAGTTCGAGTCGCAGGCGATGCGCTTCGTCAGCAACGGCTTCCCCGCTGACCACATCGACGTGATGGAGTACAACTCGCTGGCCTACAGCCTGGTTCCGGCCACCCGACCTGGCGTGGTGGACGCGCTCGACGCCCGGATCGACGCCCTGCGTGCCGCCACCGGAGCCGAGCAGGTGCACCTGCTCGGGCACTCGCAGGGCACGGGCGTGGCCCGGACCTACCTGGCGGACGAGAGTCGGGCCGACAAGGTGGCCAGCTACGTCAACCTCGACGGCAGTTCAGGCCAACCCGCACCCGCCGGTGTCGACAGCCTGGCCATCTGGGGAGAGTGGAACCCCGCCGGGGACCTCGTCGGTGCCACCAACGTCCACTTCCCCGACAAGGGTCACACCGAGGTGGTGACCTCGGCGGACACCTTCGGGGTCATCTACGAGTACTTCACCGGGACCGAGCCCGAGACGATCCACGTTCGGGCCCAGCCGACGGACCAGATCACCGTCGAGGGTCGAGCGGTCCTGTTCCCCGAGAACCTCGGTGCCGCTGGCACCACGCTGAACGTATGGGAGGTTGACCCCGCAACCGGTACTCGCACGGACCAAGCGCCGGTTCACACCGCGGCCATCGACGCCACCGGTGACTACGGGCCGTTCGACGTGCGCGGCGGGGTGCCCCACGAGTTCGAGATCGTCCGCCCTGGTGAGGCCACCCACCATCACTATGTGCAGCCGTTCACTCGCAGCACGCAGTGGATGCGGCTGCTCACCTCGGAACCCGACGGCCTGGTGGTCGGGCTCATCGAACGCAGCGAGGCCAGCACCAACCTCACCATCTTCCGCAACAAGGAGTGGTGGGGCGACCAGGGCGAGGCCGGTGACCTGCTCACCGTCGACGGCGTGAACATCCTCAACGGGGCCACCGCGCCGCGCAGCGGTTCGACCATTGCCATGTTCGCCCTCGACGAGGGCAGCGACGGGGAGACCGACCTGAGCGCGCCGGTGGCCAGCCTGGCCGCGCTGCCGTTCCTGTCGGGTGCCAACATCTTCATCCCTGCCGCCGACCCGCCCGACGCCACGGTCACGGTCGCCGCCACGCCACGCGGTGGAGAGGGCCCCGAAGTGGTGAACCTCCCCAACTGGCGTTCCTCCGACCGCCTGGTGTCGGTGCCGTTCCGCGACTTCCACCAGACGGTGCTCACCCCGGCGGCGCCGACGGGTGTGGCGGCCGAGGGAGGAGCGGAACTGGCTCGGGTGTCGTGGGACGCCCCACAGGAGGTGGGCTCGTCCGCCCTCGTCGGCTTCGAGGTGCTCGACGTCGACGACGTCGTGGTGGCCCGCACGGGCCCGGCCACCACCGAGGTCGACGTCATCGGCCTGGACCCCGGTGACGGCCAGCGGTTCCGGGTGGTGGCCCGCAACGCCACCGGCGCATCACCGCCGTCGCTGCCGAGCAACGCAGTCGACGTCGAACTCCTGACGCCCGGGTTCACCGACGTGCCCGACGGGCACCCGTTCGCGGCAGTCGTCCGGTGGGCGGCAGCGCGAGGGGTCACCACCGGCTACGACGACGGTTCGTTCCAGCCCACCGTCGCGGTCAGCCGCCAGGCGGCGGCCGCCTTCCTCTACCGCACGGCCGGACTGCCCGACGGGACGCCCGACGGCGCCCCGATGTCAGTGAACGTGGACGACCTGTTCAGCGACGTCGACGAGAACCATCCGTTCGTGGCCGAGATCATGTGGCTGGCCACCGAAGGCATCGCCGAGGGGTACGACGACGGCACCTTCCGTCCCACCGAGCCCGTGTCCCGCCAGGCGATGGCCGCCATGCTGCACCGGCTGGCCGGAGCCCCCGAGGTCACGCTGCCCGCAGCACCGACGTTCTCCGACGTCGATGAGAGCCACCCGTTCGCGTTCGAGATCGAGTGGATGGCCGGGCAGGGTCTCGCCGCGGGGTTCAGCGACGGGACGTTCCAGCCGGCCATCGCGGTCAGCCGCCAGGCGGCGGTGGCGTTCCTCTACCGTTGGACGACGATCCAGCCGAGCGACCCGCCGGACGCCGGCGAGGTCTGATCTCGCTCGAGCAGGTCCGGCGCTCGTCGGTCGGGCCGGTCCGCTGGTCGGACCAGGACCCAGGCGGAAGACCAGGCCCTCAGCGGTCGATGCCGCAGGGCTCGAAGACCACCCCGTCGTGGTCCCACACCAGCGCCGTCGCCCACTCCTCGGCCGAGGCAGTGGCAAGGGCATCGGTGACGCAGGCGACCTGTTCATCGGGCACCTCGTCTCGTTCGAGTTCGTCAACGAGTTGGGCCGCCAACGCCTCGGTGGTGAAGCAGCCGTAGGCCTCGATGGTCAGCGAGTCCAGGTCGACGTCGACCAGGTCGTCCCGAGCAGTGTCACGCCGGAGTGCGCCGCGTGCCGCGCAGTCGAGACGCTCATCGTCGGTGCTGGGATGCTGCACGAGCACGGTGGGGAGTCTGACCTCGTCGTCACCTCGCTCCAGCACCATGAACGGCGGTGGGTCGCCGTCGGTGTCGGGCGGCTGGGTCGTCCAGGTGCTGCCTGTCTCGGCTGACGTGTCGCCGCCGCCGATCGCTTCCTGCGTGTCGCCGTCCCCGCACGCGGCCAGCAGCGCGACCACCGTCACGGTGATGGCCAGTGGGCGGAGAGCGGGTGAGCGGCGAGCGCCGATCCGTGGCGTGGAGTGCATGGGTTGAGGCCTCGCGAGCGTCGGAGACCGGGTGGTCGATCGGATCAGGAGAACGGGGTGGGCGGAGCGCCGAGGTCGGTGAAGGCGTCGTACTCCCGTGCCGTCTCGGCGGGGTCGTCGTCGGCACTCACCTCGAGGTCCCAGCGGTCGCCGCAGTCCTCGCATCGGTAGGCCACCACATCGCCGGGGGCGAACGGTTCGTCGGGTCGCTCGTAGCTGAGAAGGTGGGCCACGCCGCCGCAGTCGACGCACACGATCGTGGCGGGCAGCTCCATGGCTCCATGGTAGGGCCGCAGTCCTCGCATCGGATCGCGGCCGACCGGCATGGCGTCGTCCCGGCGCTCGGCCACCGGAGCACTAGCGTGGCCGTCATGCGCGTGGTGGCGGGCACGGCTCGGGGACGACGACTGGTGGCTCCAGCGGGCCACGGGGTCCGCCCGACCAGCGACCGTGTACGGGAGGCCGTCGGCAACGCCCTGGTCAGCCTGGACGTCCTCGACGGGGCCACCGTGCTCGATGCGTTCGCCGGCTCGGGCGCGTTGGGGATCGAGGCGCTGTCCCGGGGGGCTGCGCACGCAGTGTTCCTCGAACCCGACCGTGCCGCCCGACGCTCCGTCATCGAGAACCTGGCCACCACCGACCTGGCCGAGCACGCCGAGGTGTTGGCCACCGACTTCGAGCGCTACTGCGACCAGCCGCTCGCAGCGGGATTCGACATCGCCTTCTGCGACCCGCCCTACGCCACCAACCGCTGGGAGCAGCTGTTCGAGGTGGTACCGGCTCGGCTGGTGGTGGCCGAGTCGGACCGGTCCGTGGCCGACATCGCAGAGGCCGCAGGTTGGGGTGTTCTTCGTGAGCGCCGTTACGGAAGTACATTCGTTGTGTTCGCCCGGCGCCGCACCCCACTTTCGGAGAACCCGTGACACGCGTCTTGTACCCCGGATCGTTCGATCCGATCCACAACGGCCACCTCGAGATCATCGAGACGGCCTCCCGCCTCTTCGACGAGGTGCTGGTGGCCGCCATGCGCAACCCCCAGAAGGGCGAGCCGCTGTTCACCCTCGAGGTGCGTCAGGCCATGCTCGAGGAGACCGTGGCCCACCTCGAGAACGTGCGCGTCACCATGTTCTCGTCGCTCGTAGTGGACCTGGCCCGCAAGGAGCGCGCCGACTTCATCGTCAAGGGTCTGCGCGCTGTGTCGGACTTCGAGAGCGAGCTGCAGATGGCCCAGATGAACCACAAGGTGTCCGGCGTGGACACCCTGTTCATCCCATCGGCATCCGCCCATTCGTTCCTGGCGTCGAAGCTCATCCGGGAGATCGCCCGCTTCGGTGGCGATGTCACCGCCATGGTGCCGCCGGCCGTCGGTAAGCGCCTCGAGGAGAAGTACACCGTTGACTGATCTCTACGATGACGACTTCGACCCCGAGGAGCCGGTACTGCAGATCAGCTCGTCGGGTTACAGCGGTCCCGAGACCGAGCAGGTGCTGCTCCGCCTCCGGTCGATCGTCGAATCGGCACCGCAACTGCCGCTCTCGGCCAGCTCCAAGATCGTCAAGGACGAGGTGTTGGACCTGCTGGACGAGGCCATCGGGGCACTCCCCGAGGAGCTGCGCGCCGCTCGGTGGCTGCTGAAGGAGCGCGAGGCGTTCCTGGCCAAGGTGGCGCACGAAGGTGAGGAGATCATCAACCAGGCGCGGTCGCGCGCCGAGCGCATGGTGCAGCGCACCGAGGTGGTGAAGGCCGCCGAGCAACGGGCGTACGAGACCGTCGACCGAGCCGAGACCGAGGCGCGCCGCCTTCGCCACGAGGTGGAGGACTACTGCGACCAGAAGCTGGCCAGCTTCGAGATCGTGCTCGAACGCACGATGGCGATGGTCGCTGCGGGGCGGGCCAAGTTGCAGGGCACCAACCTCACGGCGGGGATCCCGGTGGACGAGGATGCCGACGCCTACGGCGAGGCGTTCGACGACGAGCCCCTCGAGGGCGAGGAGCGACTCGCCGACCTGCCGCCGCCGCCGGATGCCGACGACGACTGGGCCGACGAGCGGTGAACCACTCCGGCGTGCCGGCGACGATCGCTGCCTGGCACGAGCAGGCGGCATGAGCGCCGACGCTGCGTTCGAGGTCGTGGTTGCCGACCTGTTGCGTCAGCCGGGGGTCCGCCGATCCCACGCACTGCGGGCACCACTCGGACGACTTGAGACCGTGGGCAGCGCCACGCCCTCGGACGCCGAGGTGGTGGCCGAGCTGGTCCTCGAGGCCACCGGCGGCACGGCGCTGGTGGTGGAGGGCACGGTGTCGGCGCCCTGGCGGGGGTCGTGCCGCCGCTGCCTCGACGATGTCGACGGCGTGCTCGAGGCCGACCTGCGAGAGATCTTCGAACGTCGCCCGACCGAAGGTGAGACCTACCTGCTGGGCGAGGATCGAGTGGATCTCGAGCCGATGGTGCGCGACGCGGTGGCCCTGGCCTTGCCGCTCGCCCCGCTGTGTGACGAGGACTGCGCCGGTCCGGCACCGGATCGCTTCCCGGCCCGCAGCAGCGAGGAGGAGCCGGCCGCGCCCCCACGTGACCCGCGGTGGGCCGCGCTCGACGACGTGCACTTCGACAACTGACGCCACGTCGGCCTGGGGTGGCGCGAAGCCGGCGTCGTCAGCTGCGTCGCTGAATCGCCTGCGGTACTGTGCCGCGATGGGACATGTGACTGGGGACGGCACGCTCATCAGCGACCTCTGGCTCGACCGACCCGATGCAGCGAACCGCATCGCGGCGAAGCTGGAGGCCGGGGAGATCACTGAGCGAGAGGCCGAGCAGCTCCGTGGCTTCGCCGACGACGGCTACATCCGCTTCAAGACGGGCATCGATGCCGAGTTCGCGGCCGCCTTCGAGGACGAGGTGCAGCGCCTCTGGCGTGAGTGACCGTTCGACCTCTTCGTCGGTCCGCCGGCGGCGGGTCAGCGGAAGTCGATGCAGGAGGTCGACGTGGACGGGCCCACGGTGGGGTACCGGATCGCCGACATGCACGGCCACAGCGACCTGGCTCGCAAGCTCTACCTCAACCCGGAGGTGATGCGCCTCATCGAGCTGATCTACGGCGAACCAGCAGTTGCCTTCCAGTCGCTCTACTTCACCTACGGGTCACAGCAAGCGTTGCACCGGGATCCGATGTTCGTTCCCACGGATCCCCCCAGCCATCTCCTTGCCTCTTGGACGGCGCTCGAGGACACCTCCTCCGATGGCGGGCCGCTGCTGTACGTTCCGGGCTCGCATCGGATGCCGTGGCACGAGACGAGCCCGGGGAACATCCGTCTGGGACGGACCGTCGACAAGGACGCTCGCGCCGCGTGGCGCGAGTACCGCAAGCAGCAGATGAAGGAGATGGGGCTCAAGGTGCAGGAGTTCGTCTGCGAGCGCGGCGACGTCTTCATCTGGCACGCCGGGTTGCTGCACGGTGGCAAGAAGCTGGTCGACCCCGAACGGACCCGCCGCAGCTTCGTCGTGCACTACTGCACCGCACGCAACTACACCTCGCGCTCGACGAGCGTGAAGTTCATCGAGCGCGACGGCGACGAACCGCAGTACATCGGCATGGTGGCCGAGACCTCGGATCGCCTGCGTGAGGGTGGCTACGAGGGCGTGCAGGCGCCGTTGTACGGCCTCGATCGCGACCGGGCACTCGCGCTGGCACACGAGCAACGACGCGAACGTCACCGGGCGCGAGGGGTGCTCGGTCAGGTGGGCGCCGCCCTCAAGAAGCGCTGAGCATGCCGACCGGTGCCCCCACGGCGCTCATCACCGGCGCCAACCGAGGCCTGGGCCTCGGGTTCACCGAGTGGTATGCCGACCACGGGTGGAGGGTGATCGCCACCTGCCGCGATCCCGCCGCAGCGACCGATCTCCAACAGGTCGAGGGCGACGTGGTCATCCACCGGCTCGACGTGACCGACGAACAGCAGCGGGTGGAACTGGGCGAATCCCTCGGTGACACGCCGATCGACCTGCTGCTGTCCAACGCCGCGGTCCGAGGCGGACGGCGCACGCTCTTCGGGCGATGCGAGATGGACGAGTGGGCGCAGGTCCTGTCCACCAATGTGCTCGGTGCCATGGCGGTGCCGATGGACCTCATCGACAACGTTGCCGCGTCGCAACAGCGGCGCATCGTGTTCCTGTCCAGTCGGTCGAGCCAGACCGGTCGTGTGCGGCCGGGACGTTCCTACGCCTACGGGACGAGTAAGGCGGCGCTCAACCTCGCCGCTCGCCAGCTCGCCGCCGACGTCCGTGACCTCGGCATCGGCGTCGGCGTGATCAACCCGGGTCACGTGCGCACCAGCATCGGCGGGGCTGGCGCGGCGATGAGCGTGCAGGAGAGCGTGCGCGCTGTGGCCGCAGTGGTGGAGGGGGTCTCGGTGGATACCGGCGGTAGGTTCCTGCACTTCGACGGATCAGAGCTCCCGCCCTGATCGGTGACGCGTCGTCGGGCGCGGCGCCCGTGCCGCGCAGCGCGCCACCGCAGCCGCGGCGTGGTTGGTCTGCGCCGTTTTGGGTCGGTCCGATGATGTTGGTACGCTCTCCCTTCGCCCGTTGGGCTCTCGCGGCACGCTCGCGGTCCAGCGCCGATCTCTCCCATCCACCCTTCACCAGGACCGAGCGCCATGGCTGTCCCAAAGAAGAAGACCTCCAAGTCCAAGAGCCGCAGTCGTCGCGCCGCCAACTGGAAGCTGAAGACCCCTGCTCGCAGCACCTGCTCGCGCTGCGGAGCGGTCAAGCTTCCCCACGTCGTCTGCGGGAACTGCGGCTGGTACAACGGCCGCCAAGCCATCGAGGTCGACTGAGCAGGCGAACCCTGCGTCGATCGATGGCACTGTGATGGCCGACCTTCCCATCGCTCTCGACGCCATGGGTGGCGATCACGCCCCCGACGCCATCGTCGACGGCGCCCGCCTCGCTGCCGAGCAACTCGGGGTCGATGTCCTGCTGGTCGGGCGTCCCGACGAGATCGGCGATGCCGGCCCGCTGGCGGTGCTCGGCTGCTCGGAGGTCATCGCCATGGACGCCGATCCGGCGTCCAGCGTGCGCACCATGAAGGACTCGTCGCTGGTGCGCGCCGCCGAGGCGGTGCGCGACGGCAAGGCCTCTGCCATGGTGTCCGCCGGCAACACCGGGGCCACCATGGCCTCTGCGCTGTTGCGCATGGGTCGGATCAAGGGAGTGAAGCGACCGGCCATCGCCACACCCATCCCCGTGCCGGGGTCGCCGACACCGACGGTGCTGCTCGACGCCGGGGCCAACGCCGAGTGCCAGCCCGAGTGGCTGGTGCAGTTCGCCCAGATGGGAGCCGTCTACGCCCGGCTGCGTTACGACGTGACCGAACCCCGCGTCGGGCTGCTGTCGATCGGGGAGGAGCCCACCAAGGGCACCAGCTTGGTGAAAGAGACGCACGCCCTGCTGGCCGAGGACGCGTGGGTGGGCGACACGGGTGCCCGCTTCGTGGGCAACGTGGAGGGACGCGACCTCATGGCCGGCACGGTGGACGTCGTGGTGACCGACGGGTTCACCGGCAACGTGGCGCTCAAGACCCTGGAGGGCTCATTGTCGGCCCTGCTGGGGGCGCTGCTGGCTGCATTCGACACCGACGACCGCACACGTGCGGCCGCCAGCGCACTGGCCCCCGAACTCGGGGCACTCCACGCCCAGATGACCCCCGACACCACCGGCGGCGCCATGCTGCTCGGGGTCGACGGGGTCTGCATCATCAGCCACGGCGCCTCGTCCGCCACCGCGGTCCTGAACGCACTGCGAGTGGCGGACGAACTGGTGCGCGCCCAGGTGGTGGACGCCCTCGCCGCCGCCGTTCGCCCGCGCTGAGCACGTTTGACCTCAGTCGCCGCCACTCCCCGGCGGAATGATCCTTGAAGTGCTGGAAGGCAATGAAAACAACGGAGAAGTTGCCAAGGATCAGACAAGTGGGACCGGCGTCGGCTAGCATCGCCGGGTCTTGAACGAGCAGCCGCAAAGGAGCAGCCGTGCCTGCAGAGACCCATGTGGAACAGGCCCCACTCGACCGCCAGGCCGTGGTGGACCTCATTCGTGACCGGCTGGCCGACATCTTGGAGATCGAGCCCGGCTCGATCAGCGAGGGTGACTCCTTCACCGACGACCTCGACGCCGACTCGCTGGCACTCATCGAACTGGTCGAGGCCCTCGAGGAGGAACTCTCCGAACGCGCTGTGGGGTTCCGTATCGACGACGAGGACCTCGAGGACCTCAAGAGCGTCCGCGACGCCGTCGACTACGTGATGGCCAAGCTCGGGTAGGACCTCATCGTCGCCACGGACCCGCTCCCCGCTGCCATGGATGAGCCCGGGTCGTCCCCGGAGCCCCACGAGGAGCTGCGACGGCGACTGGGGTACGAGTTCCGCGACCCGTCGCGCTTGGTCCGTGCCCTGACCCACCGCTCGTTCTGTGCGGAGCAGCCCTCCGACGGGTCCAATGAGCGCTTGGAGTTCCTCGGCGATGCCGTGTTGGGCATCGTGGTCACCGAGGAGCTCTACGCCCTCGAGCCCGAACTGCCCGAGGGCGAGATGGCCAAGGCGCGTGCTGCGGTGGTGAGCACGCTCACCCTGGCAGAGATGGCGACCGAGCTGCGCCTGGGTCCGGCGCTGCGCCTCGGCCGTGGTGAGCACCTCACCGGCGGTCGCGAGAAGCCGTCGATCCTGGCCGACGCCCTCGAGGCGGTCATCGGCGCGGTGCACACCGACGGTGGATTCGAGGCCTCGCGACCGTTCGTCCTGCGCGTGGTGGGCCAGCGGTTGGACGTTGCGGCCGCCGTGCCAGGTGAGGACGATCACAAGACCCAGCTCCAGGAGTTGGTGGCGCGCACCTGCGAGGAACTCCCGGTGTACCGGCTCGTCGCCTCCGGACCCGACCACGACAAGCACTTCGTCGCCGAGGTGCTGGTCGAGGGCGAGGTGCGTGGGCGAGGCGAGGGCAAGTCGAAGAAGCAGGCCGAGCAGGCCGCCGCTCGGACCGCGCTGCAGACGTTCCGCAGTGTCGGGCCGATCGGGGCCGACGTAGAGGGGGACCATGCCTGAGCTACCCGAGGTGGAGACCATCCGTCGCCAGATGGAGCGCGACGTGGTGGGCAAGAAGATCAAGACGGTGGACGTGTCCGGCACCCGATCGGTGCGGCGCCAGCCCAAGAAGCAGTTCATCAGCCGCCTCGAGGGGACGAAGCTCACCGGCGTCCGCCGCAAGGGCAAGTTCATCATGGTCACCCTCGACAGCGGTGATCTGCTGCTCGTGCACCTGCGGATGAGCGGGCAGCTGCTGCGCACGGCCAACAAGGACGAGGTGGCCAAGCACACCCACGTGACCATCACCTTCACCCAGCACGGGCAGTTGCGCTACGTCGACCCACGCACCTTCGGTGAGTTGTTCGTGACCAACCCCGACACCATCGACGAGGACGCCCCCGACGTCGTGTCACTGGGCATCGATCCGGTGGAAGAGCCCATGAGCTGGACGAACTTCGGGCGGATGCTGATGGCGCACAAGATGAAGCTGAAGGCATTCCTCACCGACCAGACCATCCTGGCGGGCATCGGGAACATCTACAGCGACGAGATCCTCTTCGCCGCCGGACTGCGCTACGACCGCACCACCGACTCGTTGTCCACCATGGAGATCCGCCGCCTGTACCGAGCCGTGGTCGAGACACTGCACGACGCCATCAAGTTCAGCGGTTCAACGCTGGCCGACGACCAGTACGTCGACCTGTTCGGCAAGCCCGGGGAGTACCAGGAGCACCATCAGGTCTACGGACGTGACAAGTTGGCCTGCCGTCGGTGTCGCAGCGTGATCACCAAGGCCAAGTTCGCTCAGCGCAGCACGTACTTCTGCCCCGACTGCCAGATGTGACGTGGGTGTCGTCGTGTGCCCGCGGGGAGCGCCGCTCAGTGCTGCCGACGGCCCGCGCCGTCGGTGAGTCCAGGTTCGCAGCGGTCGGTGAGTCCAGGTTCGCAGCGGTCGGCGGCCCGGCCATGCGCGGCCACCGTCGTCCGACGCAGTACCGTCGAGATCGTGGAACGTCGCCGCCGGGGCGAACCGCAGCGGAGTAGGTCGTGTATCTGAAGAACCTCACCATGAAGGGGTTCAAGTCCTTCGCGGACCCCACCAGCTTGGAACTCGAGCCGGGCGTCACCGTCGTGGTGGGCCCCAATGGCTCGGGGAAGTCCAACGTGGTCGATGCCATCGCCTGGGTGCTCGGCGCGCAGGCCCCCTCGGCGGTACGCAGCCAGAAGATGGACGACGTGATCTTCGCCGGCTCGGCCAAGCGGGCGGCGCTCGGTCGCGCCGAGGTGTCGCTCACCATCGACAACGCCTCGGGGATGCTGCCCATCGAGTTCACCGAGGTGACCATCACCCGGACGCTCTTCCGCAGCGGCGACAGCGAGTACGCCATCAACGGGGCTCCCTGTCGACTCCTCGACATCTCGGACCTGCTCAGCGACTCCGGTGTCGGCCGCCAGCAGCACGTCATCATCTCCCAGGGGCAGATCGACGCCGTGTTGAACGCCAAGCCCGAGGATCGTCGCCTCATCGTGGAAGAGGCTGCGGGGGTGCTGAAGTACCGCAAACGCAAGGAGAAGTCCGAGCGGCGGCTGGCCTCGACCGAAGCGAACCTGACGCGGCTCGGTGACCTGCTGCGCGAGGTCCGTCGTCAGCTCCGACCGCTCGAGCGGCAGGCCGACGCCGCCCGCCGCCACGGCGCGGTGGTGGCCGAGCTCACCGCCCTGCGCATCCACCTCGCCGGGCGGGAGCTGCGGTCCCTGCAGGCCCGGCTGGAGGCGTCGGGGGCCACCCGGACCGAGCTGGCGACCACCGAGCAGCTGCTGGTGCGGCAGTTGGCCTCCCTCGACACCGAGGTGATGGCCACCGAGGCCCGCCTCACCGCCATGGGCGGTGACGACCTGGGCGACGACCTGGCCGCGTTCGAGTCGTTGCACGAACGCGCCCGTGGCCTCACCGCCTTGCTGGACGAGCGGCGGCGAGGGCTCGAGCGGGAGCGCCACGCCGCCGTCGACCAAGGGGTGGTGGCCAGCCTCGAAGCGGAAGCAGCGCGGCTGCGCACCGAGTTGGCCGACGTGGACGCCGGGCTGGCCGAGATGGAGCCCGAGCGGCAGCAGCTGGCCGAGGCCACAGTCGCACTGGCCGATGCGCGCACCGCCTACGAGCAGCGATGGGCCGAGGAGCCGTCGTAGCCCACCGGCGACGCCGCCGAGTTGCGAGGTGAGCTGTCGGCGCTGGTGGCTGCCGTGGAACGTATGACGGCGGAGACCCAGCGACTCGAGGGTCGTCACCGCGCCGTGCTCGACAAGGCCGAACAGCTGGCTGGTGAGGCTGCCCGACTACGCGGCGAACTGGGTGACTGCGAACAGACCGAACTGCCGTTGGTCGAATCGATGGAGGACGCCGAAGCACGGCGCGCCGACGCCGAATCGGCGTTGGCAGCCGCCGAGGACCGACGCCGATCGGCCGAGTCCGACGCGCACGCCGCCGAGGCGCGCGTCGAGGCCCTGGCCCTGGCCCTCGACGAGGCCCGGTCCCGGGCCGGTGCCGAGCGACTCTCGGCGGTCGATGGTGTGCTCGGCACCCTGCTCGACCTGGTGGCCACCGACGAGGGGTACGAGGCCGCCTTCGAGGCTGCAGCCGGCGAGGCGTTGTCGTCGGTGGTGGTGGCGTCGGAGGCCGCTGGTCGCCAGGCGCTGGCCACCCTGGCCGCCGAGGAGCTGTCCGGGTCGGTGCTTGCGCTCTACCACCGAGGGGAGACCCCGGCGCTGCCGGTGGAGGGACGTGCCCTGCGCTCCCACGTCCGCTCGACCCGACCCGAGGTGGAGGCGCTGCTCGACGTGCTGATCGGCGGCGTGGCCGTGGTCGACGACCTCGACGAGGCCGTGGATCTGGCGTTGGCCCGGCCGGCAGCCACCGTGGTCACCGTGGCCGGCGATCGCTTCGCCCCCGGCGGGTGGCGACTCGGCGCCGCCGGCGCCGGTGTCACCGGCGCTGCGCTCGATACTGCTCGTCAACGGGCGAGCGATGCCCGGGCCGCGGTCGAGCGGGCCGCCTCGGCCCACGCCGATGCTCGATCGGCGCTCGAGGAGGCGCGACGCGCCGAGGCCGAGGTGAGCCGTCGGCTCGACGACAACGACGGTCGGATGGCGGCGGCGGCCGATGGGCTGCAGCGGGTGGAGAGCGAGCGTCGCGACGCCCTGACCGAAGCCGAGGCGCTCGCCGCGCATCTGGCCGAGACCGCTGAACGCCGGGAGCGGGACCTGGGTCGGGTGGCGGAACTCGAAGCGGAGTTGCCGCGTCTCGAGGCAGCCGAGGCCGACCTGGCCGAGCGGGGTCGGCGCATGGCCGAGGACCGCGAGGCCATCGAGCAGCAGGCGCGCCAGGTCGGCAACCAGCGGGCCGATCTCGATGTCCGCAGCGCCGGGTTGACCGAGCGGCGGTCGTTCCTGGCCACCCGCCTGGAGGCCACCGAAGAGCGGCTGGCCCGCACCGCTGCCGAGCGGGATGCAGCGTCCGCTCGGCGTGAGGAACTGGACCGCCGGGGGATTGCCCTCGACCGTCTGGCGACGGTGGTGACCGAGCGCCACGCCGTCGTCAACGAGCGACTCGAGGACCTACGAGCTCGTCGCCGACGCCAGTCCGAAGCGGCTCGCGCCGTGGCCGAGGAGCTCGACCAGACCCGACGCCGTCGCAGCAGTGTGGAGAAGGAACTGCTGGCGGTGCGCGAGAAGCTGCAGCGCACCGAGCTGGACGACGCCGAGATCAAACTTCGCATCGAAACCGCCACCGAGACGCTGCGACGCGACCATGACTGCGAACCGGCGACCGCCATGGCGGCGGAGGCTCCGCCGCTGGCCGAAGGCACCACTGCGGTGGCCCGCGCTCGCGAACTCGAGCGCGACCTGCGGCTCATGGGGCCCATCAACCCGCTGGCGCTCGAGGAGTTCGAGGCGCTGAACGAGCGACACGAGTTCCTCCAGGCGCAGCTCGATGACGTCAAGCAGACCCGACGCGAGCTGGGCAAGGTGATCCGGGCCATCGACGAGGAGATCGTGTCGGTCTTCGCTGCTGCGTTCGCCGACGTGGCCGCCAACTTCGAGCATCTCTTCGGCACCTTGTTCCCCGGGGGCGTCGGGCGCCTGCGACTCACCCAACCCGACGACCTGCTGGCCACCGGCATCGAGGTGGAGGCCAAACCGTCGGGGAAGAACGTGAAGAAGCTCTCGCTCTTGTCGGGTGGGGAGCGGTCGCTCACCGCGCTGGCCTTCCTGTTCGCCATCTTCCGCAGCCGGCCCTCGCCGTTCTACGTCATGGACGAGGTCGAGGCGGCCCTCGACGACGTGAACCTCCACCGGTTCCTGGAACTGGTGGCCGAGTTCCGCAACGATGCCCAGTTGGTCATCGTGAGCCACCAGAAGCGCACCATGGAAGCTGCCGACTGCCTTTACGGCGTCACCATGCAACCGGGTGGATCGTCGAAGGCAGTCAGCGAGAAGGTCGGCGCTGGCAGCTGAGCGGTCCGGACGCTCAGGCGTCGGGTGCGCCGCCCATCAACCGAGAGGCCAGCTTGCGAACGGGCGCCGGGCTGCGATCCCACGCCAGGAACTTGGTGCGAGCCACGTTGTAGTGCCAGCCGTACGGCCGCCACAGCCACCACGGCGCCGTGCCCTCGCGGTGGTAGCGGTCGAGCGCCGGGCCGTCACGACCGGGGGTGGGTGGCACCGGCACCGGGCAGCGGGTGGCCACGATTGCAGCCATGCGCTCGCGGTGGCGGGCCGCTGCGGCGTCGTCGCGCTGCGGCTGGCGTCCAATGGCCACTGTGTCACGCCACACGACCCCGCGGTGCCGGCGCCAGGTGCGGTGCTCGACTGCGCTCTCGCAGAGTTCGAGGCCGACATAGGTGAACATGGCACCTGCCGCGTCGGGATAGAAGCGCCAGCAGTCGAGGGGGAACCGGTGTGCCGGCCCGCCCGACGGGGCCACCAGGCAGCACAGCCCGTCCGCTCGGAGGACTCGGGCGATCTCAGCCAGGGTGATCCAGAACTGCGGGTCGTGCTCGAGGGCTTGACCGCTCACCACCACGTCCACCGACCCATCGGGGATCTGGGACCAGCAGTGTGGATCGTCGAGCACCAGGTCCACGTTCGGGCCGGCCGCCAGGTCGACCCCGACGTAGTCGAAGCGAGGTTCGGCGAACAGCGGACGGTACGAGGCCTGCTCGCCGTACGCCATGGATCCGAGGTCGAGCACCCGCAATGGTTCTGGATGGGTTCCCGGCGCCAGGTAGGCGTCGCGGAACGCAGCCATCTTGAGCATCGAAGTGCGGTGCACCGCTCGACCGTAGCGCCTGACCGGACCTCGGCACCGACACCGACACGGCGCGCCCGCCGTGAGCGACGGGCGCCGGCGCGGCGTCCCAGCAGTAGAGTGCCCGGCCGTGAAGGCTCCGGACAGGGCGAGGGTGACGACGCCGATGCCCGCCAGCGTCCGGCGGGCCACGGCTGCTGGCGCAGTGGTGGCCATGGTGGTGGCGACCTGGTTCATCTTCGCCGGCACCGCCGCGTTGTCGGACCCTCGTCCCACCACGGACTTCTTCGACGAGCAGGCCCGAGCCTGGCTGGACGGCCGGTGGGACCTGCCGCCCGAGGTGCTGTCGGTGGAGGCCTTCGTGATCGACGGCAAGGCCTACACGTACTTCGGACCGGTGCCCGCTGCGTTGCGGCTCCCGGTGCTGGTGGCCACCGACGCCTTCGACGGTCGCCTGTCGCAGGTGTCGATGATGGCCGCCACCGCCGTGCTGCTGTGGGGGGTGGCCGTCGGATGGTGGCGCCTGCGGGCGGTGGCCCGACCGGGGACGGGCCCGCCGGGACCCGGCGAGCATCAACTGGCGGCGGCCAGCGTGGCCTTCGTGGGTTGCGGCACCGTGGTGCTCGCCATCGTGACGCAGTCCATCGTGTACCACGAGGCCATCGCCTGGGGCATGGCCCTGGCCACGTGGGCGTTCGTCGCCCAGGTGAGCTTCCTGGCCGACGGCCGCAGCCGTCACCTGCTGGCCGCCGGGGTGCTGGTCACCGCCGCGGTGCTGACCCGTGCCTCGGTGGGCGGTGGACCGCTGCTCACTGCCGGTCTCATGGCCGCGGTGTGGGTCGTGGTGGCGGCGAGCGCTGCCCTGTCCGCCCGCCGAGGCGGTGACGAGCGGCTCGATCGTCTGGTGCGTGGGGGATCGGCGCTGGCCCCCACCCTGGCCGGTCGTCGGCCCGATCTGCGCCAGGTCGTCGGCGTGGTGGCCGTGGTCATGGTGGCAGTGGGCGGCTACGCCACGGTCAATCAGGTCAAGTTCGGTCATCCGCTGGACCTGCCGGTGGAGACGATGGCACTCGCCGAGGTGGACCCGAACCGTCGGGCGGCGCTCGAGGCGAACGACGGCAGCCTCTTCGGGGCGCGCTTCGTCCCCACCACGGCCTGGCAGTACCTGCGTCCCCACGCCGTCGAGGTCGACGGTCTGGCACCGTGGCTCACCTTTCCCCGCGACCCGGCCACCATCGTGGGTGACGTCACCTTCGACGCGGTGGTGGAGTCCTCGAGCCTCACGGCGCTGATGCCGCTGCCGTTGGTGCTGGTGGCAGTCGGGTTCGTCGCTGCCTTCACTCCCCGCCGCCGTCGTCGGCGCGACAGCGCACCGCCGTCGGTTGCTGCGGTTCGGTTGCCACTGATCGGGGCCGGTGCCGGGGCGGCGCTCATGTTCGTGGCCGGATTCATCGCCAACCGCTACATGGGCGATGCCATCCCGTTGGTCGTGGTCGGGGGACTGGTGGGACTCCACGTGATCTCGAGATGGATCGAGATCGAGCCGCGAGGACAGCGCTGGCGGCGGCCACTGGTGATCTTGGCGGCGATCGCTGCCGTGTGGGGCGTGGCCGTGAACGTGGCACTGGCGCTCGAGTACCAGCGGGTGGTGCTGCCGTGGAGCTTGGAGCAGCGCTACGACTTCGTGGTCACCCAGCACCGACTCGACGGGCACCGGCGGGACGTGCCTGTCGTCGAGGACATCCCCGCGGTCGGACAACGGGGCGAGATGGTGGTGGTGGGCGAGTGCACTGCCTTGCTGTGGGCGGACGGCGACTCGTGGTTCGTGATCGAGGGCACACTGCCGCCCGAGCTGGTCCCCCCACCGGCGCCCGACCGGGCGTTCCTCGCCGGGCCGGTGAACGTGAGCGAGAACGGGCTCCGTCCCCCGTCGTTGTGTCGCCGTCTCACTTCCTGAGCGGATCAGGCAGCGGCGTCATCTCGAAGATGTACTGATAGGCGAACAACGACGGCCACAGGCCCACCAACATGCGGTCGAGCCGGCTCACCGCCGTGCGGGGCGCGGACGGGGCCGTGGCGCCGCCGGCACCCCGGTCGGCGCCGGCGGAGGTGGCGTCGCGGGCGGCCACGTCGAGGGGGAGCCCGGTTCGGTCCACCGAGCGCGCCGCCCAGCCCGCTTCGGCGGCCATGCGCTCGAAGCTGCGCCGGGTGAAGAAGCGCAGGTGTGTGCGGTCCAGGATGCCTCGCCGGTCGTAGTCGAAGCGACCGGTGGCCACCCGCACCCGCGGGTACCAGTGGGCGAAGTTGGGGATGCTGGCCAACACCCGTCCACCGGGCCGGACCCGACTCCGGAGCTCGTCGAGCAGGTCCTCGGGCCGTCGAAGGTGCTCGAGCACATCGGCGCACAGCACCACGTCGAAGTCCGTCCCGACCTCCGTCGGCAGTCCGTCGTCGAGGTCGGCGACCACGAACTCGGCCAGCCGCCGGCGGGCATCGTCGTTGGCCACCCGGTCGACGCCGACCACGTCGTGCCCGGCCGCGGCCAGGCGGGCGCCGACCGACCCGTCGCCACACCCCAGATCGAGCACCCGCAGCGGACTGCTGTTGGCCAGCCGGGCGGCCAGCAAGCCGTGGGAGCTGTGGGCGTCGGCCTTCAACTCGTAGTCCTGGGAGGCAAAGGCCAGCTCCCCGGTGCCGAACCCCATCTTGTGGAGCCGATAGCGGGTCACGTAGCGGGTGATGTCCCAGGCGTAGGCCATGCCGTTCACGTGGGAGATCTCGTCGCCGTAGTAGGTGGGGATGGGCACCTCGCACACGTGCTTGCCTGCCTCGACGAGTTGCACGATGACCTCGGTGTCGAAGGCGAAGCCGTTGTCGTTGCGCTCGAAGGGGATGTCGGCCAGCGCCGACACCCGGTAGGCCCGGTAGCCGGAGTGCCACTCGCTGAGTTCGGTGCCGACCACGGCGTTCTCGTACGTGGTGAGGATTCGGTTGCCCACGTACTTGTACAGCGGCATCCCCCCGGCCCGGGCCGATCCCTGCTGCAGCATGCGCGAGCCCATGACGGCGTCGCACGACCCGGCCTCGAGGGGGCGCACGATGTCGGGCAGCAGCTCGGGTGCGTACTGGCCGTCACCGTGGAGCAGCACCACCACGTCGAGGTCGTGGTCGATGGCCCACCGGTAGCCCACCTTCTGGTTGCCGCCGTAGCCAAGGTTGTGCTCTTGGCGGATGACGGTCAGCGGCAGGTCCGGCTCGAGGCTCTGGTAGCCGAGGCCCACCAGGTAGGTGGCGTCGGTGCTGGCGTCGTCGGAGACCAAGATGGCGGTGATGCGGGGACGGAAGTCGGCGGGGATGCGCGACAGCACGTGCTGCAGGGTCGACGCGGCGTTGTAGGCCACCACCAGGATGCCGATGCGGAGCACCGAGCCACGCTACCCGAGCAAACACAGGTGGTCGCGTGCGTCGATAACATGCGGCGATGGCAGGTGCGGACGGTCGCCCGGTGGCGCAACCGGGCGATGACCCGCCTCGCCGCCGGACGCTGGTGGGGACCGGCGTCGGCCGCCGCATGGCGGCTGGTGCGGTGGTGGTGGCGTGGCTGGTCGTCGGTGCGGTGGCCAGCGCGTTCGCCATGCGCCAGATCGATGTGGCGTTCGTCGCCCCGGCCCCGTTCGTCCTGGCCTTCCTACCGTGGCTGGCCATGACCGCGGTGGTGCCGCTGGTCGTCGGAGCCGTGCTTCGCCGTCGCGCGTTGGTGGCGGTATCCACGATGGTGCTCGTCGTGGCCGCTGCCGTCTACCTGCCCCAGATCAGCGGTGGGTCCCGTGAGGTGGCACCTGGCACGGCGACGATCCGGGTCGTCACGGCGAACCTGTTTGCCGGCAACGACGAGGTCGACGAGATCGTTGCGGCGCCGATCGACGTCGATGCCGACGTGATCGCGCTGCAAGAGCTCACCGACGAGCACTGGGCTGCCATCGAGGCATCGGAGTTGGCGGCGAGTCACCCGTGGTCCGTCGTCGAGCCGCGCCCGGCGCCAAGCGGGATCGGGCTGCTCTCGCGCCTGCCGGCGGACGACCTGGCCATCGTCGACATCGGGCTGCACCCTGCGGCGGTGGCCACGGTGTCGACGCCGGGCGGACCCATCGACGTGGTGAACGTGCACCCACCGGCACCCTCGCCTCGCAGCGTGGCGGTGTGGCGCGACGAGCTGCGCGCCGTGGCGGACCTCGTGGCGGGTTTCGAGCGGCCGCTCGTGCTCGGAGACCTCAACGCCACCACCGACCACCCGCCACTGCGCGCGGTGATGGCCGCCGGTGGCCTGAGCGACGCCCACCGGCAGGCCGGTGAGGGATGGGGCGGAACCTGGCCGTCGCGGGAACGGCGGGTCTGGGACCGGAGGTGGCCGTTCCCGGTCCTCATCCGCATCGACCACGTGCTCGTTCCTGATGGTGTCGAGGCGACGTCGGTCTCGACGAGGCCGCTGGTGGGCAGCGACCATCGACTGGTCGTTGCCGACCTGGTCGTGTCGCCCGTCGAACGCTCAGGGGAGACGTGAGAACCAGGCCAGGCTGAACGTGGCACTGGCCAAGAGCAGCACCAGCGACGCACCGACGAACCAGGTGGAGACCTCGGTCAGCTCGGTGGTCATGCCGATCGACGAACCGATGTCGCGATAGGCATCGCTCAACTCCTCGGCGGTGACCGCCGAGAAGAACGTGCCGCCGGTGAACTCGGCGATCTCCGCCAGGGCGTCGCGATCAACCGGCACCGGGATGGGGAACGGCTCTCCCGGCAGCGTGATGGTGCCCCCGTCGGTGCCGAACGCAATGGTGGACACAGGTACGCCGCGTTCGCGGGCCGCCGCAGCAGCCACCTCGTTGGAGCGGCCGGTGTTGGTGGCGCCGTCGGACATCAGCACGATGGCAGCCGGTGGTGCCGAGCCTTCAGCATCGGGTGGGACGAGGGCGATGGCGTCGAGGCTGGTGAAGATGGCTTCACCGATGGCGGTCCGCTCGTCGAGTTGGAGGTTGTTGATGGCAGTGGCCGCCAGCTCCCGGTCGGTGGTGGGTGGCACCAGGATCGAGGCGTTGCCGGCGAAGGCCACCACCCCGATGTTCAACGGTTCGGGGACCACCTCGAGGAACTCGAGGGCGGCCGCTTGGGCGGCGTCGATGCGGTTTGGTGTGATGTCGGTGGCGTCCATCGACAACGACACGTCGATGGCCATGACGATGGTGGCTCGCTCCTGGGGCACCTCGAGGTCCATGGCCGGACGGGCCCAGGCCAGGGTCAGGAGGGCCAATGCCCCCAGGAACACGCCGGCGGCCAGGTGGCGTCTCCAGCCCGGCCGTCGCGGTGCCACCGCCCCCAGCAACGCCACGTTGGTGAAGCGCACGGCGTACACCTTCCGGCGCGCCTGGAGCACGACGTAGACGACGGCCAACGCAACGACGGGGATGCCGGCCAGGAGGCGCACCGGCTCGAGGAAGGTCATGGCACCGATGCCCGTGCCAGGGCGTCGACTCGGTCCCGACGCCAGGTGACGAAGCGCACGAGCGCAAGGAGCCAGTCCTCATCGGTGCGCAACACCAGATGGTCGACCCCGGTGCGACGCAGCGACGCAGCGATGCGTCCGCGCTGCTCGGCTGCCGCTGTGGCGAAGGCTCGGCGTACCGAGGCGTCGGAGGTGTTCACCTCGGCCTGCGCTCCGGTTTCGGGGTCCACCAGGTCGAGCACCCCGACGTCGGGCAGCTCCAGTTCACGAGGGTCGACCAATTCGACGGCCAGCACCTCGTGTCGGGTGGCCAGGGCACGCAGGGGCCGCTCCCAGTCTCCGGGATCGAGGAAGTCGCTGACCACCACCACCAGGCCCCGACGTCGGGCCACGCCGGCCAGCCGCTGCAGCCCCGCGGCGAGCTGCGCACTCCCTGGCTCGTCGGTCAACACCGCGAGGCAGCGCCGCAGGACGGCCTGCAGATGGGCTCGACCGCTGCGAGCCGGGATGATCTCGGTCTGTCCGTCTCCGATGAGCACCGCACCGACGCGGTTCCCGGCGCGTTGGGTGAGGAACCCCACCGCGGCGGTGGCGGCGAGGGCCAGGTCCCGCTTCTCGCAGTCGGCGGTGCCGAAGGCCAGGCTGGCCGACGTGTCGACGGCCACCCAGGTCTCGAGTTCACGGTCGGCGATGGACTCACGCACGTGCGGTTCGAGGGTGCGGGCGGTGACGTTCCAGTCGATGCGGCGGACGTCGTCGCCCGGCTGGTAGGGCCTGGTCTCCCCGAGCTCCGACCCGTGGCCCGGCACGAGACCTCGGTAGTCGCCCTGGAGCAGTCCGTCGAGTCGGCGGGTCACCACCAGCTCCAAGCGGCGCAGCACGTCGGGCGCCGCGCTGGTGACCAGGCTCGGCGGACGTCCCCAGCCGGCGTGGCCGGCGTCGCTCACGCCGAGGCCGGGCTGGCCCACGAGCCGGGCACCGGGCTGGGAGGCGGCGGTTCGTGCTGCGCCGGGTCCTGGGCGGGGCTGACCCGCGGTGCCGGCACCGTGGCCAGCAACCGAGCCAGGAGTTGGTCGACGACGAGACCCTGGGCGAGCGCTTCGTAGGACAGCACGAGGCGGTGACGGAGGATCTCGGGGGCCACGTCGAACACGTCCTGGGGCAGCGCGTAGGTTCGGCCGCGCAGCAGCGCCAGGGCCCGAGCACCGGCCACCAGGGCCAAGCTGGCACGCGGGCTGGCGCCGTAGGTCAACAGTTCCACCAGCTCGGGCAGGTTGTGCTCGTCGGGTCGGCGGGTGGCCAACACCAGGTTCACGGCGTACTCGACGACGCCGTGGTCGACGTACACCCGGTCGGCCTGGCGTTGCAGGTCGACGAGTTGTTCGAGGGTGAGTGCCCGGCTGGCGTGGGGGGCATCGACACCCATGCGGTGCACGATCTCGAGTTCCTCGGCGGGGGAGGGGTAGTCGAGCACCACCTTCATCATGAAGCGGTCGCGCTGGGCCTCGGGCAGGGGATAGACACCCTCGGACTCGATGGGGTTCTGGGTGGCCATGACCAGGAACGGGTTCGGCACCGGGTAGGTGGTCCCTCCGATCGACACCTGGCGTTCGGCCATCACCTCGAGCAGGGCTGACTGCACCTTGGCGGGTGCACGGTTGACCTCGTCGGTGAGGAGGAAGTTCACGAAGATGGGACCCAGCTCGACGTCGAAGGACTCGGTGGAGCCTCGGTAGATGCGAGTGCCGGTGATGTCGGCGGGCAGCAGGTCGGGGGTGAACTGCAGGCGGGCGAAGGTGCCGCCGACCACTTCGGCCAGGGTCTCCACGGCCAGCGTCTTGGCCAGACCCGGCACACCTTCGAGCAGGCAGTGGCCCCGCGACAGCAGGCAGACGAGGAGGCGTTCGAGCGCCCGGTCCTGCCCGACGATGACCTTTTTCAACTCGAAGGTGGCCGCTTCGAGCACCGACGGGTCGACGGACCCGACAGGGGATGCTTGCGAGCGGCCGGCTCGTTCCCCGGCGAGGTCTCGACGACGCATCGGCGTCGAGGCGGACTCGGCTGCGTCGGCTCCCTCGACCTCGGGCTCGCCGATCGACGATTCGCCCGTTGCTGCGTCCATTCCTCGCTCCTCCGACCGATGGCAGACCCATGTCAACCTAGAGGATGCGTCGCCGTTCGCGGTCGTCGCCTCACGGAATCGACCTCGTGCCGCCCGATCGACCGGCGTGGTGACCTGGTGCAGTCGATGGTGACCGGCCGGGGTCGACGCAGCCCGGTACGGTGCAGTCGATGCGCCTGCTCGTGGTGGACGACGAGCCCGAGTTGACCGACGCGGTGGCTCGGGGCCTGCGAGCCGAGGGCTACGCCGTCGACACCGCCGGTGACGGGGCCGAGGCCCTCCGGAAGGTTGCGACGACCGAGTACGACCTGATCTGCCTCGATCTCACCATGCCGGTGGTGGACGGCCGCGAGGCGTGTCGGCGGATCCGTGCCGGGGAGGTCTTCGGGTTCCAGCCGCGGATCTTGATGCTCACCGCACGCGACGGTGTGGCCGATCGGGTTGCCGGCCTCGACGACGGGGCGGACGACTACCTGGTCAAGCCGTTCTCGTTCGCCGAACTGTCGGCGAGGGTCCGGACCTTGTTGCGACGGGACCGACCCCAGCCTCATACCCGCTGGGAGGTGGGCGACGTGGTGCTCGACACCGCCGCGCAACAGGCGTGGCGCGGCGACCGACCGCTGAAGCTGACCTCCAAGGAGTTCGCGCTGTTGCGCTACTTCATGGCCCACCCCGGCGACGTGCTGTCGGCAGAGCGGCTGCTCGAACACGTCTGGGACGAGCACACGGATCCGTTCACCAACACGGTCCGGGTGACGGTGGGGACGTTGCGACGCAAACTCGGCGATCCGCCGGTCATCGAGACGGTGGTGGGCGCCGGCTACCGCATGGGTACACCCGACGGAGCCGGGTCGTGAACGGCGGCGCGGGTGATGCCCCGGCGTCGGCTCCCGACCCTGCCGGTGTGGCGGTGGCCCGGCGCTTGCCCAACTGGTTGGGCTCGGTGCGGGTCCGTCTGGCCGTCACCTACTCCTGTGTCCTGTTCGGGTTGGCCGTGGTCACCATCGGCGCCATCTACGCCGCGCAGGCGCGCGCCCTGGCCGAGGCGCCGGTGTCGCGTCGGGTGGTGGAGGGGTTGGCCCTGCGGGGGGACCAGGTGCTGGTGCTCACCGGGGAGCGGGTGGACCCCTACCTCCTCGTCGAGCGAGAGGCGAACGAACGGGCCCTGGCCACCTTGCGCGGCAGCTCGGCCGCCGCGCTCGGAGGGTTGTTCGTGGCGTCGCTGGTGGTGGGGTGGTTCGTGGCCGGACGCGTCCTCGGCCCGGTGGAGCGCATCACCGCCGTGGCGCGCGACATCAGCTCCACCGACCTTTCCCGACGCATCGACCTCGGCGGACCCCACGACGAGCTACGCCAGCTCGCCGACACGTTCGACGAGATGCTGGAACGGCTCGACGCAGCGTTCGCCCAGCAGCAGCGGTTCATCCAGGAGGCCTCCCACGAGTTGCGCAACCCCTTGGCGGTGATCCGCACCAACCTCGACGTGGCACTCGCCGACCCGACGACACCACCCGGAGAACTGCGTCGCACCGCCGAGGTGGTGCTGCGGGCCACCGAGCGCATCAGTGCGCTGGTCGACGACCTGGTGGCCACTGCCCGAAACGAGGACCACCGGACGGTGCGCGAGCCGGTGGACCTGGCCCGGTTGGTCACCGACGCCGCAGACGACGTGCGAGGTCCCGCCGAGGAGGCCGGGGTGGCCGTGGAGGTGGCCGTCGAGCCGACCCAGGTGGTCGGCGACCCCGACGGTCTGCGGCGGGCGATGGCCAACCTGGTGGCCAACGGCCTGCGGTACTCACCGGTGGGGGCCACCTTGCGCCTGTCGTGCCGGACGGCTGACGGCGGTGCGGAACTCGAGGTGCGTGACTGGGGACCGGGGCTCGACGACGAGGCGAAGGCCCACGTGTTCGACCGGTTCTGGCAGGCCGACCCCGAGCGGGGTCGGGCCGAGGGTCGCAGTGGGTTGGGGTTGGCCATCGTGGCGCAGGTGGCGGCCGATCACGACGGTCGGGCCACCGTCGAGTCCACAGCGGGCGAGGGGGCTGCCTTCCGCCTGTGGCTGCCCACAGCATCGCCTGGCTGACGAACCGATCCGGTGGACTGCGCGCCGTGGGGTTTGCGTGCAGTGGTCGGGGGCTGGCGCTGTGATCGGGGTCGTGGTGGAGCGGCTTTACGTCAGCTTTCGGTGCCATTCCCTACGTTCGCCCCATGGCCCATCGATCGATGTGGAACCCCCCGACCTCCTCAGCTGCCGACGCCGGGTGGCTTGCCGTCCCGCCGTCCGCCACGCCGACTGGACCGCCGCCTGCCTGGTCCACTCGAGTTGCCTCGTCTGCGTCAGGTGCTCCGCCTGAGCCACCTGCTCCGCCTGCTCCGCCTGTCCCGTCCGGCCGGCCTGCCGACCGCCGACTCGGTCGCCGCGCCGGCACCGTGGTCGTCACGGCACTGCTGGCGCTCACCGCCGGCGCCGGCGGTTGGATGGTCGGCGCCAGCGGTGCCAGCAGCGGCGGCGACGGCGGTGCCGGACCCGACTCGCAGCCGGTCGTGCAGTCAGGTGATGTCGCCGCTCCGCCGTCCGCCGAGGCCGACGAGCCAGTGGCCGCCGTGGCCGCTCACGTCGCTCCCTCGGTGGTCATGGTGGGTGCCGGTGCCGGCGTGGGATCGGGTGTCGTCTACGACGACGGGCTGGTCCTCACCAACGCGCACGTGGTCGGCCGAGCGACCAGCGTCGAGCTCGTGTTCGCCGACGGCGCCACCGGTGCCGGCGACGTGTTGGGCACCGATCCCGCCACTGACATCGCCGTGGTGGCCATCACCTCCGGCGACGCCCCTCCGGCGCGGATCGCCCGTGACGCCGCTCAGGTGGGCCAGCTCGCCGTGGCACTCGGTAGCCCGTTCGGTCTGGACCAGACCGTGACCGCCGGCGTGGTCAGCGCGGTCGATCGACCGCTCGACGCCACCGGCGGGGCGCTGGTCCCGATGCTGCAGACCGACGCACCCATCAACCCGGGCAACTCCGGCGGGCCGCTGGCCGACCGCAACGGCGCGGTCATCGGCATCAACACACTCATCATCTCCCGGGGTGGTGAGAGCAACGGGATCGGCTTCGCCGTGCCCATCGGGGTGGCGCTCGACACGGCTGAACGCATCATCACCGGCGAGAGCCTCGAGCGAGGACGTCTCGGCGTGGTCACCGAACCCACAGTGGACGGCACCCCGGGGGCCATGGTCTCGGAGGTGCAGCCGGGTTCACCGGCGGCGGCCGCCGGGCTGCAACGCGGTGACGTGATCGCCGGCCTCGACGGAGCGCCGGTGCGCAACGGCGCCGAGCTGGCCGCACGCATCCAACGGGGCCGCCCCGGGGAGACCGTCGAGATCGAGGTGCGGCGGGGCGGCGGCACGGCGCTGGTCACCGTGGCCCTGGCTGCGGCCGCCTGAACACCGCTCGCACCCCGACCCGCGAACCCCCGACCCCGCGAACTGCCGGCGATCCGAGGCACATGTGCCCCAGATCACCGGCAGTTCGGGCGTGGGGCAGGTCACCGGGGTGGGCCGGCGCTCGGGCGCGGTAGGCTCCCGCACCCATGGAGACCATGCAGCTGCTCATTGCCATCGCGCTGCTGGGGGTGGTCATCGGGGTCACGTTCGCCCTGGTCCGCGGCCGCAACCGCACCAGTGGCGTCCCGATGGAACCGCCGCCGGATGCCCCGCGGATCCCTCCGGGGGTCCGCGAGGAGGCCGAAGCCAGAGCCAAGGCCATCCGGGAGGCACCGCTGCCCGACGAGGTGCCGTCGGTGGAGGACGTGATCGAGGAGGCCCGTCGTGAGATGGCCGCCGGCGGTGGAGCAGGTGCGTCGACTGACGACGCACCGCCGGTCGAGCCACCGTCGAGCGACGCGCCGTTGGAGGCGCCGCTCGAGGACACGAGCACCGAGGGGGTCGACGCGGCGGCAGCGGCCGCCGCAACCGCCGAGGTGTCGACGGACGAGGAGGTCGAGGCCGAGGCCGAGCCCGCCCCGGTGCCCCTGGCGGAGAAGCCTCGTTTCCGCGACCGTCTCGGCAAGGCCCGGGCCAAGCTGGCTGACGTCTTCGGCGGGTTGCGCGGCAGCGGGATCGACGACGAGACCTGGGAAGACCTCGAGTACGCCCTCATCGGGGCCGACGTCGGCGTCGAACCCACCGAGGAGCTGCTCGCCGCCGTGCGCCAACGGGTGGCCGACGAGGGCGTGACCGATGGCGACGGTGTCCTCGACGTGCTGAAGGACGAGATGAAGCAGCGGCTTTCTGGCCACGACCGCGAGCTGCACCTGGCCGACGAGGCCCCCTCGGTGTGGCTGTTCGTCGGTGTGAACGGGGTGGGCAAGACGACCACCATTGGGAAGCTGGCCAAACGCGAGGTGGATGACGGGCGCTCGGTGGTCATGGCGGCGGGGGACACATTCCGCGCCGCGGCGGTCGAGCAGTTGTCACAGTGGGCCGACCGGTCCGGTGCCGACATCGTGCGGGGCAGCGACGGCGGCGACCCCTCAGCGGTCATCTTCGACGCGGTGGAAGCGGCCGCGGCACGCCATGCCGACCTGGTCATGGCCGACACCGCCGGGCGCCTCCACACCAAGAGCAACCTCATGGAAGAGCTGCGCAAGGTCCGCCGGGTGGCGGAGAAGGGTGCGGGGACGGTGAGCGAGGCATTGTTGGTCCTCGACGCCACCACCGGCCAGAACGGGCTGGTCCAAGCGGAGCAGTTCGGCGAGGCGGTGGCGCTCACCGGGGTGGTGTTGACCAAGCTCGACGGTTCTGCCAAGGGGGGCATCGTTTTCGCCATCCAGGACAAGCTGGGGATCCCCGTCAAGCTGGTGGGTCTCGGTGAGGGCGTCGAGGACCTGGTGGCCTTCGACGTGGACGAGTTCGTGGATGCCCTGTTCGCGTGATCGGCCGGTGGGCGGCACAAGGGTGTCGCGGCGTCGGGCGGGATGTGCAAGGAGTGTGGTCGGCGGTGGCGAGAGGAGATCGGCGATGCAAACGATGACAAAGGTGTGCTCGACGGTCGGTCGGGCGGTCGTTCTCCCGTTGCGTGCGGGGGTGGCGTCGATCAGGCTGCTCGTCCGGCTGGTGCTGGTCGTGGTAGCGGCACCGTTCGTGTTCGGCTGGCGGGCCACCCGTCGTGCCGGGGCCAAGGCGGTGACGTGCTTCTTCTTGGGGTTGGCCGTGGGGCTGGCGGTGGCCCCTCGCCGTGGTGCCGAGCTGCGCTCGGCCGTGCTCACCCGGCTCATGGGGGCGACCCACCCACCCGACGGCGAACTGGCCGATCGGCTGCGCTCGGAACTGGCCCACGCCCCGGCGACCTGGCATCTCGCGCAGCCGTCGGTCACGGTCGACGGGGGCATCGCCACACTCACCGGGACGGTGGCGCACGCCGAGGCCGCCGCCGCCCTCACCCGCACTGCTGCGGCCCTGCCCGGCATCCGCGACGTGGTGGCCGACCTGCGCGTGGCGCCGCCCGACGAAGGATCCGAGTGAGGCGCTGCGTCGTCGTCAACGGTCCACTCCCGGCGCGTGGTCTTTCGACCGTCCCGACGAGTCGGTAGCATCGACAGACCATGTTCGAGTCGCTGTCCGATCGTTTCGAGGGGATCTTCACCCGCCTGAAGGGCAAGGGGCGTCTGTCCGACGACGACGTCGACGAGGTGCTGCGCGAGATCCGCATCGCCCTGCTCGAGGCCGACGTCAACTTCAAGGTGGTGAAGGGGTTCGTCAGCCGTGTGCGCGAGCGGGCCGTCGGCGAAGAGCTGTCGAAGGCGCTGAACCCGGCCCAGCAGGTCGTCAAGATCGTCAACGAAGAGCTGACGGCCACCCTCGGCGGCGAGTCCTTCAAGCTGTCGTTCGCCTCGAAACCGCCCACGGTCATCCTCATGGCGGGGCTGCAGGGCTCCGGCAAGACCACCAACACCGCCAAGCTGGCCCGCTGGTGCAAGAGCCAGGGACGTAACCCGCTGCTCGTGGGGGCCGACCTCCAGCGCCCCGCCGCCGTGGAGCAGCTCCGCACCCTCGGCGAGCAGGTGGGCGTGCCGGTGTTCAGCGAGCCCAGCGACCCGGTGGCGGTGGCCACCGCAGGCTTGGCCAAGGCCCGCGACACCGGCCGGGACGTCCTCATCGTGGACACCGCCGGCCGACTGGCCATCGACGCCGAGTTGATGGAGCAGGTGCGGGAGATCTCCGGAGCGGTCGAGCCTCACTACACGTTCCTGGTCATCGATGCCATGACCGGCCAGGACGCCGTCACCACCGCCGAAGCGTTCCACGAGACCCTCGACCTCGACGCCGTCATCCTCACCAAGCTCGACGGCGACGCCCGGGGTGGTGCCGCCCTGTCGGTGAAGGAAGTGGTGGGGCGCCCCATCGCTTTTGCGTCCACCGGCGAAAAAGTCAGCGACTTCGACGTGTTCCACCCCGACCGCTTGGCGGGGCGGATCCTGGGTATGGGCGACATGCTCACCCTCATCGAGAAGGCCGAGGAGGTCTACGAGAAGGAGGAGGCCGAGGAAGCCGCCACCCGGATGCTCGAGGGGCAGTTCACCCTCGACGACTTCCTCGAGCAACTCCAGCAGCTCAAGAAGATGGGTCCGCTGTCGGGGCTCATGGGCATGCTGCCAGGCATGCCCAAGGAGGTGCGAGACGCCGAGATCGACGACGGCGAGATCGCCCGCATCGAGGCGATGATCCGCTCGATGACCCTGGCCGAGCGGCAGGACCCCGAACTCATCGACGCCTCGCGTCGCACCCGCATCGCTACCGGCTCGGGCACCAACCCCGCCGACGTCGCCGCCCTCGTCAAGCAGTTCAGCGAGATGCAGCGGATGATGAAGCGCATGGGCGGCTTCGGCTCGAAGAAGATGCGCAAGGGGCGCAAGGGCAAGGGGCGCAAGGGCAAGGGCGGGCGCGTCACCGCCGGTGGCGGGCGGGTCACCGCCAAGGGTGCGGCCCCGCTGGCGCTGCCGGACCTCGCCGGCGAACTCGAGCAGTTCGAGGCGGAACGCAAGGGGAAGAAGGCCAAGCGCGGCAAGGGCGAGGCGCCCCTCGACGGCGGGCTCACCCTGCCCGGCCTCCCGCAACCCTGACGCCTGGCGGCCGGTCGGCTTGCTCCGATGGGCCGCCACGAAGCATCATTGCAGGTCGCACGATGCCGTGCGCCGATACGACGAACGGAAGAAGGACACGTGGTCAAGCTCCGCCTCACCCGTGTGGGGAAGAAGAAGCAGCCGACCTACCGGCTCGTGGCAGCGGACAGCCGCTCGCCCCGCGACGGACGGTTCATCGAGATCCTGGGTCACTACGACCCGCGTCGCGAGCCGTCGACCATCGTGATCGACAACCCAAAGGCCGTGGCCTGGCTCCGCAAGGGCGCGCAGCCCACCGAGAAGGTGCGCAAGCTGCTCGAGATCTCCGGGGCATGGGAGGCGTTCACCACCGGCGCCGACCCGGTGCCGCCGCAGACCCCGGCTGAGGAGCCCGCCGAGGTCTCCTCATGAGCGACGGCGATCCGAACGCCCTCGCTGCGCCCACCGCCGAGGCGGTCCTCGACTACCTGGTCCGCTCCATCGTGGATGACCCCGACGCTGTGTCGGTCGAGGTCGAGGACGGGCGTCGCACCACCCTCAACGTGCGGGTGGCCCCCGGCGACATGGGTCGGGTCATCGGCCGCAGCGGCCGGGTGGCGTCCGCCATCCGGGTGGTGACGCGGGCTGCCGCCGCCCGCGACGATGTCGAGGTCGACATCGAGTTCCTGGACTGACCCGTGCTGCTCGAGGTCGGGCGGATCGACCGACCACACGGGCTCGCCGGTGACGTGGTGGTCACCTTGGTGACCAATCATCTCGAACGGCTCGAACCTGGTTCGCTGCTCGAAGCCGAGGGGCGCTGGCTCGAGGTGCTTCGGGCGCGCCCGGCCAAGCACCGCTTCGTGGTCCACTTCGCCGGTGTCGACACCCCCGAGGCGGCGGCGGAGCTGTCGGGCACGCCGTTGCGGGCCGAGGCGGTGCAGGACGATCCCGACGGATACTGGGTGCACGACCTGGTGGGCGCCGAGGTGATCGACGTCGCCGGACAGCCGCAAGGGATGGTGACCGAGGTGCTGTCCAACCCGGCCAGCGACGTACTGGTGCTCGGCTCGGGGGTGTTGATCCCGTTGCGCTTCGCCACCTGGGACGACGACGGCCGCCTCGTGGTGGACGGTCCCGAGGGGCTGTTGGATCCACCGGGGGGCTGAGCGGTGCGCATTGACGTGCTCACCATCTTCCCCGACGTCATCGAGGGCTTCGCCGCAGCCAGCCTGCTGGGTCGGGCTCAGCGGGACGGGCTCGTCGACCTGCGGGTGCATGATCCCCGCGACGCCACCTCCGACGTCCACCGCAGCGTGGACGACGCCCCCTACGGAGGTGGGGCCGGCATGGTCCTGACTGCCGAGCCGATCTTCCGTAGCGTGGTGGCGCACGACCCGCCCAGGCCCGTCGTGCTGCTGTCGCCCACGGGCCGCCGCTTCGACCAGGCCGTGGCGCAGGACATGGCCCGCCTCGACGGGTTCACACTGCTGTGCGGCCGCTACGAGGGGGTGGACGACCGGGTTCGTCGTCACCTGTGCGACGACGCCGTGTCGGTGGGCGACTACGTGCTCGCCGGCGGGGAAGTGGCCGCCCTGGTGGTGCTCGAAGCCGTCACCCGGTTGTTGCCCGGGGTCATGGGCAACGAGCAGTCGGCAGGGGACGAGTCCTTCAGTGGCGGGTTGCTCGAGTACCCGCAGTTCACCCGGCCGGCGTCGCTCGAGGGCCACGAGGTGCCCGACGTGCTGCGCTCGGGCGATCACGCCCGCATCGCCCGCTGGCGACGAGCCCAGTCGCTGTACCGCACCCTGGCCTGGCGGCCGGATCTGCTCCCCGGTGGCGTGGACGGTCTGGCGCCCGAGGACCGGCGTCTGCTCGAGGAGTTCCCACCCGACGACCCCGACGTGGCCGGCCCCGAACCTGGTGACGGTCCGTCCTGAGAACGTCAGGAGCTCGTTGTGCTCCGCAGCTCGGCCCGTGGCGACGTCGGGCGGTCCGGCACACACGACCGGTGAGGGCCAGCGCGGTGCGTCGCTGCATGGCGCATCGTCGGCGTCGATCCCACCCCGCTCGCTTTGTGGACCAGCGACCGGGAGCCCTATCCTCACCATTCTGTTGTTCGCCACCTGCACCGCCTCCGGGCACCGCAGCCCCACGCTGATGGAGCGTGTCGCCATGAACCCCACCGATCTCATCGACGAGCGGAGCCTTCGCTCCGACATTCCGGAGTTTGCTCCCGGCGACACCCTCAAGGTGCACGTGCGCGTGCGCGAAGGCAACCGCGAGCGGGTGCAGGTGTTCCAGGGTGTCGTCATCCGGCGCCAGGGCGACGGCGTGCGCGAGACATTCACCGTGCGCAAGGTGTCGTTCGGTGTCGGCGTGGAGCGCACCTTCCCGGTGCACTCACCCATGATCGCTCAGATCGAGGTGGCCAGCCGTGGTGACGTCCGTCGGGCGAAGCTGTACTACCTGCGGGACCGCGTCGGGAAGGCGGCCAAGATCAAGGAGAAGCGCGCCTGAACTCCGACGAACTCGACGAGTTCGAGGCGGCGGCGGAGCTGCTCCTGTATCGGGAGTACAAGGACGTGGCGCCGATGTTCCGCTACGTCGTCGAGACCGAGCGCCGGTTCTACCTGGCCAACGAGGTGCACCAAGAGGTGCACTCGGGCCAAGGGCGCACCTGGGTCGAGGTGTTGCTCCACGACGCCTGGGTGTGGGACATGTACCGCACGAACCGGTTCGTACGATCGGTGCAGGTGGTGAGCTTCAAGGACGTCAACGTGGAGGAGCTTCCGGCGGAGGAGCATGCTCCTGTCGGGCTACCCGTGGCCGAGGACCGGCCGTGACCTCGGCCCGTCAGGCGCTCGGCGCCGCCGGGGAGGCGCTGGTCGCCAAGGACTACGAGTCCCGTGGCTACGAAGTGGTGGCTCGCAACTGGCGTTGCCGCGAAGGCGAGCTCGACCTGGTGCTGCGCCGAAACCGAACCATCGTCTTCTGCGAGGTGAAGACCCGCAGCTCCGATGCGTTCGGGTCACCTGCCGAAGCCGTGACGCACACCAAGCGGGCCCGCATCCGTCGCCTGGCGGCGCTGTGGCTCGAGAACTCCGATGTGGTGGCCCGGGAGATCCGCTTCGACGTGGCTGCCGTGCTGGGTGGCGAGATCGAACTCTACGAAGGCGCCTTCTGATCAACTGGTGAGCCAGGTGGCCAGCCGCCCGGCGCCGGCGAGCGCCTCTGGGAAGGCACCCACGAACACCGGCCAGGTGTGGCACAGGTCGTCCTCCACCCACGCCGTCACGTCGACTCCGGCAGCGGTGGCCTGCTCGATCAGGCGGATGCCGTCGTCGTAGAGCACCTCGTTGCCTCCCACGGCCACCAGCAACGGTCCGAGCCCGGCCAGATCGGCGAAGAGCGGCGAGATCAGCGGGTCGGTGGCGGGCTGTCCGGCCCGGTAGGTCGCCGACCACGACTCGATGAGCGCCCGGTGGAGGACGGGGTCCACGTCGGCGCGGGCGTCGATCGAAGCGGCGTCGCAGGTGAGGTCCACCCACGGGGACACCACGGCCACCCGCTCGGGGAGTTCGTCACCGCTGGCGCGCACACTGACGGACAACGCCAGGGCCAGCCCGCCGCCGGCGGAGTCACCCACTACCGCGACCGGCTCCCCCGGTCGCTGCGCGGTGAGCCACTGCCAGGCCGCGGTGGCATCCTCGAGGGCGGCCGGGTAGGGGTGTTCGGGCGCACGTCGATAGTCGATCACCAGGACGGGGCGTCCGGCGGCTGCCGCCAGGTGCGAGGCGAACGGCCGGTGCGAGTTGGGTCCACCGATGCAGTACCCACCGCCGTGCAGGAGGAGGATGGCGCCGGTCGAGTCGGGCGGCTGGGCGTCGGTGCCGGTGGGTGACACCCACTCGGCCGGCACCCCACCGGCATCCACCGAGGTCACGGCGACGTTCTCGGCCAATGGGAGGAGCGTGCCGAGCAGGTCGTAGCCGGCCCGCTGCTCCTCGACGGGTTGGCCGGGGTCGAGGCGAGCGGCCGCCAGGCTGTCGACGAAGGTTCGGTACTCGGGGCTGGGCATGGGCGCTCGCTCGGGAAGGGGTGGAGGTCAGCGGGTGGATCTCAGAACGTCTGGAGATCGGGTGGGAGGTGGGACGTGTCGGCGAAACGATGCAACCCGAAGGCCTGTGCTCCACCGATGTCGAGCGGGCGCAGGACACTGACCGACGAGTGGTACGACACGAAGCGCTCCCACTCCCACGGCACCGGCTCGATGCCCAGGAGGTGGCCCAGGGCCACGCTGTTGGTCCCGGCGTGGGCCACCACCACGATGCGCTGCGGTGCGTTCTCGAACGCCCACAGTGGCGGGCGGTCACGTTGCAGGGCGACGCCGTGGTCGGACAGCAAGATCTCGACCCCGGAGGTGACCCGGCGATGGAAGTCGCGGAAGCTCTCCCCGCCGGGTAGGCCGTCCCAGTGGTCGTCGACGGGGCGGGCACGACCCTCGGCGAACACCCGCTGTACCTGTTCGATGGGCGTGCCGGCGAAGCGGGGTGCGCGGATCTCGGCCAGCCAGTCGATCGTGGTCGGTTCCAGCCCGAGGGCGGCCACGATGGGCTCCGCCGTCTGCTGCGCTCGGCGTAGCGGCGACACGAACACGGCGTCGACCTCGAGGCCGGCCAGCCGCTCGCCGGTGCGCTCGGCCTGGGCGCGGCCGAGGTCGGTGAGGTCGGGGTCGTCGACGCCGAGGCCGTCGCGCACCCATCCCGGCTGTCCGTGGCGGATCCACAGCAGTTCCATCGGCGGGCAGCCTACGGCGCCCGGCGGCTGGTTGCGCCCGAGCTCAGCGACGTCGGCCCGTCGGGCGGCGGTGACGCGCCGCCCAGCATCCCTTGTGCCAGTGGCGTCGCAGGTCCGGTGCCGGCCGTGGCACGACCACGACGTGGTGGGTGCCCGCTGGTATGTCGCGGGAACAGCCAGGGCACACGTAGGCCTTGCGGGCTTCGAAGGGCTGCACGAAGCGTACCTCCAGCTCGTCGTCGGTGAAGGGCTCCACGGCTCAGCCGAGCGCAGCCCAGGCCACGAGGAGGGCGATCACCACGAAGGCGGCTGCCACCATCACGTAGTCCGCCGGCGAGCGGCGATGCTGGCGGAACGGGTTCATGCCCATGCCCGAGTATCGCCTGCGGGCGCCGACCGTGCCCAGCCGCCTCTTGCCGCTGCCGCGGCTGGGGTGATCGGCCGCCCGCTGGCTAGGGTCGGACCGTGCCCACCTGGAGCGATCGGAACCTGCAGCGAGTTCGTCGTACGGGACGTGTCCGACCACCGGTGGGCGCCGGTCGACCGCACCCACGGCGCTCTCGAGCCCGCCGACCGGGTCGCCTGGCGCTGGCTGTGGTGGCCGCCGTGTTCGTGACCGCCGGGTGCGCCGGGGAGAGCCCTCCGACCCCGACCGATCCCCAGCTCGCCGAGGGACAGGGCATCTACCAGCGTCATTGCGCGACGTGCCACGGCGTCACCGGGGGTGGTGGTTCGGCGCCGGCGCTGGCCGGCCGCATGACCGAGCGGTTCCCCGATCCCGCCGACCAACTCGCCCTGGTGCGCAACGGGGTGCCGGGAACCGGCATGCGGGCGTTCGACGACGTGCTCACCCCCGACGAACTCGACGCCGTCGTCGCCTATACGCGCGACGCTCTCTGACCCCGAGTGGTGAACCCTTGTCGGGTCGCTGACCGAGGGGTACCCTTTCCATCGTTTCAGAGTCGGTGCCGGTTGGTGCGCCAGGTCGAGCAGGAAGAGGGTGGCGTACGTCGTGGTAGCAGAGGGGCCGAGCGAGTCAACCGACGACGGGGCGGACGGAGAACGCACCCGCCTCAGCGCAGCGGTGCTGGTGGCATTGCGCACGACGGGCGTACAACTACCCGCCCTCGGTGACGGCGAGATCGTGCCACTCGGCATCGACGGGCTCGACTTCCTCTGCGAGCTGGCGTCGCCCGACGGCGTCGACCTCGGCTCGGCACTCGGTCCTGGCGAGGGGGCCGGCGACGAGACGCCGTCGGAGGTGGTCGACCCCCGTCGAGCGATCATCGATCGGCTGACGGCGGTCGGGCTCCTGCTCCCGGTCGGCGTCGCGCCGCCGGACGCACCGGGCAGCCACCCGTTCCCCGTGCACACGGTGTCCGACGGGCCGGCCGGAGGGGGTACCGCCATCGTCGATGGTCATGCAGGCACCGAAGGCGCGGCCACCATTGACGTGACCGCCGACGGTGCCGGGGTGGCCACCGACCTCGTCGACGCTTCCGACCCCGGCCTGGAGTGGTACGTGGTGACCCCACTGTTGTGGTGGATCTCCCCGGAGGGGTACGCCACCGGGACCCACGACGGTGCCGAACTGCTCCGCCTCGGCGCGATCGAACTGGCCGCCGCCGGTTGCTTCGCCAAGCGGGCCACCCTCGACGCCGCCCATGCTCGCCACGTCGAGGAGGTCGGCGATCGTGCCCTCGACCGTGACACCTTCGCCGCCCTGCACGCCCGGCTGCGGTTGGCCGGTCTGATGCGGGTGGCCAGCGGCGACGACCCTGCCTCGATCGTCGAGGAGCGCGAGGCCGCCAACTTCCGGCGGGCCATCAGCACCCAGATGCGGCTGCGCGGGGCAGTCGACCGTCGCCTCGGGGACCGGGGCATCGACGACCCCCGCGTGCCCGTCGTGCCCATCCACCGGATGGGCAACAACGTCCCCCTGGGGTTGGGCATGATCATGGCCTACCTCATGGCCTGGGAGGACGAGAAGCTCTGTCAGCACTACAACTTCCTGGCCGACTGGACGGCGTCGGACCGGCCACCTGAGGTGCTGGCCAAGCGCGACTCGGTCTTCCTCATCTCGAACTACATGTGGTCGAGCGAACAGAACCTGGCGGTTTGTGCGGCGTTGAAGGCGGCCAACCCGAACCACGTGATGATCCACGGTGGTCCTGACACCCCGAAGTACCCCGGTGACGTCGATCGCTACTTCGCCGCTCATCCCCACGTCGACGTGGCCATCCACGGGGAGGGCGAGCAGTGCGCCGTCGAGGCCTTCGACGCCCTGGCAGCGGCGTTCGTTCGACGGACGGACGGCGAGCCGGTCGACCTCAGCGTGTTGGCCGACGTGCCCGGGCTCAGCTACCGGACAGCCGACGGCGTGGTCCGCACCGCCGACCGTCCCCGACTGACCGAGCTCAACGTCATCCCGTCCCCCTACGTCACCGGCCTGTTCGACGCCTACGCCGAGGCGCAGATCCCGTCGGTGACCATCGAGACCAACCGAGGTTGTCCCTACGGCTGCACCTTCTGCGACTGGGGCACCTCGACGCTGTCGCGCATCCGCAAGTTCGACCTGGATCGCGTCTTTGCCGAACTCGAATGGGTTGCCAACAACCAGATCATGGCGGTGTCGTTTGCCGATGCGAACTTCGGGATCTTCGAGCGCGACGTGGAGATCGCCGAGCACGTGGCCGAGTTGAAGGCCGACAAGGGGTTCCCGGCGTTCTGCGCCGGGACGTACGCCAAGAACACGGTGAAGCACCTGAAGCGGATCATCTCCACCTGGGTGGACGCCGGCATCGTGACCGAGGGCATCTTGTCGTTGCAATCGATGGACGAGGGGACGTTGGCCTCGGTCAACCGTTCCAACATTCGCACCGACCGCTACGACGACCTCGCCCGCGAGTTCCGCAAGGCGAAGATGCCGTTGAAGGTCGACCTCATGATGGGGCTCCCCGGCGCCACCTACGCCTCGTTCCTGCGCGACCTGCAGAGCTGCGTCGACCGTGAGGTGTCGGCCAAGATCCATGAGACGACGCTGTTGGTGAACAGTCCCATGAACGCGCCGGACTATCGGGAGGAACACGGGATCACGACCGCCCCGGACAACGATCCCACCCGGGCCAACACCGAGGGCACCCGGCGGGCCGTGCCGGGCCTGGTGGTGGTGGCCACCAACACCATGGGCCCCGAGGACTTCATCGAGATGCGCCGCCTCAAGCGCTTCTTCACCCTGTCGGAGAACTTCGGGGTGTTGCGCCACGTCAGTCGCTACGTCCGCTACCTCGGTGGTCCCGAGGAGGCGGCCTTCTACGACCAACTCCGCCTCACCGCAGTGGCACAGCCGGAGCGTTTCCCGGCGGTGGCCTTCTTCGCCCATGCCGTGCACGGCATCATGGCGCCGCCGGTGACCTGGCAGCGATTCATCGATGACGTGGGCGCCTTCGTCGTCGACGATCTCGGCCTGGCCGACGACAGCGGCCTTCGCACCGTGCTCGCTGTCCAACATGCGCTGCTGCCCTCCCCGGTGCGTCGCTTCCCGACGACGCTCGAGCTGGCGCACGACTATCCGTCGTGGCACGACGACATGCTGGCGGCCAAGCAGGAGACCTTCGACTGGGAGCCGCTGGTCGCGCCGCTCGTCGAGCGGCCACCGGTGGTGTTCACCGTCACCGATCCACGCCGCATCTCGGAGCTGTCGACCGGCAACCGGCTCGGTCAGGCCTGGTTCGAGAACTGGGAGATGGACTCGCCCGTGGCGATGCGCCACGAGGTCGAACCGGCCCCGGCCTGACCTCGGCTCCCGCGCACACCCCACACACCTCGCTGCTCCGGCGGCCCCTCGGCCTTCGGCCCTCCACTGTTGCGATCAACTGGAGGTGCCACCGTGCTGGCTGCCGTTTCGTCTGCTGTGCTCACCGGGGTCGAAGGTCACCCCGTCACCGTCGAGGTGCACGTGGGGACAGGCCTGCCCTCGTTCGCCATCGTCGGTCTGCCCGACGCGTCGTGTCGCGAATCCCGCGACCGGGTGCGGGCGGCGGTCACCTCGTGTCGGGTCCAGTGGCCCAGCCGTCGCATCACGGTCAACCTGGCGCCGTCGGGGCTCCGCAAGGCGGGGGCCGGGTTGGACCTGGCCATCGCCGTCGGGATCCTGGCTGCCGCTGAGGAGATTCCCGCCGGGTCCTGGCGCGACACCGGCTTCCTGGGTGAGCTGGGCCTCGACGGGTCGGTGCGCCCGGTGGCCGGCACGCTGTGCCTCGTGGACGCCGTCGACCAACCGGCGGTGGTGGTGGCTGATCGGGTGGCGTCGGAAGCCGCCCTGCTCGGACGGCACCGGGTGCGGTCGGTGCCCCACCTGGCGGCGTTGGTGGCGGCACTGCGCGGCGACGGGCCGTGGCCCGACCCGCCAGTCGACCGCAGGGCGGACCCCGTGTCGATACCGATGCCGGATCTGGCCGAGGTGCGCGGACACGAGCTGGGCCGTCGAGCATTGGAGGTGAGTGCAGCGGGGGGCCATCACCTGCTGATGGTCGGACCACCTGGAGCCGGCAAAACGCTGCTGGCCGAGCGCCTCGGCGGTCTCCTGCCCGACCTGCACCCGAGTGAAGCACTCGAGGTGACGCGCATCCACTCAGCGGCTGCCGAGCGGGACAGCTTCGCCGGCCTCGTGCGTCGACCACCGACCCGGGCACCGCACCACAGCGCGTCGCAGGTGGCGCTCATCGGTGGTGGGTCGCAACACCTGCGGCCGGGCGAGGTGAGCCTGGCCCACCGGGGCGTGCTCTTCCTCGACGAACTGGGTGAGTTCCCCGCCACGGTGCTCGATGCCTTGCGCACTCCGCTCGAGGACGGTGTGGTCCGCATCGCCCGGGCCGAGCTGCGGACCACCCTGCCGGCTCGCTTCCTGCTGGTGGGGGCCATGAACCCCTGTCCGTGTGGTGCGGCGGGTGGACCGGGCTCGTGTCGGTGTTCCCCTGCACAGCTGGCACGCTACGGGCGTCGTCTGTCCGGCCCGTTCCTCGATCGCTTCGACGTGCGCATCCAACTGCTGCCGCCTGATCCGGCGCTGCTGGTGGACGGTGCCCCCGGGGAGGCCACGGCCAGCGTGGCCGCCCGGGTGGCGCAGGCCCGGGCTCGCTCGGCTGACCGAGGGGTGGAGGCCAACGCAGCGCTCGATGCCCCCGGCGTGGATCGCCATGCGCCGCTCGACCACGCCGCGGCGCGCCTGGCCGAAGGTGCGTTGCGCTCCGGTCGGCTGAGTGCCCGGGGCTACCGGCGGGTGCGGTGCGTGGCCCTCACACTGGCCGACCTCGACGGGGTCGACCCGCCCATCGGCGTCGAACACCTCGCCGAGGCCTTGGTGTTGCGTACCGCTGGGGTGGCCGGTGACCGGAGCGCCGCATGACCCGCAACGACGACGACCAACGACGGCTGGACGCCCTGGTGGTGATGGCGTCGCTGGAGGGGATCACCCCCGCTCGGCTGCGAACGTTGGCCACGCTCGGCGACCCAACGGCGGTGGTGGACCGGCTGGCGCGCCGCCGACTACATCACGGGGCGCTGCCCCGAGGGGCGGTCGAGCAGTGGGCGGGGCAGGCCGTCGACCTGCGCCGGCGCTCGCTGGTCGACGAGTACCGAGCCGCCGGTGTGCAGGTGGTGGAGGTGGCCGCCGATCCACGCTGGGGAGCGGCGCTGGCGACGCTCGAGGACCCACCGGTGGTGCTGTTCTGTCGTGGCGAGGTCACCGCACTCGAGCACCGACGGGTGGCAGTGGTGGGCACTCGTGCCGCCACCGCCTACGGGCGGGAGGTGGCGGGCAGCCTCGGACGTGACCTCGCCGGGGAGGGGGTGGCCGTCGTGAGCGGGTTGGCCAAGGGTATCGACGCAGCGGCACACCGGGGTGCCATGGTGGCGCACCACGGCGACGGGGGGAGCGCAGGACCGCCGGTGGCGGTGGTGGCCAACGGTCTCGACATCGGCTACCCGGCGGACAGCCGACGACTGCAGGTCGACATCGGCCGGTGCGGCCTGTTGCTGAGCGAGCATCCGCTCGGGCGCCGTCCGGCGCCGTGGCAGTTCCTGGCGCGCAACCGCATCATCGCCGCGCTGGCCGAGGTGGTGGTCGTCGTGGAGTCCCACGAGCGTGGGGGCGCGCTGTCCACCGCCGAGCGAGCGGCCGCTGCCGGGCGAACGGTGATGGCCGTGCCCGGGCCGGTGCGCAGCGCCGCGTCGGCCGGGGCGAACGCGTTGCTCGCCGACGGCGCCGAGGTGTGCCGACATGCGCACGACGTGTTCGTGGCGCTCGGGTTGACCACCTCCGCTGCGGCAGCGGCTGCAGACGCCGCCGTTGGTGCCCCTGGCGACCTCTCCTCGACCGGGCGGGTGGTCCTCGATGCGTTGGGTTGGGAGCCGGCCACCCTCGATCAACTCGTCCTGCGCAGCGCACTGCCGTTGGCCACGGTGGCGGTGGCCGTCGAGGAGCTCCTTTCCTGCGGCGCGGTGGCCACCAGCGGTGGTTTCTACGAACGCGCGGCGCCCTGATCCGACACGGTCGACCTCGTCGACAGAGCCACCGTTGCCACGGCCCGCGGAAGTAGCTTGGCCGGATGGCCGAAGTGAACCCGTCCTGGGAGCTGGAACGGTTCACGGCGTCCCTGGCGCACCTGGCACCCTCCACCACGACGGCCTACCGCCGCGACGTCGAAGGGTTCGTCGTGTGGTGCGGGCGCGGCGGCCTCGCAGGTCCCGACGACGTCGACCGCCGTGTGGTCCGGCGGTGGATGGCGTACCTCAGCGGTCGTCGCTACGCCCGAGCGACCGTGGCCCGCAAGGTCTCGGCTGTGCGTCGCTACCACCGGTGGTTGCAACACAGCGGACGACTCGCGGCTGATCCCACCGCCGGCCTCAGTGCCCCCGGAGGTGGGGGACGGTTACCCCGGGTGTTGCGGACCGAGGAGGTGGCACACCTGCTCGACGAGCGCGAGAGCGAGTCCGAACCCACCGACGTCGACCTTCGCGACCGAGCGGTTCTCGAACTGCTCTACGGCTGTGGGCTGCGGGTGAGCGAACTGTGCGCCCTCGAGGTGGCCGACCTCCGCCTCGGTGAGCGCACCGCGACGGTGTGGGGCAAGCGGTCCAAGCAGCGTCAGGTCCCCATGGGGGAGCCGGCCGTCGATGCCGTGGCTCGATGGCTCGACGGACCCCGAGCCGCCATGGTGACCGCCGAGACCCCTTCGGAGGCGCTCTTCGTGAACCGACGAGGTCGACGGCTGGGCCCCCGCGACGTCCGACGCATCCTGGACCGGCGTGCGCTCGCTCCCACCCATCCCCACGCCCTCCGACACACCTATGCCACCCATCTGCTCGACGGCGGAGCTGACCTGCGGGCCGTGCAGGAACTGCTGGGTCACGAGGACCTGGCCACCACCCAGGTGTACACCCACGTGAGTCGCGAACGGCTTCGTCGGGTGGTCACCGACACCCACCCGCGGGGCTGAGGGCCCGCGCATCGTCGGCTGACGGAATGGCGAGGCCGACTGAGTAAGCACTGGAGGTCGGGCCGGTCGGTGGGCTCGGGTGCGGCGGGGCCGGGGTCGGGAGCGAAGCTCGGGCCCTGTGGGACTACACTTCGGTGGAACGGCCGCAGATGGGGACGGCGAACGTGGACGACGTCACTGCCAGTGAGATCGATGACCTGTGGTCTGAGTACAAGCGTTCGAACGAACGCGAGCTTCGTGACCGGCTCATCGTCCACTACTCGCCGTTGGTGAAGTACGTCGCCGGCAGGGTGGCGGTGGGGCTCCCCCAGAACGTCGAGCACGCCGACCTGGTGAGCTACGGCATCTTCGGGCTCATCGATGCCATCGAGAAGTTCGACCCGGGCCGAGGGTTCAAGTTCGAGACCTACGCCATCGCCCGCATCAAGGGCGCCATCTTGGACGAGCTTCGGTCGATCGACTGGGTGCCCCGTTCGGTGCGGGCCAAGGCCCGTGCGCTCGAGGGCGCGTACGCCAAGCTGGAGGCCACCCTCCACCGCACGCCCAGCGACGAGGAGTTGGCTGCCGAGCTGGACATGAGCGAGGACCAACTGCACACCACCCTCACGCAGATCTCGTTCGTCGGGTTGGTGGCGCTCGACGAGATGCTGTCGGTGGGCGGCGAGCGGGGCGAGTCCATGACACTGGGCGACACGATCGCCGATGCCAGCGATGGACCGATGGCCGTCTACGAGGTCGAGGAGATGAAGCAGATCCTCGCCGAGGCGGTCAACCGGATGCCTGAGCGCGAGAAGATCGTGCTCACCCTCTACTACTACGAGGGTCTCACGTTGGCCGAGATCGGCCAGGTACTCGGCGTCACCGAGAGTCGAGTGTGCCAGATCCACACGAAGGCGGTGCTCCAGCTCCGCTCCCGGGTGCTGGCCACCCAACGCGAGCCGGCCTGAACCTAGGCCCCGGCTCGGACGTCTACCACGAGCTTGCCGCGGGCGTCACCGGCCACCAGGTGCTCCAGCGCAGCAGGGGCGTCGACCAGCGGGAAGACCGTCTCGACGGCCGGGCGGAGTCGGCCGTCGTCGACGAGCGCGGTCAGACGTTCGAGGTCGCTGGCTCGCTCACGTGACACGAGCATGGTCAGGCGCTGGCCGACGAACGGTGACAGTGCGACGGCTCGCAGTTGGCGTCCGATACCGAGCCAACGGCCGACGTGGCCCCCGACGAGGACGAGCATGCCGCGGGGGCTCAGGGAGCGGCGCAGCGCTGCCAGCGGTGTGCTGCCGCCGATGTCGATGATCACGTCGTAGCGCGCTCGTGAGGGGTCGAGCGTGTCGGTGGTGTAGTCGATGATGTGGCCGGCGCCGAGGGAGCGCACCAGGTCTGCCTTGGTGCCCGAGCACACGCCGGTCACCTCGGCTCCGCGGGCGGCGGCGATCTGCACGGCGAACGTCCCCACACCGCCGGACGCACCCACGACGGCCACGTGCTGCCCGGCGGTCAGGCGGCCCGCGTCGCACGCCTGCAGGGCGGTGAGCCCCGACACGGGCACGGCGGCTGCCTCGAAGTGGTTGAGGCCGGCGGGTCGCGGTGCCAGGCGGCGCTCGGCGGCGCGAGCGAACGCTGCCAAGGAGCCCTCCCCGGTGCCGTACACCTCGTCGCCGGGGGAGAACCGGCGCACGTCGGGCCCGACGGCCACCACCATCCCGGCCAGATCCCGGCCCGGGACCTGGTTGCGGGGCCGCCGCACCCCGAAGGCCAGTCGAGTGGCGTAGGGCGTGCCGCTGAGCAGGTGCCAGGTGCCACGGTCCACTGCGGCCGCCTGGACCGCCACGAGGACCTCGCGAGGTCCGATGGACGGCACGCGCACGGTGTCGACCCGCAGGACCGCGTCGACGTCGGACCCGTAGCGATGCTGGACCACCGCCCGCATGGTGGTGGGCACGGTGAGTGGGGTCGGAGGTTCGCTCATGGCGGGATCGCTCGATTCGAGCTGGGCGGCAGGACTTACAGTGTAAGTATCGTAGCCTCGTGGGCGTGACCGAGTCGAACGACGGCGACGCCAGGGGCTCGCTGAGCCGCGAGCGTGTGCTCGCCGCAGCGGTGGTGTTCGCCGACGACGAGGGGATCGAGGCGTTGTCGATGCGTCGGCTCGGCCGTGTGCTCGGCGTCGAGGCCATGTCGCTCTACAACCACGTGGCCAACAAGGACGATCTGCTCGACGGCATGATCGATGCGGTGTTCGCCGAGATCGAGCTGCCTGGGGAGCACCAGGTCGACTGGCAGCAGGCGATGGGCGATCGGGCACGCTCGTTGCGGACCGCCCTGCTGCGTCATCGGTGGGCCATCGGGCTGATGGACACCAGGAGCGTCCCGGGTCCGGCCACGCTCCGACACCACGACGCCGTCATCGGTGCCAGCCGACGGGCAGGGTTCTCCGTCGAGATGGCGGCGCACGCCTTTTCGCTCATCGACAGCTACGTCTACGGGTTCGTGCTCCAGGAGGTGTCGCTCCCGTTCGCAGCCGACGCCGCGCTCGACTCACAGACGGCAGCGGCCATGGTGTCCAACGTGCAGGGCGCCGAGTACCCCTACCTGGCCGAGCTCACCGTGGAGCACGTGGTGCAGACCGGGTACACCTTCGCCAGCGAGTTCGAGTTCGGCCTGCGCTTGCTGCTCGATGCGCTCGAGGCGACCGCTCGCTGACCACCTGCGGTGAGCTGCCGCTGCGGGCAGTGGCGAAATCACGTGGGGACGGCGCCCACCATTGAGCTCCCAGCTGGACGGCGGTACCGTGCCAGCGGCGCCCACGGGCTGCTCTTCCCCCACCTGTCAGCTCAAGTCGTTGGGGAAGTGCTGTGGCTCTCTGTCACTCGGTGGCCGCCGGTTCGCAGGACAACGCCGGTTCGGAGGGCAACGCCGGTTCGGAGGGCAACGCCCGGGCCCGCCCGCTCGGTCGGGTCCGCCGGGCCAAGCGTGCCGCTCGGGTGAGGCGGTTCGCCGCTGCCGTGGTGGTCGTGGTGGTGTCCGCCCAGGGGGGATTGGTCCCTGGTGAGCCGGATGCGGCCGAGGCCGGTGTCGTGGAACCCCCGCGCCGTTCGTGGTCGGTCGCCGGTCAGGCGACGGTGCACTACCAGCCGCCGGTGGACGCGCCGGTGCTGGACCTGTTCCGCCCACCGGAGGTGCCCTGGGGTCCGGGCAACCGGGGGATCGACTTCGCCACCGTGTCGGGTGCGCCGGTAGGTGCCGCAGCGGATGGTGAGGTGGTCTTCGCCGGGCAGGTCGGCGGCACCCTGCACGTCACCGTTCGGCACGCCGACGGCCTGCGCACGAGTTACTCGTTCCTGGCGTCGGTGGAGGTGGCGCAGGGGTCGTTCGTGACCGCCGGGGCGGTGCTGGGGGTGACCGGCGGGCCGCTGCACTTCGGACTTCGCGACCCGTCGGGTCAGTACCTCGATCCGATGCTCCTCTTCGGAGGTCGCGGGGCACGGTTGGTGCCTGGTGGCGACGACGGAGCGGAGGCGCACGGACCACAGGCGCCCCCCGTCCTGCCTGGCCTCCCTGGCCTGCCCGTCGTGCCTGGTGTGCCCGGTCTGCCGGGACTGCCGGGACTGCCGGGACTGCCGGGATGGCCCGAACTGCCTGGGCTTCCCGGACTTCCCGGTTGGCCGGGTCCACCGGGGATGTCGGACCTCCCTGGCCTGCCTGCGCTGGGCTGGCCGCAGGGCTCGGTCGTGGTGGAGCAGCTCCGTACGATCTGGGCCCGTGCCGTGGTCACCGGGGACGCGGACCTTCTCAGGGTGCTCGGCCATTACCTGTGGCGGCTGTCGCCCAGCGTCACGTTGCCGAGCACCACGCTGGCGGTGCACCGCGCGCTCGCTGCCCAACGTCGCTGCACGGCGGCGGACGTCGAGGTGCCCCCGCCGGCGCGCCCCCGGGTGGCCGTACTCGTCGGCGGGTACGGGTCGACCAGCGCCAGTGCCGCCATCGACGAGGTGGACGTGGACGCACTGGGCTATCGCTCCGACGACGTGCTGCGGTTCTCCTACCGCGGTGGACGCGTGCCCGCCGGAGGAGAGCCGAGCACCGAGCCCGAGCCGGGTCCACCAAGGCCCAGCGGTCCGCTGTGGGCGGGGGTCACCTTGCCCACGGTGTCCTTCGGTCCGCCACCCGGTCCCTACGGCGGTGACCTGGCCGCCCTGGCGGCTTCTCACTACGAGGCCACCGACTCCGAGGGCGACCTGGTGGTGGCGGCAACGCACCTCGCCGATCTGCTCGTCGAGGTGGCCGAGGCCCGCCCCGGCGTGCCCATCGATCTCCTCGCCCACTCCCAGGGCGGCGTCGTTGCTCGCCTGGCGCTCGAAGAAGCACACCGCAGCGGTCGGCTGCCCGCCGAGGTCGACGTGATCGTCACGCTCGGCACACCTCATCGTGGGGCCGACCTGGCCACGGCCGCCGGCGGCCTGCTGGCCACGGAGTCAGGTACCCGGCTGCTCGGAGCGCTCCACGCGCTCGGTGCGCCGTCTGATCCGGACAGCGCAGCGCTGCGCGAACTGAGCGCCACGTCCGCCACCATCACGTCGCTGGCTTCGACAGCGCCGCCACCCGGCGTCCGGGCTCGTTCGGTGGCGGCACGCGGCGACCTGGTGGTGGCCGCGCCTCGCAGCCACTGGGCCGGGGTGAGCAACACCACGGTGACGCTGAGCGGGGTGACGGCACACGACCGGCTGCCCTCGAGCCCGGAGGCCACCCGCGAGATCGCGCTGACCCTCGCGGCGCTCCCGCCGGCGTGCCGTTCCACCAGCGCGGCGGTGACCGACCTACTCGTCGGCGAGGCGGTGTCCCAGGGGCAAGCGGCGCTGGGCCTTGCGCTCGTCGCCGGGGCGGTAGCGTTCGATGCCCACCCTCCGCCGGTCGGCGCGGGACCACCGCTGCCCGGCGTGCCGACACGATGACCGACAGCGCACGGCCGGGCCGTCGATCAGGCCGTCGATCAGGCCGTCGATCGGTCGGTCGGCCGGGCCGACCTTGGAGTGTTCGCGCCCCGTTCCCTAGACTGCCCCGGCCGGGCGTACGCTCGGCCGGCGCTGCCACGCAGCCCATCGATTCGTTCAGCAGTCATTCCACAGATTCACTTCACACCCGTGTCCACCCTCGGTCGCTCCGGCGCCGGACGCGGGGTCGCCAACCGACGGGAGTCCCCCATGCAGACCATCTCGACCGAACCGGTCGTCACCATGCGCCAGCTGCTCGAGGCCGGCGTCCACTTCGGGCACCAGACCCGGCGCTGGAACCCGAAGATGAAGCGCTTCATCTACGGCGAGCGCAACGGCATCTACATCATCGACCTCGAGGAGACGCTCCGGCGCATCGAGATCGCCTACACGTACGTGCGCGACCTCGTGGCCGACGGTGGCTCCGTGCTGTTCGTCGGCACCAAGAAGCAGGTCGGCGACGCCGTGCAGTCCTACGCCGAACGCTCGGGCAGCCCCTACGTGAACGAGCGGTGGCTGGGCGGCATGCTCACCAACTTCGAGACGATCTCCAAGCGCGTGGGGAAGATGAAGGAGTACCAGCGCATGCGGGCCAGTGGCGAGTTCGATGCCATGCCCAAGAAGGAGGCGCTGAAGCTGTCGCGCGAGCTCGAGAAGCTCGAGCGCAACCTGGGGGGCATCCGTGACATGGAGCGCGTCCCCGAAGCGGTGTTCGTGCTCGACACGAAGAAGGAAGCCATCGCGGTGACCGAGGCACGCAAGTTGGGCCTGCCCATCGTTGCCGTGGTCGACACCAACTGTGACCCCGACCTCGTGCAGTACCTCATCCCGGGCAACGACGATGCCATCCGTTCGGGCACGCTGATGTGTCGGGTCATCGCCGATGCCGTGGAGGAGGGCCGCCTCATCCGGGCCAAGAAGGGCGGAGTGGAAGAACCTCCGCCCTCGCGCACCCCCGAACAGCAGGCGGCCATCGACGAGTACCAGGCCGAGGCCCGTCGCCAGGCTGCGGCCGCCGCTGCGGAGCGCGAGGCCCGCATCGCCGCCGGCCCACCGCCCGCGCCGGCCGAGCCCGCTGCTGCCGCACCGGCTCCTGAGCCCGCTGCTGCCGCGCCGGCCGAGCCCGTCGCTGACGAGACCACCGAGGAGGCCTGAGTCGTGCCCGAGTTCACCGCCAAGGACGTGCAGAAGCTGCGCCAGAGCACCGGCGCGGGGATGATGGACGCCAAGAAGGCCCTCACCGAGGCCGACGGCGACATGGAAGCCGCCACCCAGTGGCTGCGCGAGAAGGGTCTGGCCAAGGCCGACAAGAAGTCCGACCGCGAGAACAGCCAGGGCACAGTGGCTGTCGTGGTCGACGGTTCGGTGGGCGCCATCGTGGAACTGAAGAGCGAGACCGACTTCGCCGCCAAGGGCGACGACTTCGTCTCGATCGTCGGGGACATGGCTGACGCCGTGGCCGCCGAGGGTCCCGACGCCGTCAGCCAACTCGCCGAGCGGGTGGACGACCTCAAGATCGCCAAGGGCGAGAACATCGAGGTCGGTCGGGTCGTCCGTTTCGAGGCGGCCGAGGGCAACATCATGGACTCCTACCTCCACACCCAGGACGGACGGGGCGTGAACGCCGTGCTCGTGGAACTCGCCGGCGGTACCCGCGAGCTGGCCCACGACATCGCCGTGCACATCGCGTTCACCAAGCCCCCGTTCCTCGACCGCAGCGAGGTTCCCGAGGCCGAGATGGAGGCCGAGCGGGCCAATCTCGAGGCCATCACCCGCGCCGAGGGCAAGCCCGACCAGGCCGTGCCCAAGATCGTGGAGGGTCGGTTGAACGCCTGGCTCAAGGAGCGGGTGCTGCTCGAGCAGGGGTTCGTCCGCGACGACAAGCAGACCATCTCGGCGCTCCTCGGCGATGCCACCCTGGTGCGCTTCGCCCAGGTGTACATCGGAGGCTGAGGTGGCGGCGGGGGACAGTCCCCGATGGCGCCGGGTGCTGTTGAAGCTCTCCGGTGAGGGCTTCGCGGGAGAGGCCGGCTACGGCATTGACGGTGCCGTGGTGGCCGGGCTGGCTCGCCAGATCGTGGAGGTGCGACGCGACCTCGACGTGGATGTGGCCGTGGTGGTCGGCGGGGGCAACATCTGGCGGGGGATGTCGGGCGCCGGGGCCGGCATGGACCGGGCACAGGCCGACTACATGGGCATGCTGGCCACGGCCATCAACGCCTTGGCGCTCCAGGACACCCTCGAGAAGCTCGGCCAGCCCACCCGGGTGCAGTCGGCCATCCACATGGCACAGGTGGCCGAGCCCTACATCCGTCGACGGGCCATCCGTCACCTCGAGAAGGGTCGGGTCGTCATCTTCGCCGGTGGTACTGGCAACCCGTTCTTCACCACCGACACCACCGCTGCGTTGCGCGCCGTGGAGATCGACGCCGAGGTGCTGCTCAAGGGCACCCACTCGGGCACCGACGGCATCTACACCGACGACCCCCGCACCAACCCCGACGCGGTGAAGCTCGACGAGGTGGGCTACCTCGACGTGCTGAACCAGGGGCTGCGAGCCATGGACGCCACCGCCATCACCTTGTGCATGGACAACAACCTGCCCATCGTGATGTTCGATCTCCTCGTGGAGGGCAACGTGCGGTCGGTGCTCGAGGGCGGGGCCATCGGCACCCTCGTGCGGTGACCAACTAGCGTGGGTTCCATCACATCGACGGAGGAGACGTCGTGAGCGACGAGATGGTCGGCCTGATCCTCGAGGAGGCGTCCGAGAAGATGGATCGTGCCGTGGCGCACGCCCGCACGGACTTCGCCTCGATCCGCACCGGGCGTGCCAGCCCGGCGCTGGTGGAGAAGCTGCCGGTCGAGTACTACGGGTCCGAGGTGCCGCTCCAGCAGCTCGCCGGGTTCAACGTGCCCGAGGCCCGCCAACTGCTCATCAACCCCTACGACAAGGGGGCGATGGGTGCCATCGAGAAGGCGCTGCAGCAGTCCGACCTGGGGCTGAATCCCTCGAACGACGGGGTGTCGATCCGACTCAGCTTCCCGCCGCTGACCACCGAACGCCGACGTGACCTGGTGCGAGTGGTGAAGCAGATGGCCGAGGACAACCGCGTCTCGATCCGCAACGCCCGCCGAACCGCCCGCCAGGAGCTCGAGAAGCTCGAGAAGGACGGTGACCTGTCGGCCGACGACGTCGCCCGTGCCCAAAAGGAGCTGGATCGCCTGACCCAGCAGCACGAGGCCGGGATCGACGAAGCGTTCGCTGCCAAAGAGAAGGAGCTCCTCGAGGACTGATGGCTCCCAAGTCGCTTTTCAACCGCGGGGACGAGCCCGAGGATCCTTCAGAGGAACCCGCTCCGCCCAAGCATCCCGACTCCGAAGGGGTGCGCATCATCGACCCTGCCGACGTGCCCGACGTGGCCGAGCGGGAGGGTACCGTCCGCCGTCGAGGAGGCGACATCCCCCGCTACGGCGATCGGCCCAGCGCACCGTCGGGGCCGAAGCCGGCCATGCGGTTCCCGCTGCCCGACGCCGAGAACGTCGCCGACGTCGAACGGCCGCGTCCGCAGGGTCGCGAGGGCCCACCGGTCATTCGTACCCTCGAGGACATCACTGCCGAGAAGCGCCGCAAGGAAGCAGAACGCAACGCCCCGCCGCCGGAACCGCCGGCGCCTGCCGCGTCGGAACCACCCGCGCCCGCACCGTCTGCTCCGGAGCCCCCTGCTCCTGAGCCGCCGGCACCCGGCCCGTCCGAGCCGCCGCCCACGCAGCCCGTGCCGCGCCTCGACGAGGACGCACCGTTCTCGGTGGAGCCGCCGTCGGGTGAGGTGGCCATGCCCCATTGGACCGAACCGGGCACCGGCGAGGTTCCGAGGGTGCTGATCGGCAGTGACAGCGAGGATGACGACGCTGAACGTTGGACGGCGTTCGCTGCGGGGCCGCGATGGCGCGACGAGCACCTCGGTGCCGGCGACGACGGTAGCTTCGACGACCTGGCCCACGACGACGACAGTCGCATCGGCGCCCTCGACACCGAGGGTCCGACGACCGGCGAGATCCTCTCCTTCGACGACCTCGACGTCCCCGAGATCGGTGTGCCCTCGGCATCGACCGAGCCGGTGACCCCCGAGGAACCCCCGGCACCACGGTCAGCGCCGGCGCGCAAGCGTCGACCGGCCCCCCGCCCCGAGCCCGAGGTGGAACCAGAACCAGTGGGTGCCGGCGACTCGGCAGGTGCCGGGACCGGCGGCACGGGTGGCCGGAACATGGTGCAAGCAGTGGGCGTCGGGCTGGCGCTCGGGCTCGGAACGCTCGGGCTCGGTGCCCTCGGGCCGGGGTTCCTGCTGGCCCTCGTGACGGTCGTGGTCTTCTTTGCCGGGATGGAGTACTTCGCCGCGCTGCGACGGGGTGGCTACAACCCGCCGACGCTGTTGGGACTGGTGGCCATCGTTGCGCTGCCGGTGGCCGCCTTCACCCGTGGTGACGGGGCCATCGCCATGGTGCTGTTCCTCCTGGTGGCCTTCGGCATGGTCTGGTACCTCGCCGGTGTCGGTGGGGGAGAACCGGTGCGGAACCTGGGGGTGACCCTCCTCGCCGTCATCCACGTCGGCGTGTTCGGTGCCTACGCCGCGCTGCTGGTGCAGATCGGCCCGGTGGGTGGCACCGAGGTGGCCCAGGGTGTGAGCCTGTTCCTGCTGGCGGCCATCGCCGCGGTGTTCTACGACGTGGGCGGGTTGTTCACCGGCAGCCGGTTCGGTCGGACACCGCTCACCTCGGTGAGCCCCAACAAGACCTGGGAAGGCCTCATCGGCGGGGTGGTGGTGGCCGTGGTGGCGGTGCTGATCGCCCGCTACTTCCCGTTGTTCGGCCTCACCGAGTTGAGCTTCGTCCAGCTCGTCATCTTTGCTCTGGTGTGTGCGGTGGCCGCCTTCGTGGGTGACCTGTCGGAGTCGCTGGTCAAGCGTGACCTGGGCCTGAAGGACATGGGCTCGCTACTGCCCGGCCACGGCGGCATCATGGACCGCTTCGACGGGGTGCTGTTCGTGCTCCCGGCTGCCTACTACACGGTGCGGGTGTTCTTCTGACGCACCGGTAGGCTGGACGAGCCATGGCCCAACGTGTCGCGCTCGCCGGCTCCACCGGCTCCATCGGGACCCAGACCCTCGAGGTGCTGGCCGCCGAGCCGGATCGCTTCGAGCTGACCGCACTCGGTGCCGGGGGCTCCGACGTCGACACGCTCGTCGAGCAGGCCCGTCGCACCGGCGCCAAGGTGGTGGCCGTGGCCGACGTCGACGCCGCTGCCTCCGTGGCCGAGGCGCTCCCCGGTTGCGACGTGCGCGCCGGCGGTGAGGGGCTCGAGAGCCTGGCCGAGGAAGCCGACGTGGTGGTCAACGGTGTGGTCGGGTTCGCCGGGCTGGGGGTCACCGTGGCCACCCTGCGAGCCGGCCGCCGCCTGGCGTTGGCCAACAAGGAGTCGCTCATCGCCGGTGGGCCGGTGGTCCAGGAGGCTCGCCGCACCCCCGGCGCCGTCATCGTGCCCGTCGACTCCGAGCACTGCGCCATCCACCAGTGCCTGCGCGCCAACGACAACCTCGAGCGGGTCGACCGCCTCGTCCTCACCGCCAGTGGCGGGCCCTTCCGTGGGCGAACCGCCGAACAGTTGGCGTCGGTCACCGTCGAGGAGGCCTTGACCCATCCCACCTGGTCGATGGGCCCCAAGATCACCGTCGACTCCTCGACGCTCATGAACAAGGGCCTCGAGGTGATCGAGGCCCACGAACTGTTCGGTCCGCCGGCGGGGCCCGACGGCGCCGGTGTGCCGCTCGAGCGCATCGACGTGGTGGTCCATCCGCAGTCGATCGTGCACTCGATGGTCACCACCACCGACGGGGCCACCATTGCCCAACTCTCGTTGCCCGACATGCGTCTTCCCATCGCCTACGCCCTGGCCTGGCCTGACCGGTCGACGGTGGCCGTCGGAGCGATGGACTGGACCGACGCCCTGCGACTCGACTTCGAACCGCCGGATCGGGCCACCTTCCGTTGCCTGGACCTCGCCTACGCCGCGGGGCGCGCTGGCGGCGCCGCCCCGGCGTGGTTGAATGCGGCCAACGAGGTGGCCGTGGCGGCCTTCCTCGCCGGCCGTTGCCGGTGGTCCGACATCGCCACGATCATCGAATCCACGCTCGATGCGCTCGAGCCCGACCCCCTCACCACGCTCGATGCGGTGTTGGCCGCTGACGAGCACGCTCGCTCCGTCGCCGAGGCGGCGGTGCGCACCACCGAGGAGACCCGGTGACCGACACCATCGACCGACCCACGATCACCGAGCCGGAGCCTGAGCCGCCCGTGCAGGCACCGCTCGACAACCCGCTTCGCCTGGTGGCCCTCGTCGGCGGGCTGGCGGCGCTCGGGCTGGTGGTCAACCCGTGGGTGCTGGCCATCATCTTGGCCCTGCTGGTCTCGGTCTTCCTGCACGAACTCGGCCACTTCTGGGTGGCTCGGCGCTCGGGCATGAAGGTCACCGAGTTCTTCATCGGGATCGGCCCGCGCCTGTGGTCGTTCCGGCGGGGCGAGGTCGAGTACGGGGTGAAGGCAGTGCCCATCGCCGCCTACGTGCGGATCATCGGCATGCACAACCTCGAACCGGTGGACCCCGTCGACGAGCCGCGCACCTACCGCCAACAGAGCTACCCCAAGCGCCTGGCCACCGTGTTGGCCGGTCCGGCCGCCAACATCGCCATCGGGGTGGTGCTCTTCTTCGGCCTCTACGTGGCCCACGGCATCCCCCAGGACCCCGACCAGCTCGACACCACTTGGACGGTGGCGCAGGTCGTGCCCGGTACCGCCGCTGCGGCCGCCGGTATCGAAGCCGGTGACCGGGTGGTGGCCATCGACGGCCTTCCCGCCGAACAGTGGTCGCAGCTCACCACGCTGCTCGACGAGCGGGCCGGCCAAGAGGTCACGCTCACCCTGGAGCGCGACGGCGAACCACTCGAGGCGCAGGCGGAGCTCGGGTGGGGCCTGAGTGACGTGGGCGCAGAGGCGATTCCGTCCCGACCGGCGTTGACCGGCGGCACGCGGGTGCTGGCCATCGAGGGTGAGGCACTCGAGGGCTTCCCCGAACTGCAGCAGGTGCTGGCCGCGCCCGGGGACCCGGTCACACTGACCGTCGAGACGGCCGCAGGTCGTTTCCTGCTCGATGTCGACCGACCGCTGGCGCTACCCGACGAAGGCGTGCGGGCCTTCCTCGGCGTGAGCCGGGAGCCGGATCCGGTTGACGGTGGTCCCGCCGACGCCGCTGTGGCCGCCGTGCGCACCGTGCCCGAGACGGCGTCGGCCATGGGCCAGGTGCTCGGCAACCTGTTCTCCCCGTCGGGGCTGTCCCGCTACGCGGAGTTGGTGGTGACGAGCGGCGAGTCGGCCCGCCAGGCCGAGGCCGGTGTGCCGGCGCTGCGACCGGCCGACGCGGGCACCTCGGGTGCCGGCCCGGCGGCCTCACCCCCGCCGGAGGAGCGCATCGTCTCCATCGTGGGCATCGTCAACGTGGGCGGACAGATCGGTGACTCGCTCGGCTGGTCCGGTCTGCTGGGACTGCTGGCGCTGGTCAACATCTTCCTGGCGCTCATCAACTTGGTGCCGCTGCTGCCCTTCGACGGTGGCCACGCCCTGGTCGCCACCTACGAGGCCATTCGCGGCAAGCTCACCGGGCGCATCCACCGCGTCGACATCGCCAAGCTCATGCCGCTCACCTATGCCGTGGTGTTCGTGCTGTTGGGCCTGGGCCTGTCGGCCATCTGGCTGGACGTCACCGACCCGTTGTCGCTGCCATGATCGGCGAACTGATCCCACGGCGGCCGACCCGCCAGATCATGGTGGGCGACGTGGCCGTGGGTGGCGACGCCCCGGTGACGGTGCAGTCCATGACGACCACCAAGACCGCCGACGTGGACGGGACGCTGGCACAGATCTATGCGCTGGCGGCGGCAGGTGCCGACATCGTGCGCTGCACCTGCAACGAGCAGGCCGCCGCAGAAGGGTTGGCCCGCATCGTCCCCCGGTCGCCGGTGCCCATCGTGGCCGACGTCCACAACAACCACCTGCGGGCGCTCGAAGCACTCGAGGCCGGGGTGCACTGCTTGCGCCTCAATCCGGGCAACATCCGCAACCCCGACAAGATCAAGGCGGTGGCCACCGCCGCAGGGGAGCGGGGGGTGCCCATCCGCATCGGCGTGAACGGTGGCTCGCTCGACCCTGCGCTCTACGAGCGCCACGGCGGCGAGGTCACCGCGGCGGCCATGGTCGAGTCGGCCCGCCACGAATACGCGCTGTTCCGCGAGGTGGGCTTCGACGACGTGAAGATCTCGGTGAAGGCCTCGAACGTGCCGCTGATGATCGAGGCCTACCGGTTGTTGGCCGACGACCCGTTCTTCATCGACGACGAGGGTCGCTCAGTACCGCTGCACCTCGGGGTCACCGAGGCCGGCCCGCTGCCCGGCGGGTTGGTGAAGGCCACGGCGGGGATCGCCACCCTGTTGTGCGAGGGCATCGGCGACACGATCCGCTACTCGCTGACTGCGGATCCGGTGGAGGAGGCGGTCGCCGGTCGCCTCCTGCTCGAGTCCTTGGGCCTGCGTGAGCGGAAGGGCCTCGACCTGATCGCCTGTCCGTCGTGTGGGCGCGCCGAGGTGGACGTCATTGCCTTGGCCGACGAGGCCCAACGGGCGCTGTCGGACATGAAGATCCCCATCCAGGTGGCGGTGATGGGCTGCGTGGTGAACGGACCCGGTGAGGCCCGCTCGGCCGATCTCGGCATCTCGGCCGGGCGCAAGCGCGGCCACGTGTTCGTCAAGGGCTCGGTGGTGTCGGTGGTCGCCGAGGACGAGATGGTCGATGCCCTGGTGCACTGGGCCGGCATCATCGCCGACGACGGCGTCGACGCTGCGCTGGCGCGCGCCGAGGAAGGGGCCGCCGCCGCCGCCGAGGCCGACCGGGCAGCGTTGCTCGACGAGCAGGGCGACGACGCCAACGCCAGCGAACAACGCGTCGAGATCATCCGTGCTCTCGAGGGAAAGAACTGAGTTCTACCCATATCGAAAGCGTCGTCCTCGACGCTGTAGCAGATGTGGACGGCCCTGCCGACGCGTATCGACGCCTTGCCCCTGCAGTGTTCGGGTACCTGCGCGCTCGCGCTGCGGCGGAACCGGAGGACCTGCTCGGGGAGGTGTTCCTCCAGGTGGCCCGGGACTGGCGTCGCTTCAAGGGCGACGACGAGGACCTTCGCCGGTGGGTGTTCACCATCGCCCGCAACCGGGCCATCGACGAGGGCCGACGCCGTCAGCGTCGACCACAGCTCGGCGGTTCGCTCCCCGAGGTCGCCGCGCCTCCGGCCGACCCTCCGTTCGAGCCGGCGCTGCGACGGGCGCTCGAGGAACTGACCGACGAACAACGCGAGGTGGTCCTGTTGCGCTTCGTGGGTGACCTGTCGATCGAGCAGGTGGCGGACCTGTGCGATCGGAGTCCCGGTGCGGTGAAGTCCTTGCAGCATCGTGCACTCGCCCGGCTCGAGGCCTCGGTGTCGCCGGAGTTGTTGGGCTGAGACCACCCGTATCCTCCGCTGCGACGCTGACGCTGTAGGGGATATGGACGAGCCACGGGTCGAAGATCAGCTCCGGAGTGCGGGTCGCCAGGAACTTCCTGCCGACCTCGCCGATCGGCACCTGTCGGCCATCTCGGGGGTGACCACCTCGATGGCGCAGCATCGGCGTCGTCGAACCGCCGCCAAGGTCACCGGCGCGTTCGTCGCCGGCCTGGTGCTCGGCAGCAGCGGTCTGGCCGCAGCCGGGTCCCTGCCCGGACCGGCGCAGAACGCCGCCGCCTCGGCCTTCGCCGTGGTGGGCGTCGAGGTTCCCCGCAGCACCGAGGACTGCCCGGACGGCCGGCAGTACGCCAGCCACGGCGAGTACGTGTCCGAGGTTGCCGAGGCCGGTGGCGATGTCCGAGCGGCGGCCCAGAGCCGCTGTGGGATGCCCGTCACCTCTGCCCGGGGCACTGGTGGCCCGCCCGCACATGCCGGCGCGCCCGATGGGGTCGGTCGGCCCGAGGGAGCGGGACCGCCCGACGGTGTCGGGCGTCCGCATGCGGAAGATCCCTGTCGCGGGCGTCCGCCGTGGGCGGGGCGCACGGACCTCAGCGAGGACGAGCGGGCTGCGATGCAGGCCGAACGAGGGGCACAGTGCCCCGAGAGCGACGAACCCGACGCCGGTCGCCCCGAGGGTGCCGGTCCGCCCGAGGGGCAGGGTCCGCCTGAGGGTGTCGGTCCGCCCGAGGGTGTCGGTCCGCCCGAGGGGCAGGGTCCCCCTGAGAACGCCGGCCCGCCCGAGGACGCTGCCGAGGAGTGACCTGACACCGAGGTGTTCAGGCCGAGGCGGTCAGGGGGCGGGGCGCACCATGGCGTCGAACGCCGCCACCACGCCACGCTGGTGCCTCGGCGTGGCCACACCGCCGGACTGCACGAGCGAGAACAACAGGCCGAGTACGAGCGCCTCCATGCCGGCGGCAAGGTCGTCGGTCTCGATGTCGGATCGCACCGCACCGGCGGCTTGGCCGTCGGACAGCTTCTCGGCCACGAACGCCGTGAACTGACGGATCGCCGGCAGGTCGACCAGGCGGGGCATGACCTCGCTTTCCTGGCCGGCGAGCACGCGCTGGGCGAGCGGATGCGCTTCGAGCAGGCCGAACACCGAGATCAGGAAGGCCGGCACCAACGAGGTCACCGGTACGTCCTCGACCTGGGTGCGTGCCCCGCGCAGCAGTGCCTCGGCATCGGCGTCGACCGCGGCGTCGAAGAGGTCTTCCTTGTTGGCGAAGTAGGCGTAGACAGCAGCTTGGGTGAGCCCAGCGGCGCGGGCGATCTCCGACACCGACGTGGCCCGGTAGCCACGCCGACCGAACCGATCGATGGCCAGCTCGAGCAGGGTCCGGCGAGTGCGCTCGCCCTTGGTCTCGGTGGTGGGGCGGTCGGCGATGACCTCAGCGGTGTCGCTCACGGCCACCATGGTAGACGAGAATCAATAATTTGGGAAGAACCGTAGATTTAACCGCGCGATCAGGTGGCGCCGACGTGGTCCGGCAGGGGTCGGAGGACCGTGTCGAAGATCGAGAGCACACCGAGCTGACGTCGCGCCACGGTGCTCGAGCCGATCTGTGACGTGCTCATCAGCAGGCTGAGGAGGATGGCCTCGGCTCCGCCGGCGAACAGTTCCGGGTCGAGATCCGGACGTACCTCCCCTGTTGCTTGTTCGCTCCGGATGCGCTCCGCCATGGACTCGCTCAGTTCCTGCAGGGCGGGTAGGTCGACCAGACGCTGGAGTGCCTCGGGTTCCTGGCCGGCCACCACCCGACGCAGCAGCGCGTGCTGGTCGAGCGCGGTGATGAACAGCAGCAACAACATGGGCACGAGTTGGCGCGCCGGGGTCTGGCGGGCCTCCGCCCACGCCGAGTGGATGACGGTGGAGGCGTCGGCGTCGACTGCGGCGTCGAAGAGTTCTTCCTTGTTGGCGAAGTAGGCGTAGACAGCAGCTTGGGTGAGACCGGCGGCGCGGGCGATCTCTGACACCGACGTGGCCCGGTACCCGCGTTCGCCGAAGCGGTCGATGGCGATCTCGAGCAGCCGTTGTCGGGTTCGCTCACCCTTGGTCTGGGGGGTGTCGTCATCGCTCACACCCCAGACGGTAGCAGTCGACATCCGCGCATAGGTCGTTCGAACCTATAGATCGATAGATGTCATCAAAATGTCAAATCAATAGGTCTATAAGACCTATGGACCTATTGATTTCGGCACCGCACACTGTGCCCATGACCTTCGACGAGCAACTCGACAGCTTTCAGCGTTCGTTCGTCGTCGCCCGTCGCAACCCGTGGCACGGCGGCGACCTCCTCGACGAAGAGTTCCGCCCGTTCCTCATGAGTCTCGGCTCCGCGCCGGGACGTGACGCGAACCGTGCGGACACGACCACTCGTACCAATCCGTGGCGGGAAGCCGCCGGCAGTCGGGTCTGACGCCCGGCCAACGGACCAAGATCGCGGGAACCAACACGCGGGAACCGCTGCGGGCCCCGGCAGGCGAACCGGGGCCCGCCAGCTCTCACCGGCACAGCCGGTGTGGAGGGACGAGAGAGGGGTGGCCGGGCGAGGTCGCCCCTCTCATCGCGTGTGTGCAGCGGCCACCTGGTGCACCGTGCGCAGGTGTTCGACGAGGGCGTCGAACGAGGTGCGGGCGTTCCGCCCACTCGTCGACGGCAACACGTAGACCGGCCGGCCTCGCAGGCGCCGGGCCTGCAAGCCGGGCTGTGCGGAGCGATCGACGGCGACGCGCCAGCCGGTGAGGCCCACGACGGCCACGACGGTGGGAGCGAGCCAGCCGACGAGTCGATCCAGTCGCCGCAGGCCGTGGCGGTACTCGTCGTCGGCGAGCACGTCCGCTGCAGCCGACGCCCGCTTGACCAGGTCGGTCATGCCGACGCCGTCGGCCACGAGTGCTGCGATCGGATCCCGGTCGGCCCGCAGCAAGCCCGAGGCACGCGCTGCGGGCCAGAAGCGGTTGCCCGGCCCGCAGTAACCGACGCCGGCATCGGCGGCGTGCAGGCTGGGGTTCAGCCCACAGACCAGCACCGCCATGGCGGGCCCGACGGTGTCGGCCAGGCTCCGGCGCCGACGGAGTTCGACCTCGGTGCCCTGCGCGCCGCACCACTCGAAGCCCGCACCCTCGCACAGGTCGTCGAACGTGAGGTCAGGGACTCGAGCGAAGGCGTCGCGCAGACTGGCCGAGATCCGCACCGAGGCGACCGCGCCGACGGACGTTCGTCGGTGGAGGTGTGCCAGCGCCAGCGGCAGCCATTCCGCGGCCGCGCCGTCGGGTGGGTTCACAACAGTCGACGTTGTTCGTGGCGGGCCAGCCGCTCACCGAGGGGCTCCCAGCCTCGTCCTCCTCGCGGGCCGGTGCGGGCCACGAGGAGCCGATCCGGCGCGACCGAGCGTGACGAGCCGTTGGCGTCGACGAGGGCGACCGAGCCGTCACGTTCACGACCCCGCACCGTGGCTGGTCGAGGCCGCCCGGCCGTCGTGAAGCGCACCTGTTCGCCGACGGACAACCCGAGTTCCGCCAGGCCTGCCGCGTCGAAGGGGTCGCCCTCGGTCCGGGCTTCCGGGGAGCGTGCGCGGCCGGACACGGTGCCTCAGGTGGCCTCGGGGGCGGCTGCTTCCATGGTGGCCCGCACCACCTCGAGGCGATCCGCTCCCCACGGCAGCGGCATGATGACCGGTACGTCGACGCCGCCGGCGCGGTACGCCGCCACGGTGGCCGCCACGTGGTCGGCATCACCCACCACGTCGATGGCATCCACCATGCGTTCCGACACGGCGGCGACCGCTCCGTCGCGGTCCCCGGCGGCGTGTCGCTCTCGGATGGCGTCGACCTCCTCGGCGAAGCCGGCGCGGGCGAAGGCGGTGGCGTAGGCTTCGACCACGGCGTAGGAGAACAGGTCCCGCCGGGCCTTGGGGAGTGCGTCGGAGCGGTCGCACACCCCGACGTGCACGTAGGCGTAGATGGTGCACGACCCCCGTGGCCGGCCGGCGGCGTCCTCACCGGCGTGCACCTGTTCGACGCACCAGGGCACCGCCGCTGCGGGGAGGTAGTTCAGCAACACGCCGTCCGCCAGCTCACCGGCCAGCTGCAGCATGCGCTCACCGAGCGCGCCGAGCACCAGTTCAGGCCGACGCTCGCCGAGACGGACCCCGAGGCGACTCCGTCGGAGCTGGTAGTGCTCGCCTTCGTAGGTGACGGCGTCGCCGTCGAGGATGGCCCGCACGACCTCGAGGTACTCGCGGGTCTGGCGCAGCGGACGGTCGCCGTAGGGCACGCCGTGCCAGCGCTCGGTGACCACAGGGGACGACACGCCGACACCGAGCAGCACTCGGCGGTCAGAGCCGAGCTCGGTGAGGGTGGCGGCCCCCATGGCCGCCACCATGGGTGATCGGACCTGCAACGCCAAGACCCCGGTTCCGAGGTCGAGCGAGGGCTGCGCAGCGCCCACAGCGGCGAGAGTGGCGAAGGCTTCGGGCCCAGTGGTCTCCGCCGTCCAGAAGGAGCCGTAGCCGAGTTCGGTGGCCCATCGTGCGGCGTCCAGCCCGGCGTGGAGGCCGAGACCGGCGAAAGAAGCGAAGGTGACCCCGGGTGCGTGGTTCATGGGTGAGAGTTCACCACGACCCGGACCGTTCGAGCACGTACGGCTCGGCAGACCGCTCGTCGCCCTCCCAACGCACTTGCACCGTCAGTGTCGTGGAGTCGTCCTGCGCGCAGGACGGCTCTCGCAGGCTGACAGTGGATCGCCGTCCGTTGCTCGACACGGTGGTGCCGAGCACCTCGCCACCGCGGTCGAGCACGTCGAGGCGCATCGATACGCCCCCTGGGGCGGTGAGCGACACGTGCAGGGTGCCGTCGCAGAGGAGCTGCCAGCGATCCTCCACCACGGTGGGGTAGCGGTCGACGTCGTCGGCGGGCACGAGGTTGGCCTCGAGCTGGTCGACGAGCGGCGTGCCGTCGAGGTCGTCGGGCTCGGCCTCGCAGCCGGTGGCGGGGTCGCCGTCGTAGTCCGCCGTGTCGCCGAGGCAGCGGCGACCGTCGGTGTTGGGGGCGGGCGGTTCCCCGCACGGCTGGTAGGGGAGGTCGGTGCAGGGTGCCTCGGTGGTGGAGGTGGTGGCGGAGCGTTTCGTCGCGTCGTCGAGCACCTCGGTCGGGGATCCCTCGGCCGCCTCGGCGCTGCTCGGCGCGCCACTGCGGGTCCATGCCATGCCGACCAGACCGACGGCGATCAGGGCGACGGCGCCGATGATCCCGGCGAGTGGTCGCAGCCGCCGACTGCGCATTGGTGCGCCGGCATCGGCTCGGTCGGCGAGCAGCGTGTGGGTGGGCTGAGCCATGGGGAACAGCGCAGCAGCCTCGACCGCCGTGGGTCGACGGTCGGGCCGTCGTTGGAGCAGCTTGGCGAGCAGGGAGCGCACGTCGGGGGCGAGGTCCCGTGGCAGCTTGGCCACCTCGCCGTCGGCCGCCCGACGAACGGCGACGAGTGGTTCGACCCCGGGCGGACCCCATGGGCCGGAGCCGGTACGCGCCGCCAGCAGCGTCGCTCCCAGTCCGAACAGGTCGACGGCAGGAGTGGCGACCTCGCCGCGGGCCTGTTCGGGGGCCATGAACTCGGGGGTCCCGACGAGCGCGCCGGCGAGGGTGAGTCCGTCGGTGGCATCTCGTAGGAGGGCCATGCCGAAGTCGGCGAGGTGCGGCCGACCGTGGCCGTCGAACAATACGTTGGCCGGCTTGAGGTCCCGGTGGACGATGCCGCGGCGGTGGGCGTGGGCCAGCGCATCGAGCAGCGGAGCGGTCATGGCGCGCACCTCACCGTCGGTGAGTGGCGTGCCCCCCGCCAGGGCATCGGCCAGGCTGCCACCGGTGAGGTAGGGCATGACGAGCACGATGTCGTCACCGTCGTCGAGCACCTCGAGGAGCGGGACGATGTGGGGATGGCGGAGGCGCTCGAGCGCCTCGGCCTCGCGGCGAATGCGAGCGCGAGCACGGGCGGTCTGGTCGGCTGAGCCGGACAGCACCAGGCGCTTGATGGCCACGGCACGGCCGTCGGCGTCGACAGCGAGGTCGACGACACCCATGGCGCCCCGACCGAGGCGGCGTTGCACGGTGTAGGTCACAGTTGCCCCTGCGTTGCCACGTGCTGAGGCTACCGGGGCGGTGTGACCGATCGACGTCGCCTCATGACGTCGCAACCGGTCGCCGAGGCGCTACGGTGCTCAGAAGAACTCCACGCTCGACCACGACCCGGGAGTAGCGATGACTGACATCACCGAGGAACGGATCACCGAGGCACTCGGTCTGATCGACCAGGGTCTGTCGGAGATGCTGCATCGCGAGTTGGTCTCGACGGGCGAGGTGGCCGATCTGCTGCTCGACGTGCGGACGCTGCTGGCCGTGGCCGATCTCGACCCGAGCGATCTCGACGAGCCCGTCTCGGCCAACTGATCGCTGCGAACCGCCTCAGCTCGGCGGGTGTGTGTCGAGCAGCTCGTCGAACGAGTCCCTCAGGGCGTCCATGAAGACGGCGGGTTCGGCGACGGCGCCGGCGTCGAAGTGCACGCCGATGTTCAGGGTCCCGCAGTACGACATCATGGTCACGTTCACTGCCGTGCCTACCAGGGGGCCGAGCGGGTAGGTGGCCTCCAGGCGGGCACCGCCGATGAACAGGTCGAACGGTGCGGCCCGCACGTTCGAGGTCGTGAAGTCCACCGTTTCGGCTTGTTGGCGCACGAATCGCACGACCACCGAGGTGGGTAGGGCGTTCACCACCCCTGCCATCATGTCGACCATGCCGATGGCCCGTTCCGACTTGGTCTGGTTGAGTCGTTCGTGCACGGCGAGGAACCGCTGCAGCGGGTCACGTTCGGCGACGGGCACGAGCACCCTGGTGGGTACGAAGGAGTTGCCGCCGGCCGAGCGGTCGCTGCGGGTGGAGACCGGCATGGCCATGCGCAGGTCGGCCACCGGCACACCCAGTTGGCGGTGGTACGCCCCTGCGGCGCCGGCCACAGCGGCGACGAAAAGGTCGTTCAGGCTGCCGCCGAGGGCCTTGGCCGTCCGGTAGGCATCGTCGAAGGGGACGTCGAGGACGTCGAGGTGGCGTTGGAGCGACCGTTCACACCACAACGGCGAGTGGGCATGGTCGGTCACGGTGGCCTGGCGCAGCACCGAGCGGGTGAACTCCACGACGTCGCGGCCGACCGCAGGAAGTCGTTGCGGCGCAGCGGCCACCGACACCGCACCGGGGGCGGCCCGCCGGGTGGCGCCCAGGCTGCGTCGTGCCGTGTGGGCGAGTGCATCGCCGGCAGCGGCCAGGAGGTCGGCGTGACGTTCGGCGGGAGGGCTCTCGCTCCGCCAGGCGCTGGTGTCGACCGGTTCGGGAGGCGGCGGGTCACGCTCGAGGTCGACGAACTGTTCGGACATGCGGATGCCGCCCTCGCCGTCGGTGATGGTGTGGTGCATCTTCTGCACCATGGCGCCGCGGCCGTCGGCCAGGCCGTCGACGATGACGAATTCCCACAGCGGACGGGTCCGGTCGAACGGATCGGCCACGATCCGGGTGGCCAGGTCGAAGAGTTGGCGGGTGTCACCCGGAGCCGGCAGTGCCAGGTGACGCAGGTGGTAGTCGAGGTCGAAGTCCGGGTCGTCCTGCCACTCGGGTGGTGCCAGCCGTCCGAGCACGGGGGCCACGCGCTGACGGAGGCGGGGCACCTTGTCGACCATGCGCTCGAGGCGGGGTCGAAGCCGCTCGGCATCGACCGGTTGGTCGAAGATGGTGACCGTCCCGAAGTTCGACGAGAGGTACGGGTCCTTGTCGACGTTCCACATGAGCGCTTCGACGTCGGTCATGTGACGGTCATTGCGGACGGCTCGTTCTCGACGCCCATGCTCAGCCATGACCGCAGGCTAAACGGTGGGTGACCGGCGTGCTCAGCGAGTGCGGGGCCAGACCCGGCGGGCCATCCGCCCCAGGACGAGCCCGAGGGCCAGCCCACACACCACGTCGGAGGCATGGTGGATCTTCACGTAGATGCGGCTCGAGGCCACCCACAACCCCAGCCCGTAGTAGAGCGGGGCGGTACGTCGCCCCTCGCCCAGCAGGCTGGCGGCCACCATCGCTGACGAGGCGTGGCCGCTGGGGAAGCTGGTGGTGAGTGGGATTCGTAGCTTGTGCGGCCGGGGTTCTTGCACCACCGGCCGTTCGCGCCGGACCAGCGACTTTACCACGCCGTTCACGAACACCGACTCGGCGGCCATGGCGACCACGAGCCGGGCGAACTCGTTGTGGGGATCGCACGTGCCGTCCTCGTCGACGTCGGTCAATGCCCGAACGCCGCCCAGCACGATCCAGACGAGCCCGAAGTCGCCGAGCTCGGTGATGGTGTAGAAGCTGCGATCGGCCAGTCGGTTGCCGCGGAGGCGTTCGAAGGCCTGGTCGACGCCGTCGTCGAAGCGACGCACGGTGTCGAATCGGTCGAGGATGCCGGGCGCGACGTCGGTGGCACCCGTGGTGGGTTCGGCCTCGTCCGGTGCTGACACGAGCGGTGAGACTAGCTGAGCGTCGCCACGTCGGCGGCCAGCTCCGCTGGGGCCTCGAGGGGGCCGAAGTGGCCGACGTGCTCGAAGCGGTGGAGGTGCCCGTCCGGAAGCTCCTCGGCCACCAGCGGTGCGAGCTGGGCGGGGTACCCGCCGTCTCCGCCACAGGCGACGACGACCGGGCAGCTGACCGCAGCGAGGCGCTCGAAGGTGTCGTGTGCCGAGCCGGTGCGGTAGATCTCGGCTTCCACCTCGGGTCGACAGGCCAGCGTCACACTCCCCGGGCGGGTGTCGGTGGCGGGTGGGTCATCGACGAAGCCGCCCTCGATGTAGCCGGCGAGTGCATCGGGGTCGAAGGCGGCCATGGGCGGTTTGTTGGCGAAGTTGGCGTAGGCCTCCTCGCGCGACGAGAACAGGGCACGACGCCGCAGCGCGCCCTCGGCGAGGGGGTTCGCCTCGTTGCGGATCGACGGGCCGGGGAACACGATCGGCTCGAAGCACCAGAGGGCAGCGAAGGTGCCCGGGCGGCGGATCTCCGCCCGGAGCAGGGCGGCTCCACCCTTGGAATGTCCCACGCCGATGGGGCGGTCGAGCCCGAGTCCGTCGACCACGGCGAGGATGTCGTCGGCGAAGCCGTCCCAGGTGAGCGGCTCACCAGCGGGGAGCGAGGTCTGGCCGTGGCCGCGGAGGTCGGGAGCGACACACCACCGTTGCGGCAGGGCTGCGGCGAACGGTCGCCAGACCGTGCCGCAGAACCCGGTGGCGTGCGCCAGGAGCGTGGGTGGTCCGTCGCCGCCCAAGTCGTGGGTGGCGACGGTGACACCGCCGGTGGAGCTCAGGTACCTGGTTGGCCGATGGGAGGGTTGCACAGGTCGATTCTGCCATCGACCGAGGGCGTGCCCGCCTGCCAGCCGTCGAGTCGACCCTGGCGGAGCAGGTGCCGCACGGCGGTGAGCACACGTTCGTCGACCAGCGTGGGTCCTTCACAGAGGGTGGAGGCGAGCAGGTCGAGCGGCACGGTGGTGGCGGCCGGCACGTGGTCGCCGTCGTCGCCGCCGCAGATGACCAGTGCGTCGAGGAACGGGGTCCATGGAAGGTGGTCAGACAGCACCTGCCGGGTGTGCTCGGCCAGGCTGTGCACAGTGGCGGCCGCCTCGCCGAGCGAGTCGCCCGATGGAGCGATCACGAAGGCGCCGGTGTGGCCGATGCACAGTCGTGCGACGCCCAGGTGTGCCACGAGGTGGTCGGCGGGCAGCGACGCGAGGATGCGGTCGAGGTCCTCCTCCATGGCTGCTGCCCGGGCCGTGTGCTGACCGTTTCGTTGCACGTGGTATCCATCGACGGAGTCCGACTAGGTCTTTAGACCTAGTCTAGGCCAAACGACCTAGACGCGGGGACTCAGGCGCGGAAGGCGCTGATGCCGGTGATGGCCTGCCCGAGGACGAGCGTGTGGATCTCGTTGGTGCCTTCGTAGGTGTACACGGACTCGAGGTTGTTCATGTGCCGGATGACCGGGTACTCGAGCGTGATGCCGTTGGCGCCGAGGACTCCTCGGGCCTCCCGTGCGACCCACAGCGCCTCGCGGACGTTGTCCATCTTGCCGAAGCTGACGTGGGTCGAGGACAGTTGGCCGCGGTCCTTCATGCGACCCAGGTGCAGCGCCAGCAGGGTGCCCTTGTTGACCTTGACCATCATGTCGACGAGCTTGCGCTGGGTGAGCTGGAAGCTGGCGATGGGAACGTCGAACTGGATGCGGCTGCCGGCGTAGTCGAGCGCGGCCTCGTAGCAGGCTCGGGCTGCGCCCATGGCGCCCCACAGGATGCCGTAGCGAGCTTCGTTGAGGCACGACAGCGGCCCTCGCATGGTGGCCACCTCGGGCAGGCGGGCCTCGTCGGGGAGGCGAACGTCGTCGAGCACGAGCTCGCTCGTGATCGAGGCCCGTAGTGACAGCTTGCGGTGGATCTCGGGGGCACTGAAGCCGGGGGTGTCGGTCGGGACGATGAAGCCGTGGATGGCACTCGTCTCGGGCTCGCGGGCCCACACGACGGCGACGTCGGCGATGGAACCGTTGGTGATCCACATCTTGGTGCCGTTGAGGACCCAGTCGCCGCCGTCACGGCGAGCGGTGGTGCGCATCGAGGCCGGGTCGCTGCCGGAGTCCGGTTCGGTCAGGCCGAAGCACCCGATCACTTCCCCGGCAGCCATGGGAGGCAGCCACCGCTGCTTCTGTTCCTCGGAGCCGAAGCGCCAGATGGGGAACATGGCCAGGGAGCCCTGCACCGACACGAACGAGCGCGCGCCGGAGTCGCCGGCTTCGAGTTCGAGGCAGGCCAGGCCGTAGGCGGTGGCGCTGGCGCCGGCACAGCCGTAGCCCTCGAGGTGCATGCCGAGCAGCCCGAGCGCGCCGAGGTCCTTCGCCATGTCGCGGGGGAACGTGCCCTCCTCGAACCAGTCCGCCACGTCGGGCAGTACCCGGTCGTCGACGAAGCGCCGCACCGTGTCGCGGAGCATGCGTTCCTCGTCGTCGAGGAGTGCGTCGATCTCGAGGAAGTCGCGGGGGTCACCCACGCCAAAGGGCCGCTCGTCGGAGGCGTTCATGGGTCAATGATGCCCGGTGTGGCCGGGGGGCGAAAGGTGGGCGACGGACAGGCCGGCCGCGGGGTGTTCACCGAAGGTTCAGCTGCGCAGGAGCGCACCTGTTGTGACAGATGACTACGGTCGTCGCATGGCGATCATGGACCCAGTGGACCGACCGATCTCCGACGAGCATCGCGCCGACGTGGATCGGGCCCGTGTGGCGCTGTTGGATCCGTCGATGGCGCACATCGTGGACATGGTGCTCGAGGCCGACGGTACCGAGTACCTGGCGTCATCGGCCGAGGGCAGCGTGCGGTTCACCGCTGGCGCCGCCGGATCCGGCTGGGACATCTCGGTGGTGGCGGTGGAAGGGGAGAACCCGGTGGCGCATCAGGCAGCCGGGCACCTCGCGCCGCTCGACGCCGAGCGGGCCGACCCGGCGCCCACCCGGGACCAGAACTCGTATCCGATGGCCTACGAGCAGGTGGTCCAACTGTTCGACAGTCCGGCAGCGCCGGATCTGGTGGCCATCCACACCGGGGCGCACAATTGGGAGGACCAAGGGGGCCACCGCGGGGAGCACGGCTCGATCGGTGTGGTGCAGGCTCGGGCACCGTTCGTCATTGCCGGTGCGGGTGTGCGTCAGGAGGGCATGGTGGCGTCGGCGTGCTCGGTCGTGGACATTGCACCGACCGTGCTTGCGCTGCTCGGCGCCGAACCCACCACGGGCGTGGCCCGCAACGGGAGCCGTCGCGATGACGCCTACCTCGCTCGCCAGGACGGCGACGTGCTCGACGAGGTGCTCGACGGATCGGCACCTGAGCACGTGGTCGGTTTCCTCATCGACGGCACGAACGCCAACGTGCTCCACGACATGGTGGCCAGGGGCGAAGCCCCGAACATCGCTCGACTGATGGAGATGGGGTCGACCTTTGGCCACGGTGCGATCTCCGCACTGCCCACGGTGACACTGGCCAATCACACGTCGATTCTCACCGGCTGCTTTCCCGGGCACCACGGCATCCTGCACAACGCCTGGTACGACCGACGAAGGGGTGAGCAGATCATCACCAACTCACCGGCCCATTGGATGACCTCCATGCAGCATCTCTCACCCGAGGTCGAGTCGCTCTACTCGGCGGTGAAGCGTCACTTCCCGGGGTCGCTGGCCGTGTCGATCAACGAGCCGTGCGACGCGGGGGCGGACTACTCGATCTTCGAGTTGTTCCGCACCGGCGCCGAGATCCCGACTGCACCACCGACCGCTGAGTTGCCCGACGCCACCGAACGTTTCGTCCGCCCGAGCAAGGACTACAAGACGGCGTCGAAGATCGACCACACCTCGGTGGACCAGGCCTGTGGGATCTGGAGCGGTCACTACCGGGGCACCGAGTGGCCCGTGCCGAAGTTCACCTGGGTGAACTTCACCCTCACGGACGCGGCGTTCCACGAGGGCGGTCCGTACTCGGACATCGCAGCAGCGAGCGTGCACGACACCGATGCCCGGATCGGCCGCGTCCTCGAGGCAGTGGAGGCCTCCGGGGCATGGGACCGGACGGCGTTCTTCGTCACTGCGGACCACGGGATGCAGGAGAGCGACCCCTCGTGCACCGGGAACTGGGCGGACGCGCTCGACGAGAGTGGGGTCGACTACCGCGACGAGGGCTACTCGTTCATCTACGTGAACCCCTGACGTCCCGGGGCCGCCGATTCAGTTTTCAAGGATCGTCGCGGCTGCTGCCGTTCGTCACCCGGGTGGCTGATCGCCGGTCGGCCCGTCGGGTCGGGGTGTGTGTGGCGACTGAGAGCGCACGGGTGGGAGGAGCGGCTGTTTCCCTGGTCCGGAGCCGAGCCGATAGCCATGGAAGGTTCGTAGCCGGTGGTGGTGTGGGCACAGGTGGCCGAGCTCGTCGAGCGTCGTCCGGTGAGCGTGTGCCCAGTCGACGTGGTGGTCCATCTCGAGCCGAGCGCTCGACGTGCAGCCCTCCACCCGGCAGGTGGGGTCGCGCCACCGCAGTGCCGTGCGTTGGTGGGCGGATGGAGCACGACGGTGGCGGACGAGGCCTCCGACTGCGGTTCCTTCGGCGTCGAGTCGGGCGAGGAGCGCGCTCACCTGTTGCTGTCGATCAACGGTCGCTGGGGCGCTCTCCGTGGGCGGTGCGGGATCGGACTCGACCCCGGCCCCGGCCCCGGTGGTGGTCGACCGCACCCCGACGATGACCGTGACGTCCAACCACCACGGCGGGGATCGGTCGACGGTGTCCGCCCCGGTGGTCGGGTGGACCTTGGCCGTCGGGTCGAGCGTCGGTCCTCCCCGCGATGATGTCGAGGGGGATCGTCGTTTGCGATGAGCCACGCGCCGCACAGCACCGAGGTCGTCCACCTCGACGACGGCGATCCGACAACCGGCCTCGATCAGCCCTTCGACGACGCACACGGCGAGTGGTCCGCCCCCGGGAACGTCGCAGATCTCGCCCGGCAGCGCGTGCCCTCGGGCCAAGGCGGTGTGGTCGACGCGGACCGTGAGTTCGGGGGCGGCAACACGGAACCGTTTCCCACTGCCGCGATCACTGCCCGATGGGCGGGGATCGTTCGACGGGAGCGGGGGATCGGTCGCCCCCTGGGCATTGTCAGCAGCGGGGGCATCGGCCCGTGCGGAACGCGCAGCTGCAGCTCGGCGAGCGACGTCGTGGAGGCCATGGCGGGCGAGCAGCATGGCGGCGTCGAACCCGATCGCGGCCGCCGATGGCTCGGTGTCGGGGTGGAGGCGCTTGTGGTCGGCGTAGGCCGCATCCCGGAGCGCCGAGACGCCGGCATTGAAGAAGGCGATGTCGTCGGCGGTGCCGGCCAGCGCGAGTTCCTCGAGCCCGTCGGCGGTGGTGCGGCGTGTCAGTCGTCGTCGTTGTCGTTGTTCGGCGTGGCGTTGCCCCTCGGCCGGACCACGCGCCCGCGCACGTGCGTCGCGGCACTTGTCACGCAGTTCGGCCACGCTGTCCTCGAGTGCTGCATCGAGCAACTCGTCGGCTTGGTGGGGTGCCTCGGCAAGTGCCGGGGCGAGCAGCGCCGCCTGTGATCGCGAGAGCTGACCGTTGGTGTACGCAGCGGCCGCCCTGGGGTTTCGGTCGAGCTGGGCAATCGCCGAGAGATGCCGTGCCGTGGCGGTGGGTGTCGATCCGGTGACGGCCGCCATCCAGTGGGCGGGGGAGCGGTGGCCGGCGCGCTTCCATTCCTCGCCCTTGGCTGCTCGTTGAGCACAGCGTGACGTGGCGGCAGCAGCGAGGCGTTCGATGGCGCTGTACTGCTCGGCAAGCGCAGTGGCGGTCGTGACGTCAATGCGCTCGGTGTCGAGCAGCTCAACTGTGTGGCGAAGGGTCCGGAGCGCGTCAGCGACCGTGGGCGGTCGGTGACGCTCCCCCCGAGGACCCGGACGGTTCGACGGGTCGCCATCAGGAGCCCCGCTGTCAGCCGAAGGCCTGAGATCGTCGATCTGCCCGAACATGTGTACGACTCTATCGCCGTGGTGCGTGGTGTGCAACGAGAAACCCAGAAGAATCCCCACCTTGAGCGTCGACCACGCTCGGTAGTCGCAGCCGGGCTCGGGGTCAGTGGACTCCCTGGGAGCAGGCTCGTCGGTGTCATGCGCCGCTAGCCTCGCCACCGGAGCCGGCCGATGGTGGCGGCCACGACCGAACCTCCACGACCGAACCTCCACGACCGAACCCCGGAGGCAGCTCATGACGACCACCCCTGTGGCGCCAACGCCTGTCGGCAACGCCGACGATGACTGTCCCGATGGTGGCGTCGGCGGACGGTCGGCGGGTGGCTCGAGCTCCGGTGACGCCCCACCGGGTCGCTTGGCTCTGGCGGGACTGCTGATCGTGGCGGGGGTGCTGCACTTCGTCGTGCCCCGCTTCTACGAACAGATCGTGCCCCGCTGGGCCGGCAACGCAAGGTTCCACGTGATGTGGAGTGGTGCAGCCGAGGTGGTGTCCGGGCTCCTACTCCTCGTGCCGCCCACCCGGAGGGCGGGCGCCTGGTTGGCACTGGTCACGCTGGTGCTCGTCTACCCGGCAAATGTTCAGATGGCCATCGATACCGGTCGCCCGAAGGACCTCATGGGAGTCGCCGTGTGGCTCCGGCTGCCCCTGCAGCTACCGATGTGGCGGGCAGCATGGCGCCACACCAGGTGAGTCGGCATGGTGGGCAGTGGTGAAACCGGATCCGGCGCGCCTCGGTGGTGCAGAATGCTCCTGTGGTCGTGGCCTTCTCCATCACACCGATCGGTATCGGGGATTCCGTCAGTGAGCATGTCGCCGACGCTGTGCGGATCGTGCGCGCATCGGGATTGCCGAGCGAGACGGGGCCGATGTTCACCACGGTCGAGGGTGAATGGGACGAGGTCATGGCCGTGATCCGCCGAGCGATGGACGCCGTTCTCGAGCGAGCCCCGCGGGTCAGCGTCTCGATGAAGATCGACGACCGCCCGGGCGCAAGCGGTGCGATGGAGCACAAGGTGGCAGCCGTCGAGGAACGACTGGCTCAGCGGCGCGACGATCGTTCCGCCTGAGCGACGGCAGCGCGCCATCCGTCGCTCTGCATCACCCGGTCGATCCGGACGCGCACCCCGTCGGAGAAGCGCCGTTGGACCGGGATACGCGCCATCCACCAGGTGACCGAGGCCACCCCCAGCCAGAACCTTCGGCGGCCGCCGTGGACACGTGCGCGGATGTGTAGTCGCAGTCGTCGGTCGGCGCGCAGGCGAACCCTGGCGGCGACGGTGGCGCCGCCGAGTGATCTGGCGCGCATCCCTTCGCCGGCAACTGACCAACCGGTACCGTCGGGTTCGATGCGGAACACGGCGCCGACGATCTCAGGCGGACCGGCCAGCACCTCGAGCGTGAAGTGGTTCGCCGACAGTGTTCTGCCTGCCGACGTCCTCGCCACCGGGGAGCGATCGAGCGGGGCCGCACCCTGAGCATCCGAGGGGAGTCCCTCCGCGGCGATGAGCACGGTGATGTCGCCGGCGCGGACCTGCCACCGCCAGAGCACAGCGCCATCAGCGCTGCCGCGGGCGCTACCCGCGGGCTGCTCCGCGACAGGGGAGAGGTCGAGGTGGCGGAGTGTGATCAGTTGGCTGCCGGGCGGAGGGAGCGGGCTGCCGGCGGAGTCCGGATCGGCATGTTCGGTGGCGGCGTCCACGGCTGCGGTGTGCAGCGCCAGCGGCCCACCGGTGCGTGCCGATCGCTCGACCGTGACGACCGTCGGTTGGCCTTCGATCGTGACGGTGGCGCGCCAGGGTGAACCATCGGATGCTGCCGAGTCCATCGCATCACCGGAGGTGAGGCTCCCGCGCAACGATCGCAGGGTGGCGCCGATCGTGGGGTGGTGATCGGCCACCACCAGCCAGGAGGGTTCAGGTCCCTGCCCGACCAGCCAATCGAGCAGTGGCTGTGGGCCTCGCCCGAGCCCGTCGTCGACCGCCCATGAAGCGACCGTGGCCAGTTCTGCGGGTGGACCGGCTGTCCGGCAGGTGAGGCGCATCGTGACCCGGGCCATGAGCGTCGACCGTAGCGCGACGCTCCGAGGACAGGATCGGTGGTGTTCGTGGCCGGCGGGCCGCCCGTTGCCGGGTCGCACCACCCGGCCTCCGTTACTCCATGACACGCAGCGTGGAGGGAATGTCCATGCGGACGAGACGGCGGATGGTGAGCAGCGGCGCGGCGGCGACGGCGACCACTCCCAAGATGATGGCGGTGATCACCGTGTTCGGGGCCACAGTGGGCACCACGGCGAGGTCGGGCATCGAGTCGGCGAGCAGGACCTGGGTGAGCCATCCCACCAGCAGCCGGCCGGCGATCACGCCGATGATCGTCCCGAGCAGGCCGGTGATGACGCTCTCGATCACCGACACCCGCACCACCGAGCGCACGGGGAGCCCGAAGGCGAACATGGTGGCGTGTTCGCGACGACGCTCGTCGACGTTGATCGACGTGGAGTTGAAGGCGATGAGCAGGGCCAGCACGAGCACGCCCAGCTGCACGATGGTGAAGATGGCCAGGAACTCGCCGATCCGGTCCCGGATGGTCTCCACCTGGGTGCTCACCGGCTGGGCGGAGATGACACCGGGCTGGCCGAACAGCCCTTGACGGGCACCGTCGAGGCCGACGTCGGGCGCCGGCAGGGCGGTGACGGTGTTGGTGATGCCCTCGAGACCGAACAGCGATGCGTCGTCGAGATCCATGTAGGCGACGAAACGGAACGGGTTGGGATGGACCGCGGCAACCGTGACCTGGCTCTCGGCGAAGGTGAAGGAGAGCCCCTGGCGGAGCGGATGCCGGAGTTCGATGTCATCGCCGACAGCCACGCCGAGGTCGTCGGCCGCTTTGCGGGACAGCACGATCCCACCGGGTGCCACCGGCCCGGTCGCTCCTTCGAGCGTCGGGGACCACAGGTCGCTCTCGAGGTCGACCACGCTCAGGAACACCTCGATGTCCTCGCCGGCGGGGTCGAGCGATCCGCCGATGGTGAGCCCCGCCTCGGCTCGGGCGAGCAACGGCGACTCGAGCAAGTCGCTGACGGCAGGCGCGTCGATCGGCGCCGGGTCGACATCGATGACGAGCCGGTCGGGGGCGTCGCCGAGGATCTCTTCTTCGCCGCGGTCGAGGGTTGCGACGAAGGAGTCGATCATGCCGACCACTCCGGTGAGGGTGGTGATGGCAGCGGCGATGCCCAGCGCGGTCACGATGGTGCGGCGTGGTGAGCGCAGGACGTTGCGGAAGGGGAGCTGGGTGGTGCTCTTGCCCGGCAGCGGCAGCTTGGCCAGCAACGGCGCGAGTCCGCCGGAAGCGGCACGGTGGCCGGTGCGGATGGCGTCCACCGGCGCCACCCGTACGGCGCGCAGCACCGGGAACAGCGTGGCCACGAGCGGGAGGACGAAACCCAACGCTGCGCCGCGGGCGAACACCGCTGGTTGGAAGTCGGTGATCCAGCGAGGCATGGGGAACACCGAGTCCAGCAGTCCGGCAAAGCCGCAGTTGATGAGCAGCCCGACACCGATGCCGAAAATGACACCGGTCAGGGCGATCTGGCCACCCACCAGCATGGGCCGGACGGCCAGCGCGCTCGGGGAGACTCCCATGGCCATGCCGATGCCGAACTCCCGGCGCTGTGCCTCGACGATCCGACCGGTGAGGTTGAACGCAGCGAAGGCGGCACCGGCCAGGATGAGGACGGCGAAGACGTTGTTGAACCGCTGGTCGGCGTCGATGTCGTCGTAGAGGATCCGGAGCACCTGTTCGTCGTCGCGCAGGGTGACGGTGCTGCCCAAGCCGTCGAACGTCGCCCCGATCGCCGTGGTCAGCCGGTCGCCGACCTCGGCCGGATCGGCTCCGTCCTCGGTGAGCACCACCAGTTCGCTGGCCTCGCCAGGTCGGCCGGCGAGCTGTTGCGCCGTGGTCAGGGGTGCCCACATGACGGCGTACCCGGCTTCGCCGAAGACGGTGCCCTGGGGAGGGATGATCATGAGGTGTTCGAGGGCGAGGCCTCGTCCCACCCAGTCGAGGGTGGTGCCGTCGCCGACGGTGAGCGATCCGGTCTCGCCCAGGTCATAGTGGTCGGCCACGTGGTCGTCGAGCAGGACGACGGCCGCACCGTCGTCGGTGTCCTCGAGCGATCGGCCCTCGGTGGGGTGCAGGCGTGAGATCGATGGTCCCCCGTCGGCGACGTCGACCCCGATGACCAACCCGGGGACCAGGATCGTCTGGTCGTCGGTGGAGAGGTCGACCTGAGTGGGGACCTCGAGGCGCGCCTCCACCGACGCCACCCCTGCTGTGGTGGTGGCGGCGGCCAGGAGCTCGTCGGTCGACGCACTGGAACCCTCGGCGAGCGTGACGCGGAGGTCCCACATGGCCAGTTCGTCGTAGGCGGCGTCGTAGGTGTCGATGCGCCAGGCCGAGGTGCTCGACAGACCGGAGTAGAAGCCCGAGCCGATGCCGATGACCAGCGCGATGGCCAGCACCTGGAGCCAGCGGGCGCGCAGGTCGCGCCAGGACCAGCGAACGAGGAGCAGGCGGGGGGAGTGGGCCATGGGTCGACTCACCAGTGGAGGGTGTCGATCTCGACACGGCCACCTGCAGGCGGTGCGTCGCTGACGATCTCACCGCTCGACAGCTCGATGACCCGGTCGGCGGCCCGGCTGATCTCCCGGTTGTGGGTGACCATGATGACCGTGGTGCCGGCCTGAGCTTGACGTCGGAGTAGTTCGAGGATGGCGACCCCGGTGCGGAAGTCGAGTTCGCCGGTGGGTTCGTCGGCCAACAACACCGGGTTGCCGGTGGCCAGCGCCCGGGCGATGGCCACCCGCTGCTGCTCGCCTCCCGACAGCTGGTGAGGGAAGTGGTCGACCCGCTCGCCCAGTCCGACCTCGCCGAGAACCTCGGCGGCGGTCGGCCCGGCGGCATCCTGGCGGGCAACGTCGATGGCGAACTGGACGTTCTCGCCGGCGGTCAGGGCGGGGAACAGGTTGAACGTCTGGAAGACGAAGCTGACGGTGCGGCGTCGGTAGCGGAAGAGGTCCCGTCGCGACGCGCCGGTGATGCGCTCGCCGGCAACGGTCACCTCTCCGGAGGTGGGGATGTCGAGGGCCCCGATCATGTTGAGCAGCGTGGTCTTGCCGCAGCCGGACGGCCCCAGGACGACGACGAACTCACCGGCGGTCACCACCAGGTTGGCGTTGCTCAGCGCCGTGACCGTGGTCTCACCGAGGTGATAGGAGCGGGTGACGTTGCGGAGGTCGATGACCACCTCGGCGTCGGCGGGAGGAGTGCGGTCGGAGTTGTCGACGACATCGGTTGAGGAGGTCACCTGGCGCAGGCTAGAGCGAGGGTGCGACAGCATCCAGGGTCGTTGGTCATCACGGCTCGGGCAGCACGGGCACACCGGGACGCCTATCGTTGCGGCGCGGGCCCGGCGGATCGCATCGGCCGTTGTCGGCCGTCCCCGCTGAGTCCCCGTCCGCACCTCTCGTCGATCGGCTGATCGTGATGCTCTCCCGTTCCACCGTCCGTCTCGTGGCCGTCACCGTGGCGATCGTGCTCGTTGCCGCGGGCTGTCGCTACACGCCACTCGACACCTGGAGTCCCGGCGCGTCGGAGGCCCGTGCCCAGATCAACGCCCTTCTCGACGAGGCCGACGTCGCCGAGGCGAACGGCGACGACGCGTCAGCCGAGGCAGCGCGGGCTGCCGCCGCCGAGATCGAGGCCGAGATCTTCCTCCCTTCGCCGGCCATCGGTGCCACCACCGTGCTGTTGGACCCGACCCTGGCAGGCGGCTTCTTCGATGCGCCGTGGCCGTCCGACAGCCGACTCAGAGCTGACGGGTCGCTCGACCTCTCCGACTTCCCGGGCCGGTCGTCGTTCGAGATCGCAGACATCGTCATCGGTCGTGGCGAAGCCGACACCTTCGGTTTCGGGACGAACAGCGCCGTGTACTTCCGGGCCTCGGGCGAGTTGGATCTCTCGAGCGTGCCCGATCTGGCGGAGTCCACCATCGAGCCTCGATCGACCGTCCTGCTCCTCGACCTCGACGACCCCACTGCTGCGCCCGTCCCGGTGCTCGTCGACTACAAGGCAACGGGAACCCCGAGGCGCCCGTCACATCTGCTCGCGGTGCTTCCGTACCCCGGACATCCCCTGAGGCCGTCGACCCGCTACGGCGCGGCGGTGTTCAACGGCCTGCGCGATGCCGACGGCTTCCGGCTGGCTCCCTCCCCGACCATCGAGGCGCTCGACGGCTCGGCCCCCGCAGGCGTCCCAGCCGAAACGTGGGCGGCGCTGCGTCAGGATCGTGACGACGTCATCGATGCCGTTCGAGCCCGCACCCTGTGGCGACCGGCCGATCTGGTCGCCTTCGCCGCCTTCACCACACAGGCCACGACCTCCGAGATGGATGCCATCGCCGCGGCGGTTGCGGCCCTTCCGGAGCCGGAGGTCCTCAGTCGTGAACCCACGGCCGAGCCGTGCGTCGACGGCGGGTTGGCTCGCAGCACTGCTCGTGTCGCCCTGCCGATCTGGCAGGCGGGGACCCGTCCGTTCGTCGATGCCGGTGGGAACATCGAGGTGGACGGGAACGGTCTCGCCGTGCAGCAAGGCGTGGAGTTGGGGAGCAGCGGGGACGGGGTCCTCCTCGACGTCGCCATCCCCTGCGGTCCCGCTCCCGAGGGCGGCTGGCCGCTGCTGGTGTGGATCGGTGGCACCGGCGCAGTGGCCCGGGCGGCACCGATCAACGAACTCGGGCCGGACCTGCCCTATGCGGTCGTCTCGATCGCACCGCTCTATTCGGGGGACCGCCTCATCAGCGGTGTGCCGGTGCCGTTCAACACCTCGGACTTCCAGTTCTTCAACTACGGGAACCCCCTGGCGGCGCGCACCAACGCCATGCAACAGGCCGCTGACGTGCTGTACATCGAGCGACTGCTCCATGGCTTCGAGGTGGCTCCGGACGAAGCCGGTGGCGGGATCGACGGACGCTTCGACCTCGCAACGGTGGTGTTCGGCGGTCACAGCCAGGGGGCCACGACCTTGCCCCTCACGTTGGCCTACGCCCCGGGCAACGTCCAGGGTGCCTATCTGTCGGCGTCGGGAGCCGGGCTCTACCACTCCATCGTCTACCGGGCCGACGTTCGCTCGCTGGTGGAGAACCTGATCGGTGCCGAACCGGGAGAACTCGACGTCTACCATCCCTATCCGCAGCTCCTCCAGACGTTCGCAGAGCCGGCCGAGCCGGCGAACTACGCCGCAGCCATCACCACCGACGTGGTCATGTACGGCGGTCTGCGCGACGGCTGCACCGCCATCGAGGTGAGCACCCACCTGGCCACCGCGCTCGGCATCCCGATCGCCAACCCGCAGACCCGCCAGCCCCTCTACGGCCCGCTGGTGCTGGCCCAGGCCGACTACGACTCGCCGTTCGAGCCGTCGAACGTGGTGACCCCCGTGTCGCAGAACCTGCCGGGTGGCCGTACCGGTGTGGTCGTGCAGGTCGACAGCGGCCACTTCGGGGCCCGGACCTATCCGGCGATCGGCCGCTCGTTCGTGGACTCGATCGCCGCCGGTGGACCCAGCGTGGTGGACCCGGGACCGACCCCGCCGGAGCCACCGGGAGGCCAGTGCCCACGCTTCGGGGCGCCTCCCATTCCCTGAGCGAGTCCCTGGCCGAGGGGGTAGGGAGCAGTCGTCGACACCCCGCCGAGGTGCCATGCTGGTCGCGTGGTGGCCGACGATCCTGCATCGGTGCCGGGACAGCCCCACGCCACCGGCCGTCTGCGGTTCGGATCGGCGCGCCTGGACCTCGGAGCCCGACAACTGGTGGTGGAAGGCCGGCCCGTCGACCTGGAGCCGCGCACCTTCGACGTCCTCGCCTACCTGGTGGTTCACCGCAATCGGGCGGTTCCGAAGGGGGAACTGCTCGATGCCCTCTGGGGCGACCAGTTCGTCGGTGACTCGGCCCTGAGCTCGCAGGTGAAGCTGGCCCGAGCGGCCTTGGGTGACGACGGGCGATCCCAGACCCACATCCGGACCGTCCACCGGGTCGGCTATCGCTTCGTGGCGGACGTCGAGGCCGTCGCACCCAGCGCGTTCGACGGTGAGCCGAACGTCGACGAGGCCGCACGTGGTCACCGGCCCGACAACGACAGTGGTGGCAACGGGGCGAGCGGGCGCCTCCGTGCGACGAGGCACACCGGTACGAACTGGGCCACACCGGTGGCTCGTGGTCTGCTGGGTCGGGAGGCGGACATCGCTGCTGTGCGTCAACGTCTGGACAGCGATCAGGTGGTGATGATCACCGGACCGGCGGGTGTGGGGAAGACCGCGGTGGCGCACGCCCTCGCCCCTGGGGCCGGCTCCGAGCAGGCAGCGACCTCGTGGTGGTGTTGCGACCTGTTGACCACCCGCGATCCGACAGCCCTCGCCCTCGTGGTGCTCGAGGCGCTCGGTGAGGCACAACAGGGGGGCGCCGACCCCACCGAATCGCTGCTCCGGCTGGTCGAGGCTCGGTCGGGCGTGGTGCGGCTCGACAACTGTGAGCACCTGCTCGACGCCGCAGCGGACCTCGCTGGTCTGCTCGTCCACCGGGCGCCGGCGGTCCGGGTGCTGGCCACGAGCCGCCAACCGCTGGACGTTCCCGGCGAGACGGTGTACCCGCTGGCGCCGCTCGATGTGGATGCTGCCGTTGCGGTGTTCGTGCGGAGTGCAGCCGACCACGGCGTGGCGATCGACGTCGCCGATCCGGCGGTGGCCGAGTTGTGCGATCGCCTCGACCGTATCCCGCTGGCGCTCGAGTTGGCCGCTGCCCGCTCACGGGTGGCGACGCCGGTGCAGCTCGTCGAGTTCCTCACTGACCGTTTTCGTCTGCTGCGCCGTACCGACGGACCCGAGGACCGCTCGTTGCACGCCGCCATCTCGTCGTCGTGGGAGGCGCTCGAGCCGGTGCCCCAGCAGGTGCTGGCCGACCTCAGCGTGTTCGTCGGAGCATTCACCCTCGATGATGCCCGTGCGGTGGCCATGGCGGATGCAGATCCGCTCGATGCGGTCGACCACCTCGAACGCCTGGTTCGCCGCTCGCTCGTGGCCGTCGGTCCGAGCATCGGACCCCGCAGCACGTTCCGCCTGCTCGAGTCGGTGCGCGATTTCGCCGCCGCCCGCATGTCATCGGCCCCTGCGACCCAGGCGGCGCACGTTCGCCACTACGTCGAGCGGGTGGAACACCTCGACGCCGAGCTCCAGACGCCGCGCCTCGACGCGGCGGTCGAGCAACTCCGAGCGGCCTGGCCCAACGTGCGGGCTGCGGTGCGGTACGCCGCCGAGGTCGGCGATGTCGCATCCGTCCGTCGGATCGTCGTCGCCGTGGCGCAGTACGCCGACCTGTTCGCCGTGCACGAGGTGGGTGAGTGGTGCCGGCTGGCGGGCATCGACGGGGACGTCGATCTCGATGCCCACCCCGAGCGGACTGCCGAGGTGGTCTCGATCCGCGCGCGTGCTCTCGCCCACCAGGGGCGCTTGGCCGAGGCCCCGCCGCTGGCCAAGCAGGCACTGGGTCGCCACGAGTCGCACGCCACCGTGCTCTCGGTGGTGTGGTGCGCCTACTACTCGGGTGACCTCGAGCGGGTGATGGACCTCGCACCACTCCTGGTGGCCACCAGCCGGAGCGAACGCGGGTTGGATCGGGGCTATGCCGATGGATTCCAGGCCATCGTGTCCGCCGTGCGCCAAGAAGCGTCGATCACGTCGACCGCCGTGGATCCGGCGCGGGTGGAGGACGGCTTGCTGGGAACGTTCGACGTCTTCACCGAAGGGCTCCGCCTCTGCACCGCCGACCCCGAGTCTGCTGCCGGCCTGCTCGAGGCCGTGGTGGAGATATCACTGCGCCGGGACTACCGGCTCCTGCTGGGCGCAGCGGCCAGCACCCTCACGCAGATCACCTTGCCGGCTCGACCGCTGCCAGAGGCGATGGCCACCCTGCGCCGCACCCTCACCCGCTATCGCGAGCGGAGCCTGTGGAACCTGATCTCGGCCGACGTGGTGATGGCGGCTCGCCTCCTCGCCGACGTGGGCGACGAAGAGATGGCCGCTCGGCTCATCGGCGCACGCCTGGCGTCGGGGTACGCCTCGGGCCTTTCGGAGATCCTGTCGCTGCTGGTGCAGCAGGATCTGGCGGCATCGTTGGGTGACGCCTACGAGCCACTGGTCGCGCAAGGGCGTTCCTGGCGACCGCCGGAGGCGGCCACGAGGGCGGTGGATGCGCTCAGCGTCGTGATCGACGACCACGACGCTGCCCGCTGAGGCCTGGCCGGGAGCGGGTCCCGGTGACCACCGGCGGGCAGCGCCGTCGAGGCGTTGTCACTGCTCGAGTGTCAGCTCTTGCGGGCGCGGAACGTGTGGGCCACCACGTCGAAGGCGCGAGCCCGCTCCTCACCGGCGGCACCGGAGAAGGTGTCGGTGGGGAGCCCCACGGCCACCCCGGTGAAGCCGGCCGCGGTGATGAGATCGCACCACTGGTCGACCGAGCGGCCGCCGGCGATGCAGTCGGTCCAGAGTTCGACGTCGCAGCGTGCGTCGTGGGGAACCTCTCGGCCGACGGCGATGTCGGCGAACTGGATCACCCCGCCGGACCGCAGGGCACGGTGGGCTTCAGCGAAAACCTTGGGTTTGTCGGCCACGAGGTTCAGGACGCCGTTGCTGATGATCACGTCGGCCCAGCCGTCCTCGACGGGCAGTTCCTCGAGGATGCCCTGGCGGAACTCGACGTTGGTCAGGCCCAGGGTGTCGGCCACCCGACGGGACCGCTCCAGCATGGCCGGGGTCATGTCCACGCCGATGACGCGGCCGGTCGACCCCACGAGGCGGGCAGCGACGAAGCAGTCGAAGCCACCCCCGGAGCCGAGGTCGACCACCTTGCTGCCCGACGGGATGGGTGCAGGAGAGAACGGGTTGGCCACACCGGCGAAGCTGGCCATCGCCTCGTCGGGCAGGCCGTCGACGATGTCCTCGGCATACCCGAGGTGGTGGGCGAGCGGTCGTCCCGTGTGGAAGTGGAAGGTGGCGTCGGGGTTCGTGGCCACCTCGGCGTACTTCTCGCGCACCTCGGCGCGCAACGTGGCCGGATCGACGGTGAGTTCGTCGTCGAGTTGACGGGTGCGGGTCATGGTGTGTCCTCCTGTCGTGGGCCCGTTGCCCCTCTCGGCGGATGGACGATGGGAGCGGGTCGCTGGTGTCGTCCCACTCACCATCTCGCTCGGGGTGCCGGAAGTCCTGGAGGAGATCTGGTGAAAGCGTGGAGATGATCGACGCCGCTGACGACGCCGCCGAGCGCGCCTACGCTTGACGTCGGTGAGCGACGACACCGACATCGACATGGAACTGCAGGGAAAGCTCGCCCGGGTGGCTGCCTTCGAGGCCGGGCTCCGGCCGACGCTGCTGAACCGGTTGCTGCGCCGGGTCGGCCCGACCAAGCCCTTCATCGCCGTGTACCGCCGCATCGGTCCTCGCATCGACCCGTGGCTGCTCCGTCGAACGGGCGGGGGCATCACCAAGCTCTACGGCTTCCCTGCCCTGGTACTCGTCACCACCGGCGCCAAGAGCGGCACGCGCCGCCAGTCGCCGTTGTTCTACGCCCGCGATGACGAGGCCTTCGTGGTGGTGGGCACGAACTTCGGGACCGAGCACCATCCGGGGTGGACGGTGAATCTGCTGGCCGACCCGACGGCGGTGGTGGAAGTGGCCGGGGAGAGCATCGCCGTGCGAGCGGAACTGGTCGACAAGGATCGCTTCGAGAAGCTGTGGCCTCGTCTACGTGCCATCTACCCCGGCTACGACACTTACCTCGAACGCTTGACCAACCGGAGCCCGCGGATGTTCCTGCTGCACCCGGTGGCTGCGGTCGCCTGATCCTGCGGCGGGTCGGACGCCCGGTCGAGCGACCGACTCACGGCTCGGCGAGCAGGAGCCAGTCGAGGTCGCCCGGCGGTGTGACGGTCGTGGCGCGCCCATCGCTGACGGTCGGCCACCGCTCCTCGACCCCTGACACGGGGCTCACCATCCGGATGCGCCAGCCTCGCAGGTCGAGCCCGAGCGTCACCGCCCGAGGGGTCGGGCTGTAGAGGACGAGGCGGCCATCAGGTCGGGTGACGGCAACCCTGGCACCATCCGGTCCGTCCACGAGAAGGTCCTGGCGTGGTGTCAGCCGCTGCCACCGGTGCGACGTGACCAGTTGTCGTGCGGTCGCCGCGTCATCGGCGCCCGGCAGGCGCGCCGCCTGGGCGAACGGCAGCGGGTCGTTGCACCGGTAGGGGGTGTCGAGCGTGTCGTCGGCCACGGGCGACGAACAGCCCGAGCGATGCCAGTTCCACACGCCGTGGGCGCCGTAGGCGATGGCTGCCGTGGCGCCCGCCAGGACGCCGCCGCAGATCGCACTGCGGACGTCGGTTCGGTCGAAGGGGCGGCCACCGAGTGAGAGACCCTCGTAGCACGGTTCGAGGTCGGCGACCGGCTTGTGGGGACGCTGGCTGCCGAGTCGCTCGGCCCACGCCGCTGGCCAGTGGCGCGCCTCGGCCACGTGGCCGGACTGGTAGGACCAGAACGACAGCGCAGGGTGGCCGGCGAGGGGCTCGGGGACGAGTGGCTCCAGCGCCCAGGGGTGCAGGGTCGCCAGACAGCCGGGGGCGTGCGCGGCGACGGCGTCGAGCGCCACCTGGTAGGTCCGCAGGGTGTCAGCGCTGGTCAGGTCGGCGTCGCCCGACACCACGTAGACCGGGTGGAGGTGGCGGGTGCGCTCGATGGCCGTCGACAGGTAGGACTCGAGGTGTTCGGGCGGTAGGACCCGATCAGCCATGGCGCTCGACAGCCACGTGCCCGGGACCACGTCGGCCCACAGCAGCACGACCATTGGCGTCATGCCGGCGCGGTGTAGCAGTTCGAGCGACGTGACGGCGTGGGGCCACCAGCGGGGCTCGGGCCGCTCGTAGCGCGGCATGCCGTGGCGGTCGAGTTCGTAGGGGAGCAGGACGTCGGCGCCGAGGCTGCGATCCCACTGTGGGAGCAGGTTGACCAGGGCTGCGTCGAAGCCTTGCTGGCGCCGCAGCGCGAGGTGGGTGGCGAGTTCGGCCTGGGTCGCCGAGGTGAGCACTGACCACAGTGTGTCGACGAGGGGCGTGTGGGGCCGTCCGTCGGCGGTGAGGTGATCGTGGGTGGGGGCGACCTCGAGTCGGAGCGCAGCGGGCACCGCCGGAGGGTAGCGAAGGGTTGATCGTCACCTGCGCGGCCGACTGCGCGCAGTGGGCCACCGGATCGGTGGTTGGTTGCGCGCAGTGGGCCACCGGATCGGGTCGGCGTCGGGCGGCGCCGAAGTCGTCGCGGTAGGGTGCCCCACGGCCCGAGGTGCTGCGGTGCGGCGCAGGGCCGAATTAGGGGGACTCGCAGGAGGTGTGTCATGGCTCGCAGCGCGCGCCAGTCGATGCGTCAGTTCGTGGTTGCCGCTGCGGCGTTGGTAGTCGCTGCACTGCTGCTGCCGTTCGCCGCGCCGGGGACCGATCCGGCGGCGGAGGCGTCACCGCGCAGCGACACCACCCGAGTGCCCTTCCTGTGCACCACCGAGTTCAACGGTCTCGGCCAGCCCATCGTCGACAACCAGGACAAGCGCGGTACGCCCGTCTATCCCACCGGAGCCGACGGGCAGCCTGATCGCAGCCAGCCGCCCCTCGGGTGGAGCGAACGCTGCCAGGCGCCCGACCTCGTCGAGTACCGCTACCGCACCACGGGCGGGTCGCTGCAGACGCTGGCCCCAGGCACCACCGAGCTGCCGGCCGACGTGGCCATGCTCGACGTGGGCGGACTCGTGGGTGCCGACGCCATGGAGTTCGGCGGGGCAGCGCAGATCCCCTACGTCCTCCGCTTCGAGCGAGGCACGCTGCCTGAGCACCGCTTCCTCTACAGCATCGCCATGCTGGTGCCCTTCGACGAGGTCACCACTGGTGAGCGCTCCACCGCCCACTGGAACCGCAGACTGTTGTTCAGTTTCGGTGGCGGGGTTGGCATCGGCCACAGCCAGGGTGACCTGTCCACCGGGGCGGCCACCATGGACGAGGCCATGCGTCTGGGCCACGCGGTGATCTACACGAGCGGCAACCGCACCAGCGTGCACTACAACCTCATGCTCGGTGGGCGAACGGCGGTGGAGGCCAAGGACCTGTTCTCGGACCGCTACGGCGCGCCCCGCTTCACGATCGGTATCGGGGGCAGCGGCGGCGGCATCCAGCAGTACGTCTACGCCCAGAACCACCCGGGCCTGCTCGATGCCGCTGTCCCGCAGTACTCCTACCCGGACATGAGCACCCAGACCATCCACATCGGTGACTGCGAACTGCTGGCCCACTACATGGACGTACTCGACGCCGACAACGCGCGTTGGCAGGACTGGGACAACCGGCGGCTGCTGTTGGGGCTCAACTCGATCCAAGGGTTCACCTCGTCGTGGCAGGCTCGCACCGGGGCGCCCGGATCGACGGAGTGCATCGAGGGATGGCGGGGCTCGACGCCGCTGGCCATGAACCCCACGTTCGGTCTGGCCACCCGCATGGACTCGGTCATCCTGCCCTACGCAGCGGAGATGCTGACCAAGCTGAACGCCGGCCAACCGCCGGTGCCCGACGACTTCCCCGACCTGGGACGACTGCTGCGGGTCGCCCCCGATGGGGGCACCTGGGTGGAGTGGACGCACTGGGACGACGTCCGCGAGGTGTACGGCACGGACCCCGACACCGGCTTCGCCCGGGTGCCGTGGGACAACGTGGGTGTGCAGTACGGGCTGCGGTACGTGGCCGACGGCACCCTCACCCCCGACGAGTTCCTGGGGCTGAACGCCCAGGTGGGGTCGTGGAAGGAGCCCGAGGACACCGTGTTGGAGTCGTGCGGGCTGGTCGGCGCCATGGTGGGCACGGACCTGGCCATGTTCGCCCAGCTCATCGGTATGTGCGAAGGCGCGGAACTCGACGAGCACAGCGCCCGGCAGATGCAGTTCTCGGCCGACCCCGCGCACCCGGCGCCCCGGCGTCAGGGTGATGTCGATGCCATCCGCGCCGCCTACGACTCGGGCCTCGTCTTCACCGGACGGCTGCCTCGCGAGATCCCGATCATCGACGCTCGCCATTACCTCGAGCACCAACTCGACATGCACAATGTGCAGCAGTCCTTCGGGGCGCGTCAGCGCCTGGAGCGAGCCGGGATGAACCCCGACAACCACCTCATCTGGTTCCTCGACGCCCGCCCGACGATCGACCAGGCAGCCACCTTCCAACTGCACGTCGACGCCTTCCGGCTGCTCGACGAGTGGCTCTTGGCCATCGACGCCGACCCTGCCCGGTCCGTGGCGGCCAACCGTCCGGCGTCCGCCGTCGACCGCTGCTGGACCACCGACGGGACCCTCGTCGCCGAAGGGTCCGAGGTGTGGCACGGTGCCGAGGAGTTGGTGACCTCCGGCGCCGGCGCATGGACGGGCTCGGCCCCCGAGACCGTGGCAGGTGAATCCGTCGGCCCCTGCGCCGCCCACTTCCCGCTCTACTCCACGTCGCGCATCGTGGCCGGCGGGCCCATCGAGGGTGACGTGTACAAGTGCCGCACCATGTCGGTCGAGGCTGCCATCGACGAGGGCATCTACGGCGAGTGGACCCCCACGCCGGCGGAGCGGGCCCAGCTCCAGACGATCTTCCCCGACGGGGTCTGCGACTATTCACGGGTGGGGGTCGGGTCGCCGTTCAACGCTGCGCCCGTCGCCTCGTCGACGTCGGCCGAGACCACGGTCGGCACGCCGGTGACGGTCAACCTCGACGCCACCGATCCCGACGGAGATCCCCTCACCTACCGACTGCTCGACCCACCGACGGCGGGCACCGTGGACGGCGTCGCGCCAGAGCTCACCTTTACCCCGAACCCCGGCTTCGAGGGCACCGACAGCTTCACCTGGCAGGCCGACGACGGGGACCTCCGCTCCGCGGTGGCCTCGGTGTCGATCACGGTGTCGACGCCGGTACCCGAGACGACCACCACGACGGCGCCGCAGCCGACCACCACGACCACGGTCGCCTCCACGACCACCACCACCGCAGTGGCCGGTGGGGTCAGCGAACCCACGACCACGACCCGGCCCGCTACCTCGGGCGCCGGTCGCCCGCCGTGGCAGTCACCGACGGCGACCGGTCCGGGTATGCGTGCCGGCTTCCCCGGACAGACGACATCTCGGCCGGGCACACCCGGTCGCCGCGGGATCCTGCCCCGCACTGGTGCGGAGGCGGCGGCACTTGCCGCGGTCGGGGTTCTGGCCATCGGCGGTGGTTTCGCTCTCCTGCGGGTGCGTCGCCGAACCGAGTGAGCTCCGAGTCGGGTCGTGTCGCTCGGCAGCGGCCCGGCTGGAGGAACCCACTGGCTGGAGGAACCCACTGGCTGTTGGGGTGCGCCGCGCCGGTACTGTGGCGACCGACATCGAGGGGGACCACATGCGCAACATCATCGGACTCGTCATGCTCGCCATGGCCGTGCTCGTCGCCGCCTGCAGCGGTGACGACGACGCCACGACAGCGGCGAACGAGCAGACGACAACCACCGCGGCGGCCGAGGCCGCAGGTGGAGGTGAGGACGACATCTCGACGGAGGACGTGGCCGAGTGGGACTGGGAGGTGGTCGACCCCTCCGAGGTGGGCATGGACACCGCCACCCTCGAGCAGGCCCGCACCTACGCCTTCGACGAGGTGGAGCACACCCAAGGAGTGGTGGTCATCCGGAATGGCCGTCTGGTGGCCGAGTGGTACGCATCCGATGCCGACGAGGACTCGTGGGCCGCCAGTTGGTCGGTGGCCAAGAGCGTCACCAGCGCGCTGGTGGGCATCGCCATCGACGAGGGCCTCATCGACTCGGTCGACGAGCCCATGACCACCTGGTACCCGGAGTGGGAGGGCTCGCCTCGTGAGGACATCACCTTGCGTGACGTGCTGCAGATGGCGTCGGGGCTCGACTTCCTCGAGAGCTACGACCCCGCCGATCTCGAGACCGCCGACATCACCCAGCTCGTGCTGTTCCACCCGGACCAGCTTGCCTACGCCGCCAGCCGACCCGCAGTCGAGGAGCCCGGCACCATCTTCAACTACTCGAGTGGTGACACGCTGCTGCTGTCGGGGATGCTCGAGCAGGTGACCGGCATGTCGGTCGCCGACTACGCCGCCGACCGCCTCTTCGCACCGCTCGGCATCGAGCCGGCCGAGTAGTGGGAGGACGCCGAGGGCACCACGCTCACCTACTGCTGTCTCGACAGCACCAGCCGAAACTTCGCCCGGTTCGGCCAGCTCTACCTCGACGGCGGTGTGTGGCAGGGCCAGCAGGTGGTGCCCGCCGAGTGGGTCACCGAGTCGATCGAGCCGTCGCCGGCCGCCGACTACTACGGCTATCAGTGGTGGCTGGTCGGAGCGTACGACGACGGTGTCCCCGACGACACCTACGCGGCAATCGGGGTCGACGGCCAGTACGTCTATGTCATCCCCAGTCTGGATCTGGTGGTGGTGCGCAACGGCACCTACATCAAGCACGACGGGGCGCCGGTGGCCGACCCGAGCCTGTACGAGTTCTACCCGAGCGACCTGATCGAGGATCGCGGTACTCGCGGTCCGGACCCGGAGTGGAGCGACGCCGAGTTCCTGGTGCCCATCGTCGAGTCGATCGAGCAGTAGCGGCGGCAAGCGGCGACCGAGCGCGGGCGGCCGGCGGGTGGCAGTGGCGTCTCGCCGGGCCTGCTGAGGGCCATCGAACCGCGACCTGTGGGGTGCTGGCGAGGCTGTCCTACACTCCACGGGACTCGAGGGGGACCCATGAGACGTCGTGTGATGGCAGTGGTGTGTGCGTTGGCCGTGGTGCTGGCAGCGTGTGCGGGTGACGACGTCGCGGAGGACGCGACGGCGACCGTCGATGACGAGCGTTCGGCAACGACGGACGGTGGGCCTGACGAACCCGGCGACGGCGACTCCTCGACCGAGGACGCCGCCTGGGATTGGGAGGTGGTCGACCCCTCCGAGGTCGGCATGGACGCTGCCACCCTCGAGCAGGCGCGCAGCTACGCCTTCGAGGAGGTGGAGCATACCCAGGGCGTGGTCGTGATCCGCGAGGGTCGCCTGGTGGCCGAGTGGTACGCATCCGATGCTGATCAGGACTCGTGGGCGGCCAGTTGGTCGGTGGCCAAGAGCTTCACCAGCGCCTTGGTGGGTATCGCCATCGACGAGGGGCTCATCGAGTCGGTCGACGAGCCGATGACCACCTGGTACCCCGAGTGGGAGGGCTCACCTCGTGAGGACATCACCTTGCGTGACGTGCTCCAGATGGCGTCCGGGCTCGACTTCACCGAGAGCTACGACCCGGCCGACCTCGAGAGCTCCGACATCATCCAACTGGTGTTGGCCAGCCCCGACCAGCTGACCTACGCCGCCGATCGTCCCGAGCTCGAGGAGCCCGGCACGGTGTTCAACTATTCGAGCGGTGACACGTTGTTGCTCTCGGGTGTGCTGGAGCAGGTGACCGGGATGTCGGCGGCAGAGTACGCCGAGCAGAAGCTGTTCGGCCCCCTCGGCATCGAGCAGGTGGAGTGGTGGGAGGATGCCGTGGGCACCACCCTCACCTACTGCTGTCTCGACACGACCAGCCGGGACTTCGCCCGCTTCGGACAGCTGTACCTCGACGGGGGCGCCTGGCAAGGGGAGCAGGTGGTGCCGGCCGCATGGGTCGAAGTATCCGTCGAGCCCTCGCCGGCGGCCGACTACTACGGGTTCCAGTGGTGGCTGACCGGGGTCCGTGACGACGACCTTCCCGACGACCTCTACTCCGCACGCGGACACGACGGGCAGTTCATCTACGTCATCCCGAGCCTCGACCTGGTGGTCGTGCGCAACGGCACCTACATCAAGCACGACGGGGAGCCGGTGGCCGACCCGAGCCTGTACGAGTTCTACCCCAGCGGCCTCGTAGAGGATCGGGGCACGCTCCGGCCCTCGCCGGGATGGAGCGACGCCGAGTTCCTGGCGCCGATCATCGAGTCGATCGGGTCCTCGTCGTCGTGAGCTGACGGGCCAGGTTCCGCATACCGTGGCGGAACCCGGCAGCGCTCAGCTTCGTCACGACGGGCGACAGCAGCTGGGGTACGAGCGGCACGGTGACGTCTTCGAACCAGCGGAGCTCGCTGCCGTGGTCGGTGGGGAGCACCGTGAAGCCGGCGCGGCCTCGGAGCACCGGGCCGAGTTTGCGGACCACACATCGCCCGCCACCGAGTTCGTCGTCCCAGTCGCAGGACTCGACCTCCATGCGGTCCTCGAGTGCCAGGGGGCCGGGGCCGGTCCAGGCGGTGAAGCGGGCGCCCGGTTCGGTCGAGTCGCCGGGCTCGACCGACACCCGCGTCATGGGGATCCACTCGGCGTGACCTGACCAGTCGACGAGGGCGTCCCACACCGCCCGAGCCGGAGCATCAAACGGCTGTCGCACCTCGAACTGAACGGTTGCCATGGCACCTCCCGACTGCAGGGTTGTTGGCATCACGCTACCGGTGCACCCGAAGGACGCGACGTGGCGGGCCCACAACCGTTGCCCAAACTCCGGGGGTTCCCGGATGTTGCGGTCGGGCTCGATCCGTAGGTTCGGACCCGGTACCGGATCGTCCGGTAGCGGTCTCCAAGGAGCAGCAGCAGATGTCGAACGCGTGGTCGAACTTCAAGGACGGGGCGAAGAGCGTGTGGGATTCCGCCTCGAGCGGTGATGCTCAGGGCGCGTGGGATGCGGCCAAGGACACGGCCACGAGCACGGCCGAGGGAGCCAAGCAGGATGCGCAGAACGCCTACGACTCGGCCAGCGACGCGGCGACCGGTGCGGTCAACCAGGCCGGCGAGGCGGCCGACAGCGCCAGCGGCGGGGCGGTGACCTTCGGGGTGGATGACGACGGGCAGTTCACGGCGTCGGCCACCACACCGACCGGCTCGGTGTCGGGCAGCGCAGGACTGCAGTCCGACGGCTCGTTCGCCGCCGCCGGCACGGCCTCCGCAGGGAGCCACAGCGCGTCGGCCGAGGGCTCGGTCCAGGGGACGTCCTTCGCCGGCAGCGGCTCGGTGGGTTACCGCGACGTGGAGGCATCCGGCGAGGTGGAGGCGGACTACACGCTGCCCCACCAGGGAGGTCTGGCCAGCTCGCTCGACGCCTCGGGCTCGGTGACCAAGGGCGGCAGCGAGGTGCTCGGTGCCGAGTACTCGGCGGAGAGCGACCTCGTGGCCGGTACGGCCGGGCTGTCGGCCACCGGCTCGGTCATGGGCAATGAGGCCGTCGGGGTGGAGGCCTCGGGTGGGGTCATCCCCACCAGTGAGGACGGCATGTTCGCTCAGGGTTCGGTGTCCTACAAGGGCGAGGAGGTGGCCAGCGGCGAGATGGGCAGCTCGATCGACTTCAGCGAAGGAACAGTGACCTCGGGGGGATCAGCCAACATCGGTGGGCTCGAGATGGGGGCCAGCGCCGAGGCGCAGGGCACCATCGGTGGCGGTGGCTCGGTGGGTGTCGAGGCGAACTTCGACGGGGTGAGCGCCGGCCTCGGCGCCGACGTCGACCCCTCCGGTGATGCCACGCTCTCGGCCACGGCCTCCCATGGCGATCAGCAGCTGGGCAAACAGGAAGGCACCTTGCACGCCGGCGACCTGAACAGCGGCAATCTGAGCACCTCGGCCTCGGCCCACGTCGGTGACCGGGAGGCGATGGCCGGTGAGTCGTCGATCGGGTTGCAGGGTCACGGGGTCGGTGCGTCGGGCTCGGGGACCGTGTTGGGCCACGAGGTGGTGTCGGGCGAGACGAGCGTCGGGGTGGGCGGCGACGGACTTCACGGTTCCTCCTCGGCCCACGTCCTCGGCCAGGAGGTGTACCGCGGCACTTCCGACCTCGGCTGGAACGAGGGACCCACCTACCCGAGCTCCAACACGGTGCTCGGCGAGTACATCGGCGGCTGGTCGCTCGGCAACCCACGCGGACCCGAGGATGTGGCGGCCGAGCGAGCGCTCTGTGACCTGGCCGAAGAGGTGCTCCACTACGAGTTCGAGACGTTGCGAGCCAACGAGCACGCCCTGGCTCCCGAGGAGTACGACGCCCGCCTGTCCGAGCTGGCGTTGGAACGCGACGTCATCTACTCGCGCGATCTCGAGCTGGATGACCTCCTGCGTCGCTTCGAGGAGATCGCCGCCGAGGTCGACCTGCCCACAGACGAGCTGTACCAGGATCCCGCCGACCTGCTCGACGGGCCGGCTGGCGGCGACGGCGGTCGGCCCGAGGAGTCCCCGGCCATGCGCGAGGTGGACGCCGGACGAGTGGCGGTGCTCGAGGAGGTGCGACGCGACGCCGAGCTGCTGTGCAGCGAGCAAGAGGCGCTGGCCGAGTCGATGGGATCACTGGTCGACTCCCGCCAGGAGCTCGATGCAGTCGAGTTCGACGCTCGCTGCGAGGAGCTGGCTCGCAGCCACGAGCAGCTCGGTGAGCGTCGGGAGGACGTCTACGACCAGGCGGTCGAACTGCGCGCAGAGACGCAGCCCCAGCAGGCCGACGGCGCCGAGCGCTCGGAGGGCGACGACACCCAGTACACCGTCGAGAACGCCGAGGGCGCCATGGCGGGCGCTCCGACCCACGACGAGGCCATGTCACCGGGTGAGCGCGAGGCGACCGACGGCGACGATGCACTGGCTGACCGCGACTTCGGATCCGGTGCGGCGCGACAGGAAGCCGACGGGCGCGACGTCGTGCGCGAGAGCGGTCGGGACGCCGGTGGTGACGACGGGGACGCAGCGGTGGCGACCCCCGACCTCGGCGCCGACACTCCGGCCGTGGCTGCATCGTTCGCTGCGCCTGGTGCCGGCGTCGACGTCGCTGACCTCGAGCCCATCGAAGCGGCGCCTGACCTCGGTGGTTCGGTGCCGTCGACGGATCCCGGCCTCGACCTCGATGCCCCACCTGAGGACTTCGGTGCCCTGTGAGCCGTCGCTCCGGCTCGTGCAGGCTGCGTCTAGGCCGACGGGTCGAGTGCCCCTCGGCGGGCGACGGTCACGGGCACCCCGCCGGTCGGCCGGTTCACCACCATGCCCACCGGCGCCGGGGGCTTCACGTCGGTGGGTCGAACGTCGAGTCGTTGGGCGAAGCGGGCCATCAGCAGGGTGAGCTCCATCTGCGCCAGGGCGAAGCCGATGCACCGTCGGGCACCGCCGCCGAAGGGTACCCAGGCGGCGTCGGCTTGGGCCTGTTGCTCGTCGGTCAGCTCAACGAACCGGTCCGGGTCGAAGCGCAGCGGGTCCTCCCATGCCTCGGGATCGCGTCCGGCGAGATACGCCGACCACAACACCAGGGTGCGCTTCGGGATGGTGACGTCCCCGACGGTGACGTCGACCAGGGTCTGCCGAGGTGAGATGGTGCCTGGAGGGTGGAGACGCAGCGTCTCTCGCACCACCCGGTCGGCCAGCGTCAGGGCACGGAGCTGCTCAGGTCCAGGAGCCGGGCGTTCGTCGACATCCAGCGGACCGAGCACGCTGTCGGCTTCGTTGCGCAAGCGCTCCCACACGCCGGGCCGCAGCGCCGTACACCACAGCATCCAGGCGAACGCTGCCGCGGTGGTGTCGTAACCGGCTCCGACCAAGGTCACCACCTGATCGCGGATCTCGTCGTCGGTGAGCGTGTCATCCTGTACGAGCACCTCGAGGACATCGAGGGGATCGCCGGAGGGGTGTCGTCGACGCTCAGCGATCTCGTCGTCGATCAACCGGTCGAGCGCTCGTCGGTCGGCGGCTGCCCGAGCCCGGTGGGTGCGCGGGATCGGGTGGGGGAGTTGGCGGAGCGCCGGCAGTTCGAGGTAGTCCTGCAGGCTCTGGAAGTGGTGGCCGAACTCGTCGGTCCGGCGCAGCATGCGCTCTCCGAACAGGGCTTGGAGCACGATCTGCAGGATGAGGTGCCGCTCGATCGGGTAGAGGTCGAGCGTGGTCGGCTCGTCGCCGGTCCGGGCCAGCAGATCGTCGATGGCCTCATCGGTTCGTTCGACGATCATCGGGATCCACTGTTGGAGGCGGCGGACGGCAAAGGCGTGCTGGACCGGTGAGCGTCGGCGACGATGATCCTCCCCGTCGGACACGATCATCGATCCTCGGCCGACGACGAACCCCAGGGTGTTCGCCGGGTGGCCCCAGCGGAACGACTCGTTCGGGTTGGCAAACAGGTCGCGGATCTCGCGCGGTCCACCCACCACCGCCATGCGGGCCGGTCCGTAGCCGAGCAGGCACACCGGCCCGACCTGTTTGCGGAGCTGGTCGAGGACGGGCTGCGGGTCCTTCAGCAGCCCGCGCAGCGCCCGGACGTGGTTGAGTGGTGATGGTCGAGGTGGCCGACGCCCGCCACCGGATGGGTCCCGCTGCACCGTGGCCATGACGGGGTAAGTGTACTTGCCAGCCGCCTGAGAGGTGTTGGGGAGTCGGGCGTGCACCGCTGTCCACGGCCCTCCGAGGATCGAGTAAGTGCACCACCATGTTCCGCGGTGCAGCAAGCACGAGTGCAGTAGTGTCGGGCTCGGTGGAGAGCACGGGAACGGCAGATCCGGAGGGGGGCGGAACAGTGGCGGCAGGCACCGATGGTCCCGAGGCGCGCATCTTGGTGGTCGATGACGACCCTGCCGTACTGCGTCTACTCGAGCGGGCGTTGACCCGCCGAGGGTTCGAGGTGCTCACCGCGGCCGATGGGGCATCCGCCGGGGCAGTGCTCGACGACGCCTTGGTGGACGTGGTGCTGCTCGACACGGTGTTGCCTGACATGTCGGGACTGGAGATCCTTCGCCGGCTACGAGAAACCCCCAGAACGGCGACGCTGCCGGTGATCATGGTGACGGGACGCTCCGAGCCCGCCGACCGGGTCGACGGGCTCGGAGCGGGGGCCGACGACTACGTGGTCAAGCCGGTGGATCTCGACGAGCTCGTGGCGCGGGTTCGGGCCCAGCTCCGCGGCCGCGACGCCTGGCGATCACAGGTGGCGGACCTGTTGCACGAACGTGCGGTGCTGGCCGGTGCGCTGGCGGCGGTGCCCCGCGACGAGCAGCCCGAGCAGGCGGCGGCGCAGGTGGCCGACCTCCTGACCGAGTTGCCCGGTGTGCAGGGGGTTGTCGTCGTCGACCTCGACGGCGAGCACCACCGAGCGCTGCTGGCGCACGCCGCTGCGGACACATCGACCGCCGGGCCCGGCCTCGACCTCGCCCCGTCACTCGTGGCCGAGGTGGCGCAGGCCCTCGGGACTCGGGGCGACGACCTCCTCCACGATGTGACCTCCCTCGGCCGCAGCACGACGGCCTCACTCTTCGGCGATGACGTCGGCGATGCCTACGTCGCCCCTGTGCTCGACGACCACGACGCCGTGATCGCCGCCGTGGTGGTCAACGCGTCCGCCGAGGACCACGGCCCCCGGGGAGCGGTGCGGGCTGCGGTGCTCGACCTGCTGCCGGTGATCGACCAGACCCTCGGTCGGGCGTTGCAACGGGGCCGACTCAGCGGGTCGGCGGCGGCCAGCCTGCGAAAGGTCATCGCCGAGGAGGCCTTCTTCCCGGTGTTCCAACCGATCGTGACACTCGACGGACTGCACACCGTGGGCTTTGAGGCATTGACCCGTTTCACCGACGGCACCCCACCGGATCGTCGCTTTGCCGAAGCAGCCGCCGCCGGACTGGGGGCCGACTTCGAGCTGGCCACGCTGACGGCGGCGGCGCGGACCGCCGTCGATCTGCCCGGTGACAGCTACCTGTCGGTGAACGTCTCGGCGGCCCTGCTGGGCGATCGCGGGATGCGAGAGCTGCTCGCGGGGTTCACCAGCCGACCGCTGGTGGTGGAACTCACCGAGCACGAGCGGATCGACGACTACGACGGTGTGCGTCAGGCATTGGTGTCGCTCGGTGATCACGTGCGGACGTCGGTGGACGACGCCGGGTCGGGCTGGGCCAGCCTGCGGCACGTGTTCTCCCTGCAACCCGACTTCGTGAAGCTCGACCGGGAGTGGGTGCGAGGCATCCACGAGGACCCGGCGCGGCAGGCACTGCTCATGGGGATCAACTCCTACGCCGAGGTCTCCGGAGCGGCGGTGGTGGCCGAGGGGGTGGAGGTCACCGAGGAGCACGATGTGCTCCGTTCCCTTGGCATTCCCTTCGGACAGGGCTATCTGTTCGGTCGTCCGGTGCCCTGCGACGAGGTCGGCTTCGCGTGACGGCGCGTCGAGCGTGGCCCACCGGTCGCCATCAGGCCCAGGCGGGATCGTGCGGGGAGCCACGGTGAGTCGGTCCGAGGACGGCGTGCCCTTCGACGCCGAGGAACTGCTCGACTCCCTGGCGCTCGGGGTCATTGCGCTCGAACCGGTGCGAGACCATGCCGGGACGCTGGTGGACTTCCGGTGGTGCTATGCCAACGAGGCTGCCATTGAGATCCTCCATCGACCGTGGGAGGTGTTCGACGGCTCGCTGTTGCTCGAGGTGAGTCCCGAGCACGGGCCGTCGGGGTTGTTCGATCGCTACCGGGCCGCCTTCGAGACCGGCCAGGACCTCGTGTCGGTGCTCGAGTTCACCTCCGCGCCGGTCTCGGGGTTCTTCGAACTGCACGCCAGCCGGGTGGGGAACCACTTGGTGGTCCGCTTCGTCGACGTCACCGAGCAGGCGAAGCTCGAACAGGCCGAGATCGCCGCCCGCCGGAGCACCGAAGCGGTGATCGAGCGCATCAGCGACGCCGTGCTGGCGCTGGACCGGCAGTGGCGGGTCACGTATGCCAACGCGGCAGCTCACCGGATGTTGCATCGAGGGCCTGACACGTTGCTCGGCCGGGTGGTGTGGGACGAGTTCCCTCACGCGGTCGGCTCGGAGTTCGAGCGCCAGTATCGCCATGCGGTGGACACCGGCGAGACGGTCACTTTCGACGAGTACTACCCGGCACCCCTCGACACCTGGTTCCGGGTGCGGGCCTATCCGGACGCGAACGGCCTCACCATCTACTTCGCGGACGTCGGGGCCGAACGGCGGCTCGAGGCGCACCTGTCACAGCTCGACCGGCTCGAGACGGTGAGCACCATGGCGGGCGGGATCGCCCACGACTACAACAACCTGCTGATGGTGGTGGCCGGGCACGCCTCGTTGCTGGCCGAGGACCTCGGTCGCGCTCACAAGGGGTCCGAGGACGTGCAGGCCATCATCGAGGCCACCGACCGAGCCATCGGCATGACCCGCCAACTGCTCACCTTCAGCCGAGGCCAGGTGGTGCGCCCCACGACGGTGGATCTCGTCGAGCAGGTGGCACGCCTGGCCCACGAACGCGAGGGGTCCGTGCCCGACGGCGTCGAGGTGGCTGCCGTGGTGGACACGCCGCCCATCCCGGCCTTCGTCGACGTGGGCGAACTCCGGCGCATGCTCGGTCACCTGGTCGACAACGCCGTGCTCGCCCTCGAGGGAGCCGGCACGGTGCTGCTCGAGGTCACCGTTGCCGACGTCGACCAGGAGACGGCGTTGAACCATCCGGGTCGCCCGGCCGGCCGGTACGGCGTCGTGTCGGTGTCCGACGACGGCGTGGGCATGGACCACGAGATCCTGCGCCGCGCGCTGGAGCCGTTCTTCACCACCCGCCGCGCCCACGGCGGCACCGGGTTGGGTCTCTCGGCGGCGCACGGGATCGCTCGCCAGGCCGGCGGCGTGCTGTCGCTCTATTCCGAACCCGGGGTGGGTACCACCGTGCGGGTGTACTTGCCCCTCACCGACCTCGACGGGGAGCCCGTGCCGAGTGGGCAGGCCAGCGACGACACGGACCCCGACGACGACCCCGGCGGCACCGAGACGATCCTGGTGGTGGACGACAACGCCAGCGTCCGCTCACTGATCGAACGGATCCTCCGAGACCGTGGCTACACCGTGCTGGTCGCCCACGACACCGACCATGCAGCGGGCTTGGCGGCCATCGCCTCTCCTCCGGTCGACCTGCTCATCACCGACGTGGTCATGCCCGATCGCACGGGCCACGAGTTGGCCGACGTCCTGAAGCTCCGGCACCCGGATCTCGAGGTGCTCTACGTGTCGGGCTACACCGAGAACAGCGTCATCACCCGCGGTGTCCCCGCTCGCGACGTCGACTTCCTGGCCAAGCCCTTCTTGTCACGGGAGTTGGCGGGGCGCGTGCGTGCCATCTTGGACCGGTGCCAGCCGACCGACCCCTGACGTCCCGCGCCAGCCCGACGCCGGCAGGCTCCTGGTCGTGCCGGCCGTGTGCGCTCGACGAAGTGCCACTGCGAGCCGCGTGTCGGTGCAGGGTGCGGTACGATGGAGGCGCACGGTTGCTGGTGCCCGTGCCGGGGAGGACCCGGTGAACGACGCGCCCGAGCAGAGCGAGAACAGCGGCCGCCAGCGCGGCGACCATCGGGCCCTCGTGTCGGTCGATGCCGACCTCGTGGTGCGCGACGTCACGGAAGCGTTCCTGGCCGAGCGGCGGCTGGCCTGCTCCGACGTGGTCGGGCGCAACCTGTTCGAGGTGCTCCCCGAACGCATCGATGCTGCCCGGGAACTGCTGCATGCCAACGAGCAATTGCGCGTCAGCGAACACCGCTTCGAACTCGTGTCGAACGCCACCACCGACGCCCTGTGGGACTGGGACCTGCGCACCGGTGAGCTGTGGTGGAGCGACGGGTTCGAGCGGCTCTTCGGCCACCCGGTGGACACGCTCCCCGAGGGGATCGCCTCGTGGACCGACTTCGTCCACCCTGACGACGTCGACTGGGCGCTCGAGAGCATCAGCGAGGCCATCGCCTCCGGAAGCGACTCGTGGAGCGCCGAGTACCGCTTCCTGCACCGCAGCGGCCGTGTGGTGTGGGTGACCGATCGGGCCCAGTTCGAGCGAGCCGCCGACGGCACGGCGGTGCGCGCCGTTGGTGGTATGACCGACATCACTGCCCGCTACGAGGCCCAAGCAGCGGTGCAGGCCCGCGCCGAGCTACTCGATCTCACCTCCGACGCCGTACTGGTTCGCGACCTCGACCACCGGATCATCTTCTGGAACAAGGGTGCGGAGCGGTTGTACGGGTGGTCGCGTGACGAGGCGGTCGGTCGTTCGGTGCGCGAACTGCTCTACCGCGACCCGGGGCGTTTCGATGTTGCCACCGAGGCCGTGCTGGCCACCGGGCAGTGGTCAGGTCAGCTGTACCAACAACGCCGCGACGGACAGCAGGTGGTGGTAGAGGCGCGTTGGACCAAGGTGAGCGACCACTTCGGGCGCGACGAGGTGATCCTCACCGTGAGCACCGACGTCACCGAACGCCGTGAGATCGAGCTCCAGCTGCTGCGCACCCAACGCCTCGAGAGCATCGGCACCCTGGCTGGTGGGTTGGCTCATGACCTCAACAACCTGTTGGCGCCGGTGCTCATGTCCACCGAGCTGTTGCGGAGCGAGGAGGACGATCCCGACAAGCAGGCGGTGCTGGACCTCATCGCACAGAGTGCGGGTCGTGGGGCCGACCTGGTGCGGCAGATCCTGTCCTTCGCTCGGGGCACTGCGGTGGACCCCGAACCGGTGGCGCTGGCGGAGGTGGTCGAGGACCTGTGCAACTCGGTGCACGAGGCGATGCCCGACCAGGTGGAGGTGGCGCTCGACCTCGACCCCGAGTGTCCGGAACTGCTGGGTGACCGCACCCAGCTCATGCAGGTGGTGCTGAACCTGTGTCTCAACGCACGTGACGCCATGGCCGACGTCGACCGGGGCAGCCTGCGCCTGGCGGTACGCGGAGTCTCGACGCCCGAGGGCGACGCGGTGGAGTTGGTGGTGTCCGACACCGGCGTGGGCATCGGCCCCGACGTCCGACCGCGCCTGTTCGACCCGTTCTTCACCACCAAGGAGCCGGGCCACGGCACCGGACTGGGACTGCCATCCACGCTGGCCATCGTGCGCAGCCACGGGGGCGACATCGAGGTCGATTCCACCGTGGGGGAGGGCAGCACCTTCACGCTGCGCTTCCCGGCGCTGGTGGACGCGCCCACGCCGGCGTCCGATGGGGAGTCACGACGCGAGCCTCGAGACGCATCCGACGGGCGCGCCGTGTTGGTGGTGGACGACGAGGCGTCGGTGCTGCGGGTGACCGAACTGCTGCTCGAAGCCAACGGCTTCGAGGTGCTGGTCGCCCTCGACGCCACCGAGGCGGAGGCAACCGTGGTCGAGTACGGCGAGCGGCTGGCTGCGGTGCTCACCGACGCCACCATGCCGGGTCGCAGCGGTGCGTCATTGGCCGAGTGGATCGCCCGGACGCAGCCGGGACTGCCGGTGGTGGTAGTGAGCGGGGACCTCCACGGCGCCGGACCGCTGCCCGACACCGTGGCCGCCACACTCGAGAAGCCCTACGGAGCGGCCGAACTGCTCGAGGTGCTCGAGCGGGTGCTGGGCACCGCCAACCTGCCTGCGGCCTGAAGCCCGGAGCCCGCGGGGTGAGACCCGACCGGCAGGCCGTCGCCGCCGCCGGCGAACCGGTGGCGAATGGGCGGCTCAGTTGCCCTGTACCTGGCGGGGATCGATGGTGGTCGACGTCGTGGGGGTCGGATCGACTGGCGGCTCGCCGATGGTGTTGGCCAGTTCCTCGCCCACGATGCGCACCAGCAGGTCCTCGAGCGGGAGTTCGTCGTCGGCGAGGTGGTCGATGTCGGTGGAGGGGCCGAGGGCGACGCCGTCGACGCCGTGGCTGAGGTACACGAAACGCCCGCCGGTGAACTGGGCGAACTGGCGGAACACGTACTCGGCGGCGTCGTCGGTGCCGGTGGCGCCCACGGTGTAGAGACGCAGCCCCCGTGCGGCTGCCTCGACGAGTGCGACGTCGTAGGGCATGGGCACGTCGCGGGTGACCTGCGGTGGCGCGTCGGCCACCACGAAGGCGAGTTGCACGGCGTCGCCGGGGGCTCGCCACGTGGGCTCGGTGAGCGCAGCGGCGAGGGCCTCGTCGAGCGCTTCGGGGATGTCGCCGCCACCGGCAGCGCGCTGCTCGGCGAGGACCGCTCGGAAGGCAGCGACGTCGCGGGTGAAGTCGTAGGTGCGGGTGACGAAGTCGTCACCCTCGTCGCGGTAGACGGTCAGTCCGAGTCGCACGTCGGGGTCGCCGGGGAGGTCGGCCACTCGCTCGACGACGTCCTCGACGGTGGAAGTCAGGCGCTCGAGTTCGGCGCCCATCGAGCCGGTGACGTCGACGATGAAGTAGAGGTCGAGTGGCACCGGGGTGGCGGTGCCACCGGGACGGTCGACAGACACCTCGGTCGGGCCATCGGCGAGGGGAACCACGGTGTCACCGTCGATCTCGAGTTCCACCGCAACGTCAGCGGGTACGCCGAGCGCTCGAGGGTGGACGAGGGCCGGGCCGTCGGTGCCGGTGCGTACCACGCCGACCCGCTCGCCATCGGCCATGACCACGACGGGTTCGCCGCGGACCGGGCGGTCGTCGCTGCCGATGACCTGCACCACGTGGCGCACGGAGACGTCGAGGTGGCGTACCGGGATGCCGCTCCCGGCGAAGCGGGCCCGGTACTCGAGGTAGCGGGCGAAGTCGATGTTGTCGTCCACGCTGCCGGCGCGCAGCGGCGTCGCCTCGCTCGGGCCCGACTCGGCGGGCGGGGTCTCGGCGGGCGAGCTGGCGTCGGCTGCCTCGTCGAAGGTCGGTCGTTCCGGCGCCTCGAAGGTCAGGTCGTCGAGGGACTCGTGATCGAGGTCGCTGAGCAGGCGCGGGCTGTCCGCCTGGACGGCGGCTCCCTCGTCGCTGTCACCAGCGGTGGTGCAGGCGGCGGTCAGCAGCGCCAGCACAGCAGCGACCAGGACGAGGCGGAGCAGCGGGGCGTGGGTCGTGCGGTGTGCATCCATGCCCTTCCGACGACGGGTCGGGCGGGACGGTTCCCGAAAACCTCGATGCTGGTTGGTGCGTCCGGTCGGGACGGCCCGATCGCGCTGGCATCGATCGGGACGAGGTGATGATCGCCTCAGCCCGGCCGGGTCACCGAAGGCGGACCACCCCGCTGGTCGGGTCCACCTCGATGGTGGCACCGTCGGGGATGCGCCGGGTGGCGTCGGTGGCACCGACCACCGCGGGGAGGCCGAACTCGCGGGCCACGATGGCGGCGTGGCTGAGGGCTCCGCCCTGCTCGACCACCAGTGCACCCAACAGGGGCAGCAGCGAGTTCCACGCAGGGCCGGTGAAGCTGGTGACCACGATGTCGCCCGGCTCGAGCGTGGCCATGGCCGCCGCCGCGTCGTCGACCACCCGGGCCGTGCCCCGGTAGGGGGTGTCACCCACGCCGGTGCCGCGCACCTCGTCGGCCGAGTCGGCGTCGGTCGTCGGCGGTTCGCCCTCCATGGCCACGGTGATGGCCACGACCGCTGCGGTGGCGCGCGCCAGGGGAGCCGGCATCAGATCGACGGGTGGGGGCTCCTCGGCTGGTCCCAGCGCAATGGGTGGTCCAGCAGCTTCGACCGCGGTCCGGAACCGCCACGCCTCGGCCATGTCGTCGCTGCTCGGGCCCCGAGCGTCGGTGAGCAGTGGGCCGACCTGCTCGGCTCGCAGGCCCAGGACGTGCACGGCGTGCTCCAGGCGGCCTCGGTCGACCAGGCGGCGACCGACGTCCATGACCGCGCGCCGGACCAGCCCGGCGGGCCAGTTCCAGTTGACGGCGACGTTGTCGTCGCGCAGGCGCATCCCGTAGCGGGCCTCGGCCAGGCGCTCGTCGAAGTCGCCGCGGCGCGTCGCCGGGATGCGTTGGCGTACCGGTGCGGCGTCGGGGACCGGCGTGTGGGCATCGCCGGCGCCCAGCAGGGCGGCCAGTGCCAGGTCGGGGGACTCGGCCAGGGTGGTGGAGTCCAGGTCGTCGCTGAAGAGCAGTCGCCAGCCGTGGTCGGCCATCCAGGCGTCGACGGCGTCGGCCACCTCGGGACCGAGGCGCCGCACGTCGTCCACGGAGTGGGGCCGCCTGTCAGCGGGGAGGTCGGCGACGGCCCGCGCCACGGGGGCGAGGAGTCTGGCGGTCTCGGTGGACGCAGGCGATGAGCCGGCCAGCAGTGCGGCGGCGTCGGCCAGACCGATGCCGCAGTCGAGGCACAGCGCGAAGTAGTCGCCGGTGGGGATCACGTCGCCGCCGTGGGTGGCGAAGCTCTGTGTACCGGCGTGGCGGAAGTTGGCGAGTGTGTCGTCCAGGTGGGCCAGCAGGGCGTCGTCGTCGAGCGTCGTGGGGTCGACGTCCTGCAGGGTGCGGTTGGCGGCCACGGCGGCGTCGCGACCGCCGCCGTCGAACCAGGTGTCGACGTCGTGGCGCCACCGCTTCTCTGCCCAGGCGATCGCCGCGGTGCGGCGACGGCGACGCAGTTCGGGGTGCAGGCGCGCCAGCAGCCACAGCAGGGGACGGGGTGGCGCGCCGCCCTTGGGGTTCTCCGGCTCGCCGACGCCCACGATCCGGGCGTAGTGGCACCCGTGCACCCTGGCCACCTTCATTCCAGCGACGGGCAGGCCGTAGCGCTCGAACATCGTGGCGAAGCCGGTGGTGAACACCTCTTCGTAGTAGGGCGAGAAGAAAGTGGTGACGGGTCGACGCCCGTGGTGGGTGGTGTCGAGCATCCACGAGCCGGGCCCGGGTGGCTCGAAGGTGATGGTCTGCGCTGCGAGTGCCATGGCGCTGTCCCTCCCGTTCACGTCAGTAGATGTGACGTGAATATGTGGCTAGTGTATTGGTGTCAGAGGATCTGTCAAGCAGTGAGTGCCGAGCCCTCGGCGCTCGCGACGCAGGAGGACCGTTGACGGTGACTGCCGCCCGCACTTACCGGAGCCCGTTGCGCGACGAGCAAGCCCGCCGGACCCGCGACCTCATCCTCGACAGCCTCGTCGACCTGGTGGCGGCCGAAGGTGCTGCGGAGTTGTCGATCCGTGATCTGGCCGACCGGGCCGGCGTGTCGGAACGGACGGTCTACCGCCACTTCCCCGACCGGGCCGCGCTACTCGACGGTCTGGCCGACCACGTGGCCGAGCGCCTGGGTTGGGTGCTCCACAATGCCGAGATCGAGACGTTGGACGAGTTCGTCGACGCCATCCCCGCCTCGTTCGCCTCGTTCGACGAGCACGAGGCCCACACCCGGGCGCTGGTGCTGCTCAACTTGGACCCGGCCCGGGTGGCCAGCCTCACCCGGCGCAACCAGGAGATGTTGCGCCAGGCGGTAGCCGACGAGCTCGACCACCTCGACGCCGACGAGAAGGCCGAGGCGGTGGCGGTGCTGCACCTGTTGGCCTCGTCGCGGACCTGGTTGCGGTTCCGCGAACAGGACGGCCTCGCCCCTGGCCAGGCCAGCAGGGCAGCCCAACGCGCCGCCCGGGCCGTGCTGGCCGACCTGCGGGACTGCGCACCACGGCCCTCAGCGCGCTGAGGTGGCCCTGCGCAGCCGGTGCCGTCGACGCCTCACTCGATCGAGTGATCGTCGTGCCCTCCCGGGGCGCGACGGTGACGGACGACCATGACAGCGACACAGAGGCCAGCGGCGACGGCGCCGATCGTCGCCGCCGCTGCCGGTCCGACTGCGATGCCCACGACGGAGGTCAGCACCACGATCAGCAGCATCGGGCCTGCGCAACAGACGGCGAGTGCCACCAGGAACAGGCGGTTGGGGCGATCAACGTGGCGGGTCACGTCGGCGGCCTCCGGCACCGGGGGTGTCGAGCGGCGGCTGCGGTGTGGGTGCCGGCACGTGGGTGGTCGGTGCGCGTCACCGTTCCACCCTGATCGTGGCCGCCATGCCGGCCTCCCAGTGACCGGGTTCGTGACAGCCGATGATCAGATCCTCGCCGGCCGGCACGACGAAGCGCACGGTTGCACTGTTGCCGGGCTCGAGCGTCACTGCGGCCAGCGCATCGCCGTGCTGGCCGTCGCCGTGCTGGCCGTCGCCGTGCTGGCCGTCGCCGTGACGGCCGTCGCCGTTGGGGGTGTGGCCGTCGTCGTCGTCGTGTCCTCCGCCCCGCTCGCCGTGGTGGTCGTCGGTGCCGCCGGGCCCGTGGGGGCCTTCGGCCATTGCTTCACCGTGCGCCTGCTGATCGGCTGCGGTGCCGATGATCGCCTCGTGGCGGACCGCGCCGTCGTTGATGAATCGCAGTGAGAGTTCCTGGCCGGGGCGGGTGGTGATCACCTCGGGGTCGAAGGCCATCTCGGTCATCGATACCTCGATCGTCTCGCCCATGGCGTCGACGGATCCGTCCGAGCCACATGCTGTTGCCGTCAAGGCGCAGCCCAAGAGTGCGCCGAAGGCGCGTCGAATGTTCATGATGTCTCCTCGTTGTCCGATCGTTGGTCCGTTCGTGGAGCGACCGCCGGGGTGGGGTCGCCGTCAGTACACGGAGTCAGCGAGGTACAGGAGGTTCGGGGCTGGTCGCGGTGGCGACCACGGCGCTGCAGGGGAGCGCCGGCTTCGCTCGTGCAGCGAGCGGGTGGTCGTCGGCGACGTTGGGCATGACGAGGGCGGCACACGTCCCGCCGTGGCACGGGCCGTGGTCGGGGGCGGTCTCGGAGTCCGGCGCTGCCTCGTGGGGTTCGCCGCTCCCGTCCGAGGCGTGGTGGTCGTGGTGGTGGCCCTCGCCCGGGAGTTCGCAGTGGTGGGCGTGGGCATCGGCGGCGTGCATGCCCACGATGGCGATGCAGACCACAGCAAGCACGAAGAGGCGAGACGCTCGGGTGAGACTGCGCCTGCGGCCGGGGGCGTGCACGGCTGGGAGCCTACCGGCCGCGGCGGTGCCAGAGCAGTGCGGCGGAGCCACCGACGGCCACCACGGGGAGCGCCCGGGATCCGATGCGGGCCGCAGTGAGGCGACGCTGCATCTGCGCCCGGTCGTTCACGTGGGGGAACGCCGTGGCGGGTACGGGTCGGTCGAGAAAGGCACACAGCGGTTCCCATCCGTCGGCCACCCGGAACTCGAGCAACTGCTCGGCGGGCACGACGGCACGTACCTCCTCGGTGTGGCGCTCGAACACCGAGATGGCGTGGTCGCGGTCCTCGAAGTGGCCGTCGAACAGTCCGTCCCACACGAGGGCATCGGACATCTCGAGGTAGCGCCGGACGACGGGCACCGTGGCCACCATCCAGCGAGGGAACAAGGTGCGGGCCTGGTAGATGGTCTCGTAGGTACTGGCGTACCAACGGTCGGGGTCACGCACGGTGTGGACGACCTTGGCCTCGGGGTACACGTCGAGCAGTTGGCGGTAGACCACGCTGGCGGGGAAGTCGACGGTGGATGCAAAGCCGGCGAAGAGACGCTCCCAGTCGACGGCGATGCCACGGCCGACGTCATGCCACGCCCCGATGTGCGAGGGTCGCTTCAGCACCTCCTGCATGTGGTAGCAGGGGCCCAGGCCAATCGTCTCGAGGGCTGCCTTCAGCGACAGTGTGCCGGTGCGCCCGAAGCCCGAGCCGATGACGTGCAGCATGGCGGCAGGGTAGTTGGGGGTGGGGGTGCGGGTGTTGCGCTACAAGCGTCGACCTGCGAGCGATGCCCCGGTTCTCCGGTTCTCATGCTGGGCCCTGCTTGCTGTTCTAATGTGGGTATGTGGGAGCGGGAACACGGAGGGGAAGTGAGGTGGACTTGGCGTCGGTCCACGGGCGTCGGCGCTCGTACCCAGCGCGGCCGGGAGGCGTTGGGAAGAATGATGAACGTGGTTGGAGAAGGCTGGCGTGTGGTGGCTGGTTGCCGGCCCGACGGATTGGCCAAGCTCGATGTACGTCAGGTCGAGAGCGACCGCCTATCAGGTGCGGTGGCGTGGAACTGCTGTCAGGCGTGAGCGCGGTGCCGATCGTTGTCACATCCAGCCGTTACTGCGACACCAGGCAACTCGGCCGCTGACCACTTGTTTCGAACACAACACCGGTCCTGGGAGGACAGCCACATGAACGGCATCAGCTACGACGAGCTACAAGAAGCAGTGGGGGGCGACGGCGTTGGAGTCCGGACCCGCATCCATCTCGAACCACTGGGCGGCGAGGGCGACAAAGTGTTTCCGCCAACGTACGCCGTGTCCGACAGTGCAGAGACGAAGTACGCCATCGAGAGTCGGCGCATCAAGGGAGAGGACAAGCGGTCGGTTCTGCTCGATTCGGTTGCGTCGCAGGCCAATCGTCAGGAGCTGGCCCTGCTCGAGGCGATCCGCGCCGACGAGCTGGCCATTCCCCTTGTGTCGGTGGACTTTCGGGAGGTGAATGAACTCGCTGATCTCGACCGCCTGAGCGTGCTGGAGGCTCCGCACCGGATCTACGACGCCATCCTGCGCGACAGCCTGCTCGACGGGACACTGTTCCGCCACACCGACATCGGTCGCTCGATCACCGAGGCGACACCACGCAGCGCGGCAGCGTTGTTCCACTTCAGCCCGACCACGCTGCTCTTCGGCGGTTGGGACTCGACCGGACCCAAGGGAGGGCGAGGCTCGAAGTTCGAGCGGACTGTCACCTCTGAGGTCGTCGCTGTGGGCATAAGTGAGGAGCCTGGGGTGAAGACGGCCTCTCGCATCGACCCGCTGGGGGTGGAACTGAGCGCCGGGCCGATCTACGAGACCGACGACGGTGGTTGGACCACCGATGAGTCCGAAGCGCGTACTGAGAAGGGGAAGCCTGTCCCCTACGAAGGCGGCGGCGAGGGCAAGGCGGGTCGCCCGTCCCATGTGAACCACGGCAACGTCACGCCGAGCATCGACGACCGAGCCGGTGGCGTCACCGCGGATCAGATCCTCGGCATCAGCGTGTTGTCCTTCATCGCCCTTCGCCGGCTCCGCTTCCCCGTTGATCACGAAGGTGTTGCCCTCGAGGCAGCGAAGCGGCGGGATGCCGAGCGGGCGGCGCGAACCGCCCTGGCCGCGCTAGGACTCGCCGCCATCACCCTCGCCTACGAGGAAGGTTTCGACCTTCGCTCCCGCTGTGTTCTTGCACCCACTGGGCCGCTCACCTTCGAACTGCTTCGGAGGGGAGGTGGCGATCCGACCTTGTTTAGCCTCGACGGCAGCGCTGCGCTCGACCTGGTGCGCGTCGCTCAGGACGAGGCAGGGAAGCTCGGCCTCGGCTGGCACGACGGCGAGGTGCTCCTCACCCCAGCGCAGCGTTTGGTTGATCTGGTTCGACGCAGTCGCCAGATCACCGAGTCCGAGACCCCGGATGGCGAGTAATGCTCGGCATCCGCATCGAGTTGCTGGCCGAACGCTACGCGGCAACCCGATTCAACGATCGCACCAAGCCTGAGTGGCCGCCGCACCCTGCCCGACTGTTCTCGGCGATGGTGGCGACCTGGGCCGACGCCGATGCGCCCGACCTGGTCGAGCGGGAGGTGCTCGAGTGGTTCGAGGCGCTACCGGCGCCCGAGATCGTGGTGAGCGGTGCAACCGATAGAGCTGCGGTCACCTACTTCGTCCCCAATAACGAGGCTGGGTCGGTGGTCGTGCGTGACCTTGCCGACCTCTACACAAAGATCACGGTGGCCACCGAGGCGCTCGACGAGGTCATGGCGAGCCTCGGCGCGGACCCAGAGGACAAGGCTGCAGCCAAGCAAGCAACGAAGTTGCGAAAGCAACTCGACAAGCTCTGCAAGAAGGCTGCGGGCGACTCTGCCCGAGCCTCGCTCGCCAAGGCGAACGAATCGGCGTCGAGCGTGGCCGACGGGGTGCAGCTCCTACCCGAGGAGCGAGGTAAGCAGGCTCGAGTTTTTCCCGTTGTCATCCCCCATGACCCGGTTGTGCAGTACCGCTGGCCCGACGCCCAGCCAACCGAAGACCAGGTTTCGGTGCTCGACGGACTTCTCTCCCGAATCTCTCGACTGGGTCACTCGTCGTCCATGGTGAGCTGCTGCGTCGTCGATGAGACGGATGAGCGCCCCACCTTGGTGCCATCGTCGACGGGCAGCCAGTTGGTCCGGGTGACGGCGGCGGGCCTCCTTGACGAGCTGGAACGGGCCTACCTCACGCATCAGGGCAACGAGCCCAGGGTGTTGCCGCAGGTGATGGCCCGCTACGAGGATGCTGAGCACCACGCGGACATCGCCGCACCACTCCTCGGATCCGACTGGCAAGTCCTCCGCGTAGTAGGCGGGTCGTCGGGTGCGGGGCCCCGCCTCCTTCCCCTCCGGCGGGCGCTGGATCTGACCGTCGCAGTGCGAGCGGCGATCCTCAGCCATGCCGACGACCCACTGCCAGAGGTGCTGTCAGGGCATCGTCCGTCCGCCCAGCCGGGGGAGCCGACGGGTCCGTCGGAAAGGGCACATCTGGCCGTGGTGCCGCTTCCGTTCGTCGGGAGCCAGCACGCGGACGGTCGTATCCGTGGCGTCGCGCTGGTGCTTCCTGGCGACGCAACCGAGGCTGACCGATGGGCGCTCGACGTCGCCCTTGAACGTTGGCGTGAGCGGTCTCGTAGCGGATCACTCGACGTGCAGCTCGGACGTGCCGGGGTGGTCCATCTCGACCCGGCCGATCCGTTGACCGCGCCAGCAGCGCTGCAATCGGCGAGGTGGTGTCGAAGTTCGCGCCGATGGGCATCGGTGACCCCCCTGGCACTCGATCGCGTGGCCCGTGGGTTGTGGAGTGCTGATCGCGAGCGGCACGAGACAGCAGAAGCGCAGGCCACTGCCACGGTGCAACGGGCATGTGGGCACATCGGGCTGCCGGTCCCCGATGTCGTGTTGGCCAAGGCCGGCCCTGTGACGGCCGTGCCTTCGGTGGCGGGATTCCCGATCTACCGATCGCCAGGACGGCGCCTCCCTCGCAGCACGGTGCACGTGCAGCTCGAGTTCAGCGAGCCCGTGGCAGGACCGGTTCTGTTGGGCGCTGGCCGCTACCTGGGGTACGGACTGTGCTTGCCGGTGGCCGACGCCACCGCGAGCGCGAGCAAGGAAGTCGGAGGCGCAGCATGAGCTCATCACTGACTTCCGGGGATTTTGCTGCCTTCTACGAAGAGGTGCACGGCTACCGGCCCTTTGCCTGGCAGGAACGGCTGGCAGCGGAAGCTGTTGACCGCCTCCTCCGAGGTGAACGCTCGGATGCAGTGTTTCCCGCCGTGGTCGACGTACCCACCGGCGCCGGGAAGACCTCTCTCATCGACATCGCGGTGTTCCTTCTCGCGCTCGATGCCCATCGCGATCCCCAGGACCGACGGGTTCCGCGACGGCTCGCGTTCGTCATCGACCGTCGAGTCATAGTCGACCAGGCGCATGAACACGCGTCGTTGCTCGCTCGCCGCCTCAAGGATGCAGAGCACGGGAGCATTGCTCACGCGGTTGCCGCAGCGTTGCGCACCTACGCCCCAGATCGGGAGGCAGCTGTGGCACCCCTCGACGTGGTGGCACTGCGCGGCGGAACGGTTCGTGACGACAGCTGGGCGAAACGGCCTGACACCCCAACAGTGATCTGCTCGACCGTGGACCAGGTGGGCTCCCGACTGCTGTTCCGGGGCTACGGCATCTCGTCGTCCATGCGCCCGATACAGGCGGGGTTGTTGGGTTCTGACACCCTGTTCGTGCTCGACGAGGTTCACCTCTCACAGCCGTTCGCCGAGACACTGCGGGCGCTGTCGTCCCGCTATCAGCACTGGGCCGAGGAGCCTGTGGCGCCGCGGTGGGAATGCGTCGAACTCTCGGCGACCCCCACGAACGAGACGGCGGCACGCTTCACTCTTTCCACCGAGGACGGTGACCTCGAGCCTGACCACAATGAGGTTCTCGTCCGGCGACTGAACGCGTCGAAGCCGACGGTCCTGCAGCCCCTGAAGAAGCGTCCGACTGACGCGGCCCGAGCGGCGGCGCAGTTCGGCCGTGAGTGCGCCTCCATCGTGGTTCCGATGTTGGCAGAACGACCCGGGGCGACCCTGGCTGTCGTGGTCAACCGCGTGGCGCACGCCGTGGCCACGGTCGACGCCATCGAAGCTGCTCTGCACAAGGGCAAAGTCGAGGCCGATGTGATGTTGATCACCGGTCGTATGCGACCTCACGACCGGGATGAACTGATGGACGATTTGCTCGATCGCGTGCGCACGGGAAGGGAGCGTTCCGCCGAGGACGTTCCGTTGGTGGTGGTGGCCACGCAGTGCATCGAGGCTGGCGCCGACTTCGACTTCGACGGTCTGGTGACCGAGTGCGCCAGCATCGACGCCTTGATCCAGCGGTTCGGCCGCGTCGACAGAGACGGTCGACTGCACGCCGCTGGTGTGCCGTCGCGCAACGTCATCGTGGCCACTGCGGACGCTGTCGAGAGCGGAGCGGAGGACCCCCTGTACGGTTCTGCGGTCGCGACGACGTGGATGGCGCTGCAGGAGCTCGGCTCGGCGGACTTCGGGTTGAATGCCCTGCCGCCGGGGCTGAGGAGCGATCCGAGCCTTCGGCCGGAGGCGCGACATGCGCCGCATCTGTTTCCCGCTCATCTCGATGCCTGGGTGCAGACGTCACCGAAACCAACCCCCGATCCCCCGATCAGCGACTGGCTGCACGGCATCATCGCCCACCAACTCGACGTGACTGTCGTATGGCGGGAAGACCTCTCGGACCGCCTGCTCGCTGTAGCGAACGACGACACCGATCCCCACGGCGCCAGGGCAATGGAGGCGATTCGGTCGCTGCTCTCGATCGCCCCGCCTGGAGCCCTCGAATCGATGGCACTGCCGATCACTGCGGTACGCCGATGGTTGGCGAATCGAGAGGCATCGCCGGTGAGTGACGTCGATGGTGCATCGGAGGTGGAGACGCCACCCGACCGGTTCCGAGAGCCAGAGCGGCTCGTCGTGCGCTACGACGGCGATGGCACAGAGGTCATCGAACCAAAGCAGGTTCGACCCGGCGATGTACTCGTCGTGCCCTGCGCATACGGAGGCATCGGCCGGCGATCCTGGGATCCGTCGAGCACCGTTGCTGTCGACGACCTCAGCGACGAGGCTCAACGGGTGCAGCGTGGGCGGGTGGTGCTCCGGTTGACCCCAACGGGGCTCGACGGGGGAAGTGTCGAGCGGCCAGCACAGCCTGACAACAGCGCTGGCGACGGTCTGGACGACGTCGATCCGACGGCGTTCACCCCCCTTCCGGATCCGGCTGAAGACGAAGCGCAGGACCTTCCCAGCCTCGTCCAACAGTGGCTCGGCGAAAATGTCGACCGGTTCGATGGGGCACGTCGCACTGCTGCGGAACTGTTGCTGGCTGCCGGCCGAACTCTCACCATCGAGCCTGTCTGGCTGCCTGGGCCTGGTTCATCCGACCAATGGCGCGAATACTTCCTGCTGGCACGAAGCAAGCCGTTGACGACGTCTGAGCGGAGCCGCTTTGCGTCCGAGGAGGGACGTGTCGTCGATCGGATGCCGGACTCGGACATCGCCGACAGCGATCCGGACACCAGTTCGTTCACGTCCGTGGAGGTGCCGCTCGACCGGCACTTGGATGGCGTAGGCGAGTGGGCTGAGCGCCTCGCCACCAACTGCGGCGTGCCACCGGAGCTGGTGTCGGACCTGGCCCTCGCTGGGCGCCTGCACGACCTGGGCAAGGCCGACCCGCGTTTTCAACGGATGCTGCGCAACGGAGATCCGCGATGGGCGACCGACCAGCCACTGGCGAAGTCAGCCTTGCCGGCGATGGCGTACCAGGCGCGGCGTCGAGCCCAAGAGCTGTCGGGCTACCCCAGCGGTACCCGGCATGAGGTGATGAGCCTGGCTCTCATCGAGTCACAGGAGGATCTGCGCTCCGTCGCGCACGATTGGGATCTCGTGTGCCACCTCGTCGCAAGCCATCACGGTCGATGTCGACCCTTCGCTCCCCCCGTCCTCGATCCATCGCCGTTGGAGGTCGACATCAGCGTCATGGGAAGCGACCTTCGGGCGAGCACCGACCACGGACTCGATCGCCTGGATCGTGGTGTGCCGGACCGCTTCTGGCGGCTGGTTCGGCGCTACGGATGGTTCCGCTTGGCCTGGTTCGAAGCGATCCTGCGATTGGCCGATCACCGCCAGAGCGAGGCCGAGCAACGAACCGCGCGCTCGGGCGACGAACAGGCCGGTGACAATGAACGACGATCCGTGCAGGAGGTGAGCCATGTCAGTTGAGCTACGGCCATTGACGGGGAGCACACCCATCGGCCTGCTGGCCGCCCTCGGTGTGCTCGGTGCTGCCGAACGGGTTGTGCCGGATCGAGACGTCACCCTGCGTTGGGCTGAGACCATCGTGCCGTTCCCGATCGTCGACGGCTTCGACGACATCGACGAGGTGATCGGGGTCGTCGAGGAAGATCGCAAGTCGTGGAGCGATTCGCTGCTCCTCCACGGCGGACCGGATGGCCAGCCGATCAACGACGTGAAACCGCTACCCGTCGAGCTGCGGCGCTGGAGCGCCCTCATCAGCGAAGCGGTGAAGGGTCCGTCGCGCAGCGACCGGCGCGACGCAGACATGTTGTGCGCATTGCTTGCTGAAGGAGCGTCCGCAGGCAAGGGCGATGCCAAGCCGAGCCACCTGCATTTCACCGCCGGACAACAGAAGTTCCTGGTCATGGTTCGAGCGCTCGCCGATGAGGTCGGCGTCGACGAGGTGCGCGAAGCACTCGAAGGTCCGTGGCGATTCGAGTCGCCGCTACCCATGCTCGGCTGGGATCCACGTGGTGAGCGGATCTACGCCCTCCGCGGGGTCAACCCGTCGAAGGAGAAGCGACGCGGAGTGCCAGGAGCCGACTGGATGGGGTTCTTGGGGATGGTGTTCTTTCCTGTGGCGAGGTGCGACACGGGCTCCCACGACCCGCTTGCCACGACTGCCTGTCACGGGTCGTGGAAGCACGGCGCCTTCGTCTGGCCGATCTGGAACGTGCCGCTCACCGCTGCGGTCGTGCGCTCGTTGCTGGCCGCCGACGTAGGAAGCGAACCCGAGTCCCGCTATCGGCGCCGCGGGGTGACCGCCATCTACGAGGCGCCGATTCGCCGAAGCGACCAGGGTGGCTACGGGACCTTCGGCCCGTCAACCGTTCGATTGCCCCCATCGGGTCGGCGACGCAGTCAACGGTGAGGTGCCGCGATGTCCGAGCTGGGCCACACCACGCTGCCGGGGCTGGTTCCGGCGCGGATGGTGAACGAGTTCACCTACTGTCCGCGGCTCTTCCACCTCGAGTGGGTCACGGCTCAGTTCGCTGATAACACCGACACGGTCGAGGGTCGGTGGGTGCACCGCGTGGTCGACAGCCCTGGCGGCAGCGCTCCCCGAGCTGATGAAGAGGACGTCCTTCGATCGGCGCGGTCGGTGATGCTCTCGTCGGAGCGTCTCGGCCTCGTGGCGAAGGCCGACCTCCTGGAAGGCGACGGGACGGTCGTGACGCCGGTCGACTACAAGCGAGGCCGACCGCCCGATAACCCTGAGCGAGCGTGGGAGCCCGAGCGGGTGCAGCTGTGCGTCATCGGCCTCCTGCTGCGGGACAACGGCTATACCACCGACAAGGGGGTGCTGTACTTCGCTGAGACGCGCGAGCGGGTCGAGGTCGCCTTTGACGAGATACTCGTGGAGCGGACGCTCGAGGTCGTGGACGAGCTACGACAGGTCGCTGCTCGGGAGACCTCTCCGCCGCCGCTGGTGGACTCGCCGAAGTGTCCTCGGTGTTCGCTCGTCGGCATATGTCTGCCCGACGAGACCAACACCCTCGCCATCCGCCAGGCCACCCCACCTCGGCGCCTCATCCCACGCAACCAGGACCCGCGCCCGCTCTACGTCTCCGAACAGGGCGCATGGCTCTCGAAGAAGAAAGGGCGCATCGAGATCACGAAGAACAAGGAGCCGATCGGCTCGGTGCGTGCGCTCGACGTGTCCCAGGTCTGCGTCTACGGCAATGTGCAGATCAGCACCCAGCTGTTGCGAGAGTTGTTCGCCCGAGAGGTGCCGGTGTGCTGGTTCAGCTACGGCGGATGGTTCGCAGGTATGGCGGAAGGCTTGCCGTCGAAACACGTCGAGTTGCGACGCCGGCAGGTGGCGCTCGCTCATCAGGGGAGCCTGGAGATCGCCCGTCGCATGGTTGATGGGAAGATCCGCAACAGCCGCACGCTCCTGCGACGGAACAGTCGCACCAAGCCAACTGAGGCTCTCGCTCAGCTCAAGGCGCTTGCCGAGAAGACCGCGGCCGTGGACTCGATCGACTCGCTGCTCGGCGTGGAAGGCGCCGCGGCTCGCACCTACTTTCAGGGGTTCTCCGGGATGCTCCGGCTGGAGGTCACGCTGCCCGGCGAACCGTTCAGCTTTGATGGGCGCAAACGCCGCCCGCCACCAGACCCGGTGAACTGCCTACTCGGCTACCTGTACGGATTGTTGACCAAGGACCTGACGGTGACCGCGCACGCGGTGGGGCTTGACCCCTACCTCGGCTTCTACCACCGGCCGCGCTTCGGTCGCCCAGCGTTGGCATTGGATCTTGCCGAGGAGTTCCGACCACTCGTTGCGGAGTCGACGGCACTCACGCTGATCAACAACGGCGAGGTACGGGAGTCAGACTTCGTCGTCAGGGCCGGGGGAGTGGCGCTCACCTCACCTGGACGGAAGAAGGTCCTCGGCGCCTACGAGCGTCGACTCGACACCGAAGTCACCCACCCGACCTTCGGCTACAAGTGCTCCTACCGCAGGGTCCTCGAGGTGCAGGTAAGGATCCTCGGTGGCCATCTGCTCGGTGAAGTTCCTCACTACGTGCCGTTCACCACACGATGAGCCGTCGGCGCTACGTCCTGGCCTACGACATTCGTGAGCCGAAGCGCCTGCGCGAGGTGCACAACATCGCCGTCAGCCATGGTGAGGCGTTGCAGTACTCCGTCTTCCTGTGCGATCTCAGTGACAGCGAGAGAATCCAACTCAAGGCGCAACTGCGCGATGCTATGGACCTTGGTGAGGACTCGGTGGTGTTCATCGACCTCGGCGAGGCGACGGGAAGGGGGACCGAGTGCTTCGAGTTCCTGGGGCAGCGATCGCCCCTTCCGCCGGGCCAGCCCCAGGCCCGGGTCTTCTAGCGGCGTTTCGCGCAACGTTCGAGTGCTGGGGTGGCCACTGCGACCCTGGCCAGCGCTCGAACCGCTTGCGAGCACTAGCATTCGTGATCCTTGACAACTTCATTGTCCGACGGTCTCCTCGTGTGCTCCTCGCACCGCTCGAAATCGCTCCCGTTGTCCCTGCTCAGCGCAGGTGAATGTCGAGAGCGGTCAGCGTCGCCTCCGGGCGGCGCCTCCATTGCGGCGTGTTGATCCTGATTCGGTGATCGGCCGGGCAGCCCGGTCAGCGTCGCCTCCGGGCGGCGCCTCCATTGCGGCCGGTGCGGGCTCCTCATCCGTCCTACGCCACGCCATCGGTCAGCGTCGCCTCCGGGCGGCGCCTCCATTGCGGCGGTTCGGCCCGGTTCATCACGACCGGTGGCTGGCGTGTCAGCGTCGCCTCCGGGCGGCGCCTCCATTGCGGCCTGAGGGCGTGGATGAGGTTGGCCCACCGGCCGAGGAAGTCAGCGTCGCCTCCGGGCGGCGCCTCCATTGCGGCTGTGCGGCTGCTGGACTTGACGAGGAGCCGACCATGGTCAGCGTCGCCTCCGGGCGGCGCCTCCATTGCGGCTGCTGGGACGGTGGGACGAGCATTTCTCCGACATCATGTCAGCGTCGCCTCCGGGCGGCGCCTCCATTGCGGCAACTGGCGCACATGACGGGCCACCGTCACAGCAATCAGTCAGCGTCGCCTCCGGGCGGCGCCTCCATTGCGGCTCCGAGGCGGCCTTGCGTGCGTGTGGTGAGCGGCCGGTCAGCGTCGCCTCCGGGCGGCGCCTCCATTGCGGCGGTTTGGCGGCCGCGTTGGGTGGCGGGAACACGACGAGGTCAGCGTCGCCTCCGGGCGGCGCCTCCATTGCGGCCCGGCAGGCTTGGCGACGGCGATACGGGGGTCTCGGGTCAGCGTCGCCTCCGGGCGGCGCCTCCATTGCGGCTAGGATCTCCTCGTCATGGATCACACCACCGGGAGCGGTCAGCGTCGCCTCCGGGCGGCGCCTCCATTGCGGCGTGCCGTCGTTGCCAGGGGGTGAGTCCGCCTCGGATGTCAGCGTCGCCTCCGGGCGGCGCCTCCATTGCGGCCGCCATGTCAGGCTCCTTCAATCAGACGCACAAGGTCGGTCAGCGTCGCCTCCGGGCGGCGCCTCCATTGCGGCATGGCGTCACCCGAAGGCGACTGGCCCATCTCGATCAGGTCAGCGTCGCCTCCGGGCGGCGCCTCCATTGCGGCGATGCCATGTGGCGGCCTCGTCGGCGAGCACCGCCGCCGTCAGCGTCGCCTCCGGGCGGCGCCTCCATTGCGGCATGTGCAGGGTCGCGGTCATGGTCGGCTCCTCGTCAGTCAGCGTCGCCTCCGGGCGGCGCCTCCATTGCGGCCTGTGCGGGCACCCGCAGCGCCGGGGGCACCACCAACACGGCCTGGTCAGCGTCGCCTCCGGGCGGCGCCTCCATTGCGGCGGGATGCGAGTCGTGCGGGGCATCTCAGGCGCCCCGGGTCAGCGTCGCCTCCGGGCGGCGCCTCCATTGCGGCCTGCGTGGCCACGAGGCCCCCGCCCTGTTCCGCAAGTCGTCAGCGTCGCCTCCGGGCGGCGCCTCCATTGCGGCCGCAGGCGGGCCGACGTTGAGGTTGGAAGGGGAGCAAGGGTCAGCGTCGCCTCCGGGCGGCGCCTC
>JAFIEP010000010.1 GCA_020832495.1 Acidimicrobiia bacterium | reverse complement strand
CACAACCACCACCCTGACCCCACCCCCACCAGGCATACACCGACGCACCGGAGTGCTCCGCCCGAACGCGCCCAGGCTCACAACCAGGACTGGGCCCACAACCAGGACTGGGCCCACCACCAGGACTGGGCTCACAACCAGGACTGGGCCCACCACCAGGACCGGGCCCACCACCAGGACCGGGCCCAGTGTCGCCGGGTGTCAGCGCTCGACGGTCGGGCCCGGCTCCACGAGTTCCGTGGGGTCGGTATCGATCCGGATCGATGCCCCCTCGGTGACGGGCGATGCCAGCACTGCCTCCCAGTCGGTGTGCTCCTCGGCAGCGGGGGCGCCACCTCGCAACCCGAACAACCGCTTCGCCCACACCAGGTACACCAGGATGGCCAGGTTGAGTAGCAGCGCTGCAACGCGGAACGGCGACACTCCCTCAGCCAGCTCGCGCAGCTCGATCGGCAATAGCGAGGCGGTTACGAGGACGGTCAGGTACTCGGCCCAGCGGCGGCCGCGCCAGAGGCCGACCGCCTCCACTCCCTCGATGGTGGCGTAGGCGAACGACACGGCGATCAGCACGAACAAGGTGCCGGGTGCCAGGTCGGCCAGGTGGGTGAGTCCGTCCTGGATCCAGGTGTGGCTGGCAGCGCGCGCCGTCTGGTTCACAGCAGTCTGCAGATCGGTCAGAAGGTCCTGTGCCCAGCCTTGGAGAAAGCCCAACTCGAACCGCGCAATGAGCGCGGCGATGCCCATGAGCCCGAACAGGAGCACGTGGACGGCTCGCTCGAAGGCGATGAGCCTGAGGATGAGGCGCTGCTTCAGCGGCTTTCCGCGTAGCGGCAGCGTCAGGTTCTCCAGGGGAGGCAGGGTCTCGGAGGTGGCGCTGTCGCCCGGGTCGGCCACGCGAAGCCACAGGTCGCACCGCAGACAACGGACCGACCGGGTGCCGTCGGGTAGGTCGACTCCCAGATGGTCGTCCTCCGGTCGCAACGATCGAACTGCCGCTGCGGGCGCGACGTGGCCGTGGAGGGAACAGATCCATGTCTCGTCATGCCATCGGCGGGGCAGGGGGCGCACAGACTCATCGTGGCAGATCGAGCGGCAGCGGATTGCGGCAGCGGATTGGGGCAGCGGATCGCGGCAGCGGATTGCGGCAGCGGATTGGGGCAGCGGATTGGGGCAGCGGATTGCGGCAGCGGATCCCGGCAGTGGCTGGCGGGTGACGGGTGGCGGAGGATGGAAAGCTTCCGGTGTGCAACCTCTCGCTGCCGACGCGCCTCACCTCATCACTGAGCGGTTGGTACTCCGACGGTGGCGGACCGAGGACCTCGAACCGTTCGCCGCAATGAACGCCGATCCACTGGTCACGGCGACCCTTGCCCGACCCCTGTCGCGGGTGGAGTCCGACGCCCTGGTGGGACGGATCGAGGCCAGCTTCGAGGAGAAGGGGTTCGGCCTGTGGGCGGTCGAGGTGCCAGGGGTCGCGCCCTTCGTGGGATTCGTCGGTCTCTCAGTACCCGGGTTCCCCTTGCCGTTCCCACAACGGGCAACCCCTTGCGTCGAGGTCGGGTGGCGCCTGGCCGGATCGCACTGGGGTCAGGGCTATGCCACCGAGGGGGCGCGGGCTGCGCTCGACTACGGCTTCGATGAGGTGGGCCTCACCGAGATTGTGTCGTTCACCTCGGTCGACAACCTACGGTCCCGGGCCGTCATGGAGCGGTTGGGCATGGTCCGAGATGTGGGCGCTGATTTCGACCACCCGTCGCTCGACGTGGGTCACCCACTTCGTCGACATGTGCTGTATCGAATCGACCGCAGATGACAGTCGGCTCACGAGCCTGGGCACGGCATGTGCCGCCTCGTGTCGGAGGTTGGTCGCGGCGTCGGCGTGCGGTCGATGAGGCGGCTCACATGATGGAGGGAACCATCGCCTCGATCAGGTGGGGGCCGTCCTCGGCGAAAGCAGCTCGCAGCTGTGCCACCAGCTCGTCGGCCGTGGTGGCCCGCGTAGCCGGGACACCCATGCCCTGTGCCAGTGCCACGAAGTCGAGCGGTGGTTCGGCCAGATCCAACATCGAACGAGCGGCCGGTCCACCGGCGGTGGCGCCGACCCGAGCCAGCTCCATGTTCAACACCGCGTAGGACCGGTTGTTGCACACGACCGTGGTCACGTCGAGCCCTTCGCGAGCCTGGGTCCACAACGCCTGCATGGTGTACATGGTCGAGCCGTCCGACTCGAGGCACAGCACCTGCCGGTCGGGGCAGGCCACCGCCGCCCCGGTGGCCAGCGGCACACCGATGCCGATGGCGCCGCCGGTGAGGCAAAGCCAGTCGTGTGGGGCACACCCGGCGGTCGCACCGGCCACGAACAACCCCGACGTGTTGCCCTCGTCGGCCACGATGGCCCCCTCGGGCAGGGTGGCGGCCAGGGCGGTGCCCAGTGTCTCCACGTTGAGTTCGCCCGATGGTGCCGGCGTGTCGCTCGCGCCCTGGGTCGGGAGCGGCTCGCTGCCGGCGCCCACCGCCTCGACGAGGGCGGCCACCGCGCCACCGACATCGTCGTTCGGTCCGGCGAGCACGTGCACGGCGCAGCCGTCGGGGACGAGGTCGCTGGCCTTGTCGGGGTAGGCGAAGAACGACACCGGGCTCTTCGTGTCCACGACCACCAGGTGGGCCAGGCCGTCGAGTTGGGCCTGGGCGAACTCGGCCAGGTACCCGAGTCGCTCGACCGCCGGTCGTCCGGCTCCTCGGCGGAGTCGGGCCGGGAACGTCTCGCACAACAGCTTGACGCCACAGGCCGCCGCGACCTGGGCGACGGCGTTGAGGTGGCTGTCGTCGGCCACGACGCGACCACCGACCAACAGCGCCGTCGGTTCGCCGGAGCGGAGCACCGTGGCCACCTCCTCGACGGCGGCCGGCTCCACGGAGGCGCCCCGCTGGCGGTCAGGCGCCGGGGCGGGACCGGTGCTGGTCTCGCCCCACGACACGTCGGCCGGCAGGATGAGCGTCGCTACTTGTCCAGGCGGGCCGTAGGCGGCGGCCACTGCCGCAGCGCCGTCCGCTGCGACCTCGTCAGGCTGCTGTGGGGTGCGGATCCACGACGACACACCCTTGGCGATCGACTCGATGTCGGAGTCGAGCGGAGCGTCGTACTGCTTGTGGTACGTGGCATGGTCGCCGACGACGTTGACCACCGGAGTGGCCGCTCGGCGGGCGTTGTGGAGGTTGGCCAGGCCGTTGCCCAGACCGGACCCGAGGTGGAGCAGGGTGGCGGCCGGCCGGCCGGCCATGCGGGCGTAGCCGTCGGCGGCGCCGGTGACCGCCCCCTCGAAGAGCCCGAGGATGCCGCGCATCTCCGGTACGTCGTCGAGGGCCGCCACGAAGTGCATCTCCGAGGTGCCGGGGTTGGCGAAGCACACGTCGATGCCGGCGTCGACCAGCGTGCGGATGAGGGCCTGTGCTCCGTTCATGATGCTCCCAGGGTGATGGTCGGTCGGGTGGAAAAGGTCACGGACCTGCTCGAGTGGTCAGCCGGTTGGGTCGAGTGGCGAGTCGGGTGGCCAGCCGGTCGGGTCGAGTGGTGAGTCGGGTGGCCAGCCGGCCGGGTCGGGTCGCCCGCTGCTCCGCAGGCGGGTTTGCGCGCTCGGTCAGGCATCGAGGAGCGCCCCGGGGTTGAGGGTCCCCTTCGGATCGAACGCCGCCTTGATACGCCGCATGAGGTCGATCTTCGTCGGGTCCTCGAGTGCGTGGAAGTAGTGCTTCTTCGTCCGTCCCAGGCCGTGCTCGCCGGAGATGGCACCGCCCAGATCCATGCCGGCGCGGAAGAGGTCGGTCATCACCTCGGAGCGAACCTCGGGGTCGGCCTGGAAGACCGCCAGGTGGACGTTGCCGTCGCCGGCGTGCCCACAGCCGGCGATCCACGACGCCGAGCCGTCGGCGATGTCGCGCACCTTGGCCATGAACTCCGGGATGGATGCCCGGGGCACCACCACGTCCACGATGTCATCGGCGTTGTTGGCTTTTGCCACCCAGAACGCTTTCTCACGGGCATCGATCAGCGAGGCGGCTGCTGTCGGGGGGAGCACGTAGATGTCGATGGCTCCGAGATCGGTCAGCTGTTCGGCAACGGCGGCAGTGTCCTGTTCGAGGCGGTCCTCGTGCGTCGACTCGAGGGCCACCACGAGGTAGGCCAGCGCGGTGTCCTTGATCTCCTGAGGGATGCCCAGGTCCAGGTTCACGTACGCGGTTGCCGCCGCCATGGTGAGCATGTCGATGTACTCCAAGATGAGCGGACCGACGCCCGAGGCCACCACCTTGGGCACGGCTGCCGTCACCTCTTCGAGGGTGCTGAACGGGGCCAGGATGGTGGCGCCGTGTGGTGCACGGGGATAGAGGCGCAGCGTGGCTTCGGTGACGAGTGCCAGCGTGCCCTCCGAGCCGATGACCAGTTGGGTGAGGTCGTAGCCGGTGGACAGCTTCACCACCCGCCCGCCGGTGCGGATCACCTCACCCGAGGCCAGGACCGCCTCGAGTCCCAGCACGTGCTGGCGGGTCACCCCGTACTTCACGGCCCGCATGCCGCCGGCGTTCGTGTTCACGTTGCCACCAAGGCTGGCCGAGTACTCGCCCGGGAACACCGGGTAGACCAAGCCGGCCGGGGCGAGCGCCTCGTCGAGTTCCGCCAGGGTGACGCCGGGTTGTACGACCGCCAGGTGGTTCTCGGTGTCGACCTCGAGCACCGAGTTCATGCGCTCGAACGACACGACGATGCCGTCGGGTTGGGGGAGGCAGGCGCCCGAGAGACCGGTGCCCGACCCGCGCGCCGTGACCGGAACCCCGCTGCGGTCGGCGAGGGCCACCACGGCAGCCACCTCGGCAGTGTCCGCCGGTCGGACGACCGCGGCCGGCGTGACCGGTTCGATGCCGAGAGCCTCGTCGTGGGTGTAGTCCTCGGCGATGGCCTCGCCGGTGAGCACGTGGCCGGCTCCGACGATCTCGGCGAGCTGTGCAGCGATGTCGGTCATGGATTCCCCCTGTGGCGGACGCGCCCTTGTGTACGTCTCGTGTCGGCTTCGGTCAAGCGTGCCACGGCGGCATCGGGCGCCGCGCCGCACGCTGCCGCGGTAGCGCCGCGTCGGCACGTCGTGAGTTGCGGGCCAGGCGCACGCGCGCTGGGTAGCGTGGCCGCATGCGCCTCGAACTCTCCGCCGACGAACTGTTGAGCACCACCCGCAGCGTCCGCAAGCGACTCGACCTCGAGCGACCGGTGCCCATCGAGCTGCTACGCGAGTGCATCGAGCTGGCCGTCCAGGCCCCCACCGGCTCGAACGCCCAGGGCTGGCACTGGGTGGTGGTCACCGATGCAGCCAAGAAGGCCGCCATTGGCGACCTCTACCGGACGGCCTTCGCCGCCTACCGGGACTCGGGGATGGCCGAGGCCGTGGTCGGCGAGGTGAGCGGTGAGCGAGCCCGCACCCAGGATCGGGTGCTTTCCTCTGCGGAGTACCTGGCAGAACACATGGGTGAGGTACCGGCCATGGTCATCCCGTGCCTGTCGATGCGTCTCGACGGTCTGCCGTCGTTCGCCACGGCCAGCTTGTGGGGTTCGCTGTTCCCCGCTGCGTGGAGCTTCATGCTCGCTGCCCGGGAACGGGCGCTCGGCACCTGCTGGACGACGCTGCACCTCCAGCACGAGCAGGAGGTGGCGGAGCTGTTGGGGATTCCCTTCGACCGGGTGTCCCAGGGGCTGTTGATCCCCGTGGCCTACACCGTCGGCACCGAGTTCAAGCCGGCGCCGAGGGTGGATCTCGACGACATCGTGCACGTCGACAGCTGGTGACTGCCTGGTGACTGCCTCGTGACCACCTGCTGGTCGACGTGGGCGGGTCAGAGCCCCAGTGTCCGGGTGACCTCGGTGACCGCTGCGGCGGTCGCCTCGCTCCAGCGGCGAGCGGCCTCCCCCCAGGCGTCGACGACCCCAGGACCCTCCGTCGCGGCCAGTTCGTCGGCTTCGGCCCAGGCCGCCGCCTCCACGGGACCGAGCGTCCGTCGCGCCGCCATGAGCGCCTCGAGTCCCTGGTCCCCGGGCGCCTCCACCCGGCGGGCGACGCCGGCCAGGCGATGCCACATCTCCGGTGAACTCAGTGCGGCGGGCAACACCACGTGCGCTGCCGGCCCGTGGCCGAGCACCACCCCAGGGAGGAACACCGAGGCACACGGGGAGCCGAGCGCCGCCCACATCCGGCGAGGCGCCGCCGGCGAGTGCGGGAGCCAGGCCACCATGGCGGCCGTCGTGGCCTGGTAGTCGCGGACGTGCATGCAGACCGTGATGCCCGACCAGTCGTCGCCCACGTCGGCCGGCGGCGGAGGGGGTGGCGCGTCGCCCATCGCTGCAGGAGTTCCCGGCGCTCCCCAGGGGCCGCTGCCGTGGTCGCGCAGGGTGGCCACTGCCTCTGCGGGTCCGGTGGCGGATCCTCGGGCCACGCAGGCGCGGGTGGCCGCCAGGCGGTGGTCGGCGATCCCGGTTGGTGCTGCTTGGTCGCGCCATGCCTGCCAATCCGACCCCGGTGTCACGTCAGGTGACGAGCGCGTCCACTCGGTGCTGATCGACAGTCGGTTCGAGATGGCGGTGCCGCCACCGACCGGCGCCGCCACCCAGGAGCGGCCGGCGGTCTCGAGGTGCCATCCGCCGTGGGCGTCGGCGAGGAGGAACGACGAGTGGTACGGCTCGTCGGCATGTTCCTCGCCGGAACCACCCTGGCCGTATTCGGCCAGCAACGACGTGACTGCTTCGAGGGCCTCGTCGGCCGACGAGGCCCGTTCGAGGGCCAGTCGGACGAGGTCCATCCCGAGCAGCGCCGGCGGAGCGCCGTGTGGATCGTCGATCGTCCAGACCTTCTCGTTGCCGACGACCAGCCCACCCGCTGTTCCGTCACCGGCGGTGAGTCCGTGCTCGAAGCCCCACAACCACAGCGGCCGGGATCCCAGCACGGGATGGGGTGCACCCAGGTCGGGGATGGTCAGGTACTGCGTTGCCAGTCCGCCGTCGGCGCCGTTCGACGTGCGAGGAAGATGAGCCTCGACCACCTGGGGTTCGGCTACCGGGCGGTCGGAGTTCTTGGCCACCAACATGGCGTCGGGGTGGACCACACAGAACGTGTCACACACGCTGGTCACCTCTCGGTCGTCGGTGCTTGCGCTCCGCCGCCAGGATCTCCTCGGCCACCCGCTCGCCGGACTCGAGGGCTCCCTCGATGTACCCCGCCCAGGCGCGAGCGGTCTCGGTGCCGGCCCAGTGGATACGCCCCACGGGCTGGCGCAGCGCCGTGCCGTGCGCGGTCCAGGCCCCCGGCGGGAGGTGCGCCCCGTAGCAGCCGCGGGTGAACGGCTCCTCGGACCAGTCGAGGTCGATGTAGTCGATCGCCTCGCGTGCGTCGGGGCCGAGCGCATCGACGAGCACGTCGAGCACTACCTGGCGTCGCTCGTCGCTGGTGCGGCGCGCCGCCTCGGCCGCGTGGGCCCCCTCGAAGAAGCCGGTGATGATCCCGGGCCGTGCGGTGGGCGGTGTGCCGTCGAATGTCACCCCCACGGCACGGTCCGGTGCCAGGACGGTGCCCGACAGGCCGCGCTCGCGCCACCACGGGGTGGGATACACGACGTGGAACTTGATGACCGAGCCCTGCGGCATGCGCTGGGTGAGCTGATCCCGTCCCCCGGGAAGTGGTGGGTCGTAGTCGATGCGGGCCGCCAGCGTGGGTGGGAGGGTGACCACAACGCGGCGGGCCAGCCACGACCCTTCGTCGGCTTCCACAACCACGCCTTCCTTGTCGGTGATCAGGCGACGCACGGGCACACACAGCCGGATGCGGTCACCGAGCGGCTCGGCGAAACGCTCGGCCAGGGGTTGGACACCGCCGACGAGACGATCCTGTTGCGCCCCACCCTCGGTGTCGGTGAGTCTCGACCATCCACCGGCCGCTGCGGTGTAGAAGGCGGCGTGCAGCAGCGAGAGCTGTGACGAGGCGGCGGCGAACACTGCTTGCACCCCCACCTCGAACAGCAGGGCGGCACCGGCGGGTGGATCCTGGTCGCGCACCCACTCGGCCAACGTCTGCGCGTCCAACTCGCCGGCTCCCGGTGCCTCCCACGGTGCGTCGAGGGGCACCCGAGCACACACGACGTCGAAGGCGCTGACGAGGTTCAGGTAGCCGACGAGGTCGCTGTGTTCCATGGCGTCGGCCAGGTCGGCGACCCGCAGTGGCGCGCCGCCGCCGGCGGGGAGGACCACGTCGTCACCCGTCGTCGGCTGCGGGTAGGTGGCCACTTCCAGACGACGGGCGAGGTCGGCGGCGCGGTCCTGGCCTGGCCCGATCCACTGGCCGCCGAGGTCGACCCAGGTGTCGTGCAGCGTGCGGGTGTGGGTACGTCCCCCCAGGCGATCACGTGCTTCGAGGACGGTCACTTCGAGGCCGCCCTCGAGCAGCGAGGTGGCTGCCTGCAGTCCGGCGAATCCGGCTCCGACGACGACGACGTCCGTGCTCTCGACGCCGCCGCCGGCTGGCGGGTTCCGTTGGTCGTCGGGCTGGGATCGATGCTCCCAGGTGTGCGGGTCGGTCTCCACGGGCTCAGCGCGCTCTGGTGGCGTGAGGGTGGGATCGCTTGACATCGTGCCTCCTGACAAGGGCGTCTGCGAGACTCTCCGGGTGCGTGCTGCCTTCCTGGTCATCATCGCCCACGGAGAGCGTGCTGTCGCAGAGCACCGGCGACAGGCGGTGACCGACCCGGCGCCGAGCGGGTTGGGCTTCGCCGCCAGGGCTCACATCTCCTGGACCAGCGAGACGGGCCGGGTCGTGGCGGGTGTGTGGCAGGACGAGCCGGTCGACCACCCTGAGGCCCCGCGGCGGTGGGTGGTCGCAGACCCTGCGCTCACGGTGGCGGTGGGCAGTCTCCGCAGGGTTGGTCATCCCTGGGAACCCGAGGCCGCCTGGGCGACGATGGTGCGGGGATTGCTGTCCGGTGAGTTGCGCGACGTGATGGCGGGCCCGTCGGCTGGCGACGTGGGCGAACGACTGCGCGGCACGTACGCCGTAGCCCACCTGACGGGCCGAGGCGAGGGGTTCATCGCGGCCGACCCGCTCGGTCTGCGTTTCCTCTACGTTGCTGAGGCTGATGGGGTGACGGCCGTGGCCAGCAGGGCATCATTGGCTGCCGCGGCGGTCGCCCCGATAGGGCAGACGCCTCGACGCGACGTACTCGGTGTGCTGTGGAACGCTGCGGCGAACTTCCGCGTGGGTAGACGGACCGGTTTCGAAGGTGTGCGCCTTCTCGGCCGGGCGAGCACGTATCGATTCCCCCTGGGGCCCGCCCGAGGATCGAGCGCCCACGGCCGCCCTGGGAACCCGACGAGGGGTTGTCCGGAGCGTCCGAGGACGAGCTGGCTGCGCTGGCCCGTGCAGAGTTGGCTGACGAACTGCACGCCGCTGGTTCCCTGGCCCACCTCGTCGAGGGTCCGTCGCAACACCAGGTCGCCGCCGATCTGACCGGAGGCAAGGACTCGAGATTGTTGTTGGCGGTGGCGCTGGGTGAGGGGATTGCCGACCAGTTCGCGTACCAGACCGTCGGACCGGCGGGGCTGCCCGATGTCGTGGTCGCTGGCGAGCTGGCGTCGCGCTTCGGGCTCACCCACCGGCACCGAGCGAACATGGGTCGGCACCGACATACCTACGGCGAGCGTTTCGTCCGCTTCGTCGAGGACTCGGGTGGGATGCGGAACGCATGGCTGCTCAAGGGGCCGTTGGCACGCCCACCAGAGGTCCGCGTGTCGGGCCCGGACGGCTACCTGATCCGCTCCAAGCTGCGTAGCGACGAGCGCCTGCTGAGTACTGCCGACCTCGAGCTGTGGATCGATCGACTCACCGCGGATGTGCTGGGCGCGGTGCGACCGGACGTCGCTCGGGTGCTGCGACAGGAGCTGTGGGAGGAACTCGAAGTGGTCACGCCGAGCGTCGTCACTCTCGAGGACCGCGTCGACCTGATGGTGCAGTCGAACTCGTCTCGGCACATGTTCGGGCTCCTCGAAGAACTCGAATATGACCGGCGGGCGCTGCCGTTCGCCTCACACTGCCTGGTGCAGACGGGGTGGGCCCTCGGTGGGGACCGGCGACGACGGGAGGTCCTGTTCGAGCGGATCCTCGCTGAGGTCGACCCTTGGTTGCTCGATCACCGATTGGCCTCAGGTGGGTGGAAGACCGGTGATCGTGGGAGCGCAACGCCCCTGTCGGAGAAGGGCGTGTCGGTGCCTCCGGCGCGGCGTTCGGGGCCGGTCGACCCCGCCGGCGGTTCGTTCGGCTCGTTCTTGAACCGCGCCGGCGGGGATCATCGGCGGCTGGTGGTGGACGACGTGTTGAGCGGTGCCGCTCCCGAACTGTGGGAGGTGCTCGACCGTTCCGTCGTCGAAGGAGCCCTGGCCGACTATGAGCAGCTCACGAATCGGGCTCGGCGACAGCTGTTCGGCGCCGCCACCATGGCCCAGTGGCTGTCGACCACGGGCCGCTGAGCCCGGTGCCACACCGTGATCGCCATGAACGGACGATGATCGTCGACTTGATCTCCAGGTCTGTCGACGACCGCCTCGTTCCTGCTAGACCATTGAACGCATGGAGGTCGTGATCGTCTACGAGAGCCTGACCGGCACCACCCGCGCGGCGGCGTTGGCCATGGCTGATGAGTTCTTCTCCCACCGCGTGCCGTGCCGCACCTTCCCCATCGTCGGTGTCGACGCCGATGCGGTGGCCGCTGCCGACGTCGTCGTCGTGGGGTCCTGGACCGACGGCGCGCTCGTCGTCGGGCAGCGCCCGGGCCGGGCTCGCCGCCTACGCGAGTCGCTGCCGTCGCTCGAGGGCAAGCGCTGCGCGGTGTACTGCACCTACGCCATCACCCCCGGCAAGACGCTGGGCAAGCTCGACCGCTTGGTCACCGAGGCCGGTGGGTCGGTGTTCGGCGGCTTGGCCATCCGGCGGACCGAGGTGCGCGAGGGCGCTCGAACCCTGGTCGACGGCATTCTCGACGCCGCCGTGGTGTGAGCGACGACCGCATCGCCCTGCGGCCTGGCACACTCGTGCTGACGAGGAGGTTCACGTGACTGACGACCCCACGCAACCGTCCGGCGCGGCCGGTGCAGCACCGGCGGCCGGCCAGGCCGGGTGGTATCGCGACCCGCACGGGAGGCCAGGACTCGAGCGGTGGTGGGACGGTCAGCGCTTCGTCGACCGGACCCGCCCCATCGGAGGCGGCGACGCCGGGTGGTACGCCCATCCGACCCAGGCCGGTCTGGTCCGCTGGTGGGACGGCACGGCGTGGACCGAGAGCGCACGCCCCGAAGGGATCAACCCGTCGTCGGGGTGGTATCCGGATCCCGAACGGGGATCGCTCATGCGCTGGTGGGACGGCAAGGGGTGGACGCGCAAGGCTCGACCGGCTGGCGACAATCCGGCGCCGAACTGGTATCCGGACCCCGACGACGTCGAACAGGTTCGCTACTGGGACGGTCGGGAGTGGACCCGCCGCACGGCGCCCGCCGTAGCCGGCGCCGCGCCGGAGAAGCGCGGGAACGGCGCGCTGGTAGCACTGATCGTGGTGTTGGTTGCGGCAGTGGCGGCAGTGGGCACGTACCTGGTGCTGACCGGCACCGACGATGACGACGATCCGTCCGACACGACGACGACCACAGAGACGACCACGACCACCACCACCGAGGCGCCGACCACGACAACCACCGAGGCGCCCACCACCACGACCACCCAGGCGCCGACCACCACCACCACACAGGCGCCCACGACGACCACCACCGAGGCGCCGACGACGACCGAGCCGCCTCCCACCACGGTCGAGGAGGAGCAGGCGCCGTGAGCGATCTGAGCGAGTTGCCCGATCCCGTCGAACTCCTGCCGATCACGAGCCCCGAGGTGGAGTACCGCTGCCTCACCACCGAGGGTGTGCGTACCGTCGAAGCCGCCGGTCGACAGTTCCTCGAGGTGGAACCCGGGGCACTGACGCTGCTGGCCCGCCAGGCCATGTGGGACATCGCCCACCTGCTGCGTCCGGGCCACCTGGCGCAGCTGCGTGCCATCCTCGACGACCCCGAGGCATCGGGCAACGACCGCTTCGTCGCGCTCGACCTGCTGCGCAACGCCTGCATCTCCGCCGGTGGTGTCCTGCCGATGTGTCAGGACACGGGGACGGCCATCGTGAAAGGCAAGAAGGGCGAGCTCGTGCTCACCGGCGGAGGTGATGCCGACGCACTGTCGCTCGGCATCTTCGAGACGTACCGCGACGCCAACCTGCGCTACAGCCAGATGGCGCCGCTCACCTTCTGGGAGGAGACGAACACCGCCACCAACCTCCCGGCCGAGATAAAGATCGCTGCCGTCGACGGCGACACCTATTCGTTCCTGTTCATGGCCAAGGGTGGTGGGTCGGCCAACAAGTCGTTCCTCTTCCAGGAGACCAAGGCACTGCTCAACCCCACCCGGCTCATGTCCTTCCTCGACGAGAAGCTGCGGTTGCTCGGTACGTCCGCCTGCCCGCCGTACCACCTGGCGGTGGTGGTCGGCGGCACCTCGGCGGAGTTCGCACTCGAGACCGCCAAGTTGGCCAGCGCCCGCTACCTCGACGGGCTGCCCACCACGGGCAGCACCGCCGGGCACGGTTTCCGGGACCTCGACCTCGAGGCCGAGGTGCTCGAGCTCACCCGGGCGTTCGGGATCGGCGCCCAGTTCGGGGGCAAGTACTTCTGCCACGACGTGCGTGTCGTCCGCCTGCCCCGCCACGGTGCGTCGTGCCCGGTGGCCATTGCCGTGTCCTGCTCGGCGGACCGCCAGGCCTTGGGCAAGATCACCGCCGAGGGCGTGTTCCTCGAGCAGTTGGAGCGCGATCCGGCGCACTATCTCCCCGAGATCACCGATGATGATCTCGATGACGTCGTGGTGCACATCGACCTCAATCGTCCGATGGCCGAGATCCGCGAGGAGCTGTCACGCCATCCGGTGAAGACCCGCCTGGCCCTGTCGGGACCGATGGTGGTGGCCCGCGACATCGCGCACTCGAAGCTGGCCGAGCGGCTCGACCGGGGCGAGGAGCTCCCGGCTTATGTGCGGGACCACGCCATCTACTACGCCGGGCCGGCCAAGACCCCCGACGGGTACGCCTCGGGTTCGTTCGGGCCGACGACGGCGGGCCGCATGGACTCCTACGTGGATCGTTTCATGGCTGCCGGCGGCAGCCACGTGATGGTGGCCAAGGGCAACCGCTCCAAGGCCGTCACGGATGCCTGTCACCGCCACGGTGGGTTCTACCTCGGTTCGGTGGGTGGACCGGCCGCTCGTCTGGCCCAGGAGTGCATCCGATCGGTGGAGGTGCTCGAGTACCCCGAGTTGGGGATGGAAGCCATCTGGAAGATCGAGGTCGAGGATTTCCCGGCGTTCATCGTGGTGGACGACAAGGGCAACGACTTCTTTGCCGAGACGTCACGTCCGGTTGCGTTGCGCAGCTGACCGGCATCGGCTTCACTACTGGCGTCGACTTCACTACTGGCGTCGGCTTCACTACAGGCGTCGGCTTCGCTACAGGCCCACGCGGTCTCGGCGCTGCTCGATCCTCCCACTCCCGGCGGAGGTTGCCGTGTTCACCATGACCCGACGCAGCTTCCTGGGTGGCCTGGCCGCGTTTGCCGTGCTCCCCACCCTGCGGGAGTGTGCGGTACCCGACGCCCAGGGCATCTCGGCCTACCCGTTCACTCTGGGGGTCGGCAGCGGCGACCCGTTGCCCGACGGGGTGGTGTTGTGGACCCGGTTGGCCCCTGACCCCATCGGCGGTGGCGGCCTGCCGAACGAGCCGATCAGCGTGCTGTGGGAGGTGGCCACCGACCCCGACTTCGACGAGGTCATCAACCGGACCGGTGCCCTGGCCCGCCCCGACCGGGGCTACGCCATCCACAAGGACCTGCGCGGGCTGGAGCCCGACCGCTGGTACTGGTACCGCTTCTCGGTCGGGGACTGGGTCAGTCCCGTCGGGCGGACCCGAACCGCTCCGGCCGTCGACTGCGTACCTGGCCAACTCCGCTTCGGCCTGGCCACCTGCCAGAACTACCGCCACGGCTACTACACGGCGCACGCCAACCTGGCGAACGAGGACCTCGACCTGGTCTTCCACGTCGGCGACTACATCTACGAGAGCAGCGGCCAGGGCCCGGTTCGGCCTACGCCCGGCGTGGCCACCACGCTCGAGGACTACCGGGCCCGCTACGCCCTCTACCGGTCGGACCCCGACCTGCAGGCGGCACACGCCGCGTTCCCGTGGGTGGTCACCTGGGACGACCACGAGGTGGAGGACAACTACGCCGCCGACCTCGACAAGCACGGCAACGACCCGGCCACCTTCCTACCTCGCCGAGCGGCTGCCTACCGGGCCTGGTGGGAGAACCAAGCCACCCGCCTACCGCCGCCGACCGGACCGGACCTGCCCATCCACCGGCGCCTGCGGTGGGGACGCCTGGCCGACCTGTGGGTGCTCGACACGCGTCAGTATCGATCGAACCAGCCGTGCGGCGACGGCGGAGCGCCGCTGTGCGACGACAACTTCGACCCGGAGCTCACCATGCTGGGTGACGCCCAGGAGGCGTGGTTGACCGACGGGTTGTTGTCGTCAGAGGCTCGTTGGAACGTGCTGGCGCAACAGGTGGTGTTCGGTGACATGCAGATCGGCACGGCGGTGAATCACGACCAGTGGGACGGCTATCCGCTGGCTCGTCAACGCCTGCTGGACCTGTTCGCCTCCGAGGACGTGGCCAACCCCGTGGTGCTGAGCGGTGACCTGCACGCCGCCTTCGCTGCTGACCTGCACCAGCAGGTGCAGGACCCCACCACGCCCGTCGTGGCCACCGAGTTGCTCACACCGTCGATCTCGTCGAACTTCAACCCCGACGCCGCACCGCTGTGGGAGAACCTCATGATGCAGCGTCCGTACGTGCACCACGCCAACGGCACCAACCGGGGCTACGTCACGTGCCGCTTGACCCCCGACGCCCTCGACGCACGTTGGCGCTACGTGGAGACGGTCACCGAGCCGACCTCGGCGGTGTTCACCGGTTTCGAATTGCACCGTGTGGCCGGCCCGGCCGCCCCGGCCGGTGGGGGCGCCGCCTGCTGAGCGATCGCCGCCGGTTGCCGGTTGCCGGTTGCCGGTTGCCGGTCAGCCGGCTCGCCGGTCAGCCGATGTACCGGTCAGCCGATGTGCCGGTCAGTCGATGTGTCGGTCAGCCGGTTGCCGGTCAGCAGGTCGGCGGTCAGCAGGTCGGCGGTCAGCCGGTCGGCGGTCAGTCGGTCGGCGGTCACCCGGTTCGGGGTCAGATCCGGGGCTTCAACGGGGCGTGGTCGAGGCGGGGGAGGACGTAGCGGCCGAACAGGTCGCACTCCTCCCGATGGGGGTAGCCCGAGAGGATGAAGGCCTCGATGCCGGCCTGCTCGTAGGCACGCAGTTTGGCCAGCACCTGGTCGGGATCGCCCACGATTGCCGCGCCACAGCCGGAGCGGGCTCGGCCCACCCCGGTCCACAGGTGGTCCTCCACGAAGCCATCGTCGTCGGCATCGTCGCGCAGTTCCGCCTGGCGGGCGACGCCGGCAGAGCCCGAGTCGAGCGACCGCTCGCGGATGCGACGCCCCTCGGCGTCATCGAGCCGGCTCACCAACTCGGCTGCCGCAGCGCGGGCCTCCGATTCGGTCTCCCGCACGATGACGTGGGCGCGGTAGCCGAAGCGCAGCGTCCGCCCCACCCGCTCGGCGCGGGTGCGGAGGTCGTCCATGAGGTCCCGCACGGCCGGCAGCACGTCGGGCCACATCAGGTAGACGTCGGCGCCCGCCGCGGCGGTGTCCCGGGCGGGTTCCGACATGCCGCCGAAGTAGAGAGGCGGACAGGTGCCGCTCACCGTCCGCACTCGGGGCGGCTCGACGGAGAGCTCGAGGAACTCACCGTCGATCTCGACGGGCTGGCCGTCGAGGAGGGCGCGCAGGGCACCCATCACCTCGATCGTGCGTCGGTAGCGGGGTTCCGACGGTAGGGACTCACCGGGAAGGTCGCTCGAGATGATGTTGACCGTGAGGCGGCCGCCGAGCATCTGGTCGAGCGTGGCCAACTGTCGTGCGAGCTGTGGCACGACCAGCTCGCCACATCGCACGGCCACCAGCAGGTGCAACCGCTCGAGGAGAGCGGCCATGCCCCCGGCGAAGGCCACCGAGTCGATACCGAGGGCGTAGCCGGAGGGCAGCAGGATGTTGTCGAAGCCGTTGCGCTCGGCGGCGGTCACGATGTCACGACAGTGCGGCCAACTCGAGCGCAGCGCCGGATCGGCCACCCCCAGCCAGCGGTAGTCGTCGTCACACAGTGCGGAGAACCACGAGACTTCGACGGTCATGGAAGGGGTACTCCTTCGCTGGCGACGACGATGCGGTAGACGTCGCTGCGGTCGAGGTGAACCGAGAGGGCCTCGACCGCAGCGGTGAGTCGTTCGGGCCGTTGGCTGCCCACCAGCGCCACCGGGCGCGCCGGATGGGCCAGGGCGAAGGCCAGTGCCACCGTGGCCCGGTCGACATCTTCGCGTGCGGCCAGGTCGTCGAGCACCTCCACCAGGTTGGGCGAGATGCCATCACCCGTGGCCAGCCGGCCGCCGGCCAGGGGGCTCCACACCAGGGGCACGAGGTCGGCTTCGGCGGCCAGGTCGAAGGTGCCGTCGCGCAGGGGGTCGAGCACCGCTGCGGAGTACTCGGGCTGGGTGCTGACGAGGGGGACCCCGCGAACCTCGAGGTGTGCCGCCAGGGCGCGGTGCTGTGCCGGCGTGTGGTTGCTGACCCCGACGGCCTCGATCAGTTCTCGCTCGATGAGGTCGGCGAGCGTGTCGGCCACCTCGGCGGGGTGGGTGAAGAGATCCGCGCGGTGGATCTGGTACAGCTCGACGTGGTCCACCTGCAGTCGTCGGAGCGAGTCCTCGCACGCCGTGCGGAGCCAGGCGGCGCTCGAGTCGTAGGGGACCGGCGGGCGAATCCCGCCCTTGGTGGCCAGGACCATCCGGTCGCGGCGCGTGGGGTCGTCGGCCAGGACAGCCCCGAGGAGCGACTCGACGCTGCCGAAGCCGGTGCCACCCCAGTCGAGGCCGTAGACGTCGGCGGTGTCGACCAGCGTCATGCCGGCATCGAGTGCCGCGTCGAGGAGGGCCCCGGCCCGGCCGATGTCGTCGTGGGTGAAGCGCCAACAGCCGAAACCCAGCGGGCCGATCTCGCCCAGCGGCCCGAGCGAGCGTGGAGCGGGGTCGACCAGCGACGGCGGTGGGCTCGTGGGCGTCATCGGATCCCTACACTACGGCGCGTGACCGACCCTGCTGTTCCCTCCGAGCCCGAGCCCGAGCCCGAGCCCGAGCCCGAGTCCGAGCCCGAGCCCGAGCCCGAATCCGAATCCGGGTCCGAACCGACCGGCACCCTCGGTCATCGTGGTGACGGCGCCGTGCGCTACGGGCTGATCGGCACCGGGATGATGGGCACCGAGCACCTGTGGAACCTCCAGCACGTCGATGGTGCCGTGGTCACCGCCGTGGCCGACCCCGACGAAGCCATGCGCGAGTGGATCGTGCAGGCGGCTGAGGGCACCGAGGTGGAACAGCCGGCGTTCGAGGTTTTCGACGACCACCGGGCGTTGCTGGCGTCGGGTCTGGTCGACGCCGTGGTGGTGTCCACGCCCAACTTCACCCATCGGGCCGTGCTCGAGGACGTCCTGGCCGTCGACGGTCTGCACGTGCTGGTCGAGAAGCCGCTGTGCACCACCGTGGCCGACTGCCGCGCCGTGATGGGGTTGGCGGCTGAACACCGAGGCGTCGTCTGGGTGGGCCTCGAGTACCGCTACATGCCGCCGGTGGCCCGTCTGGTGACTGCTGTGCGGGACGGCGAGGTCGGGCGAGTGCGCATGGTGGCCATTCGTGAACACCGCTTCCCGTTCCTGGCCAAGGTCGGGAACTGGAACCGCTTCTCGATCAACACGGGGGGCACCCTCGTGGAGAAGTGCTGTCACTTCTTCGACCTCATGAACCACCTCACCGAGGACACACCCACACGGGTACTGGCCTCGGGTGCACAGGACGTCAACCACCTCGACGAACAGTACGACGGAGCCGTGCCCGACGTACTCGACAACGCCTTCGTCATCGTCGACTACGCCGGCGGTGCGCGGGCGGTACTCGACCTGTGCATGTTCGCCGAGGGCTCGGTCAACCAGGAGGAGGTCTCGGTGGTCGGCGACCTCGGCAAGGCGGAGGCCTTCCTGCCGTCGTCGGAGTTCCGACTGGGGCGACGGGAGAACGGTCCCCCCGGGGTGACGGCGGCGACGGTGACCGACGACCGCGTGCGCTACGAGGGGTTCCACCACGGGTCGAGCTATCTCGAACACCTGGACTTCCTGGCTGCCATCCGCAACGGCAGCACGCCGGCGGTCGGCCTCGATGCCGGGCTGGCGTCGGTGGCCATGGGGGTGGCAGCCCATCGCTCGATCGAGGAGGGTCGCGCCGTGGAGCTCGACGAGGTGCTGGCCGACGGGCGCTGAGTAGTCGCCAGCCCGGTCGGTGACGAGCGGCGGTGACGAGCGGCGGTGATGGGCGGGCGGTGGTGCGCGGGCGGTGACGGGCGGGCGGTGACGGGCCGTCAGCTCTGGCGGCTGGCCTGCCAGTCGGCGGCAGCCAACGCAGCGCCCACGATGCCGGCTTCGTTGTGCAGCGTCGCCGGGACCACCTCGGCGCGAGTGTGGATGCGGGGAAGGAACTTGTCTGCGTGCTTCGAGACACCACCGCCGATGATGATGCGGTCGGGCCACACCAGGCGGTCCAGTTCCTCGATGTAGGTGTCGACCCGCTTGGCCCACTTCTTCCAGGACAGGTCCTCTTTCTCGCGGACCTTGGCCGCCGCCTGCAGTTCGGCGTCCTCGCCGTCCATCTCCAGGTGACCGAGTTCGGTGTTGGGTACCAGGATGCCGTCGACGAACAGGGCACTGCCGATGCCGGTGCCCAGTGTGATGACGGCCACCACGCCGGTGAGGCCTCGACCGGCCCCGAAGCGCATCTCGGCGATGCCGGCGGCATCGGCATCGTTGAGTACCACGAACGGCCGACCGCAGGCATTTGCGAACACCGAGGCGATGTCGGTGCCCAACCAGGCGTCGTCGACGTTGGCCGCGGTGAGCGCCACTCCGTCCTTTACCACTGCGGGGAAGGTGCACCCCACCGGGGCGGTGCGCTCGGGGGCGGCGGCATCAGCGGTGTCGGTGCTGTCGTCGCTCGAGGAGAAGTGGTCGACGATCTGGGCCACCACCCCGGCCACCGAGTCCGGCGTGGCCGGGTGCGGGGTGTCGATGCGGCAGCGGTCGGCGGCCAGCTCGCCACGGTCGAGTGCCACCGGCGCCCCCTTGATCCCGGTGCCGCCGATGTCGATGCCGAACAGTTGCATGGTTGCACCGTAGCGAACGGGGAGCGGTGGGGGAGCGGGACGTGGCACGATGTGGCGGACACGCAGGCCGTGGCGAACCGTGCGCATCTGCCGCTCGGGTGCCGGAAGAACGGCCGGAGGAACGATGGACGACCAGACCGTGGATGACCGGGCCGTGGACAAGGCCGTGGACGACCGGGCCGTGGATGACCGGGCCGTGGACGAGGCCGTGGACGACCGGGCCGTGGACGAGGCCGTGGGTGAGGCCGCCAACGACCATGCCGCCGACGACCAGGCCGTGGGTTCACCGGTGCCGGCGGACCTCGAGGCCACCACGCCGCGAGCCGACTGGCCCCGCACGCTGGTCGCCCTGGCCAAGGTCGGCGTGAGCGCCGGTGCCGCCGTGGGGACGGGTGCGGCCCGCCGTGTCCTCGAAGGTCCGATGGTGCCCGGGTGGTCCTGGTCGGTGGAACTCACCCGTGCGGCGGTGTCGCAGCTCATGGGTGGCATCGCCGGCGGCAACATGGATCCGCCCACCCTGCGCGGTGTCGAGCGCATCATCGACATGGCCACGCAGGTGGTGTGGCCACCGATCGGGTACCGCCGGTCGCTGTCGGTCACCCTCGAGCGGGATGCCCCGGTGCCGGGCGACTGGATCCATCCGGTCGGCTACACCTACCGAGGGGTGATCCTGTACCTCCACGGAGGTGGCTACCTCGGGGGGTCGCCGTGGACCCACCGGGGCTTCACCTCGAAGCTGTCCATGCGGACCAGCACCGGCGTGTTCGTGCCCGAATACCGCCTGGCACCACAGCATCCGTTCCCCGCTGCTGTAGAGGACGCCCTGGCCTGCTACCGCCACATGCTGTCGGTCGGCGTGCCGGCGGAGCGGATCATGGTGGCCGGTGACTCCGCCGGAGGCGGGCTGGCCGCCGCGCTGGGTGTGGCCCTCCGCGACGAAGGACTGCCACAACCCGCCGGGTACTCGCTCATCAGCCCCGAGATCGATCTCACACTCACCGGCGACAGCATCGCCGCCAACGCTCGTACCGACATCCTCCCCGAGGTCATTCCCACCGACGGCTACGTGGGTGCGGCCGAGCCGACCGACCCGTTGGTGTCGCCGCTCTACGCCGACCTGCGCGGCCTGGCCCCCATGTTGATCCAGATCGGTGGGCGGGAGATGCTCCACGACGGCCAAGCAGCGTTCGCTCGCAAGGCGGCCGACGCCGGCGTCGAGGTGTGGTTGCACGACGAGCCGGAGATGTTCCACGTCTGGCCGATGCTGGTGCCGCAGTTGTCGATCAGCGTGGCTGCCCTCAGCCGCATCGTGGCGTTCACCGAGCACCGGTTGGGTCCGTTGCCCCTCGAGGCGGCCCCGGGCCGCATCGATGGCCTCACCTCCGAGGACCAGCCGGCGGACCTGGCCGGCGCTCGGAGGGCGACCGCCGTTGCCCACCGGGGGAGTCCCATCTCCGCCACTGACGACTGACCGCGCCAGTGCGGCCGCTGACCGCTGACTCGGCGGATCATCGTCAGGGGCTCGCCGAGCGGGTGCGTTACCCGGTGGGGGCATTCGCCACCGTGGCGGTGGCGTTGTACCTCACCGTGTGGTGGTCGACCCGTTACCTCCCTCGCCACTCCGAGTATCCGATCAGGGAGCCGTTGAGCTTCCGGGGTGCCGGACTGCTCGAGGGATGGGTGCGTTTCGACGGCGGTTGGTACCACTCGATCGTCACCGACGGGTACTTCCACGTGCCCGGCGAACAGTCGTCCATCGCCTTCTTCCCCGGCTACCCGACTGCGGTCGCAGCCATGAGTCGGCTGGTGGGTGACGTCTACCTGGCCGGGATACTGGTCACGCTGCTCTGCGGGCTGGCGCTGGCGGTGGTCTTCTACCGCTGGTGCGTGGAGCGGTCGTCGGTGCCGGTGGCCCGCACGGCGCTGTTGCTGCTCTTGGTCTTCCCCTACGCCTGGTACCTGTACGGCGCCATGTACGCCGATGCGCTCTTCGTGCTGTGCGCCGTTGGGGCCTTCGCCTTGTTGGGGCGGGATCGTCCGGTGCTCGCCGGCCTGGTTGCCGCCGTGGCCACTGCCACTCGGCCGGTGGGCATCGCCATGGTGGTCGGCCTGGTGGCGGTGCTGCTCGAACAGCGCGGCGCAGTGCGCATCACCTGGCTGGACCGGCTGCACCTGGCCAGAACGAGCCCCCGCCCCGACTCGCAGGCGGGGTCGGAGACGGACGCGCCGGCGGGGGCACCGATCACCGCCGGGGACGACTCGCCGTTACCCGGTCGATCTCGCAGGCTGCTCGGTGTGGAGTTCGCCCTCGGGCGGTTGCGACCGCGAGATGCCGGCGTGTTGCTGTCGGTGGGCGGCCTGGTCGGATGGATGCTCTACCAATGGGTCGCCTTCGGGGACCCGACGCTGTTCGTGGAGGTGCAGAGCGCACCGGGATGGGATCAGGGCCAGGGACCATCGACGTGGTTCAAGGAACCGTGGATCGAACGGCTCGGTGACCTGCCAACCCACCTGCGTGGCGGCGACGAGACCTGGCCGGCGCTCACCTACACCTTGGGGGTGACCTTCCAGGCCGCACTCGTGTTCGGCTTCCTGGCGCTGGTGCCGGTGGTCATGCGACGCATCGGGTGGGGCTACGGGGTGTACGTCGTCGCGCTCGTCGCCATCCCGGTGCTCGGCTCGAAGGACTGGCAGGGCACCGGCCGCTACGTGCTGGGTGCGTTCCCGGTGTTCCTGGCCCTGGCGTGGTGGTTGGTCGACGGCGGACACCGCTGGATCCGCAACGCCTGGCTCGCCGTCAGCGCAGCGGCGCTGGTGTTCCTCACCAGTGCCTACGCCCGGGGGTATTACCTGGCATGAGTAGGGAAGCTGCCGTGGGCGAGTGGTCCACCCCGTATCATCCGCCGGTGACCACTCCTGCGCCGATGCCTGCTCGCGTGCCGACAGCTGCTCGCAGTGCGCGGTGACGCCGACCCCACGCCGCCCATGACGCCCACCGCCACCCCAGCCGCCACCCCAGCCGCCACACCGGCCAGCCTCACCATCTTCTTCCCCGCCTGGAACGAGGAGGAGACGATCGAGCGCGCCGTGGCGGCAGGCATCGATGCCGGCGAGGGGCTGATCGTGGCGGGTGAGATCGAGTGGTTCGAAGTGGTGGTGATCGACGACGCCTCCACGGACCGCACCCCCCAGATCGCCGACGCCATCGCCGCCGGCGACTCACGAGTGCGGGTGGTGCATCACGAACACAACCGCAAGCTGGGTGGCAGCTTACGCACCGGGTTCTCCGAGGCCCGGGGCGACGTCGTGCTCTACACCGACGCCGACCTGCCGTTCGACATGGCAGAGGTGGCCAAGGCAGTTCGTCTGCTGCGCATCTACGACGCCGACATCGTGAGCGCCTTCCGCTTCGACCGCACCGGCGAAGGACCTCGGCGGCTCCTCTACTCCTACGTCTACAACCACCTCGTGCAGCTGGTCCTGGGGCTGCGGCTGCGCGACGTGAACTTCGCCTTCAAGCTCGTCCGGCGTCGGGTGTTGGACCACGTGGAGCTTCGCAGCGAAGGGTCGTTCATCGACGTGGAACTCCTGGCCCGTTCGCAGAGGATGGGGTTCTCCATCATCCAGTTCGGGGTCGACTACTTCCCTCGCACCCGGGGGATATCGACGCTCTCGTCCAACGACGTGATCGTCGACATACTCCGCGAGATGCGCGCCCTACGCGCCGAGCTGGTGGCGGTGCGGCCGCTGCCCGACGAGGTGCGGCGACCGGTGGTCGACGGTTGACCATGGACGCCGGACCGCTGCTCATCGTCAACGCCGACGACTACGGGTTGACCGATGGCGTGTCGCGTGCGGTGCTCGACGCGCACCGCCACGGCATCGTCACCTCCACCTCGGTGCTGGCCCTGGCCCCGGGTTTCGAGCGCGGCGCGTCCTGGCTGGCCGACGCACCCACGCTCGGCACGGGCGCCCACCTGGCCGCAGTGGGGGAGGATCCTCCGCTGCTCAGCGCCCGGGAGATCCCGTCGTTGGTCGACCGCCGCGGACGACTGCCCCTGTCGTGGCGTCAGTTCCTGCCTCGCATCGCCGCTGGTCGGATCGATCCCGCCGACGTGCGTCGCGAGTTCGCCGCCCAGCTCGAGCGCATCCGGAGCGCCGGCGTCGACATCGATCATCTCGACACCCACCAGAACCTGCACCTGTGGCCCTCGGTGCGTCGGGTGGTGATGGAGCTGGGCGACCGGTACGGGGTGAAGGTGATCCGGGTCACCCGATCGACCGCCCGCTCGGTGGTCGGGGTGGTGGTGGCACGCCTGGCGCGCGATCTGGAGCGCCGCTGCGAGGACGAGGGGTGGGCCTACGCCGCTGCCTCGACGGGCCTGGACGAAGCCGGCAACCTCGACCGGCCCGCCATGATCGCAGCGCTCGGACGTCTGGCGGCAACCGGCGCGCCGTCGGCCGAGCTGGCCACCCATCCGGGCCAGGCCGACGACGCGGACCTCGGTCGCTACCGATGGGGCTACCAGTGGGCCGACGAGTTGGCGGCGCTTCGTTCGTCGGAGGTCCGCGCCACGGTGGAGGAGCTCGGCTTCCGGCTCGGCACGTTCGGTGACCTGGCGGCGGGCGCCGCCGACGTGTCCTGATGCGTCGCCCTGTCACCCCTGCCGCCCGCCGAGCGCTGTCGCTCTACGACGACGCACCCCGGGGCGATCGGTTCCACGTGCGCACCCGCTGGTGGACCTGCCCGTTCGATGCTCTCGAGCGCCGGGTTCCCGCCGCTGGGCGGGTCTTGGAGGTGGGTTGCGGGCACGGGCTGTTGGCTGTCTACCTGGCGTTGGCCGGACCCGATCGGGTGGTGACCGGCGTTGACATCGACGCTCACAAGATCGACCTGGCGGCGCAGGCGGCCTCACGCCTCGAGCCAGACGAGGCGCAGGTGGGATTCGCGGCGGTGGCCCCGGGGGAGTTCGTCGCCGGGACGTTCGATGCGATCGTCATCGCCGACGTGCTGTACCTGTTGGATCCGGACGCCCGCAAGCGGTTGTTGGCGGCGTGCGTGCAGCACTTGGCCGATGGCGGGGTGCTCCTCGTGAAGGAGACCGACCGCCTGCCGCGGTGGAAGGGTGCGATCACCGTGGCCCAGGAGCGTCTGGCCACCGGCGTCCTGGGCATCACCGCGGGCGACGGGGTGGACTTCGCTGCGCCGGAGGAACTGGCCGACCAGCTCCGGGGGAACGGGCTCGACGTGGTCGTCGAGCGGGTGGACCGGGGCTACCCGCACCCGCACGTGCTGCTCGTCGGTCGTCGCTGCGCAACGGGAGGCGTTGTACCCGCCCCGATCATCGATCCGGCGCCCGGCGACGTGCAGCCCGGCGACGTGCAGCCCGACGACGCCTACTTCGACCTGATGGCCGAGGTGTCACAGACGCACTGGTGGTATCGGGCCCGCCGCCGCTGGATGGCACAGGAACTGGGCCCGCATCTCGCGGTGGGGGCGCGGGCCTACGACATCGGCTGCGGCACGGCGGACGCCATGGCCACCCTGCGCGAGCTCGGCGCCACACCGGTGGTCGGGACCGATCTCTCGGCGCACGTGCTCGGACGGGTGGCGTCGCGTCCCGAGGTGCCGGCGGTCATGGTGGCGCGGGCCGAGCGGCTGCCGTTCGCCGATCGGACCGCGTCCACGTTGATCAGCATGGACGTGATCGAACATCTCGACGACGACGTGGCCGCCCTCGGTGAGTTCCGTCGGGTGCTGCGCCCTGGCGGGGCGGTCTTCTTGACCGTTCCGGCCTACGCCTGGCTGTGGAGCGAGCACGACGAGCGAGCCGCCCACCGCCGCCGCTACTCGCGCACCACGCTGGTGCGCGTCGTGGAGGAGGCGGGCTTCGCGGTCGACCGTGCCACGTACCTGTTCAGCTTCCTGGTGCCGCTGGCGGCGGTGGTCCGTCGCACGCCGATGCGCCGCTTCTTCGCCGCCACCGACGAGGAGACGAGCACCGTCCACCCGGCGATCGAGGCGGTGTTCGCCCGTATGGCGGCCCTCGAACAGCGAGCGGGACGCCGGTTCGACATCCCGTTCGGACTCTCCATCCTCGTCGTTGCCCATTGGCCCGGCGACCCGTCGCCTTCCGGGCGCTGATCCGGCGAGGCCCCCCGGTCCTCTCGCCCTCGAGCGGCGGCGACGGCTGTGTCGTGGTCGCTCAGTCGATGTGCTCACCGAGGTGTGCGGTGTCGTTCCAGCGGCGCAGCACATGGTTGTCGTGTTCCCAGCCGAGCACCGACACCGACGCCGGGTCCAGCGCGAGCAGACGTCCCTCGGCGCCGTCGAGGCCCAGCCAGCGGGCGGCCAGCACCCGCAGTACGTGGCCATGGGCCACGAGGAGGGCGTCACCGTCTGCCTCCGCCACCGCGGCGAGTGCGGCGTCGACACGGCGCACCACGTCCTCGAGCGACTCGCCGCCGGGCACCGGTCCGTCGAACACGAGCCAGTCGGGCAACTCGACGCGGATCTCGGCGGTGGTGCGACCCTCCAGCGAGCCGTAGTCCCATTCGAGCAGGTTGTCGTCGAGGGTCGCCCGAGCCCCGAAGCCGGCCAGCGCGCAGGTGTCGCGCGCCCGCGACAGCGGGCTGGTGTGCACGACAGCGAAACGATGGCCGGCCAGCCGTTGTTCGACCGTGGCGGCCTGGGCTCGGCCCCGCTCGGTGAGTGGCACATCGGTGCGACCGGTGTGTCGGCCGGTGCGGCTCCACTCTGTTTCGCCGTGGCGCAGCAGGACGACCTCGTGTCGTCCCGGACGGGCTGACTGAGTTCCGCCTGCGGGCACGGATGGATCGCTCACGAGGTCATCCTGGCAGGCACGGAGCGTTCCCGCGTCCGCCGGTGGTCACAGCGTCGGTATCTCAACGCAGCGAGCGATAGCGCCGGATGAGGTTGGCCGTGGACCCGTCGTGGTGGGTGAGGTCGGGTTCGTCGGAGCTCCCCAGCTCGGGGATGATGCGGTTGGCCAGGGTCTTGCCCAACTCGACGCCCCACTGGTCGAACGAGTTGATGTTCCAGATGGCGCCCTGGGTGAACACCTTGTGCTCGTAGAGGGCGATCAACTGCCCGAGGGTGTGCGGGGTGAGCCGGGGGAGCAGCAGGGTGGTGGTGGGATGGTTGCCCGGGAAGGTCCGGTGCGCCACCTGGTGGTCGGGTACCCCCTCGGCGGCCACTTCCTCGGCGGTCTTGCCGAAGGCGAGGGCCTCGGGTTGGGCCAGGAAGTTGGCCATGAGTAGATCCTGGTGGTTCCCGACCCGGTGCAGTGGCTGGGCGAAACCGATGAAGTCGGCGGGGATCAGCTTCGTGCCCTGGTGGATGAGTTGGTAGTAGGCGTGCTGGCCGTTGGTGCCGGGCTGTCCCCAGACGATGGGCCCGGTCTGCGTGCGCACCCGCTGGCCGGCCCGGTCGACGCACTTGCCGTTGCTCTCCATGTCGAGCTGTTGGAAGTAGGACGTGAGTTTCGACAGGTAGTGGGCGTAGGGGAGCACCGCCAGGGTCTCGGCTCCGAAGAAGTTGTCGTACCAGACGCCGATGAGGCCGAGGAGCATGGGCAGGTTCGCCTCGGGTGGGGCGGTGCGGAAGTGCTCGTCCATCACACGGAAGCCCTCGAGCATCTCCTCGAAGGCCTGCGCGCCGATGGCCACCATGAGCGACAGCCCGATGGCCGAGTCGTAGGAGTAGCGGCCGCCGACCCAGTCCCAGAACTCGAACATGTTGGCCGTGTCGATGCCGAACGCGGCCACTTCTTCGGCGTTGGTGGACACCGCCACGAAGTGTTTGGCCACCGCAGCCTCGTCGCCCAGTGAGGACAGCAACCACGAGCGAGCCGTGCGGGCGTTCGTCATGGTCTCGAGCGTGGTGAACGTCTTGGAGGCGATGATGAACAAGGTCTCCTCGGGGTCCATGCCGAGCGTGGACTCGTAGAAGTCGATGCCGTCCACGTTGGAGACGAACTTCACCGTGAGATCTCGCCTGCTGTAGTCCCGCAGCGCCTCGTAGGCCATGTGCGGGCCGAGATCGGATCCGCCGATGCCGATGTTCACCACGTTGCGGATGGTCTTGCCGGTGTGGCCGGTCCACTCGCCCGAGCGCACCCGTTCGGCGAAGTCGCCCATGGCGGCCAGCACCCGGTGCACGTCGGGCACCACGTTGTGGCCGTCAACCTCGATCACGGCGTCGGCCGGGGCGCGAAGGGCCACGTGGAGCACGGCCCGGTCCTCGGTGATGTTGATCCTGTCCCCACGGAACATGGCGTCCCGCAACCCTTCGACGTCGGCCCGGCGGGCGAGAGCGACGAGCCCTTCGAGCGTCCGGTCGTCGAGGCGGTGCTTGGAGTAGTCGCAGAAAATGTCCCCGACCTCGAGCGTCAGTTGTTCACCACGTCCGGGGTCGTCGGCGAACAGGTCGCGGAGGTGGACATCGGCCATCTCGGCGTGGTGCCGGCGCAAGGCGTCCCACTCCGGGCTTTCGACGATGGACGTGGTGTCGTCCGCGGCGCGATCGGGCATCGTTCCTCCTCAGTCGTTCGAGCGGGCAGTGTAGGTCTCCGCTGACCGGCCGGTTCTGCCCCGCTCGTGGCTGCGGAAGGGGCACTAGGGTCGTCCGGGCGACGCCCACGGCATCGTGGCCGTTGGTCCTTGCAGGAGATGACCCCGGAGGTCGACCCGATGAACAGCTCGGCGGACGCACTGTGCTGGTTCGGCGCCAGCGGCGACCTGGCCTACAAGATGACGTTCCCGGCGCTCTACGCCATGTCGAAGCGTGGTCGCCTCACCGTGCCGGTCGTGGGGGTGGCGTATTCCGACTGGACGCTCGAGGACCTGCGGGAGCGCGGTCGGGCCTCGCTCGCCGAGCATGCCACGGTCGACGACCCCGAGGCGCTCGATCACCTCATGGCGTCCCTGCGCTACGTCGACGGTGACTACGCCGATGCCGCCACCTTCGAGGCGCTTCGCTCGACCCTCGACGGCTTGCGTTCGTCGAGGCCTGCCCACTACCTCGCCATCCCACCGTCGCTGTTCGGCGAGGTGGTCGAGTCCTTGGGGTCGAGTGGTTGTGCCGAGGGGGCTCGGGTCATCGTCGAGAAGCCGTTCGGACGTGACCTGGCCAGTGCGCAGGAACTCAACCGCATCGTGCACCGGGTGTTCGACGAGGACGACGTGTACCGCATCGACCACTTCCTGGGGAAGCAGGAGGTGTTGAACCTCATGTACCTGCGGTTCGCCAACTCGTTCTTCGAGCCCATCTGGAACCGCGACCACATCGCCAGCGTGCAGATCACCATGGCCGAGGACTTCGGTGTGCAGGGTCGGGGCCGGTTCTACGAAGAAGTGGGAGCGCTGCGCGACGTCGTGCAGAACCATCTCCTGCAGGTGGTGGCGCTGTTGGCCATGGAGCCACCGGTGGGCCAGGGCGTGGCCGCCACCCGCGACGAGAAGGCGCGGGTGTTCAAGGCCATGAGCCCGCTGCACAGCAAAGGCATCGTGCGGGGCCAGTTCGACGGCTACCAGAACGAGGAGGGCGTGGCCGACGATTCCGATGTCGAGACCTACGTCGCCGTGCGCCTCCACATCGACTCGTGGCGGTGGGCCGGGGTGCCCTGGTACATCAGGGCCGGCAAGGAGTTGCCCGTCCACGCCACCGAGGTGCGGGTGGAACTGAAGGCCCCGCCGCAGCGGGTGTTCCGCGAAACCTCGCTCGACCACGGCGACGACGACCACAACCACCTGCGATTCCGTCTGCAGCCGCAACCCGAGATCGCTCTCGGGTTGCGGTCCATGGTGCCCGGTGACGGCATCGAGGGCCGCGCCAGCGAGTTGACCCTGTGCGAGGACGTGACGGACGAGCGCACGCCCTACGAACGGCTCCTCACCGAGGCCCTCGCCGGTGACCCGCTGCTGTTCACCCGCGAGGACAGTGTGGAGGCAGCCTGGAAGGTGGTCGAGCACGTGCTCGAGGACCACCCGGCGGCCATCCCCTACGTGCCCGGGTCCTGGGGGCCGCCGGAGGCCGAGGATCTCCTACCCGGCAAGCACCGGTGGGCCGATCCGGTCATGCCGGGCGACGAGCGCCGCTGAGGACTGCCGGGGGAGGCCACCCCGGGTCAGTCAGCCGTCGCCTCCGTATCGGCCAGACCCTCGTTGGCGGCTGCTTCCCACTCGAGGTCGACGCTGTCGAGCATGCTGTGCTGGTCCAGCCAGTACAGGAGGACGAACGCCGGCGTGATCAGGACGGCGGCCACCGCCACGGCAACGACGACGGCCCACAGCGTGGCGGCCGGCGCAGCGGCGTCGGCCACCGTGACCAGATCGGGCAGCATCCACGGATGCTGGGCCAGCCCCCATGCCCACACCACCGCGGCCACCGAGCCGGCGGCCAGCGGACGGGTCCCGCGGGGACGGCCGGACCACAGCAGGGCCAGTGCCGTGGTGCCGAACACGGCAGACGCCGCCACCAGCGGGAGCGCAATGCCGGTCAACCCGTCGTAGAGCTCCGGCGCGTCGTTGCGCAGCAGCACGATGCCCACCATGGCCACGACCCCGGCGGCCACGCCAGCGCCAACGGCTCGGACGGTGAAGTAGCGCTGCAGCGCAGCATCGCCCTGCCGGTGGGCTTCGTGGACCAAGAAGACCGCAGCCAACCAGGCACAGACCACCACGGCCAGCACGCCGCAGAAGACCGGCACCGGTGCCCACCACGAGCTGATGGGTGCCGTGGCGTCGCCGCCGATCGGCACCCGCCCGGAGGCGACGGCGCCGGCCACGGCGCCCAGGAAGAACGGCGTGATCACCGATGAGATGGCGAACGTGGCGCCGTAGAGACGTCGTCCCGCCAGCGATCGGGTGACGTGGCGGTAGGCGAACCCCGCACCACGGAACACGATCCCGATGGCGGCCAGCCCGAGCGGGATGTACAGCGTGGTCATGATGGCGGCGAACACGGTGGGGAACGCCGTCCACAACACGACCAGGCAGAAGATCAACCACACGTGGTTCGCCTCCCACACGGGGGCGATCGACACGTCGATGAGCGCACGCGGTCGGGCGCCTCGTCGATCACCGCCGGCCACGAGGTCCCACAGTCCCGAGCCGAAGTCGGCGCCACCGAAGACGGCATAGAGGGTGACGCCTGCCCAGAGGATCACGGCGATGGTGTCGATCAGCATCAGCGGTCCCCGCGCTCGGCGTCGGCACCGGTGTCGGCGCGTCCTCGTGGTCGGGGTGCGTAGGGCGCGTGCGGGTCGATGGTGTCGGCCGCCAGTCCGGCCTCGGCGGCCGCGGCGTCAGCGGCCTGCCACCGCTTGGCCATCGTGCGGATGACGACGATGCCGGCGGTGATGACCACGACGTAGATGGCGACGGCCAAGGCGAACCACCACCAGAGCCCACCGGCGTCGGTGACGGCGTCCTCGGTCCTGAGGTGGCCGTACACCACCCAGGGCTGACGGCCCACCTCGGTCACGATCCAGCCTGCCTCGAGGGCGATCACCGCCAGGACACCGGAGGTGGCCGTGGCGCGCAGGAACCAGCGGGTCTTCGGCAGGCGCCGTCGACGCCACCAGACGAAGCCGTACCACGCCGCCATGGCCAAGAGCGCTGAGCCGGCGAAGATCATGACGTCGAAGGCGAGGTGCACGATGTTGGCCGGTGGCCGATCCTCCGGTGGCACGTCGGCCAGGCCCTCGATCACCGTGTCGGGTGAGAAACCCGACAGGATCGAGGCCACGTCGGGAATCTGGATGCCCCAGGAGATCTCGCCGGTCTCGGGGTCCATGATCCCACCGATGACCTCGGGTTGGTTTGGGCCTGTCTCCCACACGAGCTCCATGGCGGCGAACTTCACCGGCTGCTTGTCGTAGACGGCGCGGGCCGCCTGGTCTCCGACGAAGAACTGCAGTGGCAGCGCGATGGCCGCCACGGTGAAGGGGATGCAGAAGCCGAGGGTGTGGTAGCGGTCCCGTCGGCCTTTCAACATGCCGACGGCGTAGACCGAGGCGACACAACACCCCGCCACGATGTAGGCCGCGAGGTACATGTGGGGAACCTGGTGCCACACGCCCTCGTTGAAGATGGCAGCCAGCGGTTGGATGTCCACGATGGAACCGTCGGGCAACTCGGTGAAGCCACTGGGATGGTTCATCCAGCCGTTGGCCGACACGATGGAGAAGGTGCCGCCGGCGCCGGCCAGCACGATGGGGATGCCGGTCAGGAAGTGCTTTTTCGGGGGCAGGCGTTTCCACCCGTACAGATAGATGGCGATGAAGATGGCTTCGGTGAAGAAGAAGATGGCCTCGAAGGCGAAGGGGATGCCGAACACGTCGCCGTAGCGCCCCATCAACCCGGGCCAGAGCAGCCCCAGTTCGAACGAGAGGACCGTGCCGGTGACGGCGCCGACGGCGAACAGCACGGCCATGACCTTCGACCAGCGGCGGGCGAGCAACAGTGCGTCGGCATCACCCCGGATGCCCTTCCAGTTGGCGATGAGCACGATGGCCGGGAAGGCCACCCCGAAGCAGGCCAGGATGATGTGTACGCCGAGCGTGAAGGCCATCTGGTTGCGCGCTGCCAGCAGGTCCGACGAGGCGAGCAGGAACGAACTCGACACGTTGCCTCCAGGAGAGCGCTGTTGCGGGGTTCAGGATCCTCGGATGACCCTGCGAGCTGGTGGCATCACGGTCACCCATCGGTGTTCACCACGAGCGGGTGAGCGACCCGAGTGTAGGGGTCGCGTCGACTGGCGGTGGTTTCAGCGACGGGGATCGTGGGGTGGTGGCTCGTAGCATGGGCCGATGGCTCGGAACGGAGATGACGACGGGGCGAGGGACGAGGCCCCGTTCGTCGACCCGGACCCGACCATGCTGGTGCCGAAGATCGACCTGAACGACCCGCCACCGGGGACCGCCGACCGGGGCACGGTCGGGGAGTCACCGGCCGATGACCCCGGTGCCGACCGAACCCAGGTGCTGCCGCCGGCTCCACCGGCGGATCGCTCCGCCGGCGTGGGTCGACCGGCCGCCGGGACGAGCGGCGGGCGGCGCATCGACGCCAGCGAGGCCAGACCTCTGCGGCGGCCGACGTCGGCTGGATCGCGGGATCCGGCGGGCGGTGGGTCTCCCAGCGCGGCTCGGCCGCAACCGACGCCACGCCGACCGGAGGCTCCGGAGCGGCCGACGCGCGACGCATCGCCGTCGTCAAGGGGCGACAAGAAGGCGTCCCGCCCGGCGCGTGCCCGGTCGCGTCGCCGCCCACCGTCGCTCCGTCGCCTCGTGCGCGGGGGGCTCATCACCGTTGCGGTGCTGCTGGTGCTCTCGGTTGGATTCGGGTGGTGGCAGTTCAGCCGCATCGAACGGGTACCGGTGGGCGACGTGCTGTCGACCGGCGGCGAGGGCACCAACTACCTGATCGTCGGCACCGACAGCCGTGACAACATCGACCCCGACGCGCCCGACGCCGGGGCGTTCCTCGACGGCGAGTTCGGCGGCGCCCGGGCGGACACCATCATCTTGCTGCGCACCGGTGGTCCCGCGGGGTCGGCCATGTTGTCGATCCCCCGTGACCTGTGGGTGGTCGACCCGGTCACCGGTGAGCCGGGCCGGATCAACAGCACCTACGTCAACGGTCCCGTGGCCCTCATCGGCGCCGTGCAGAGCCTCGGCCTCCCGGTGCACCACTACATGGAGGTCGACTTCGTCAGCTTCGGGGGGCTGGTCGACGCCCTCGGTGGGGTCACCATCCCCTTCGAGCACCCGGCCCGTGACGAGATGTCGGGCCTGTTCGTGGAGGAAGCGGGGGAGGTCGTGCTCGACGGGACGCAGGCGCTGGCCTACGTCCGCTCCCGCCAGTTCACCCAGCTCATCGACGGGGAGTGGCGAACCGACCCAACGGGCGACATCGGCCGTACCGAACGTCAACGACTCTTCCTCACCTCGCTGTTGGGGAAGTTGGGGGGTACCCGCAACCCGTGGCGAGCGGCCAACGCTGCGGGTGCACTGGGTCCGGGAATGCGCCTCGACGACTCGTTCACCTTCCTCGACGCCCTGCGCTTCGGATGGGCCGCCCGTGGGCTGAGCCCCGACTCGGTCGATCTCCCTGTGTTCCCCCGCACCACCAGTGGAGGTGCGGCCGTGTTGGAGTTGCAACAGCCCGAGGCGTCAGACGTCATCGCTCGCTTCTCGGGCTGAGCGACATCACCAGGAGCGATCGTCGGACGGACATCCTGTCAGAAGGCAGCGGGTCAGAAGGCAGCGGGTCAGAAGGCAGCGGGTCAGAAGGGCAGCGCGTCAGACGGGCAGCGTGTCAGAAGGGCAGCGCGTCAGAAGGGCAACGCGTCGAGATCGACGTTGCCCCCGCTGAGTATGACGCCGACGGTGGCATCGGGTGACACCTCGCCACCGGCGACCAACCGCCGGGTGGCCGCCACCGCGATGGCACCGGAGGGTTCCACCACCATCTTGGCCCGCTCCCACAGGAGTCGCATGGCTTCGAGCACCTCGTCGTCGGTGACGGTGACCACTCGCTCGAGCCCGCTCGACAGGATGCTGAACGTCCGGGGCGAGAGCGAGGTCAGCAGCCCGTCACAGACGGTGTCGGGCGCCAGGGAGGGAATGAGGTGTCCCTCGGCCAGCGAGCGGGCGGCGTCGTCGGCCCCGGTCGGCTCGGCGGCGAACACCGCCACGTCGGTGCCGTGGCGACCTCGCACACCGAGGACGGTGCCGCTGGCCAACCCACCGCCACCGACGGGGACCACGACGGCGTCGAGAGGGTCGATGCCGCACTCGGCTGCCTGTTCGAGCAGTTCGAGCGAGGCCGTTCCCGCCCCGGCGATCACGTGGGGATGGTCGTAGGGGTGGATCTCGACGGCGCCGGTGCGTTCGAGGACCTCGGCCAGCGTGGCTTCGCGGGCCTCGAGCGTCGGGGCGCAGTCGATGATCTCGGCCCCGTAGCCGGCGGTGGCGGCGCGTTTGGCGACCGGCGCGCTGGTGGGCATGACCACGTGCGCCGGGACGCCGCGTGTACGTGCCGCCAGGGCCAGCGCAGCGGCGTGGTTCCCCGAGGAGTGGGCCGCCACGCCGTTGGTCGCGTCGTCGTCGCTGAGTGCCAGCACGGCGTTGGTGGCGCCGCGGAACTTGAAGGCACCGACGCGCTGGAGATGTTCGCACTTGAGCAGCAGTCGGCAACCGACCCACTGGTCGATGGTCGAGCAGGTCGTCAGGGGCGTCCGGTGGACGATGCCCTCGAGTCGCCCGGCGGCGACCACGACGTCGTCGTAGGTGGGGGCGGCGTCCTCGCTGGTCATGGCGCGCCGTTCCGACACCCTACGGTCAGGCGTCGATGAGCTTGTAGAGCTCGATGGCGCTGAGCGGGCCCACGTACTCGTCGCGGTTCTCGGTGCGGAACCGGTAGCCGTACTGGCCGAGCGGGGGATGGAGCGGATTGCCGTCGTCGTCCTCGAAGCCGAGTTCGATGATCTCGAAGGTGCCGGGCTGCACGGTGTACCAGTTCCCGTTGATGATGACCTTGCCGATCTGGCGGCTCCGTACCGACATCGCAGTCCTCCGTGGGGTCGCTTGCGCTCGACGGTGGGGTCACCCACCGACGCCGGCCCGAGCATAGGACCCGCGCTGGCGCCGGGCGCCCCCCGGCCGCACCCACTGATCGGTGGCCCGATCCAGCTGGCGACCCGAGAGATCGGATGGTCAGCGGGTCTGCTCGGCCAAGGAGCGCAGTTCGCTCACGGCGTGGGCCAGGCCCTCGCTGTCGCGGTACAGCGCCGATCCGGCCACCAGCACGTTGGCGCCGGCGGATGCCGCGCCGGCAACGGTGGCCGACGAGATCCCGCCGTCGACCTCGATGTCGACGTCGAGTCCGTGGTCGTCGACGTGGCGGCGGAGTTCGGCGATCTTGGGTTCCATGGTGGCGATGTAGTCCTGACCGCCGAACCCGGGGTTCACGGTCATGACGAGCACCATGTCGACGAGGTCGAGCACGTGGGTGACCGCCGAGATCGGGGTGGCCGGGCAGATGGCGACGGCGGCCGCCGCGCCGGCCTCGCGCACCTTGCCGAGCGCCCGGTGCAGGTGGAGGACCGACTCGGCGTGCACGATGAGCAGGTCGCAGCCCGCTGCGACGAAGGGTTCGAACATCCAGTCCGGTTCGTGCACCATGAGGTGGGCCTCGAAGCGGACCGAGCAGTGCGGTCGAACGGCAGCAACGACGTCGGGGCCGAAGGTCAGGTTCGGGACGAAACGGCCGTCCATGATGTCGAACTGGATGCGGTCCACTCCGGCTGCCTCGAGCGCTGCACACTCGGCGCCGAGCGTGGCGAAGTCGGCTGGGAGCACCGACGGGACGATCTCGAACGGCCGGTCTGTGCCAGGCCGTTCGGCCGTGGTGCGGTCATCAGGTGGGGGTGGGGGCGGGGGCGGGGGCGGGGGAGCCATGGCGGGGACCTTCCAGAGCGGCTGAGTGGGCTGGCTGATGTCGACGGGTTGAGCGAGCGGCTCGGGGAGCGGTCGGGGGAGCGCAGTGGCGGACCGAGTGCCCGAGGCACGACGGTGGCACCGTAGTGGACCCCGCGTCGCTGGTCGTCCGTGGAGCGACGCACGAACCGTAGGCTGGGCGTCCATGGGTTCTCGCTCGCCTCGTCGACGTCCCCGGGGGTCGACGGCCAGTGCCAGTGCCGACGCAGCGTCGGCGGAAGTGGTGGAGGTGGTCGTGGAACGACCGGTGGCTGCCGGCCGCCTGCTCGCTCGCCAGGCCGACGGTCGGGTGGTGCTCGTGGAGGGCGCCCTGCCGGGCGAGCGTGTGCGTGCCCGCGTCCATCGTCGTCGGGCGCGTCATCTCGAAGCAGTGACGTGTGAGGTCATCGAGTCGTCCTCGGACCGAGTCGCGCCACCGTGTGCGGCGGTGGCCGAGGGGTGTGGCGGCTGCGACCTTCAGCACGCCCGACCCGAGGTGCAACTCGAGTTGAAGGTGGCGGTGGTGGCCGATGCACTCGCTCGCCTCGGCGGCCTGACGGCGCCGCCGGTGCGTGCCGGTGCAGCCGTGGCCCGGGGAGGTCGCACGACCGTGCGCGCTGGTGTGGACGGCGACGGTCGCGCTGGCCTGCGCAAACGGCGCTCGCACGACCTCGTGGTTCCGGCGCAGTGTCCGGCGGCCCACCCCCTCGTCGAGGAGCTGCTGCTCGAAGGGCGGTTCCCTCGCTGCGAGGAGGTGACGCTGCGCTGCGGTGCCGCCACCGGGGAGCGCCTCGTCCTGGCCCGGCCAGCCGCCGGTGACGTGGAGGTCCCCGACGATGCCTGGGTGGTGGGAGAGGACGAGGTGCGACGTGGACGGAAGGTCTGGCTGCACGAAGTGGTGGCTGGAGAGGTGTGGCGGATCTCCGCCCCGTCGTTCTTCCAGAGCAGCCGCGAGGGGGCCGACGCACTGGTGGCCGCCGTGACGTCAGCGTCCTCGGTGGCGATGGCTGCCGCTGACGAGCAGTCGACCCTGGTCGACCTCTACGCCGGCGTCGGCCTCCTGGCGGGCACAGTGGGCCGGTCGTGGCCGGGGCCGGTGGTGGCCGTCGAGCGGGCGCGGTCATCGACCGCCGATGCCGAGGCGAACCTCCGGCGGGTGCTCGGCGAGGGTCGAGCGGTGGTGCACACCACCGCGGTCGAGGCGTGGCGGCCGTGCCCGGCAGGACTGGTGGTGGCCGACCCGGCCCGCTCGGGCCTGGGGGCCACCGGGGTTGCCCGGGTGGCGGCCACGGCGACAGCGCATCTCGTGCTGGTGTCCTGTGATGCGGCGGCGTTGGGACGCGATACGGCGCTGCTGGCGCAGGAAGGCTTCTCGCTGGTCGAGTCGGTGGTGCTGGACATGTTCCCCGACACCCACCACGTGGAGGTGGTGAGCCGCTTCGAGCGGTGAAGTGGGGTGGTGTCGGCTCGGCGATGGGATGGCAGAGGGGGTGGCCTTCCGGCCACCCCCTCTGAGCTGGTACGCCCCCTGGGACTCGAACCCAGAACCTGCGGATTAAGAGTCCGATGCTCTGCCAGTTGAGCTAGAGGCGCACGACTGCCGAGCGATCCTATCGGATCGCTGCGGAACCACGAACCCGACCGGTGACACCGGCACCACGGACCGGGGGGTGGCCGCCCCGAGGAGCGACCACCCGTCCGGCGTGGGGTGGCCGAGGGGATTCGAACCCCCGACATCCAGGATCACAACCTGGCGCTCTAACCAACTGAGCTACGGCCACCACGGGGACTCCGAGCATAGGCGCGCACTGCCGTCGGACGGCAACCGGGTTGGCGCGGGCACGGATCTTTCGCGTGCGGGCGACACCGCCGGCGGAATCGGATGCTTTACGCTCCGCTGGTGGTCCGCGTCGACGGCGTCGACGGTGCCGACCGAGTTCACATGCCCTCGTAGCTCAGCTGGACAGAGCATCCGACTTCTAATCGGACGGTCGCAGGTTCGAATCCTGCCGGGGGCGCTCTGCGGGTGGTGTGCCGGCGCCTGACGGCCGCAAGGGTCGCGGCGACCGGTGATGATGCTGGCGCCCTGTCGAGTGGCCTGCGAGCATCGGGCGGTGACCTACTCCATCGTGGCTCGTGATCCCTCGACCGGCGAGATGGGCATCGCCACCCAGTCGCAGGCGCTGGCCGTGGGTGCCAGTGTGCCCTTCTGCGAGCCGGGGGTCGGGGTGATCGCCACCCAGTCGATGGCGCTGCCCGCCTACGGCACCCTGGGGTTGGACCTGCTCGAGGGCGGGCTCACCGCCCCCGAGGCGCTGGCCGCGCTGCTGTCGATCGACCCTCACCCCGAGCGCCGACAACTGGCCATGATCGATTGCGCCGGCCGTCTCCATGCCTTCACCGGTGAGGCCAACGTGGCCGAGGCGGGCCACGTCATCGGGGACGACTGCGCAACGCTGGCCAACATGATGGCCACCAACGGTGTCTGGCAGGCCATGTTCGACGCCTATCAGGCGACCGCCGGACCCCTCGCCGAGCGGCTCATGGCGGCGCTGCGCGCGGCGGAACGCGCTGGTGGTGACCTGCGGGGGCCGCGCTCGGCGGCGCTCAGTGTGGTCCGGGCGGAGCGCACCGGACGCCCCTGGCGAGATCGGATCGTGGACCTGCGGGTGGACCGAGCCACCGATCCGGTGGCCGAGCTTTCGTCGCTGGTGTCGTTGTCGGCGAAGTACCACCAGATGGTGGAGGCCTTCGAGCTGGCCATCGACGGCCGACCCGGCGACGGTCTCGACGCGCTGGAGGAACTCGGTGAGGAGGAGGACCCGGCGGTGAACCCGGACCTGTCGATGTGGCGGGCCGTCGTGCTGGGGTTGGCGGGGGAGACCGCAGAAGCCCGGCGGGTGGTGGCCCGGCTCGAGGTCGACGCCCCGGCGTTCGTGGAGACGCTTCGCCGCTTCGGACCCGCCGGGTTGTTGCCCGACAACGGGGTGCTCGAGCGCATCCTGCCGTGATGGCCTCTGAGCGCAGGTGATCGCAGCCGATGAGTCATCATCGAGTCGGGTCGTGAGCCGACGCCGGGCATCTCAGACCCGGTTCGGGGCCCGCCAGCAGCCGAGGAGGTGATCGTCGACCACGCCGGCCGATTGCAGGAAGGCGTACACGATGGTGGGACCGACGAAGCGGAACCCGAGCCGCTTCAGTTTCCTGGTCAGTTCAACGGCTTCAGGACTGGTCACCGGGAGTTCGCCGGTTGGGGACAGCGGTTCCGGGCGGGGCGCCACCTGGTGGCTCCACACCAGGTCTCGCAGCGTCCGCTCCGCGGCGTGGAGGTCGAGCAGGGCGCGGGCGTTGCCGATGATGGCGGTGATCTTCGCTCGATTGCGCACGATCGAGCGGTCGGACATCAGTCGTTCGACGTCGTCGTCGCCGAAGGCGGCGACCGTTTCGGGGTCGAAGGCGGCGAACGCCCGGCGGTAGCCCTCCCGCTTGCGCAGGATGGTGATCCACGCCAGCCCGGCCTGCGCTCCCTCGAGGCACAACAGTTCGAACAGTTCGAGTTCGTCGGTGGTTGGTCGACCCCACTCCTCGTCGTGGTACTGCACGTACAGCGGGTCGTCACCGCACCACCAGCAGCGGACGCGCCCGTCGTTCCCCCGCGCCAGGCGTTCGGGGAGCGGGGCGGCGGGCGGGTCGGCGGGCGGGTCGGCGGGCGGGTCGGGGAGCGGGTCGGCGGGCGGGTCGGTCACCCGAGGGACCGTAGCGGGCACCACCGGGGTCGGCGGGACGCTTGACCGCACGATTGGTTCAACCAATAATGGGCTGCATGGTGACCACGACTCCGGCCATGTCCACCTCGACACCCGACGGACAGGAGGGCCCGGTGCCCCGGCCGGTGCCGGCGGCCGACCTCGGCGAGGCACTGCGGTTGTTCGCCGGTCACCCGAGTGGACGGCTCCTGCTCGTGCAGGCAGGGGTACTGGGTGCCGTGCGGGCCGCCGCCGGCCCGCTGCGGCGCCAGGACGTGGCGGTGGCGGCCGGCGTGGCGGTCTGGTGGCCCTTCCAGGAGTGGCTCGCTCACCGCTACGTCCTGCACGCCGCACCCCGCCGCCTGGGCCGGCGCACGGTCGATCCCGCGGTCGCCCGCTACCACCGCCGACATCACGCCGACCCGTGGGACCTCGAGCACACGATGCTGCCGTCGTGGTTCCTCCTGCCTGCTGCACCGGTGCATGTCGCACTTTGGCTGGTGGCGATGCCGACGCGCCGGCTGGCGCTGACGGGGATGCTGGCCACCACCGTCGCCACCATCGCGTACGAGTGGACCCACTTCCTCACCCACACCGGCTACCGCCCTCGGCGCGGATGGTTCCGCAAGCTGCAACGACGCCATCGACTGCACCACTTCAAGCACGAACAGCGGTGGTACGGCTTCACCGTGCCCTTCGTGGACGACCTGTTCGGGACTGCACCGGATCCCTCGACCGTGCCCACCTCGCCGACCGTGCGAACCCTCGGCGTCGAGGACCACACCGACGGTGCCTCTACAGCGGCCGCATGAGCGTTCAGTTGCCGCCGATCCCGACGCTGCGCAGAAGGCGCCCACCGCTGTCGTCGAGATACTGCGCCATGGCCGCCTCGGCGGCGGCCGGGTCGTGGCGGGCTACGGCAGAGGTGAGTCGTTCGACGCCGGCGAGCACGGCGTCGTGGTCCTCGAAGGCGCCCACGAACACCTCCGAGGCGTCGCCGTACGCCGAGCGGACCCAGCGCAGCAGCAGCGAGATGGCGCGGTTGTGCGCAGCGGTCACGAGCACCTCGAAGTATTCGAGTTCGGCGGATTGGAGTTCGGCCGGCCCGGGCGCGGTGGCGACCGCTGCGGTGGCGGCGTGCAGGGCGCCCAGGTCGTCACCGGTCGCCCGTTCGGCCGCCATACGCCCGATGGCGGTACCGATGACGGCACGGACCTCGACCAGTTCGGCGAAGAAGCCGACATCGAGTTGGTGGGCCATGGCGCGTACCACGGCGGGGTCGGTCAGCCCCGTCGGGTCCCGAACCAGGTTGCCGCTGCCCTGGCGGCTGGCGATCAGCCCGATCTGCTCGAGCCGGGCCAGCGCCTGGCGGAGCGACGTGCGGTTCACGCCGAGGTGTTCGGCCAGTTCCCGCTCGGGTGGGAGGGGCTTGCCCGGAGGGTACTCACCGCCGATGACCGCCTCGATGATGGCCGTGACGATCTGCTCGTCGAGTGCGCGCCGCTCTGAGGGCGACGTCGAGGTGTCGGTGGGGGTGTCATCGGCCATCGTGGCCACTGATCGTGCCACAGCGGATGGCGCCGGGTGCGGCCTCGAACGGCGCCCGCTGGCCACGTCGGTCGTCGACGGTGCCGAGGTGGGCTGAGATGCATCCGTTCCTCGATCACGCCACTCCGGCGGCATTCGCCCATCGCGGCGGTGCGGCCGAAGCACCGGAGAACACGATGGCTGCCTTCGAGGCTGCGGTGGCGTCGGGCTACCGCTACCTGGAACTCGACGTCCGTACCACTGCGGACGGAGAGCTGGTGGTGTTCCACGACGCGTACGTCGATCGCGTCACCGACGGGGTCGGTGCGCTGCGGGACCTGCGCTACGGCGAGGTGGCAGAGCTGCGCGTCGACGGGACGGCCACCGTGCCACGCCTCGCCGAGGTCTTCGAGGCCTGGCCCGGCGTCCGGGTGAACATCGACCCCAAGGAGGGGGCGGCGGTCGCGCCGCTCGCTCGACTGCTCCTCGAGACCGGTGTACTGGACAGGGTCTGCATCATGGCCTTCTCCGATGCTCGCCTCCGTCGGCTCCGCCGTCTGGTTGGCCCCCGGCTGTGCACCGCCCTCGGACCGTCAGGGATGACCCGGCTACGAATGGCGGCCAGCGGGTGGCCGGTGGGTCGGCCGGTGGGGGCGGTGGCACAGGTTCCGGTCCGCCTCGGACATCGCACCCTGCTCGACGCCGACGTGGTGCGTACCGCCCGTCGCTTCGGACTGCCGATCCACGTCTGGGTTGTCGACAATCCCGGCGAGATGCATCGCCTACTCGATCTCGGCGTGGCAGGGATCATGACGGATCGCCCGTCGGTGCTGCGCCACGTCCTCGTCGAGCGTGGCCAGTGGCACGACGGGTGAGCGGCCGGAGGCGACGCCGACCGGCGCTGATACGTGGTCCGCGCCGCCGAGGATCCGGCGGGGCCCGGCCGCCGCGGCGATAGCGTTTTCCCATGGCGCCCGACGATCCCGACCGGACCCGACTGTCGGCCGATCCTGCCCGTGCAGTCTCGAGGCTCACCACCAGGTCGCTGACCCCGCTCGTCGACGTCGCTGATCAGCTCGGGGCGACGGTCGGTGAGGTGCTCGAGATGGCCGTCGACGTCGGCCTCGGTCCGCTGCACCGTTCGTCGGTGCTCGACGGGACGCAGCGACAGCGTCTCGAGCGCGGCTGGGCCGCTGCGCATGGTGGGCGGGACGATGCGAGGACATCGAGCGAGTCGGACCCGTCGCCGGGCCCTCCGGACCTGCAGCCCTTCGATTGAGCGTCCTTCGATTGAGCATCCTGGTGTCGCCGGCGGACTAATGAGCGACGCCCTGGCTCGCCGTCAACCCAGGACGTGTTCGAGGAGCAACAGGCTCCCGTAGGCCGTCACCCCCACGAGGAAGAGGCCGAAACGGAGCTGGCGCCCCCCGGAGCCCAGTTCGTCGCGGAAGAGCCCCAGCAGGAGGATGCCCGAGACGAACGCCGACAGGAAGGCGGCCGCGGCGTCGCTGGGTGAGCCCATGGCGAAGTCCAAGATGATGGCCGCCAGCGGGGCCGTGGCCAGTGCGAACCGGCCCTGAGCGTCGAACTGTTCCTCCGCCTGGGCGGCCAGGTGGTTGTTGGTCTGCACGACGTGCAGGGCCAGCGCGGCGAAGGCCACCAGCGCCGCTGCAGGGCGTGTGGCGAGTGTCGAGGGGAGCGAGTAGACCACCAGGAACGAGTAGATCCAGCTGATGGCGATCTTCACCCAGAACAGCCGGTTGGGTCGATGGTCGAGATACCCCTCCACCCCGTAGTAGGCGACGAAACCCACCAGCATCACGCCGGTGATGGCCAATCCGAACTCGTGCTCCGACTCGGCCACAGCCGGGAGCATGTGGAGGAAGATGTAGGCGGCCAACGCCCCGGCGCTGAGCGGGTTGATCACTGCCCACCGGGCGTGTGCTTTGCGGCGTAGCCACGGGCTGAGCAGGTGCACACCGGCGAGGAGTACGGCAATGACGGCAGCGAAGTCGAGCGCCTCGGCCCAGCTCAGTACCTCATCGTCCACGGTTGGTTACCACCCGCGGAACTCGGGCGTACGGCGCTCGCGGAAGGCGGCGATGCCCTCGGCCATGTCGGCCGTGGCGGTCAGCAGCTCCTGGAAGGCGGCCTCGTCCTCGAAGCTCTGCTGGCGGCTCGACTCGAAGCTGCGGTTCACCAGGCGCTTGGTGTGGGCCAAGGCCTGCGTGGGCAGCGCAGACAGCGCGGTGGTCAGTTCGGCCACCGTGGCGTCGAGTTCGTCCGAGGGCACCACGCGGTTCGCCATGCCCATCCGATAGGCGTCGTCCGCTGGGCAGTCGGCGCCCAACAGGAGCAGTTCCTTCGCTCGTTGCATGCCGACGATGCGTGGGAGCAGGTAGCAGCCGCCAGCGTCCGCCATGATGCCCCGTCGGACGAATACCTCGACCAGCTTGGCCGTCTCGGACATGACCACCAGGTCGCAGGCCAGGGCGAGTTGCGCTCCACCACCCGCAGCGGTGCCGTTCACCGCGGCGATCACCACCTTGTCGCAGTCCAGGATGGAACTCACCAGGCGCTGCCAACCGGTTCGGATCATACGGGCCACCTCACCGGGGGCGCGCTCGGGCGCACCCTCGGGACGCGGGGGTCCCTCGTGTTGGGCGCTGCCGAGGGCGGCACCGGTGCAGAAGTGGCGCTCCCCGACACCCCGCAGCACCACGGCGCGGACGCGCAGGTCGGCGGACAACGTCTCGAAGTGGCCGGCCAACTGGTCGCGCAGGTCGGGGGTGAGCGCGTTGCCCTGCCGGGGCGCGTCGATGATGAGGTGGGCGACACCGTCGCGTCGTTCGAACCGGAGCGCCGGCTCGTCGGACCGGTCGTCGTCCTCGGTGGGGGCTCCTCGGCTGGCGTTCGTTGTCACCCGTCGGACACTAGACGGACGATGGCAACGTTGAGATCACCGCGAGGGTGGGTCGTCACCGACCCAGGTGATGCGCGGTGGCCGGCGGGGGGGTGTGGACACCTCGCCGACTGGGTGGCCGACGTAGACGCCGGCCACGACGGTGGTGCCCGAGTCGAAACCGCAGAGTTCGAGAAGTGGCGGTGCGTCGTTCGGGGCGATGGACGACCAGAACGAGGCGAGGCCCGCAGAGGTGGCGGCGAGCAGCAGGTTCTGCACACCCGCGGCGGTGGCATCGCGGTTCTCGGCGGTCTGTACGGCGTGGTCACCGGCAGCGGAACCCACGACGATCATCGCCGGGGCGCGAAGGTACTTGGTGCGGGACTTGGCCACCTTCGAGGGGTCACGCCCTTCTGCCTCGAGCAGCGCGGCCAGGGTCTCGCCCAGCCGCCGTCGTCCGTCGCCGGTGACGACGGCGAAACGCCACGGTTCGGTGCGGTGGTGGTTGGGAGCCCAGCACGCCATGGCACACAGATCCTCGAGCAGCGCCGGGTCAACCGGCTGGTCGGGGTCCATGCGCAGGCTCGTGCGTCGCTCGACGATGGCCCGTCGCACAGCATCGGTCGGTGGCGCGGGGAGGTGGTCGTTCGACACGACGACGAAGGTTAGTGGCCGGTGCGCCGGCTCAGGCTGGTCGCGGCGAGGGCGACTGGGGCTCCCGACTGCCTGATCGCGTCGCCGTCGGAGCACACTGGAAGGGTGAGCGCGTACGAGGAGTTCGACGTCGTCGTCATCGGGGCTGGCCCGGCCGGGTCGGCGGCTGCCATCAGGGCGGCGCGAGCGGGTTTGCGGGTGGTGGTCTTCGAACGAGGCCGCCCTGGGCGCGACAAGGTCTGCGGCGACGGGCTCACCCCTCGGGCCGTGGCCGCGCTCGACGAACTCGGCATCGACCTCGGTGATGCCCACCGCATCGACGGGTTGCGGATGATCGCCAACCGGACGACCCGCGAACTCGATTGGCCGGCGAACGGCCGCTTTCCCTCACACGGTGCGGTGTGGACCCGACGCGAGCTGGATCGTCACCTGGCGGAGGCGGCCGAGAAGGCCGGAGCCGACGTCCGCTGGGAGTGCACTGCGGTCCCGGTGTTCGACGGTGACCGGGTGGTGGGGGTCGAGGTGGGCGACCGCCTGGTGCGCTCCGGGCTGACCGTGCTGGCCACCGGGGCTCCCGGTGCGGCCGCTCGCCTCGTCGGTGCCGAGCGTGTGGCCGGCGAGCCCTTCGGTCTGGCCATCCGGACCTACGCCGAGACCCCGCGCCATGCCGAGCGCCACATCGAGGCGTGCCTCACCATCCGCTCGTCGGACGGGACGGCGGTCCCCGGGTACGGATGGATGTTCCCCGTCGGGGACGGCACCGTGAACATCGGCGTGGGGGCGTTGTCCACCATGAAGGGCTTCAAGTCCCTGAACCTGCACGCCCTGTTGGCCGACTACCGAGCCCTGGTGGAGGGGCCGTGGTCGCTCGGGCCTGACCTCGAACGACCTCGGGCGTGGCGCCTGCCGATGAGTACCCGGCGACGGGCCGGTCCGGGATGGGTGGCCATCGGGGATGCGGCTGGACTCGTCAACCCGATGAACGGTGAAGGTATCGACTACGGCCTCGAGTCGGGGATGGTGGCCATCGATGCTTTCGTGGCCGACCCCGCCTCGGCCCCGGCGACCTACGACCGCGTGATCGGTGAACGCTTCGACGAGTTCCTGCGCACGGGCCGGCGCTTCTCGTTCCTCATCGGTCACCCCTTGCTGCTGCGCAGCGGACTTCGTCTGGCGGTGGGCACCCAGGGCATTGCCCGACTCACCCTGGCGGTCATGGGCAACCTGGTGGACGCCGACACCCCCGGCGCCGCCGGCCGCACGCTGCGGGTGGCCGACCGGGCGCTGGCTGCGGCCGACCCGCTGCTGCGTCGGACCCGGGCCAGCGGCTGAGGTGACCGTCCGAGGGGAGTGATCGGCGCCGGTAGGCTCCGGCCATGGCGCGCTCCGGGGACCAGATCCCACCTGCGACCTCGGACCAGGCCGGTGGACGGCGTCGGCGACGCCGTGGCGGGCGGCGAGGTCGCGCACGGCCCGACGGGGGGGTCGACGTCGTGTTCGTGGTGGCGCACGCCCGCACCGTCGGCTTCCTGGGCCCGCTCATCGAGGCACTCGCCGCGGACGGGGTGCGCTGCGGCGTGGTCACCAACTTCGACGGGAACCCACCGCCTGAACGACTGCAGCCCGTACTGGCGTGGTGGGCGGACGTGCCGATCCACCGCAATCCCTCGCCGGTGGCCGATCTGCGGGACCTGGTGCGGCTGTGGTGGTTGTTCCGGCGCGTGCGCCCGAGTGTCGTGTCGGCCTCCACACCCAAGGGGGGTCTCCTCGGGGTGCTGGCGGCTCGGGCCGCCGCCGTGCCGCACGTCGTCTACCAGGTGCGCGGCTTTCGCGCCGAGCACGCCCGAGGTGCTGGTCGCCGGCTGCACGTGGCGCTCGAATCGCTGACCTTGCGGGCCGCGCACGACGTGGTCTTCAACTCCGAGAGCCTGCTGCGGACGATGGATGCCAACGGCCTGCCCGTCGCCGGCGGCGTCGTGTTGGGTCGAGGATCGAGTGTCGGGGTCGACTGTGTGCGGTTCTCACCGACACCGATGGCCATCGACGACGCCGTGCCGGTCGTGGGGTTCGTCGGCCGGGTGCACACCGACAAGGGGATGAACGACCTGCTGGCCGCCTTCGGTGAGGTCAGGGCCACCCTGGGTGACGCCGAGTTGGTGGTGGTGGGCGATGCCGACCCCACAGATCCGTCCTCCGCCGCCCTACTCGAGCAACTACACGACCGACCCGGTGTGCGCTACGTGGGTCCGACCCGGGAAATCCCCGCCATGATGGCCACGTTCCACTGTCTGGCGCTGCCGACGTGGCGCGAGGGACTGCCCAACGTCGTCCTCGAGGCCCAGGCCTGTGGCCGCCCGGTGGTGGGGTACGCGGCGACCGGCGTGGTGGATGCGGTCGCTGACGGGGTGGGTGGCGTCCTCGTGCCCGTCGGCGACGTGGGGGCGTTCGCTGCGGCACTGCGGTCGGTGCTGTCGGATCTCCCGGCGGCAGCGCGCATGGGAGCGGCAGGCCGGCGCTACGTCGAGGAACACTTCGAGCAGGGTGCCGTCGTCGAGCGCTATGTCTGGTACTACCGCGACCTGCTCGGCCGAGGGGTCAGCCGTCGCGGATGATGCGGGCGGGGACGCCGCCGACCACGGCACCGGGAGGGACGTCGCGGGTGACGACCGCACCGGCCATGACCTTGGCGTGGTCACCGATCGTCACGCCGTGGATGGTGGCTGACTTGACCCCGAAGAACGTTCGTCGCCCCACGGTGGTGGTGCCGCCGAGCGTCACCCCGGGGGCGATCTGAGCGAAGTCCCCGACGACGCAGTCGTGGTCGACGCTGGACAGCGTGTTGACGATGACCCCGTCGCCCAGTCGGGCGTTGGCGGCCACCACCGCCCCGGCGGTGATGACACAGCCGGCGCCGACGGAGGCGTCGTGGGCCACGCTGGCCGACTCCGCGATGCACGTGGCCGGGAGGATGCCACGGCCGACCAGCATCGTGTGGATGCGTTCTCGTGCGGCGTCGTCCCCGATGGCGATGTAGACGTCACCGGTGCCGTCGGTGTCGTCGAGCCACTCGTGTTCGGACCACGTGCCCGCCACCCCGGCGGTGGTGACGTGGACGAAACGGTCGTAGCGCCCCTCGAGGAGGCTGCGCACCACGCGTGCGTGGCCACCGAACCCGAAGATCGTCGCCGTGTCAGCCACGGTGCGCGACCGACGTGTTCGAGGACGCGCCGTCGACCGGCGGAATCCCGGGTGGACCGCCCGCCCGGGTGCTGTGTTGCTCGTGGAACATCACTTCGTCGCCCTCCTCGCCTGCCGCAAGGCTAGCGGAAGCGGTGGCCGGATCGGTGACCGACGACACGAATTGCCCTCCCCTTTTGCTCCGCTCGTCCCCTCGCTGCGGTGAGCGCTGCTCACCTATGATGGCGGGCCGGCACCCCGACCTGAGGGAGACCTCTGATGGCAACCGAAGGACCATCCACCGTGGCTCGAGACCTCGTCGTCACCCCAGGAGTCGAGACCCTCACGGTCACGGGTGCTCGCCCCGGCGCACACCTCGAGGTCGTCGCCGCAGAGGGCCGGCCGGTGGCCACCCTGGTGGCTGACGCAATGGGCAACGCCCATCTCGCCTTCGTACCCCCCGAGCACCGGGTGTTGGCCACGCCCGACGATCTCGTGGGAGCGCTCGCCTCCGGCTCGCCGTTGGCGCCCGGCAACTACGAGGTGGTCGACCGCTCGGCCGACCCGGTGCGGACACACGGCCCGGTGCGCGTGCTGGCCGTCGACGACCATCCGGACCCGTCGCTGTACGACCAGCGGCTGGACGAAGGATTCGGCTACCTACGAGTGCGTGACGGGGTCGAACTGTCGGTCATGGTGCGCTTCCCCGACGAGGGGCTCTACGGCCCGCCTCCCTGGCCGACCGTGATCGAGTACTCGGGCTACGGCCCGTCGAACCCCGATGCCCCTCAGCCGGGCACCATGATCGGCAACCTGCTGGGGTTCGCCGTCGTCGGGGTGAACATGCGGGGCACCGGCTGCTCCGGTGGGGTGTTCGACGTCTTCAGCCCAGCGCAGTCCGCCGACGGCTACGACGTGGTGGAGACGGTGGCCCGCCAGGAGTGGGTGCTGCACAACCGCCCGGGCATGGTGGGCCTCAGCTATCCAGGGATCTCGCAGCTCTACGTGGGGGCCACGCGCCCACCCAGCCTGGCGGCCATCACCCCGCTGTCGGTCATCGACGACCTCTGGCGCCAGCAGTGGCCCGGAGGTACCTACAACTCGGGGTTCACCCGAGCATGGCTGGCCCAACGGGACGCCGAGACCAAGGTCGGGGGTATGGCCTGGGACCAGGCCCGGATCGATGCAGGTGACACCACCTGCGCCGCCAACCAGTCGATCCGCAGCCAGAACTTCGACTTCGAACGGTTCGGTCGGGCGATCGAGTGCTTCCAGCCAGCGCTCGAGGCTCGTCGGGTGGCCAGCGCCATCGACCGCATCGAGGTGCCGGTGTACCTGACGGGCTCGTGGCAGGACGAACAGACCGGGAGTCGCTTCGCCCTCATGCTCGACGGGTTCCACCGTTCGCCTCACGTGGTGGTCACCCTCTTCAACGGTCATCACCCTGACGGGTACAGCCCGATGATCATCGCCCGCTGGTTCGAGTTCCTGTCGTTCTACGTGGCCCGACGCGTGCCGAAGGTGCCCGAGATCATCCGACAGTTCGCGCCCGCACAGTTCGCCGAGCACTTCGGCTACACCCACGAGATCGAGCCCGACCGCTTCAGCGATCTCGCCGAGGACTACGACGCTGCGTTGGCGAAGTACCGATCCGAACCTCCGGTGCGGGTCCTCTTCGAGAGCGGCGCCGGATCGGACACGGCGGGTGCGCCGGCCGCACGGTACGAGCTGCTCACGACGTCGTTCCCGCCCCCCGGGTGCACCGCCCGGCGCTGGTACTTCGCCGAGGACGGATCGCTGCGGGACGAACCGTCCCCGGAGGGATCGGGGCACCGCTATCGGGACGACCCCGAGGCAGGCGGCGAGTCCTACGCCCTCACCGAGGCCTTCGACGACTTCATTCGGCCGACCGTGCCCATCGAGTGGACCTACTTCGACGACGACGCCACCGTGGGGTACGAGACAGCGCCGCTCGAGTCCCCGGTGGCCGTCATGGGCCAGGGCCATGTCGACCTGTGGCTCCGACCGGGCACCGACGACACCTCGGTGCAGGCCACGCTGACCGAGATCCGTCCCGACGGCATCGAGGTCCGGGTGCAGTGCGGGTGGCATCGTCCCGTGCACCGCCACGAGGACGTACACCGATCCGACGACCTGCGGGTCGACTACACCTTCGTGGCCGAGCACCGCGAACCGCTGGTACCGGGGGAGTGGGTCCGCTTCCGATTGCCACTCATGCCGGTGGCGCACGTTTTCCGTCGCGGCTCCCGGCTGCGGCTCACCGTGTCGACCCCCGGGCGGGACATGCCCTTTTGGTGTTTCGAGAACCCGGTGGTGGAGGGTGCGGACCACGCGGTCGGCCTCGGTGGCGACCACGCGTCATCGTTGGTGCTGCCGATCTGGGGCGACCTCGAACACCCGGTGGACCATCCGCCCGCTGATGCCCTGCGCGGCCAGCCCGCGCGGCCGGCCCGCCCCATCGTGAACCACCCGGCGACCGTTCTCACCTGAGCGGACGCGTGCAACTGGCCGGCGGATCAGCAGGTCAGCAGGTCAGCAGGTCAGCGGGTCAGCGGGTCAGTCGCCGCCGAGGACGGTCCGCCGGCGTCGACGATCGATCTCCTCGAGGGCGCGCTGGTACAGCTCGATGTCGAATTCGTTGTCGGCTCGGATCCGTCGCTGGAGTGCGGCGTCGAGCTCCACACGCAGACCGACGTTCACTTTCCGGGGTCGGGGAATCCGCCATTGGAAGCGGTCCCTCACCTCGGTGAGGAAGGCGGGATAGTCCTCGGTCGTCCCCACGATCTCGGCTTCCCGCAGGCATTCGCAGGCAGCAGCGAGGCTCGTGTCGTCGGCCGGGTCGGCGCGGAGCAGCGCCGGGTCCACCATGGACTCGACCAAGCGGTCCACGTCGACCACACCGTCCACCGTCGCTGCCTCGGCGATCGCCGCCTGTTCGCGGCGTGCCTCGGGGGTGGCGGCGATGGCCTCGAGGTCGGCCAGGGCGGCCGCTTGGTCCTCCTCACCGAGCGCCACCGCCAGCCGTACCGTGGCGGCGCGCAGCCGGTCGCCCACCTCCGAGCGCGGTGTGCTGGATCGAACGCTCGCCTCGGAGGTGCCGAGCATCTTCACCTGGTGGTTCGTCGGGTCGCCGATGAAGGGGAACGGGAGCTCGTAGCGCTCCGGGGGTGGGGGGACGGTGTCGGGGTCCACTCCCGGTCGATACGTTTCCTGGACGAGGTGCGACATCGCTCGGGCCACCGGCTCGCGCAGGAGCACCACGGTGCGAACCGGCCCGTCGAGCAGTGCGGCACTCGCTGCGGGGACGTGACCTTGGAAGAGTCGGAAGCGGTCGCGCTCGTCGGGCGTGAGGAGCAGGACCGTGGTCGGGTCCAACTTGAGCAGGAGCTTGGTGATGTTGTCGCGGAAGGGTTCGACGGGCTCGTGGAGGCACCACGGCGACCGCTGGTAGACGCCGTCGGGCAGGTTGTCGCGGGCGTGCGACAGGAACGACGATCCCGCCGTCTTCATGATGTGGGGGAAGAAGATGTCCATGTGGTGAAGCATGTGGTGAAGCATGTGGTGAAGCACGTGGTGAAGCACGTGGGATGCGCATGGGATGCGCATGGGAGGCTCCTGACCCTACCGGGTGCCTCGGCGTCGAGCGGTCGCCACGGCTGACCGGCACCGGCGGTCATCAGCCGGGCTCGGCGTGGCGCCTCGACGTTCGGCGCGCGACCATTGTGGCCATGACCCTGACCGATGCCATTCCCACCGCCATCCACCGCGGCGAGTCCGAGCTGCCGTTCGTCGACGTCGGCGACGGCACTCACCTCCAGTTGGTGCAGGTCGACATCCCTGCCGGCTTGTGGGTGGTCCGCACCCGATGGGAACCGGGCACCGTCATCCCGACCCACAAGCACACCGGACCTGTCTACGCCTTCACCATGGGCGGCCGCTGGAAGTACGCCGAGTACCCGGAGGTGAACACGGCCGGATCGTTCCTCTACGAGCCGGCAGGGTCGGTCCACACCCTGGTCGTGCCCGAGGACAACACCGAGATCACCGACGCCTGGTTCGCCATCTACGGTGCCAACCTCAACCTCGACGCCGAGGGCAACGTGGAGAGCATCTTCGACGCCGGGTTCGTCCTGGAAGCCTACGTGGCCCTCGCCGAGGCCCAGGGTCACGGCCGACCCGACGTCATCGGCGCCTGATATCGGGGTGGTCGGCGCCGGCCAACTCAGTCGACGAGCATCTCGCTCATGGCCGCCCCGATGGTGGCCACGCTGAAGTCGCCGCCGTCGCTCCCACCGAAGCCGCCGATGCGGGTGATCACCACACCGCTGTCGGGGTAGACGGCCAGCACCTGGTTGCCGAACCCGAGCGCAGCCACCATCTCCATGGACGCTGTCGGCGCCAGCCCACCGTCGCGGTCGCCGGCCCCGTCAGGATTGGTGACCTGACCGTCACGGTTCAACCACCACAGGAAGCCGTACGCCGGGTTGAGGTCCTGGGAGGGTTCGAGCGACGCGGCCAACCACTCGGCGGACACGATCTGGCGTCCGTGCCAGTCCCCGTCACGCAGCACGAGCACACCGAGCGCCGCCAGGTCCCGACAGGAGGCGTCGGCTCCCATGAAGGTGAGCGTGTTCCCGGCGGGATCGGTCTTCATCTCGCCGTCGAGCCCCATCGGCTCGAAGAGCATCTCGTGGGCGAACTCGCGGGTTTCCACACCGGTCGCCTCGGCCAACACCGCGTCGAGCACCTGGATGGCGGCGTTGTTGTAGTTCCACACGTCGCCGGGTGCGGCCTGCTGGTCCAGCCCGATGGCGAACGCTGTCTGATCGTCCTCGTTGATCAGGGTCACGAAGTCGTTGGTGAGGTCGTGGTAGCGACCCGAGTCGTTCGACAAGATGTTGCGGATGGTGACATCGGCGCTGGGCGTGCCCTGCCACTCCTCGACGTAGGTGGCCACCGGCTCGTCGATGTCGAGCAAGCCCTGGTCGGCGGCGATGCCCACCAACAGCGCGGTGATTGATTTGGTCACCGAGTAGACCTCGTGGGTGCTGGTGCGGTCGGTGTCGTTCCAGTAGTGCTCCTCGACGATGGCACCATCGCGGGTCACCAACAGGCAGTGGCTGCCGGAGGCTGCGGCATCGTCGACGAGTCGGTCGAGGACGGCGGGGTCGAGTCCGGCCTCGCCGACACTGACCGTTTCCCACTCGTGTGGGAGGTCCGTGCCGCCGGTGCCGTCCGAGGCTGGCTGGTCGCCGTCGCCGTCGCCGTCGCTGTCGCCGTTGTCGGGTGCGGTGCGGGTCACGGCCTGGTTGTCAACCGGTTGATCGGTGTCCGTCGCCGACTCGTCCGCAGCGCACGCCGCCCCGAGCAACACGACCGAGGTCGCCGCGGCCAGCCATCGTGCGACCCGGCGGGTGGGCCAGGGCTGCGGCGTGCGCCGGCCGCGTGGCATCCGCGGCTGTTTGGGGCGTCGGCGGTGCGTCAGCGGGTGGCGGGGGTCGTCCACGATGGTCTCCGTTGTCGACAGGTGGCGTCGATCATGGTCCATTCGGCGACTGCACCACCATCGTGGCGCCGAGTTGGTGAAGGGAGGTTCAGGGTTCCTTCAGTCCCGGCCATTCGTCGCGGAGCTGTTCGGCGAAGCTGGCGAACGATCGGCCTTCGGCCTCGAACGCGTCGATGATGCCGCGGATGAGGGCCTGGTAGAACTCTTCGCCGTCGACAGGGGCGATGGGGAAGCCACGGTTCTCGGCCTGCTCGGAGAGACGTTGCACGATCTGCAGGAAGGTGTGGGCCAGGTAGGCCAGGCGCTCGGGGTCGGCCTCGGTGGTCCACAGGAAGGGCTGGTCCGGGGTGGCGGCAGCCTCCCAGGCGTCGAGGTGGCGCTCCATCTCCTCGATGAGGGCAGGATCGATGGGCGGAAGTCCACCACCGGTCGAGAGCGCCTGCGCCAGCACCGTCCGGGCATAGGCCACCCAGATGGTGACACTGCCCGAGGGCACCGGCCCGATGCGAAGTTCGACCACCTCCTCAGCGTACGCCCCGTGAGGTCGTCGGCGGCATCGGACGGCGACGATGCCGGTCCGTCCGCCCACTACCATCCGCGTCCGTGTCACGAGGAACCGAGGACGAACCGGGCCGCGCCACCGACAGCGAGGGTGCTGCCACGGCGTCCCCCGACGCCGACGCCGGTGCCGATGGGCCGTCCGCTGCTCCCGAGGCCCGCACCGGCGGGTCGACGGGGCGGCCGAATCGGCGGTCCGCCGGCAGCCGGCCCTGGCACCGCCGAGGGCGGGTCTGGTTCGTCGCCGTGGTGGTGTCGGCTGGCGCCGCCTGGGGGGTGTCGGTGTGGGCCGAGGACCGTCGGACCACCTTCGACGCCGATCGCACTGCTCCCGACGTGGCCCTGTGGTGCGACCGGATCGAGTCGCTCTCGGAGGTGACCCTCGTGGGGGCACTCGAGCGGTCGGGCGAGGATGGGCCGTTCAGTGTGGACGTGGCCCCGCTCCAACGCTTGACCGATCAGGCGCCTGTGGAGATCCGGGGCGACGTCAGGGCGTTGGCCGACGCCGTGGGCGACATGAGCGATGCCGTGGCGGCCGTCGACGAGCCCGATACGCAGCGTCGGGAGCTCGAGCGGATCAGCGTGCGCGTCCGTCCGCAGACAGAACGGGTCGAGGCCTTCGTGCAGGAGGTGTGCTTCGACGTCGGTCCGATCGAGATCGGACCGGCCGATGACGGCTCGTGAGGCGAAGGCGGGCCACACTCAGGGTGCCAGCGCGCTGTGCCAGCGCGCTGTGCCGGCGCGCTGTGCCAGGGGCGAGGGGTGCGTCGAAGGGCGGCGTGGTCAGCCCGCCGCCGCCACCTGCGTGCGCACCCACTCGTCCATGCGGCGCCGGGCGATGGTGCCCAGCTCGATCGGCAGTGCCGAGAAGCCGTGGACCCCTTCGGGGTAGACATCCAGTCGGCAGGGGTTGCCCGCCATGGCCCAGCGCTCCGCCATGAAGAGGCTGTCATCGAGCAGCGGATCACGGGTGCCCACCGACACCAGTGCCGGGCACAGGCCGGCGAGGTCGGCGTAGAGCGGGCTGACGTCAGGGTCCCGGCGCAGTTCGGGTGACTGCCCGGGCAGCAGGTGCTCGTAGCAGGCCTCGAGGGCCGCTCGGGGCAACACCGGGTCGGTGCTGGCCTGTCGTTGCGAGGGGGTCATCCCGAGGTCGTAGATGCCGAACGTGAGGTTGACCGCCACCAGCCGGTCGATGGCGTCGTGGCGGTCCCGGAGCCGCAGCGCGGTCACCGCTGCCAGATGGGCCCCTGCGGAGTCGCCGCCGAGCGCCAGGCGCTGGGTACCGAACTCGCCGGCGCCTTGGCCGAGCAACCAGGTGGCCACGGCCTCCACGTCGTCGGCCGGTGCCGGCCACGGGTGCTCCGGCGCCAGGCGGTAGTCGACGCTCACCACCGCCACGCCGGCGGTGCGGGCCAATTCGACGTTGGCGGTGTCTGCCGCCGTTGCCGAGCCGGCGCACCAGCCGCCACCGTGGATGTGCAAGTAGACGGCGATCGGGTCAGCCGGCGGCTCGGCGATGCGCACGTGGAGCGGGCCGGCCGGGCCGGGCACGGTCCGCTCGATGACGTCGGTGTCGGGCATCTCGCCGAACAGGTTGCCGCTGCGGAGCTGTTCGAGGCCCTCGGGTGTGGCGAAACTCGGGGGTGTACCCATGACATCGGTGACCGTGGCCGCCAGTTCGCGGGCTTCGTCGAGGTGGTCGACGACCAGGGCAGCGATCTCCTCGTCGGGTCGTTCGGGAGCGTTCACCGATCCACCGATCCGCGACCGGCCAACTGCGGGTCGACCGCCGTCACCTCGACGGGGATCCCGTTGAGCACGGCGTTGCCCGACAGGTGGTCGGTGCGGTCGGCGTCGGTGAGCACGTTCGAGTTGACCCCTGGGCGGCTGCTGGCCACGGCCAGGGCGATCCCCGGCCGGTCGTGGCCCCAGCCGTGAGGAAGGGAGACGACACCCGCCATGATCTCGTCGGTGACCTCCACGGCCACCTGCACGGCGCCGGCTCTGGATCGGATCTCGGCCAGGTCGCCGTCGGTGAGGTGGCGAGCGGTGGCATCGTCGGGATGGATCTGCAGGGTGCAGCGGTGGCGGCCCTTGACGAGCACCGGGACGTTGTGCATCCACGAGTTGTTCGACCGCAGGTGACGTCGACCGACGAGGACCAGCCCGTTCCCCGCCAGGTCCTCGATGGAGGTGGCCAGGCGGGCCACGTCGGCCAGGATCGCCGGTGGTGCGAGTTCGATCGCTCCCGTGGTGGTGGAGACGACCTCGGGCACACGGGACTCGAGCGGGCCGAGGTCGATGCCGTGCACCTCGTCGGCCAGACGCTCGAACGTCAGGCCATCTGGCTCGGTTCCGAAGCGATCCCCGTAGGCCCCCAGCCGAACCATGACCTCCAGTGCCTGCTCGACCGGAGTGGTGGCCACGAGTTGCCGGCGGAGGTCGGCTGGATCCGCGCCCTGGAGGGGACCGCCGTCGCCCACGGCCCGGTCGAGCAGCGACGAGAGGACCAGGTCGTCGATCACCGCCGGGTCGGCGTCCGCACCCGCGCCTGCGGCGATGAGTGCCAGCTTGGCCAGGATGACCTCCTCGCCGGGGCCGTCGGGCGGGAACATCGGGGGTGACCACTTGACCGTGTTGCGCACGGCCAGGGTGGTGAAGGCCAGGTCGTAGTGGCTGCGCTCGAGCGGCCCGGGCGGGGGCAGGATCACGTGTGCGAACCTGGTCGTCTCGTTGAGGTACGGGTCGACGCACACCATGGCGTCGAGGGTGCCGAGTGCCTCCTCGAGTCGGCCGCTGTCGGGGGTGGACAGCACGGGGTTGCCCGCCACGGTCACCAGGGCCCGCACCTGTCCGGCGCCGGGGGTGAGGATCTCATCGGCCAGCGTGGCCACCGGGAACTCCCCGCGAGCCTCCGGGTAGCCACGGACCCGGCTGTGGCGGCGACCGGTGCGGAAGCCGCGGCCCGGCCCGGGTCGGCGTCGGGAAGTGTGCGCGGCCAGGGGGAACATCAGGCCACCCGGCCGGTCCAGGTTGCCGGTGAGGATCGTGCAGAGGTCCGCCGCCCACGAGGTGAGGGTGCCGAACGGGACGGTGGTGGTGCCCATCCGGCCGTAGACGGCCGCCCGGTCGGCGGTGGCCAGCTCGTGCGCCAGGCGACGGGTGGTCGATGCGGTGATGCCGGTGATGTGCTCGGTCCGTTCGGGCAGCCAGTCGCGCACCGCGGCGCAGACCTCGTCGAGGCCGGTCACGTGTGCAGCCACCTGGCCGAGGTCGACCAGGCCGTCCTCCACCAGCACGCTGAGGATCGACAGCAGGAAGGCGGCGTCGGTGCCGGGTCGGATGAAGAGGTGTTCGTCGGCGGCGGCGGCCGACTTGGTACGACGGGGGTCCACCACCACCAGTCGTCCACCTCGGTCCCGTAGGGCAGCCAACCGCCCCGGGAAGTCCGCTGCGGTGCAGAGGCTGCCGTTCGACTCGAGCGGGTTGGCCCCCAGCATCAACAGGAACGAGGTGCGGTCCAGGTCCGGCACGGGAATCGTGTCCGGATTGCCGTACATCAACCCGCAGGACACATGCCGAGGCATCTGGTCGACGGTGCTCGCCGAGTACACGTTGGTGGTGGCCAGCGCCTTGACCAGTGGACGGATGTAGATGGCCGACGAAGGGTTGTGCACGTTGGGGTTCCCGAGGTACACGGCCACCGTGTCGCGGGTGCCGTCGCCGAGTACGGCGCCCAGTCGTCGTTCCACCTCGGCGAAGGCCTCGTCCCAGTCCACCTCGCGCCACGTGGCCGTGTCGGGGTCGTCGCCGTCGCGCACCATCGGCCGTCGGAGGCGGTCGGGGTCGTGGTGGAGGTGGCCCAGCGCCGCTCCCTTGGGGCACAGGAAGCCGGCACTGAACGGGTCGAGCCGGTCGCCGCGCACGCGCACCACCCGGTCCTCGGCGGCGGCGATCTCGAGCCCGCACATGGCTTCGCACAAGGGGCACGTGCGGTAGTGGGTGGTGTCGATGGTCAGGCCCTCCGCCGACGGGGCGGACCCCGTCGAGGGTGCCGTGCCCGTTGCCGGTTCGCTGCGCTGTTCGGTGGACATGGTCCCCTCCTCGTGGCGGCGCCGACATGGTCGGCACTCCGATCGTAGGCTCTGCCCATGGCCGACGACGCTCCCGCTGCTGCACCCACCGACGGGGAGGCGCCGAGCGGTCAGGTAGCACCCCGCAACGGGGGTGAGCGCGCCCGGTGGGAGGCCGACGTCGTGCTCGCTGACGGCGGCACCGTCCACATCCGCCCGATCCGGCCCGACGACGGCGAGGCCATCGTGGCCTTCCACGAGCGGCAGTCACCGGACAGCATCTACTTCCGCTACTTCACCGCCATGCCCAAGCTGACGCCCCGCATGCTCGACAACCTGCTGGCGGTCGACCATCTCGACCGGCTCGGGTTGGGGGCCGAACTGGGCGATGGGCTCATCGGGATGGCCACCTACGACACCCGGCCGGATCGCAGTTCGGCGGAAGTCGCCTTCATGGTCGACGAGGAGCACCAAGGTCGCGGGTTGGCGACGGTGCTGCTCGAGTACCTGGTGGTGGCGGCGCGCGAAGCCGGACTGGGGGAGCTGACCGCCATGGTGCTCCCGTCGAACCGCCGCATGCTGTCGGTGTTCGCCCGGGCCGGCTTCGAACAGCGCCGCACCTTCCAGGACGGTGTGGTGGAGGTCATGTTCGACATCGGCGCCACCGAGGCAGCCACCGCACTCGTGGAGGAGCGCGAACGTCGGGCGGCGGCGGGTTCGGTCGCTCGACTGGTCGAACCTCGCTCGATCGCCGTGGTCGGCGCCGGACGGGAACCGGGAGGGTTGGGCCACGAACTGTTCCGCAACCTGCTGGCCGGCGGGTTCGAGGGTCCCGTGTACCCGGTCAACCCCCACGGTGGGCACGTCGGAGGTGTGCGGGCGTGGCCCAGTGTGGTGGACGTACCCGACGACGTCGACGTGGCCGTGCTGGCGGTGCCGGCGGCGTCGACGGTCGACGTCATCGAGCAGTGCGCTCGCAAACGGGTGCGGGGTCTCATCGTCACCTCCGCCGGCTACGCCGGGCGGGTGGTGCAGGTCGTGGGTTCGACCAGCCCGCTCGAGGGTGAGCCGGCCGACGCCGGGACGAATCGTGGCGCCGTGCCACTCCCGGACCTGCTGGCGGCGGCGCGACGGTGGGGTATCCGCATGATCGGGCCCGAGTCGCTCGGTGCGGTGAACACCGCACCGAAGGTGTCCATGGTCGCCACCTTCGCTCCGGTCGAGGTGGCCGCCGGCGCGGCCGGGTTCCTGAGCCAGTCCGGGACGCTCGGTGTGGCTGCGTTGGACGTGGCCCGCCGCAAGGGGGTCGGGATCTCGAGCTTCGTCGACCTCGGCAGCAAGGTCGACGTGAGTGGCAACGACATCCTGCAGTACTGGGAGGAGGATGGCCGCACCCGCGTCGGCCTGTTGTACCTCGAGTCCTTCGGTAACCCGCGGCGCTTCGTGCGCATCGCCCGTCGGGTGAGCCGCCGGCTCCCGCTGGTGGCCGTCAAGTCCGGCAGCGTGAGTCCACCGCGTCGGCCCGGTGAGCCGGCCGACGATCTGCACTGGCCGGCCGACGCCACCTACGGGGCACTGCTCGCACAGTGCGGGGTCATCCGGGTGGACGGCCTGGCGCAACTGTTCGACGTGGCCCGGGTCCTGCTCCACCAACCGGTGCCCACCGGTCGGCGTGTGGCCGTGGTGTCCAACTCGAAGGGTGCATCGTCGATGACCCGGGACGCGGTGGCCGGCAGCCGCCTGACGTCTGCCGACTTCGCCGAGACGACGGTGGCCGCCGTGGAAGACGCAGCAGCGGGGACGACGGTCACTGGCGGCGTGGTGGAGTTGCCCTTCGATGCCGGTCCCCGGCACTACGAACGCGCGCTGGCGGCGGTGCAGGACGACGAGGGCATCGATGCCGTGCTGGTGGTCTACGCCCCGGCCATCGGCGATCGGCGTGCCGAGGTGGGCCGAGCCATCGGCGCGGTGGTCGACGGGAGGCGGACCGTCCTGGCCACCTTCTTGGGCGCCCCCACCGACGCACCGTTGGTCTCGGGGTCGGTGCAGATCCCGTTGTTCGAGTTGCCAGGGGAAGCGATCGCAACGCTGGCCCACGTGGCCGCCTACGGCGAGTGGTTGAGCCGACCGCTGGGCGACGTCCCCGACGGGCCTCCGGCGGACGTCGACCTCGAAGCAGCGCGTCGGCTGGTGGGAGAGGTGTTGGCCGAGCCGGGCGGCGCATCTGGTCGCTGGTTGGAGGCGGGCGAGGTGGCCCGGTTGTGCGACGCATTCGGTCTTCCGTTGGCGCCGAGCCGCTCGGTGACCGGTGTCGACGACGCCGTGGCGGCGGCCGAGACGCTCGGCTACCCGGTGGTGGTGAAGGCGGGCGGTATCGCCACCTACTACCGGGGGGAGGACGGTGGGGTGGCGCTCGACCTCCGGTCTGCCGAGGACGTGCGGGCGGCGGTGAACCGCATGGCCGATCGGCTCGGCGATGCCATGGCCACCACCGTGGTGCAGCGGATGGTGCACGGTGGGGTCGACGCGCTGGTCGGCGTCCATCAGCACCCTGCAGTGGGCGGCGTGCTCACCGTCGGACTCGGGGGCATTGCCGCTCTGGGTCAGACCGAGCGGGCGGTCGGGGTGCTCCCCTTGAGCGACGAAGCTGCTCGCCGGCTGGTGCTCGAGTCCCCGCTGTCGGCCGCGCTGGAGGTGGCCGATCCCGCCGGTGGTGCGGCACGACAGCTCACGTCGTTGGTCGAGCGGTTGTCCGCCGTCTCCGACGCCGTACCGGAGGTGGCAGATCTGGTGGCCAACCCGGTGATCATCAGCGGCGGTGACCTCTCGCTGACCGATGTCCGGGTGCGGGTGGCGCCGGCGATGGTCGACCTGGGCCCTGACGTGCGCCGCCTCTGAGCAGTCGGCATCTCACCGGTGGGCTCAGGGTTGCCCGGCGCGTGGCCGGCCGGCGCCGTGTCGGCGTCGTTGCGCCAGGCTGGCGATCAACGGTGTGTGTCGGCGTCGAGTTCGGCGCGCAGGAGTCGGTACGCCCGATTGACGGCGAGCATCTGCTGCTCGTGGTGGGCCTGCGTGGCGGGGTCCGCAGTCGCCCACCGATCGGGATGGTGGCGCTTGGCCAGCCGACGGTAGGCCTCGGTGATTGCGGCGAGATCTGCGTCCGGGCCGAGCTCGAGATGGCTGTACAACTCCACCAGTTCGCTTGCGCCGAGCCGGTCGGCGCCGTCGGACTCGTCGACGGTGGCGCCGTCCACGAAAATGGTGTCGGCATGCCAGTAGTTGGGCTGCACCCGGGCACCGACGTGGCCGTTCGCCTCGGCGATGCGCTCCTTGTTCTGTTGGCGCTTGGCCCGCATCCGGTCGGCCCAGGCGCTGTACTGCGCCACCCGGTCGTCGTTCGACGGGGCGCCGGAGGATGCAGGGTTCTGGGTGGTGAGGTCGATGACGTCCGGCTCGCCTCCGACAGCATCGGCCGTCGCCGGGGCACCAGCGTGGGGTGCACCCGCTGGGGCGCTGGCGAACTCCCAGGTGGCGAGCGCCTCGAGCGGGCTGTCGGTGGACGCGCCGTCGTGGGAACCCGGCAGGTCGGCATCGGAGTCGCCGGCTGCGTCAGACTTTCGACGCCGTCGCCCCTTGCCGAGTCGTGCCATCACCGCCATCTCCCGTCCATCAGTTCCTCGCCCGGAGTGCGTCGACCAGAGTGTCGCCCGAGGTGTGTCGCCCGAGGTGTGTCGCCCGGATGATCGAGCGGCGTCGCGACGCC
>JAFIEP010000001.1 GCA_020832495.1 Acidimicrobiia bacterium | reverse complement strand
AGCTCCCCCCCCGTGGATATCTCAACCACCTCGCCGATGCGTTACAGGCTCGAGTCGGGCACTATCCGGGGAGAAGCCTGGTTCTGCGGCTCGGTGACGCCCACGCCGAGTTGTCCTCGGGTGTCGTCACCCCAGCACCGGGCTTGGCCGTCCGCCTGGGTGGCACAGGTATGGTTGGCGCCCGCGGCCAGCGCCGCCGCGCTGCTCAGACCGCCCACCACGGTCGGCTCGGCAGTGACGCCACCCGGCGAGCCGGTGCCGGTCTGGCCCGCAGCGTTGTCACCCCAGCACGACACCGCCGCAGTGTCGAGCAGGGCGCAGGTGTGGTTGGCGCCCGCCGCGATCGCCACCACCCCGCTGAGCCCGGCAACCACGGCCGGCTGCTCAGTGGTACCGCCTGGCGTACCGCTCCCGGTCTGACCCGCAGCATCATCACCCCAGCACGACACCGTCGCATCAGCCAACAACGCACAGGTGTGGTTGGCGCCCGCAGCAACGGCCGTGACACCGGCAAGGCCAGCAACCGGCGTCGGCTGGGCGGTCGTGCCACCCGGGGTGCCGCTACCCGTCTGACCCGCAGCATCATCACCCCAACACGACACGGTGGCGTCCGCAAGGAGGACGCACGTGTGGTTGGCGCCCGCCGTGATGGTGGTGGCGTCGACCAGCCCCAACGCCGATGCCGGCGTGGCCCTCGTGCGCTGGGTGAAGCTGCCGTCACCGATCTGGCCGAGTGATCCAGCGCCCCAGCAGGACACGGTGCCGCCGCGCACCGCGCAACTGTGGGTCGCGCCAGCCGCCACCGCCGTGGCGTCGGTCAGCGGTCCGGCTCCGGCCTCGATGACCTCGACCGGGCGGTTGGCATCGACGGTCGAGCCGTCACCGAGCTGTCCGGACTCCCCGGCGCCGCTGCAGATCACCGCGCCCTCCGACGTCAGCACGCAGGTGTGGTCCCCGCCGGCCGCCACGCCCTGCGCATCCTGCAATCGTTCGCAGGCCGCCAGGAACAGCACCACGGCGACGAATGCCAGGGGTACCCACACCAGACGTCGCTGACGTCGTCGGCGTGGGTCCGGCGCGGTGCGGCGCGCCGCGGTCGGAGCGGCAACATCGGTGGGCGGGTCGGTGGCGGCGGTTCCAGCATGGGTGTCCATGCGGCGAGCATCCCCGTTCGGACCACACCGCTACATCGGGGAACCCCCGGAGCTTTCCTGCGAGGAGCGGATCCGTGGGTCAGTTGAGCCTCCGGTGAAGGTCCGGCCGACCCACGACAATGACCGGCTGGCTCGGCCTCAACGCTCTGACCCGAGTGGTCCTTGTAGGACAGATCTCGAACCCTGTGCATGACGACCTCAGCGGCGGGAAGAGCGAATCTGAAAGGAGCACTTGTTCGACTGGGTCGTCCACCCGTTGGCAAAGCTTGCCAGGACGCTACGATGAACGCCATGACCACGATGAACGTCTCGCTCCCCGACGAGCTCCGCGCCTTCGTCGACGACCAAGTCAACGAGGGCAACTTCGGGTCCACCAGCGAGTACGTCCGCGAGCTGATCAGCCGCGACCGCGACCGCCGAGAGCTTCGAGCCGCCCTCCTCGAAGGAGCTCGAGCCCCGGTCACCGCCACAGCCGACGCCGCGTACTTCGCCTCGCTCCGAGACCGAGCCACGAGCTGAGCTCGGGCTCGTGCATGCCCAACTTCGCGCCGTCGCAGAGCACGACATCGAGGAGGCGGTGGCCTACTACCGGAGCGAAGCAGGCCCCGGAACGGCGCTCGACTTCATCGATGCGCTCGAGGCTGCGACCACCCACCTCTGCGACGACCCGCTGATCGGCTTACTTCGGTTCGCCTTCGAACTCGACATCCCAGATCTGAGGAGCTGGCCCCTCCAGCGCTTTCCCTACCTCGTGTTCTACGTGCCTGACGACGACCGCATCGACATCTGGCGAGTCCTCCACGCCCGACGCGACATCCCGTCGTTCCTGACCGCCGAGTCGCCCACCTGAGCCGAGAAGCCGTTCGAATGCCAGGTTCTGCCGCTGAGGCTCGCGACAGTGGCGACGTGCCGATGGATCACACGTCCTTCGCCGACATCGAGTGACTCACCGCAGCCCGCCTCGCCGACGGCCCTCGTGATGGCCATGCCAACACCCGTGGAGGTACTGGGACTGCTCGCGAACCACGAACTGCGGACAACCCTCGAGCAGACGGTCAGCCACGCCACCGAGGACGGACACGTTCCCGCCGTGACGCTCCCCGCCAGAAGCAACGCAGACTGGCCAGTGATCAGATTGTTGTAACTCTTGCCACCACCACCGACTCCCGCCGTGGCCGGCCGGAAACCCGACGTGAACTGGTGAAACACACTGCTGTGATCTCGACGCGGGGCCCCGCAGCGGGCTCCCCGCGCTGACGCGTGTTTCTGCCCTCGGCGGTTCGCTGCCCGATGGCGCGCGCGGCGGTCACCAACCTCAGCGCGATGCGGGTCGCCGCTCGCCAGCACGGTCACCTGACCGGTCTCTCACTCGGCGCCCGTTGACGTCGGGCATCGCGCTGTCGGCCGGATCGGGTGTGGACACGGCTGCTGTGTGGCCTGTAGAGGCCGCTGTGGCCGTCGGGGTGGCGGGAGGCGCGGGCGATCAGTGCTGAGGGAGGAGTTGGAACGCGTCGCAGTTCGCGGGGCGCACGACGGTGAAGTGGCGCCGATCCAAGGTGGCGACGGTGGCGACGTCGAGGCGTTCGGCGACGGCGATGACGCTGGCGTCGGTGCCGCCCAAGCCCAGATCGCTGTAGGTGTCGACGAGCTCGGCGATGCGAACCCAGTCAGAACGGCCGAGCGGTTCAACGGTCATCTCGCCGTTGATGATCGACCGGTAGAGCGCTGCTTCAGCGGCGGGACCGCCGCGGCGCGCGATCAGGTAGGCGGCTTCGGCGATCACCATCGCGGTGGTGACCAACCCGCCGGTGTCGGACTCGAGGAGTTGGGTGCAGGCGTCGTGGTCGGGGTCGTCACGGTCCGCGGTGGCCACCAGCGGGCCGCAGTCGACGATCAGCACGCCGGATCAGTCGCCGAAGCCCTCAGCCAGCCACCGGTCGGCATGCCGGGCGGGCTTGTCGCCACCAGAGGCGGCGACACCGGCAAAGGTCAGCTTGCGGCGCTTGGTCGCGGTGGTGGTCTCAGCGAGCCCGGCGGCCAGCTCCACAAGGAGCGCCTCGACGGTGATCCCGCGGCGATCAGCTTCAGAGGCGAGTCGCTGGGCCGCCTCGGTGGGGATCTCCACGGTGGTCATGGCCTCAAGTGTAGAGCTCATCGGGGTCGTTGGCCTCGGTGACGGCGACGACCGGGCCGGTGTCGACGATCAGCACGCCGCGAGGCTCAGCAGCGGCCGAAGCCGCCGGCGAGCAGCTCGTCCGCGCGTCTGCGGCTCGGCCGCGTTGTCCACCGGATGCGCCGATGCCGGCAATGGCGAGCCTACGGCGGCGGGCCGGCACCTCGCCGGTGTCTTCGGCGGGGAGGGCCCCGGCGAGCCCGGTCATCACGACGTCGATCCCGACCCCCCGGCGGGCCGCTTCGGCCTCGAGGCGGCGCAGCGTGGCCGGGGGCAGATCAACGGTGACGGACATGACCCCAGCGTCGGGCAGGCCCCTGAAAGCGGCCCGGCCGCCCCGGCGATCACAAGCCGAGGCCGAGGCCATCGTCGACGGCGCGCGGTGGGCGTTGCGGGAGCCAGTCGAGGCGGGCGGTGAACTCGGCGACCTGGTGCGCGAGGACCTCGTCAACAGGCTCCGCCCCGACGACATCGAGTTCGCCACCACCACACCCCGAAGAAACGCGAAGCGCCCGTTCACTTCGTCTCGACCGCCGCCAAACGAGCATGAACCCGCGGGGATGGCGACTGCGACCAGGCAAGCCAAGAAGGACACGAGCCGGCCTTGACGAAAGCCCATGACGCCCAGAGACGGCACCGACAGCTCGCACTGGAGCCTCGCGCCTGCCCAGCTCACAGGGGGGATCCACGAACAAGAACTGCAGGCAGCCGTCGGGTCCAGTCTGGACGACCACGTATCGGTCAGGTGGCCCAGCGCCGACTGACTGGCGCCTCGACAGCGCTCAGTCAGCCAGCGGGACAGAGTCCCGTGGGGTGGTGGGGTTTGAGGTGTGATCCTCGGTGTGCTCAGCCCGTGAGTTGGGGCTGGTCGGGGTCAGTGTCGCGCGGTTCGTCGAGCTGGGCCATGGAGCTTTCGGACAGGTAGCGCCGAGCGATGGCCCATTCGTCGTGTTGGTCGGCGAGCACGGCGCCGATGAGGCGGATCGCGGCGCGGTCGTTGGGGAAGATCCCGACCACGTTCGAGCGGCGCTTCACTTCCTTGTTCAGCCGTTCGAGCGGGTTGTTGGACCAGACCTTGCGCCAGTGCGCCCTGGGGAAGGCGTTGAAGGCCAGCACGTCGGTCTTGGCGTCGCGCATCGAGTCGGCGGCTTTGGGGAACCGCTCGGCGATGGTGGCCGCGACCTCGTCCCAGCGGGCGTCGACCTCAGCTGCGGTGCCCAACGCGAAGATCGACCGGAACGCGGCGGCGACGAACTCGGTGTGGGTCTTGGGGACCGTGGCGAGCAGGTTGCCCGTTAACCGGCCCTCGAGCTGACCTCGGGCTGGAGGGCCGAGAGGGTCCACCCTTGGGTGATTCGAGCGCTGAAGACTCGGCGGTGGAGGAGGCGCTGATGGCCGTGTCCGTGACCTGTGTTGATGGGGCTCATCGGCTCGATGGCGACTCGGCTTTGGTTGATGTGGGCAACCGTTGGCTCGCTCATCTCGAAGCGAGGAACTATTCACCGGCGACGGTGCGTGGCTACGCGTTCGATCTGGTCTCGTTGGGCCGGTTCCTCGCCGATGTCGGGATCGACTGGACCGATCTGGTTCCAACCGATTTCTTCGATTGGCTGGAGTGGCAGGCCCGACCGGAGTCGACTGCAGGCGAGCGCGTCGTGTCGATCGGGAAGGCACGTGGAGCGGCACCGTCGACGATGAACCGACGTATCGCCGCGGCACGCGGCCTGTTTGAGTACGCGGTGATGTGCGGTCTGGTCGACCAGAACCCGGTTCCGGCGCCGCGCCGATCGAGCGGACTGCGGGCCCGCCGCAGCGGCTTATTGGGTCACGTGGCCGGTCGGCGAGCACCGGGTCCGGCTCGGCTGGTTCGCCAGGACCGCCCGCTGCCCGAGACTGTCGATGCCGCTGACATCGAGGTGTTCCTGGCGGATCTGAACTCCCATCGGGACCGGGCGATCACGTTGGCGATGCTGCTGGGCGGGCTGCGCGCTAGCGAGGTTCGGGGCCTGCGCCTCACCGATGTCGATATGGGTCGACGTCAGGTCACGGTGGTCGGCAAGGGCAACAAGGCAAGGGCCGTCCCGATTGACCGGCCGTTCTTCACCGAGGTCCGTGCCTATCTGGACCGGGAACGACCCAGGGGCCTGGCGACGCCGGAATGCTTCGTGGTCCTGCGTGGCCCGACGGCGGGCCACGCGATGACCGAAGCCGGGCTCCGGAAGATCTTCCGAACCCATCGAGCGAGGACCGGGGCGCTGCGCGTTCGACCGCATCGGCTCCGTCACACTTTCGGGACCGACCTCGCAGCGGCTGGCATCGACGTGCTGGTCCTGCGCGAGTTGATGGGCCACGCCCATGTGGAGACGACCACCGCGTACGTGCACTTGGCGCCGGACGTGATTGCGGCCGAGTGGGCCCGAGCCAGGAAGGCCAGCCAGTGAGTATCGTCCCGATCGCGGCAGCCCAAGCCGAACCGCGTGGAAGCGGTGATGTGCTCGCGGACTATGAGACGTTCGTCAACGCGATCGCGGTCAACTTGGCGCAGCGGTCGCAGCGCCGGACTGCTGCCCGTCGTTTTCTGGAACGTCATGGCGACCCGCAACGCTGGCTTGATGAACGCCCGACAACGGCAAGGCTCCAGGATCTTCACCGCTTGAAAGCGTGGCCATTCCTGACGTGGCTGGCCATCGACCGCCGAATCCGTGTGGATCTCGAGCTGCTGCTCGCGAAACCGGGAGGCGTTGATCTCGGAGTGTGGTGGACGCTGGCCAACCGGGCCGATGTCACCGCTGCGACCGAGGCAGCGGCCGAGCTCGGCTGGAGTGCGAACTGGAGCCGCCAGGTGGTGCGCCACACGGCCCCGGTCTTGTGCTTGTGGCTCGACAAGCCCCTGTCGGCGTTGACCGACGACGATTTCGACCGAGCGATCATCGAAGCCAGTCGGGTGAATGTGGCGGCCTCGACAGCGGACCGGTTCGCGAAACGCAGCGCGGGACTGCGCCAGGTGTGCTTCCAACAGCGAATCGTCGACCAACCCCCCGAGGATCCTCGACCCAGGGCTCGGACTGCGGCTGAGCACGCCGCCGAGATCGCCCAGCCAGGGCTCCGCCGGGATGTGGTCCGCTACGCGGAGACGATCACCACGACCTTGCGGCCAACAACCGGGCAGGGACGGATCAAGGCCATCCGTGTGCTGTGCGACTGGCTCGGCGAACACCACCCCGACGTGGCCCGTCTCGACCAACTCGACCGAACCCGTCACATCGAACCATTCCTCGTATGGGCGCGCACCCGCCCCTGGCGGGGCCCCAACGGGGCAAGCAAGACCGTCGGGTTGACCGTGTTCCACCAAGACGTCGTCGACCTGCGCGTGTTCTTCGAAGACATCGCCGAGTGGGGCTGGCGAACCGCGCCCACCCGACGTCTGTTCTTTCTCGGTGACATCCCCCGAATGCCCGACGCCCTGCCCCGAGCATTGCCGCCAGCGGTCGACCGAGACCTGATGGACGCCGTCGCCCAACTCGAGGACCGGTTCGCTCGCGTCGGGATCGGCCTTCTCCGAGCGACCGGCATACGCGTCGGCGAACTACTCGATCTCGAACTCGGCTGCATCGTCGACTTCGAAGCCCGGGGCAGCTGGCTCAAAGTCCCCGTCGGCAAGCTCGGAACCGAACGCATAGTCCCTCTCGAACCCGACACCGTCGCCCTGTTCGACGAGTGGATCCAACACCGGGGACCTCACCGGCCGATCCCGCACCCACGCGACGGCCACCACGCCGACTTCGTGTTCTGCGAACGCGGCCGCCGCATCGGCCAACACCGCCTCCGTGTCGGCCTCAAACAAGCCGTCTCCGACGCTGGCCTGACCGACCCATCGGGCACACCGATGCGAGTCACCCTGCACCAGCTTCGGCACACCTTCGGAACCAGTCTCGTCAACGCCGGGATGAGCCTGCCCGCGCTCATGGCCCTGCTCGGCCACGTCACCCCGGAGATGACGTTGCGCTACGCGAAGGTCGCGTCACCGACCATCCGTGACGCCTACGACACCGCCATGACCAAGGTCCGTGGCCGCCGACCCCTCTACGTCATCCCCTCCGGCGCCACGACCGCAGTTCCCGCCAAGGTCGACTGGCTCCACGACGAAATGCTCAAGACCCGCCTCCCTCACGGCTTCTGCTCACGCGACCCCATCGCCGGCGCATGCGACTACGCCAACATCTGCGAACAATGCGACAACTTCGTCCCCGACTCCGAACGAGTCGACGTCATCGAAGAACAACTCGCTGACATCGTGACCCTGCGCGACGATGCCAACACACGCGGCTGGACCAACGAAGCCGCCCGCCACGACCGCGTCGCCAACGACCTCAACCGGCACCTCCGCCGCCTGAATCGAAAGCCTGCCAATGACTGACTACTCATCCCCGACACCGAGGGCCGGTCAATGCGGGCGTAGTGCACTCGACAGCGCTGCCAGGAAGATCCGGTGAAGCACTTGCGGATCGAGGCCTTCAGCCCGGCGTGCGCGTCGGAGATCACCAGGCGCACTCCGTTGAGGCCGCGGTCTCGCAGCGACCGCAAGAACCGGGTCCAAAACGTCTCGTCTTCTGAGTCGCCGATGTCGACGCCCAGCACCTCGCGGGCGCCGTTGGCGGTGATCCCGGTGGCGATCACCACTGCTCGCGACACGACCTGGCCCAACGCGTCGTCGCGGACGTTGATGTAGGTGGCGTCGAGGTACACGTAGGGGAACGCGACGTGGCCGAGGGTGCGGTTGCGGAACGCTTCGACGCGTTCGTCGAGCGCCACGCAGATGCGGCTCACCTCGGACTTGGAGATGCCGGTGTCAACGCCCATGGCGCCGACGAGTTCATCGACTGACCGGGTCGAGATCCCGTTGACGTAGGCCTCCATCACCACGGCGTACAGGGCCTGGTCGATGCGCCGGCGAGGCTCCAACAGCCCCGGGAAGAACGATCCCTTGCGCAGCTTCGGGATGGCGAGCTGCAGATCGCCAGCCTTGGTCGACAGCACTCGAGGCCGGTGCCCGTTGCGATGCGTCGTACGCCCCTCGGCGCGTTCCCACGCCCCGGCACCGATCGCAGCTGTGGCCTCGGCCTCGATCAGTTGCTGCAACGCCCACTGGGCGAGCTCGCGGACCAGATCGGTCCCCTCACCCACCGCGAGCGCGTCGAGCAGTTCAGAAACGCCAGAATCATCAAGAGCCATCGGTGTGATCTCCTTGGTGTGCACTTTGGTAGGTACACACCGAGCATCACGCCGGTGGCTCACCACGCGGTGGACCCAAACCCCACCACGCCAGGGGACTCATACGCCAGCGGCGGCCGGCGGCGCGACGCGCATCTGGGGCCGGGTTGATCACCATGCCAGTCTCTCAGCGAGCGCCTTATCCCGATAGGTCGTCAAGGCACTCTGACGAGATGAGGACGACATTCTCTGACTCGGAGCGCGCAACCCCGACTCTGTACGTTTCCCCAATGTAGATGAAGTCGTCTTCCTCAAGCAGAGCAACTTCCGGCCGCAAGGCGCCATGTAGCTCGGGCGCCATGTGCGGATCGACCGCTGCCGCTCGCGTCGCCTCACGGAGCGAGTCGAGAAGATCTGAGCGGGAGATACCCCGTGTCGGGACTGGGATCTCGAGGAACAGCTGTTCCTCCGTGTGGCTGGCCCATGGCCACATTCCTGGTGGGCAGTGTATGGAGTCCACTCGGCCTGGTTGGTCAAACTCCATTCCGTTATCGGTCAGCCACGACTCGATCGTACGGAGATCACTTTCCACGGTCATCCTGTCGGGAGGTGACCCACCGCACGCAACGAGAACAGACAGCGCTGCGATCACAAGAAGTGCGAGCTTCACGGGTCGCACCCGGCTTGGGTGTTGACTGCGTGTTGGTTACCGAGTTCGAACCCGTACCCGGACGGGTTGTGCTGTGCTCGTGTCTCATCGCAGTGGACGGATGACAGCACCCCTTGCTCTTGTCCACATGCAGCCAGTGCGAGAGCACAGATCGCAGCCACAGCGACGCCGATCCGCGCGACATGCCGGGTCACGATGAGCACCCGCAGGGAGCTGTCAACCGTCTGCTGAGTGCAAGCGAGCCAGGCGCAGCACAGGTGACCCGCCAGATGGTCCACCGTCGGGCTGGGTCACTCACCGACACGTTGTCCCACTCAGACAAGAAGCACTCCTTCACCTCCGGCCGACACGACATCATCGGCTTGGTCGCGCAACGCGGCCGACCTCCTACCTCGCGCTACCGGCGCACTCCTGCACCATTCTTCCCCACGAGGCCCGACCCCCGCGCGCAACCGCTCGGACCCAGCACCACCACCCCCGACCGTCGCCCCGGAACCACCGAATCAGGCCGGTGAGCACCGGCCGACGTCGGTGTAGGGTGGCCGCCACGACGACCAGGAGCGAGGCGTGAGCGACGAGGACCTGCAGGACCGCACGATCAGCGTGATCCGTGGCTTGGCCATGGACGGGCCGCGGGAGGCCAACTCCGGCCATCCGGGCACCGCCATGGCCCTGGCACCGCTGGCCTACGCCCTGTGGGGGCGCATCATGCGCTTCGACCCCGCCGAGCCCCACTGGCCCGACCGTGACCGCTTCGTGCTGTCGTGCGGCCACGCCTCCATCTTGCAGTACTCCATGCTGCACCTCTGCGGCTACGGCGTCACCCTCGACGACCTGCGCGCCTTCCGCCAGTGGGGCAGCCGCACCCCCGGCCACCCCGAGGTGCACCACACCCCCGGCATCGAGGTGACCACCGGCCCGCTCGGGCAGGGCATCGCCAACGCCGTGGGCCTGGCCATGGCCGAAGAGCACCTGCGCGCCCGTTTCGGCTCCGAACTGTTCGACCACCACACCTTCGCCATCGCCAGCGACGGCGACCTCATGGAAGGCATCAGCCACGAGGCCGCCAGCCTGGCCGGCCACCAGGCCCTCGGCCGCCTGGTCGTCGTCTACGACGACAACCACATCACCATCGACGGCCCCACCGAGTTGGCCCTCACCGACGACGCCGCCGCCCGTTTCGCCGCCTACGGCTGGGACGTGCACGACGTGGGTGAGATCGCCGACGACGTCGACGCACTCGAAGCCGCCGTGCGGGCCGCCATGGACGTCACCGACCGTCCGTCGCTCGTCGTGCTGCGCAGCCACATCGGCACCCCGTCGCCGGAGTTCACCGACACCGCCGCCGCCCACGGCTCGCCCTTCCCGCCCGAGGAAATCGCCCGCACCAAGGAACTCATGGGCCTCCCGCCCGACGAGACCTTCCACGTGCCACCCGACGTGGCCGAACACATGCGCACCCTGGCCGCCCGAGGGGCCGCCACCCGTGCCGAGTGGGAAGCCCGCCTGGCCGCCTGGGACGGCGACCGCGAGGTGCTCGACGCCTGCCTGGCCGGACGGGGCCTGACCGGCTGGTACGACAAGCTCCCCACCTGGCAACCCGGCGAGAAGGTGGCCACCCGCAACTCGTCCAAGGCATGCCTCAACGCCATCCTCGACGGTGTCCCCGGCCTATTGGGCGGCGGCGCCGACCTGACCGGCAACACCGGCGTGGCCATGTCCGACACCCCGGTGTTCGACGCCGACAACCGCGAAGGTCGCCTCCTGCACTTCGGGGTGCGCGAACACGCCATGGGCGCGGCCATGAACGGGATGGCCCTCCACGGCGGCGTGCTGCCCATCGGCGGCACGTTCTTCATCTTCAGCGACTACATGCGACCCGCCGTCCGCCTGGCCGCGTTGAGCGAGGCCCACGTCATCTACTCGTGGAGCCATGACTCCGTCGGCGTGGGCGAGGACGGCCCCACCCACCAGCCCATCGAACAACTGGCCGCCCTGCGGGCCATCCCCGGCCTGTGCCTGGTGCGTCCGGCCGACGCCAACGAATCGGCCATGGCCTGGCGGGTGGCCGTCGAACGGTCCGGCCCGGTGGCGCTCGTGCTGTCCCGCCAGAACCTGCCGGTGCTCGACGGCACCGCCGGCAACGAAGGGGTCCTGCGTGGCGCCTACGTGCTGGTGGAGCCCGACACGGCGCCGGCCATCGTCCTCCTGGCCACCGGCTCGGAGGTGTGGGTCGCCCGCGACGCCGCCGCCGCGCTCCAGAGCGACGGTGTGGCCGCCCGGGTGGTGTCCATGCCCTCGTGGGAACTCTTCGAGGAACAAGACGCCGCCTACCGCGACGAGGTCCTGCCCGCCGGGGTGCCGGTGCTGAGCGTCGAGGCCGGCTCCACCTTCGGGTGGTGCCGCTGGGCCGACGACTCGGTGGGCATCGACCGCTTCGGGGCGTCCGCTCCGGGCAGCACCGTGCTGGCCGAGCTGGGCATGACCCCCGAACACGTGACCACCCGAGCAAAGGAACTCCTGGCCCGTTCGTCCTGACCGACGAGCGACCGGCCAGCCGACCGAAAGGACGAGGCATGGGACGACTCAACGACCTGTTCGACCAGCAGGGCCAGAGCCCCTGGCTCGACAATCTCAAGCGAGGCTGGATCACCTCCGGTGAGCTCGAGCGATGGGTCGAGCGCGGGGTGCGGGGCATCACGTCGAACCCCACCATCTTCCAGAAGGCCATCGAGTCCACCGACGACTACGACCCGCAGTTCCGCGAAGCCACCACCGCCGGCGACGACGTCGAGGCCGCCTACTGGGAACTGGTCACCCGCGACATACGCGACGCCCTGCGGATCCTGGCGCCGGTGCACGAACAGTCGAACGGCGTCGACGGCTACGTCTCGGTCGAGGTGGCGCCCTCATTGGCCCACGACACCGACGGCACCATCGCGGCGGCCCGCCACCTGCACTCGCTCATCGACGAGCCCAACCTGTACGTGAAGATCCCCGGCACCGCCGAGGGCATCCCGGCCATCCGCCAGGTGCTGAGCGAAGGCCACAGCGTCAACGTGACCCTGCTGTTCTCGCTCCAGCGCTACGACGAGGTCATCGAGGCCTACCTGTCGGGTCTCGAGGCGTACGACGGCGACCTCTCCAAGGTGTCGTCGGTGGCCTCGTTCTTCGTCAGCCGGGTGGACACCGAGGTGGACCGCCGCCTGGAAGCCATCGGCACCGAGGCTGCGCTGGCCTTGCGCGGCAAGGTGGCGGTGGCCAACGCCCAGGTGGCCTACCAGCACTTCCTCGAACACTTCAGCGGACCCCGCTGGGACGCGCTGGTGGCCCGCGGCGCCAAGGTGCAACGGCCCCTGTGGGCGTCGACGTCCACCAAGAACCCCGACTATCCCGACACCCTCTACATCGACTCGCTCATCGGCCCCAACACGGTCAACACGGTGCCCGACGCCACCCTGGCCGACTTCGAGGACCACGGCACGGTGGCCCGCACCGTCGACGCCGATCCCGACGCTGCCCGCAAGGTGCTGGCCGACCTGGCCGAGGTGGGGGTGGACATCGACGACGTCACCGCCACCCTCGAAGCCGAAGGTGTGGCCTCGTTCTCGAAGTCGTTCGACGATCTCATCTCGGCGCTCGAGGCCAAGGCCGAGCGCTTCGGGACCTGAGGGCCACGTCGGTATGCACGGAGAACTCATCGTCGTTGACGACGTCCCCGGCGAGTTCGCCGAGCGGGTGGTGGAGGCATTCCACGCGCGCCCGCTCGACACCTTCTCGGTGGCGCTGTCGGGCGGTGACACCGCCCGCCGCTGCTACGAACGGCTGGCTGCGGACGCTGCCACCCAGATTGACTGGTGGAAGGTGGACGTCTACTGGGGCGACGAGCGTTGCGTCCCGGGCGACGACGAGGACTCCAACTACCGGCTGGGGCGAGAGGCGCTGCTCGACCAGGTGGGGGCCGCCAACGCCACCTACCCGATGCGCTGCGACGAGGGACCCGATCCCTACCAATTGCGCATCGGCGAGTTGGGGCGCATCGACGTGATCCACCTGGGCCTCGGCCCCGACGGCCACACGGCCTCGCTGTTCCCCGAGTCGTCCGCACTCGAGGCCGATCCCGGCCGCCTGGTGGTCATGAACACCGACCCCCTGGGCCACAACCCCCACGAGCGCATGACGCTCACCTTCGGGGGCATCGCCCGGGCCCGCCTGGTGCTGGTCACCGTGACCGGCGCCGAGAAGGCCGACGCGCTGCGGCGGGTGGTGGAGGGCGACGCCACCGCCCCGGCCAGCCACGTGAAAGCCGAGCGGGTCGTCTGGCTGGCCGACCCGGCCGCCGCCGAACAGGTGGAGAACCGATGACCGATCCCTCGCTGGCTCCGGGGCCGGACCTGCACCGCCGCGCCCGTCAACGACGCGACCGCGCCCACGGCACGCGGGTCACCTATTCACCCAAGGTGTTCATCCCGCTCACCAAGCTGTGCCGCGACCGCTGTGGCTACTGCACGTTCGCCCAGCCCCCGGCCCGCCTCGACGCCCCGTACCTCACCCCCGACGAGGTGCTGGCCATCGCCACCACCGGAGCGCAGTTCGGCTGCCACGAGGCCCTCTTCACCCTCGGTGAGGCCCCAGAGGAACGCTACGACGTCGCCCGCCGGTGGCTGGCCGAGCACGGCTACGCCTCCACCGTCGACTACCTGGTGGCCATGTGCGAGCTGGTGGTGACCGAAACAGGTCTCCTCCCCCACGCCAACGCCGGGGCGCTGGACGCCGCCGAGCTGGCCAGGCTGCGTGAGGTGTCCCCGTCGCAGGGGATGATGATCGAGACGCTGCGCGCCGACCTCCCTTGCCACCGCGGCGCACCCGACAAGACCCCCGAACGCCGCCTGGCCACCCTCGAGGCCGCCGGGTCGCTGGCCATCCCCTTCACCACCGGCATCCTCGTCGGCATCGGTGAGACCCGCCGTGACCGCATCGACGCGCTCGAGGCCATCGCCCGGAGCCACCGCCGCTGGGGCCACGTTCAAGAGGTCATCGTCCAGAACTTCCTGCCCAAGCCGGCCACCGCCATGGCCGACGCCGCCCCCTGCCCCACCGAGGACCACCTCGACGCCATCGCCCTGGCCCGGGTCATCCTCCCCGACGAGGTGCACGTGCAGGCGCCGCCCAACCTGGCCGACGACCTCGGTGCGTTGCTGCGGGCGGGCATCGACGACTGGGGTGGCGTGTCACCGGTGACGGCCGACCACGTCAACCCCGAACGGCCGTGGCCGGCCCTCGAACGGCTGGCGCAGCAGACCGAGGCCGCCGGGCACGTCCTGGCGCCCCGACTGACCATCTACCCCGAGATGGTCCTCGATCCCGAACGCTGGCTGGCGCCGTCGCTGCGGTTCGCCGTGGCCGATCGCAGCAACGCCGAAGGCCTCGGCCGCGACGATCCCAGGGCAGTGCACGTGCAGCGCCTCGCTCCTCCCTCGGCCGAGCAGATCGACGCCGGCGTCGAGGTGCTCCAGATCGGTCGCCGCAGCACGGCGTGGTACTCGGGTGGGTCGAACCCACCGGCGACGCTGCTGCCTGAACGCTCGTGGGACCTCGCCGGCGCCCGGGTCCGTGGTGCGGTCGACGAGGTGCTCACCGGGGTGCTCCTCGGCCAGGAACCCGGTGAGGACGAACTGGTCACGCTCTTCAGCGCCCGCGGCTCGGAGGTCGTGGCCGTGTGCGAGGTGGCCGACGACCTGCGGCACGCCACGGTGGGCGACGAGGTCACCTTCGTCCACAACCGCAACATCAACTACACCAACGTGTGCACCTTCCGCTGCCGTTTCTGCGGCTTCTCGAAGGGCCCTCGCTCGCTGAACCTGCGGGGCACCCCCTACCTGCTCACCCTCGACGACATCGCCGGGCGGGTCCGTGAGGCCGCCGAGTTGGGCGCCACCGAGGTCTGTCTGCAGGGCGGCATCCACCCCGACTTCGACGGCGACTACTACATCGACGTGGCCCGGGCCGTGCACGAGGCCGCGCCGGACATCCACATCCACGGCTTCACCGCCCTCGAGGTGACCGAAGGCGCACGGCGGCTCGACGAACCGCTGCGCGACTACCTGCTGCGCCTCAAGGACGCCGGACTGGCCACCCTGCCCGGCACCGCCGCGGAGATCCTCGACGACGACGTCCGAGCCGAGCTGTGCCCCGACAAGATCACCACCGACGAGTGGCTCGACGCCCACCGCACCGCCCACGAGGTGGGGCTGCGGTCCAACGTCACCATCATGTTCGGCGCCATCGAACACCCACGTTCGTGGGCCCGTCACCTGCTGCGCACCCGCGACCTGCAGGCGATCACCGGGGGCTTCACCGAGTTCGTGCCGCTGCCGTTCGTGCACATGGCCGCCCCCATCTACCTGCAGCGACGGGCCCGCCGCGGCCCGACGTTCCGCGAAGCGCTGCTGATGCACGCCGTGGGTCGCATTGCGTACCACGGCACCATCGCGAACATCCAGGTGTCGTGGGTGAAGATGGGCGTCGAGGGGGCCCGCCAGGCGTTGCGGGCGGGTGTGAACGACCTCGGCGGCACCCTCATGGACGAGAACATCTCTCGTGCCGCCGGGGCCAGCCACGGCCAGGGCATGGAACCCGACGACCTGGCCGACCTCGTCGCTCCCCTCGGGCGTCCCCTGCGGCAGCGCACCACCCTGTACGGCGCGCCCGCCTTCGCTGCCCGATGAACCGACCGGGCGGGCAGCGCCGTGGCACGCCGTCGCGGGCCCGGTACCGCACCGGCGACAGCGACCTCGACGAGGCCTTGGCCGACCTCATCGACGCCGCATCCATCGACCGCGATCGCGACCTCGTGTTCGAGATGTTGGTGTCCGCGCTGCGCATGGGCCGTGAGTCGGCCACTCGGGCCGACCTGAAGCTGGTCAACTCGGCACTCAAGGAACTGCGCTACTCGTTCCACGTGTTCGAGCCCTACAAGGACACCCCGAAGGTGTCGATCTTCGGCTCGGCTCGCACCCAGTTCGACGACGAGGCCTACGTCGCCGCCCGCGACTTCGGCGCCGCCATGGCGGCCGAGGACTGGATGGTCATCACCGGTGCCGGCCCGGGCATCATGGAAGCTGGCGTCGAGGGGGCCGGCGCGGAGCGGGCCTTCGGGGTGAACATCTTGCTGCCCTTCGAGTCGGAGGCCAACGCGCTGCTCGCCGGCGACCCGAAGCTCATCAACTTCCGCTACTTCTTCACCCGCAAGGTCACCTTCATGAAGGAGTCGAACGCCTTCGCCCTGCTACCGGGCGGGTTCGGCACCATGGACGAGTCGTTCGAGCTGCTCACCCTCATGCAGACCGGTCGTTCGCCACTGGCCCCGGTGGTGCTCTTGGAGCCCGAGGGCAGCACCTACTGGGCGACGTGGTCGTCGTTCGTGGAGGTGGAGCTCGTCGACCGAGGGCTGGTGTCGCCCGACGACCGGGCCTTCGTCGAGATCTGCACCACCACCGAGCAGGCCGTCGAGGAAGTCCTCGGCTTCTACGACACCTACCACTCCATGCGCTACGTGGGGCGACAGCTCGTGATTCGCTGCACCCGGGAGATCGACGACGACGAGCTCGCCGAGCTGAATGCCGAGTTCGCCGACATCGTCGTGCGCGGCCGCATCGAGCGCTGCGACGCCACCGACGCCGAGGTCACCGACGACGACGTGGTGGACCTCCCCCGCCTGTCGTTCGTGTTCGACCGGGCCAGCTTCGCCCGCCTGCGGCGGCTGGTGGACCGCCTGAACCGCCGGGAGCGGAGCTGACGCAGAAGCTCTGCGTGCAACGAGGTACCCATACGGTCCCTCACAGCACACAGACGCCCCCAGCGCCGCCACGCCAGCAGCTCTGCGTGCAATCGAGTACCGATACGGTCCCTCACAGCACACAGACGCACCGAGCGGCCCCGCCGGGGGCGACCAACCTCACCCCGCGTCCATGCCTCGCAACAGGTGAGCTGCTTTGGCCACGGCGCGTCGGGCCTTGGTGATGGTCCGCTCCTCGGCCGCAGCAATGGCCGCTGCGTCCTCGTCGCTCTTGCCGTTGGCCACCGCGGCGCGCAGGCGGTCGATGGCCGCCTCGGCGAGGTCCTCCTCGAGCTGTTCCAGCCGGTCGGCCAGGGTCTCCAGATCCGTTGCCATGCAGGGAGTTTCGCATGGTGACGGAGCCCCCGCAGCCGGGCACTACAGTCCGCGCCATGACGACGAGTCCGACCGCTGCCGGTGACGGGCACAACCCTCACCAGTGGCTGTCGATCGAGGTCGACGGAGAGACGTTCCAGTTCGACGTGACCTTCCTCACCAGCTCGTGGCGCTGCATCTACGGCGACGGCTGCCCGGGCATCGGACCCGAGCCAGCTGTCGAGGCCCAGCACGGCTGCTGCACCCACGGCGCCCACTTCGTGGACAAGGCCGACCGAAAACGGGTGCTCGAGCGAGTGGCCGCCCTGCGCCCCGGTGAGTGGCAGCTGGCCGACGTCCTCGAGGACGGGGACGGACCCATTGCCAAGAACGACGACGGTGAGTGGACAACGGTCCTCCACGAGGACGCCTGCATCTTCTTGAACCGCCCCGACCACCCGAACGGGGCAGGCTGTGCGCTGCACCAGGCGGCGGTGGCACGCGGGGAGCGGCCCATCGACTGGAAGCCCACCGTCTGCTGGCAGCTGCCGATCCACGTGGACTACCACCGCGACGACCACGGGCATCTCACCTATCTGGTGCGCGAGTGGAAGCGTCGGGACTGGGGGGAGGGCGGCGAGGACTTCCACTGGTGGTGCACCGAGGAACCCCAGGCCTTCGACTCGCCGACACCGGTGTACGTGTCGATGCGCGATGATCTTGTGGAGCTGATCGGCGAGCGTGCCTATGGCGCACTCGCAGCACACATAGAGGCGGGGGTCATGGATCAACCACTTCCTCACCCGGCGCGACGCGCCGGTTCTGCGTCGCTGCGGAGGCCACCAGGATGAAGATGTTCAACGCCGTCGAGGTGAACCGGGCCGCCGAGCGCCACGGGCTCATCATGCCCGAGCACGTCATCGACCAGGTGGTGGCCGCCATCGACGCCGGCAAGCACATCATCCTCACCGGACCCCCGGGGACGGGGAAGACCACGCTGGCCTACGTGGCGGCCGAGGTGGCCCAGGAAGCCATGTTCTGCACCGGCTACCTGCCGACCACCGCCACCAGCGAGTGGACCACGTTCGAGACGATCGGCGGCCTGCAACCCACCGCCGACGGGCTCATCTACCGGCCGGGGCTGTTCGTGGACGCCATCGAGTCGGGTCGCTGGCTGGTGATCGACGAGATGAACCGATCCAACTTCGACCGGGCGTTCGGCCAGCTCTTCACCGTGCTGTCGGGCTCGTCGGTGGTGCTCCCCTTCAAGCGCAAGGGACAACCCAACCCGCTGTCGATCGTGCCCCCCGGGGAGGAGCCCCCGGAGAAGACCGACGTCATCCGCGTGCCGGCCAACTGGCGGATCATCGGCACGATGAACGTGTTCGACAAGAACCTGCTGTTCGACATGTCCTACGCCCTCATGCGCCGCTTCGCCTTCATCGAGGTGGGCACCCCACCCGACGCCGCCTACGAGGAGCTGCTGGACGGCCCGGGCGGCCTGGTGGTGCGCCTGCTGCCGTTGCGACGCTTCTCCGACCTCGGCCCGGCCATCTACCTCGACTCGGCCCGCTACGCCGCCCGCCGGGCCAAGGACGACGTCACCGAGAGTCGGCTCCTCTACGAGGTGTTCTACGCCTACTTCCTGCCGCAGTTCGAGGGTATGGAGGACCGCCGGGCGACCCAGCTCTACCGCATGGTGGCCAGCCTCCTCGACGAGCCCGAACGCCTCGAGGCCCAGCGCACCATCCGTGAGGTGCTCGGCGTGGAACTAGCCGTGTGACCCCCCACCCGACGATGACCGCCGCCCGGACCGCTCCCACCGCTCCGCCGCCGAGCAGCGGCCCACGAGGCCACTGAGCGTGTCACCCGCCCCGCGCCTCGACATGGTGGGGGACATCCCCCGGGCGCGCACCGACGGCATCAGCCCCACCGAGGAACTCTGGCATCGGCTGTCCCGGCCCTTTCATCCCACCGCAGCGGTGGCGGCGCTCACCGGTCTCCCCATGAAGGCCGCTCGGGAGTACGTGGGCAGCGTGGTGGCCACCTCACCCGAGGCCGAGGAACTGCTCGCCCGGTTCCCCCAGACCGTGCGAGCCCTGGCCACCGCCATGGGCACCCAGGCCGAACGCTGTATCGGCGAGCTGCGCGGCCCGGTGTTGTGGAGCGAGACGCTGTCGGCGCGGGCCTCGTCGTTCGGCGACCCCGACCTGTTCGTGTGCGCCGCCCCGTCGCGGGCCTACGACATCGACCAGAACCGGGTGCTCGTGGCCGCCCTGCTCACGGTGCGCGACGCCGCCCGCGACGCCCTCGAGGAACTCGACCCCCAGGCACGCTTCGACGACGCCGAGGCCGAGGCCGCGAACCACAACGGGAACCTGGCCGCCCGCTACGCCGAGCACCCCTCGCTCCGAGGGGTCAGCCGAGGCACCCTGGGGTCCCGGGCCCTGAAACGCACCCGTTCGGGAAAGAAACGGTCCAGCTACGAGCCGGCCATTTCCATGTTGGCTCGCGCCGCCGAGCCCCTCACCGCCGTGGAGCTGCTCGCTGTCTGCGACCAGCGCACGCTCGCCCAACACGCGCTGCTCGTCGAGATCATGGCCGAACTGGAGGGCATCGGCCAGGCCCTGCCGGCCATCGGCGTCGAGCAGAATCGGCTGTACGCCGGCCCTGTGCAGTACCAGCACCCCAACCACCGGACGTCGAGCGGCCTGGGACGCAGCGGTGTGCTGGTCGGCAACCTGCTCGTCGACGTGCCCGAGCAGCTCGATCCCGACCGGAGCGGACTCGAACGCGAGGCCGCGCAGCTTGCGGCTCGGGCCGGCAGCGCCCCGTCGAGCCTGGTGGTGGACCTCGACGACGTACCGGACGTGGTCGCCCGTGCCGTGGCCCTCGCCACTGGCTGAGGTCAGTTCGTCGGGCCGCTGGTGGACTCGCCACCTTCCAAGCGGACAGCGTCCTGGCGAGCCTCGCGGGCTGCCTGGGCCAGGTCCTCGCTGCTGATCTCTCCGGTGATGTGGCCGAGCGGACCACCGGGTTCGTGACGCGACCGATCGACCCACTCGCGCAACGCCTCCGGGTCGCTCTCGGGCAACCGGCCGAGCACCTCGCTCGATGCCGCTCGTGCCGTGCGCACCTCGGCGTCGCGGGCCAACACTGCGGTGGCCACCACCCCGAGCGCCACGATGGCGATGCCCTCGGCCACCTTGGACGTGACCGCCACCGTCAACCCCAACAGCACCATCACACCCGCCGTGACCACGCAGAGTCGACGCGCCACCGACCGCTGCGGCCCGAAGAGTAGATCCAGCACCCAGGTCCTCCCGATGTCCTCGTGTGGCCCGATTCCTACTGCTATCGGCCGAATGGCGTCGTCGATGACGCCTTGTCCCCGTCAGGACCGAGGCCGTGACCGCCCGACGCCGAGGCTCCGACCATCCGACGGGCCAGCCACTCGGTTGTAGGCATCAGTCGTCCTCGAACTCGTCAGCCTCTTCGTAGAGGCACCAGCTCGCGTGGTCCGCGTCCGGCTCGGCACCACACTCGGGGCAGGGCTCGGACCGAGGCTCAGCGAGCAGCTCCTCGAGGTCGATCGTCGTTCGCTTCAGTGCTCGGGCTTCTTCGAAGCGCCGATGCCGCCCCTTTTTCACGGGCCACTCCCGTCATGCAAATGGTGTCACGAGTTCACTCTAACCGGTCCGCCCCACCCACCGACACCCGACGCAGGGGCGACGAGTACTCGGGCGATCACGCAACGCGCGCTCGCCCGACCCACCATGGCGGCCCCTGTAGGATGCCCGATCGTGCCCGGCTCCACCAACCCGCCTCCACAGACCACCGTCACTGACCACGTCTCCGACAACGCCATGGCATCTCACCCCCCCTGGTGGCAGTCCATCGTCGCCTACCAGATCTATCCACGATCGTTCGCCGACAGCAACGGCGACGGCATCGGAGACATCGACGGGATCCGGGCGCACCTCGACCACCTCGTCTGGTTGGGCGTGGACGCCATCTGGCTGTCACCGGTCTACCGCTCCCCCATGGCCGACTTCGGGTATGACATCTCCGACCACTGCGACGTGGACCCGCTCTTCGGCACGCTCGACGACGCCAAGGCGCTCATCGACGAGGCCCACGAGTTGGGCCTGCGGGTCATCGTGGACTTCGTGCCCAACCACACCTCCGACGCCCACGACTGGTTCCGCGCCGCGCGCAGCTCGCCCGACCACCCCATGCGCGACTGGTACATCTGGCGCCCCCCGGGTCCCGACGGGGGGCCGCCGAACAACTGGGTGGCCTCGTGGGGCGACACCCCGGCGTGGACCCTCGACGAGGCATCCGGGGAGTACTACCTGCACTGCTTCCTCTCGGCGCAGCCCGACCTGAACTGGGCCAATCCCGAGGTGGTGGCTGCGATGCACGACGTCCTGCGGTTCTGGTTGGACCTCGGCGTCGACGGGTTCCGCGCTGACGTCGTCCACCTCATCGGCAAGGACCCAGCCCTCCCCGACGACGACCCCGACCTGCTCCCCATCCCCCACGTGGCCCTGCACCACGATCCCGCAACCCACCCGCTGCTGGCCGACATCCGGGCCCTGCTCGACGCCTACCCGGGCGACCGCATGATGGTCGGCGAGATCTACCTCCTCGACACCTCACTGGTGGCCGAGTACTACGGCAACGGCGACGAGCTGCATCTCTGCTTCAACTTCCCGCCGCTCTATGCCCCCTGGGACGCCGGGTCGTGGCGACGCCAGATCGAGCGCACCGAGGCCGAACTCGGCCCTCGCGGTGCGTGGCCGACGTGGGTGCTGTCGAACCACGACAACCCGCGACACCGCACCCGCTACGGCGGCTCCGAGGCCATCGCCCGCGCCGCGGCGGTCCTGCTACTCGGCTTGCGTGGTACCCCGTTCCTCTACGCCGGCGAGGAGATCGGCATGATCGACGCCGAGGTGCCCTCCGAGGCGGTGGTCGACCCCGGCGGGCGCGACGGCTGTCGTGCACCCATCCCGTGGACGTCCGACGCCGACCACGGCTGGCGTGGCGCCACGCCGTGGCTCCCCTTCGCTCCTGCCACCGAGGTGACCGACGTCGCCACCCAAAGAGACGACCCGTCGTCGATCCTGCATCTCTACCGGCGCCTGATCGCCGCCCGTCGGGCCAGCCCGGCACTGCGGTCGGGCTCCCTGTCGCTGCTCGACGTGGGCGCGCGTCCGGCCCCAGGCGACACCGGGACCGGCGCCGCCGCCCACCACGAGTCGGTGGTGGCCTGGCGTCGGGTGGCAGGTGACGACGAGCGGGTGGTGATGGTCAACTTCTCCGACCGACCACAGCACGTCGACGGCATCGACGGCACCGTCGAGGTGGCCACCGACGCCTCGCTCGAACAGCGCTCCTTCGACGGTGTCGTCCCGCCCGACGGGGCACTCGTCGTCCGTCCCGCACGGACCTGAGATCATGCCGTCGACGGCGGTGCTGGTCGCCCTGTCGTTCGGCGCAGCCTCGCTGGGCACGCTGGGGGGTCTGGGCGGCGCACTGTTCCTCGTCCCCCTGTTGCTGGTGCTCGGTGCGCCGGTGGAGCTCGCTGCCCCACTCGGCGCCTTGGCAGTGGTGTCCGGTTCGGTGGCTGCCGGACCCGCGCAGCTGGCCAGTGGGCTGGTGCACCACCGTCTGGGGGTCACCGTCGAGGCCGCAGCGGGCAGCGGTGCGCTCGTCGGGGCCATCGTGTCGACGGCCATCGCCCCCCGGGTGGTGAGCGTGGGACTGGCGGTGGTGGCCCTCGGCGCCGCCGCGTTGGCGTTCCGAGGTGCCGGCGTACGCCGGCCGCCCCATCCACTGTTCGACTTCGAGGCGCCCGGTGAGTGGCCCGGCACCCTGAGCGGTGCCTACCGGCTGGGTCCGGGCATGGTGCCCTACGAGGCCCGCAACGTCGGTCAGGGATTGGCCGGCATGGTGGGCGTCGGCGTGCTGTCGGGCATCGCCGGCGTGGGCGGCGGCTTCCTGAAGGTGCCCCTCATGCGCGAGGCCATGGCCATCCCCGTCAAGGTGGCCGCCGCCACCTCCACGTTCACCGTGGGCATCACCGCCACCATCAGTCTCATCGTCTTCGCACGACAGGGACGGGTCGAGGTGGCGACGGCCGTGGCCGTGGTCCTCGGTGCCCTGGGAGGCGGCCTGGTGGGAGCAAAGGTGGCCGACCGCCTCCCGCCGGTCGTGACCCGTCGCGTGGTGGCCGCCCTGCTGGTGGTCGTGGCCGTCATCTTGTTGGTGCGGACATGACCCGGCGACCGAACCCAGAACCCGACGATCACCGGGTGGGCGATGCGATGCCACTCGCCCGACGCCGCCGACGAGCGCATCTGGTCGTGGCGTCGAAGGTCGTGTTGGTGGTGGCTCTGCTGGGAGCAGCAGCAGCCCTGGCCCTCCCGTCGCCGGCTGCCACCGTCGTCGGTGTCGCCACCGTGGTCCTGGTGGTGGGCACACCCATGGCACGCGTGGCCTGGCTGGTGGTGCGCTGGCTGCGCCTCGGCGATCGCCGCTTCGCCCTCGTCGGGCTGGCCGTGCTGGCGTTGGGCGTCGTCGCCGCCGTCACCCCCCTCTGATCGGTTCGAGCGGGCGGCGGTGTCCCTCGCCCGCAGAGATCAGGCCGACGACCGCAGCGGGGTGCCCGAGCGCTGTTCGAGGTCGATGCGACCCTCGCCGACGAAGGCGAGCGCCGCTTCGCCGGCCACCAACGCCCGGATGGGCTCGCCGACCAGATGGCTCCGCCAGCCCTCGGCAAGTCGTGCCCCCTCCACACCGGCGAGCAACTCCTCGACGTCATTGCGGGTGGCCAACAGCGCCGTGTCGATCTCGATGTCGCGGGCCAACTGGCTGACCCAGGCCGACACCAGGGTGACCGCCGGGCGAAGCGCCCGGTCGAGCTCGGGGCCCTCCTCGCTGGACGCCGGTGGCGGCGCCGCCTTGCCGGCGGCCACGGCCGCCAGGAGCGCCTCACCGGTGGCGCCCTTGGCGTGACGGGCGTCGACACTGCGCACACTGCGGAGATCGGCCAGCGTGGAGGGCGCCCGCTGCGAAATGGCCACCACGGCCAGATCGGGCAGCACGAAGCGCGGCGGCTGATCGACCTCGGCGGCCCGTCGCTCGCGCCACGCCGCCACCTCGGTGGCGATGGCCCGGGCCTGCCCGCGCAGCTGCCGGGCTTCCTTGATCCGCCGCCAGGCGTCCTCGGGTTTGCGGTTGCCACGCGGGCGCAGGCGGACCAGCTCGCATTCGTTCTCCACCCATCCCAACCGGTCCCGGGCCTCGAGCTGGGCGACCTCGCGGCGGTGGACCTCGAGGAGGTGCGCCACATCGGAAGCGGCGTAGTCCAACTGCCGATCGGCGAGCGGACGGGCCAACCAGTCGGTGAGCCGCTCGGCCTTGGGAATGCGCACCGAGACGAACCGTTCACACAGCGACGACAGCGAGGGACTGGACATGCCCAGGAAGCCAGCGGCGATCTGGGTGTCGAACATGCGGGCGGGAATGGCGCCGCAGGCGTGGTCGAGCACCTCGAGATCCTGGTCCGAGGCGTGGACGACGGCGAGGGCATCGCTCTCGAGCAGCGGGCCGAGCCGCCGCGCGTCGACCGCCAACGGGTCGATGAGCACCAGACCACCGGCCCAGGCGATCTGCACCAGCGCCAGCTTCGGGTAGTAGGTGCGTTCGCGGTGGAACTCGGTGTCGATGGCGTAGACCTCGGCGGTGGCCAGCTCTGCCAGCACGTCCTCGAGGGCCGACTCCTCGTCGACGAGGACTGGTCGGTGGGCGGTCGCCGGCTCGGGGCTCACCCCGCCGCCGGCCCGCTGTCGGTGGGGAAGCCGGCCGCCACCCAGGCCATGGTGCCACCGGCGACGTTCACGGCGTCGACGCCGTTGGCCGACAGGAACTCGGCCGCCTTCATGCTGCGTGCACCGGACCTGCAGATGAGATGGACGCGCTCGCCGGTCGGGAACTCACCCAGCCGGTCGGGCACCTCGGCCAGCGGCACCAATACGGCACCGGGGGCGCGGACCTCTTCCCACTCGTCGGGCTGACGAACGTCGAAGAGCACGGCGCCCTCGTCCCGCCGCTCGGCCAGGGTCTGTACGTCGATCTCGGGTACCACGAAGCTGTCGGACACGTCACTCCTCGGTCATCGGCTCCCCGCCATGGTACTGCGCCAGTGCGACGGGATCGTCGGCGTCGGCCAGGTCCGTGGCCGCAACAGGGAGCGTCGCCACCTCCACTGCGGCCAGGCCGTCCCGCATCGACCGGGCACCGTGCTGCCACGCCTCCTCCAGTGCGGTGCGCGCCGTCCGCCGCCACACTACGAGGTGGTGGGCACGGCGCCCGTTCACCACTGCGGTGGCGGCCGTTGCGGTGGGGGTGTGCACCAGCGAGTCGACCAGTTCCCGCACCACGGTGGGTTGCAGCACCACCAGGTCGCAGGCCGCCACCACCACCAGGTCCGCTCCGGTGGCGCCGAGCGCCGTGAGGGTACCCCCGAGGGGTCCGGCGCCGGGCCAGCGATCGGCGAGCCACCGGAGACCGACCGCCTCGAGGCCCCAGCGGTCGCCGCCGACCGCGTGCACGTGGGTCGCGCCGGCGGCCACCAGGGTTCGAGCCACCCGGACGGCCAGCGCCTCGCCGTCGATCCGGATCAGCGCCTTGTCGACCCCCATCCGTCGGGAGGCCCCGCCGCAGAGCACGGCGCCGTCACATCGGGCGCTCGATGCTGATCCTGCAGGGTCCGCACCCGACAACGGTGTCGGGGCGGCGTCTGGTCGTTGGTCGACGCCGTTCCCACCGCTCGCCACGACGGGAACGCCCAGGTTCACTGCACGATGCCGCCGTAGGAGGCCTGCACGCCGCGCGACGTCGTGTGATCGGCCACGGCCGCTGCGAGGTCGGCGGCGAACTCCTCGGCCACCGCCAGGTGGTAGGGGAACAGCATGGCGTGCAGACCGCCGGGCTGGCGGTCGAGGTGCCAGCCGCGGTCCTCCATGACGTCGGCCACGCCGCCGATGTCGGCCAGCGGCGTCCCGTCGTCGTCGGTCCTCGCCCCGAACTCGAACACGCTCATGTCCGGGTCGCCGTGGACCTCGAGCACCCCGGTGGCCTCCACCGCCGCCTGGAAGGCACGGGTGGCGTCACGTACCTGGCGGGCCTTGGTCACGTAGCCCTCGGTGCCCAAGGCCCGGATGGCCGTCCAGGCCCCGGCGATCGGCGCCGCCGGGCGGGTGCCGGCGGTGGTGGTCGAGCCGTACAGACCGCCGGGCCACTGGTCCTCGACGAACCACTGGTACTGCACCCACGACGGATCGCGGTACAGGATGGTCGACACCCCCTTGAAGGCGTACCCGTACTTGTGGACGTCGGCCGACAAGCTCGTCACCCCGGCCACGTCGAAGGTCCACGGCGGCACCGGCTCGCCCAGGCGCTCCCAGAACGGGAGCAGCCAGCCACCGAGGCAGGCGTCCACGTGACAGGGCACCTCGGCAGCTGCGGCCACGGCGGCCACCTCGGTGACAGGATCGATGACCCCGAACGGGTAGCAGGGGGCCGAGGCCACCACCAGGATGGTGTGCTCGTCGATGGCGGCGGCCATGGCTGCGGGGTCGGCTCGTAGGTCGTCGCCATGGGGCACCCGTCGGTGGTCGATCTCGAGGTAGTGACACGCCTTGGCGAACGCCGGGTGGGCTGTGTCGGCAGTGACAATGTTCGGACGGGCAGAGGCGGCCTCACCGATTGGGTCGCCGCCGCCGCGGGCGTGCTGGCGCGCGGTGTGCACCGCCAAGAAGATGCTCTCGGTGCCACCCGAGGTGCAGGTCCCGGCGTTCGGCTCGGTGCCGAACAGCGCCGCCGCCCAGGACACCACGTCGCCCTCCATGCGGATGAGGCTCGGGTACTTGAACGGGTTCAGACCGTTGTCGTGCAGGTACATGACGCCTACCTCCTCGAGCAGGTGCTCGAGCGCGGCGTCGTCGGGGTTGTAGACCAAGCTGAACGACCGGCCGCTGCGCCAGTCGAGATCCTCCTCGTGCAGTCGACGGACCTCGCCGAGTACCTCGGCGGGATCGGCGCTCACCGCCGGGAACCCCGCAATGGCGGGTTCGGTGTTGGTCGAGGGGGACGCAGTGGGCTCGCTCATGGGCGGATGGTACCGGTCGGAGTCGGCCCGTCGCCGCCGAGTCCGGGGCCCCGGGCCCATCCGGGCAGGTGTCGCAGCGGACGTCTAGCATTCCCTCGTCCGACAGTCCTGCGTCCGACCACACGTTAGGAAGCCGATGCGACGACGAGGTCCGGCCACGCTTGGCGTGCTGGCCATCACACTGGTGCTGCTCGCCACCAGCGCCTTGGCCATGCCCATCCGCCACGAACGAGACGCCGCGCCCGAGGGCGACCCCCCCGTCGCTGCTCACGATCCCCTGGCCATCGGATCCGACGGGCACGGCCGGTCCACCGGTTACCTCCCCGGTATCGACGTGGCCTCGTGGCAGCACCCGGGGGGCGCGCCCATCAACTGGGGACAGGTGCGGGGTGCGGGCTACCGCTACGTGTTCGTCAAGGCCACCGAGGGCACGACGTACACCAACCCCTACTACGCAGGCGACGTTGCCGGTGCGTCGGCCGCGGGCATGTCGACCGGCGCCTACCACTACGCCCGACCGTCGCGGCCGGTGTCGAATGCTCGCAACGAAGCCATCCACTTCGCCAACACCATCGGCCCCCAGACCGGGGCCACCACCATCCCGCCGGTGCTCGACCTCGAGGAGCACGGCGGACTCACCCGCAGTGAACTGGCCGAGTGGACCCGCATCTTCCTCGACGAGACCGAGCGGCTGACCAACCGACGCCCCATCCTCTACACCGGTGCGTGGTTCTGGAACCAGTACGTGAACTCCACCGCCTTCGGCGACACGCCGCTGTGGCTGGCCAACTACACCTCCGGCCCCGCGCCCACGATGATGCCGGTGGGGTGGAGTGACTGGACGGTGTGGCAGTGGACGTCGTCGGGCATCGTGCCCGGCATCGTCGGCTACACCGACCTGAACCGATTCAGGGGCTCGCTCGAGTTCCTGCACAGTCTCGGTCGGGTGAACCAGGGTCAGGCCCCCACCGGCCACCTCGACCTGGTCCACAACCCCGCACCGGGGGTGTTGCGGGTTCGGGGCTGGGCGGTGGACCGCGACATCCCGTGGGATCCGGTGGCGGTGCACATCTACAGCAACGGTGTCGGACGACTGAACCACCTGGCGCAGGATCCCCGACCCGACCTGGCCGAGATCTGGCCCGCCGCCGGCCCGAACCACGGCTTCGACGTGGAGATCGAGGTACCGCCGGGGAACCACCACGTGTGCGTGTACGCCATCGACCTGCCCGGCACCGGCGGTGGCAACAGCCTGCTGGGGTGTCGCAATGTGTGGGTGGTCGACCCGAACTCGGTGTTCCGGGACGTCTACAGCGGCGACGAGTTCTACATGGCGCTGGCCTGGGCGCACGCCGAGGGCATCGTCGAGGGCTGGGAGGACGGCAGCTTCCGACCGCTCGAGCCCGTGAGCCGAGGTGCCGCTGCGGCCTTCCTCCATCGCTACGTCGGCTTCCCCGACCCGCCCGACGAGCTTCCCGAGCCGTGGTTCGGCGACATCGGCGAAGGTCACCCCTTCCGCGACGAGATCGCCTGGCTGGCCGGCGCCGGGCTGGCCACCGGCTACGACGACCTCAGCTTCCGGGCGACGGACCCGGTGAGCCGTCAGGCGGCAGTGGCCTTCCTGTGGCGACTGGCCGGCGCACCGGCACCTGATGAGCCCGAGGGCCCGACATCGTCGCCGTTCAGCGATGTCGGGCCGGCGCATCCGTTCGGTGACGCCATCCGTTGGGCGGCAGCGGAGGGCATCACCACCGGCTACGCCGACGGCAGTTTCCGGCCGACTGCGCCGGTCAGCCGCTTGGCCATGGCGGTGTTCCTGCACCGCCTGGCGTTCCTCGAGGCCTGACGCACCGCTCTGCGAACTGGGCCACCGCGCTGCGAACTGGGCCACCGCTCTGCGAACTGCCGGCGATTCGCGGTGCATGTGTCTCAGATCGCCGGCAGTTGGCGGGTGGGGCGGCTCAGCCGCCGTAGTTCATGCGGGTGTCCTCCATACGGAGCACCTCGGTGTCCTCCTCGGCGTGGAAGCCGGCATCGACCACCTCGCCGATGAAGAAGGTGTGGCCACCGCAGTCGACGGCCTGGCGGACCTCGCAGTCCAACCAGGCCACCGCCATGGCCAGGATCGGGGCGCCCGAGGTGCCGTCGCGGAACTCGAAACCGTTCAGGGTGCGAGCCTCGAGGTCGACCTCCACCGGCTTGGTGAACTTGCGCACCACGGCGCGATCCTCCCGGGCAATCGTGCACAGGCTGAACACACCGCCTTCGGTGATCAACTCGTGGGTGAACGCCGGCTTCTCGACGCCGATCCCCACCAGCTTGGGGTCGAAGGAGACCTGCGTCGCCCAGTTGAGGGTCATCCCGTTGCGGCGCTCACCGTGGCGGCTACCCACCACGTAGAGCCCGTAGGGCAAGGTCCACAGGACCCGGCGCCGGAGCTTGTCGTAGTCCTCGCGATCCTCGTCGGAGTCCACACCTTCGGGATACGGTCCAATCGGTCCTGCACCACCGGGAGCTGCCATGAGATCACGCTACCGTGCACTCCATGAACGACGCGCCGGATCTGGACAGCCCCGTGGGGGGCCGCACGGACCCCGACGCGTCGGTGCCCGACACGCCGACCAGCCCAGGTGACACCAGTGCCACCACCGTGGCGGTCGCCCTCGACGGTTCAGTCCAGCGTCTCGACCCCCGGATCCGCCGACTGTGGGTGGTGGCACCGGGGATACCGCTGACGCTGATCGCCGTGGCGGTGGCCGTGGTGGCGCTGGTGCGCGACGCCACCGGCCTCGTGGTGGCGGCACCGTTCGTAGTGCTCGCCGTCATGCTCGTCCTGCTGGCGGTATGGGCCGTGCTTCGCTGGCGTTGCTGGCGATGGTCCGTCTGGCCGGACGCCATCGAGCTGTCCTACGGCGTCATCGTCCGCACCGAGTCCCTGGTGCCGTTCCATCGGATCCAACAGATCGACATCCGACGCGGCCCGCTGGAGCGCCTGGTGGGCCTGGCCAGCCTCGAGGTCCACACCGCGGCAGCCACCAGCGACGCCTGGATCCCCGCCGTCGACGAGGACCTGGCCGACCCGCTCCGCCGCGCCCTGCTGGAACGGGCCGGCGTCGACGATGCCACCTGAACCGCCCCGCCGACCCGGAATCCCGGCGGCACCACCGTGTTGGGGGGTGCGTCCCCCGGTCGTCGCCTGGTTGACGGCGCCACCGCCCCCGGGCTCGCCGCCACCGGCTCCTGGACCGTCGCCCGCCGAGCGATCGACGGCGACGCCCGCGCCGCCACGACGGTCGTCGCCACTCGAGGAGTTCGCGCTCCATCAGAACGAGCCACCCCAGCCCCTCCCGTTCGACGCACCGAGCCGCACGTCGCCGCTCACCGCTCTGAGCGGTGGGCTCTACATCTTGATTGCTGTGGCCCTCACCGTGGGCACCATGTCGAGTGTGCGGGGCGCCGCCGAAGGCTGGGGTCCTGCAGACTTCCCCATCACCCTCCTGCTGGTGCAGATCGGTCTCGTCGTGCGTGGCCTCAGCGACACCGTCGGCTGGTGGTTCCGGACCTACCGCCTCGAAGAGGACCAGTTGGTGCTCGACCAGGGCATCCTGGCCCGACGACGCAAGGTGGTCCCCTACCGTCGACTCCAACAGGTCGACATCAGCCGCGGACCGGTGGCGCAACTCGTCGGGTTGGCCGCCGTGCGATTCTCCACTGCCGGTGACGCCGGCTCGTCGGCGGTGACGCTCCGCTACCTCGATCACCGCCAGGCCGAGGTACTGCGGTCGTGGTTGTTGGCCACGCGAGACCGCTTGACCGAGGAAACCACCGACGGCGGGCCATCACGTCCGCCTCCACCCGAGCGCCCGATCCTGGCCCTCGAACCCGCCCGCCTCGTGCTGGCGGCGGTCACCTCGACCAGCAACCTCATCCTCGTGGGCATCGCTCTCCTGGCGGCCGTCGTCCTGACCGGCGCCAACGTCCTCATTCCCGAAGGGCCACCAGCCCGCCTGGTGGGGCTCACCACCTCGGGGATCTTCCTGATGGCCTTCGGGGTCGCGCTCGGCACGGTCACGACGCTGCTCGACACCTGGCAGTGGGAGTTGGCCAGCCGTGGTGACGACCTGGTCTCCCGACGCGGTCTGCTCACCACCCGCAACGTGTCGCTGCCGCGCCGTCGGGTCCAGTTGGTGATGTTGTCGGACAACCCGGTGCGACGGGCGCTCGGCGTGGTGCAGGTGTCGGTCGACTCCGCCGCCCCCGCCGGCGCCAGCGACGGCGCGCGGATCGTGATACCGCTGGTGGACCGCGCCCACGTTGCGGACCTCCTCCAAACCGCCATGGGCACCGACCAGTGGGTCCCACCGCCGCTCACCCCTCGTACTGCGCCGGCCCTGCGACGGGCCGTCCTGCGCCGGGTCGTGCTGTGCGCCCTGCTCGGTGTGCTCCTCGTGGTGGCCTGGGCCGTTCCCGGGACGCTGTCCGACTCGATGCTCGCCGGCCTGTTGGTGGGGGTCCTCGTGGTCGCCACCGCCATCGGCGTGCCCTGGGGTCGGGTGGCACACGCTCGCGCCGGGTGGGCGCGCACCGGCACCGTCGTCAGCTTCGCCGCCGGGGTCATCAGCCACGTCCAGTCGGTGCAGCCCATCAACCGGATCCAGAGTGCCCGTACGACCGCCAGTCCGTTCCAGCGGCGGGTGGGGTTGGCCACCTGCGCCATGGACGTTGCCGGTGCTACGGGCGCACCCTCGCTGTACGACATGGACGCCGTCGAAGCGCGTCACCTCCGCCAGGAACTCCCCCGCCGAGCAGCGGTGGCGCCAGCGCCGATGCCCGCGGATTTCGAGCCGGAGGCCGAGTCGCAGTTCTCAGTCGTCGAGTGACGTCGGGGGCCAGGAGGGATCGAGCTGGTGGAGGAACACCGCACAGCGCTCGGCCTCGTCGGCCTCGCCGATCTCCTGGGCGCAGCGGCCGAGACCGGCCAAACAGCGCAGGAACCCACGGTTGGAGGGGTGCTCCCACCGGACATAGCCCGTGCCGCGCCAGCCGCTCTGACGGAGGCGGTCGAGCCCGCGGTGGTACCCGACCCGGAAACAGGCGTAGGCCTCGATCTGGTCGCGGGCCAGCGCACCCAGCGCCGCCCAGCCCGCCAGCGACCGCGGCGTGCGGGCCACCACCTCGGCCACGGCACTCCGCCGCTCGCCGTCGGGGCGGTCCATGGCAGCGCGCAGGGCGTCGAGCACTGCATCGGGTTCGGGATCGAGGACGGTCTCGGGTGGGCCGCTCGGCGACAGGTTCACCGGTGAGGTGTCAGACATGGCGGCACCCTACCGGGCGACGGGTGCCGTACCACCTGAACGCAGGCGCGCATGGAAGTCGGCCACCAACGCCGCCAGTGCATCGGGACGTGTCCTGTGGCTGTCGTGGCCGGCGTCGGCCAACTCGACCACCTCCGCGACCGGCACCTGTTCCGCCACCAGGCGGGTCCCCCGGCGATGCCGGTCGGCGGCGCGGGCCCCGTGCACGGCAAGCACCGGGGCGCGCACGGCGTCGAGGTCCACCACCGGCCCCGCACGCGCCGAGGCGATCTCGGCCACCAATGCAGCACCCTCCCGGCGACGGGCCTCCCGCGTGCGCTCGGGGAGCGCATCCCACCGGTCGGAACCGAGTACGAGGCGCAGAAAGGCATCGGCGGCTGCGTCGGAGCCCTCGGCCATGGCTGCGCCGAGCGCTGCTCCGCCGGCCATGCCCTGGCCCCACCAGGCCAACCACGGCAGGGGCGGTTCGTAGGCCACGACACCCACCACCCGCGCCGGCTGGCGGGCAGCAGCGGCCAGGGCCACCAACCCGCCGAAGCTGTGGCCCACGACCAGGCTGGGTCGATCGCCCACCACCGCCAACAGGTCGGCGACGTGGGCCTCGACCGAGACACCTGGATCAGGGCGCGGCGAACGGCCGTAGCCACGCCGGTCGTAGCGCACCACCTCGAGGTCGGGCAGGGCTCGGGCCAGCGGCGCCATACCCGCGGCCCGGTCCATGCTGCCATGCACCAGCACCACCGGCGGCGGCGGTGCTTCGGCTCCGACGACGCGCTCGTAGCGCGCCAGGGGCTGTTGCGAATCGGTCGGCACGGCCATCACTACCGACGCGACAGAGCGCAGCCGCCTCGCTCACAGCCGTCGCCGGTCCTGCGAGCGGGGTCGGTCACGTCAGGCGGACGAGCCGCAGGGTGTCGGTGGCCTGGCCGGGATACTGGGTCGAGCCGTGCAACACGGCCAGCAGGTCACCGGCTCGGGCGAGGCCGCTCTGGTGCGCCGAGTTGACGGCGTGGTCGATCTGCTCGTCGAGGGTGAGGTCCCCCGAGATCAGGGCCGGGTCGGCACCCCAACTCATGGTCAACTGGTGGACCGTGCGCTCGTCGGTGGAGAAGCCCAAGATCCGCGCTTGCGGGCGGAAACGGGCGATGGAGCGCACGGTGAAGCCGGTGCGGGTGATGCAGATGATCGCTGCGGCGCCCGTCTCGGTGGCCGCCCGCCAGGCGGCCATGCTCATGGCGTTCGTCACGGCGTCGTCCACCGACTGGCGTTCGAGGTCGCTCGAGTGCAGCCCGGCCAGGCTGTTGGCCCATCCGGAGTAGTCGAACTCCTGGTCGGCTCGACCAGCGATGCGCGCCATGGTCTCGACCACGTTCACCGGGTCGCTCCCGATGGCTGTCTCGGCGGACAGCATCAGAGCACTGGTGCCGTCGAACACGGCATTGGCCACGTCGGAGGCCTCGGCCCGGGTGGGCGATGGGGCGCTGATCATCGACTCGAGCATCTGGGTGGCGGTGATCGCCGGGCGTCCCAGGGCGATACAACGTTGGATGATCTGCTTCTGCAGATGCGGGAGTTCCTCGATGGGGCACTCGGCGCCGAGGTCACCGCGGGCCACCATGACCGCCCCGGACGCCTCGATGATGCTCTCCATGTTCTGCACGGCGGCGCGGGTCTCGATCTTGGCCACCACCAGCGGCCCCCGCGGCACCGGCTCGGTCCCCACACGACGGATGTCGTGCGCGCTGCGCACGAACGACAGCGCCACCATGTCGACGCCCACCTCCACGAAGGCGTCGAGCATGCGGAGGTCGTCGGGGGTGGGTGCGGTGATCCGCAGGCGGTCCGAGGGGATGTGCACGCCCGGACGACCCTTGAGCGGGCCGCCGTGAAGGATGCGCACCTCGAGCGAGTCACCCCGCTTGTCGATGGCCTCGACCACCACGGCGCCGTCGCCGAAGGCCAGGTGATCGCCGATGTGCACGTCGCTGAGCAGGTCGGGGTAGTCGACGGTGATCACTTCGGCGCTGCTCTGCTCGGTCCCCGGCGTCACCCGGATGGTGGTGCCCTCGAGGAGCACCGCACCCTCGGGTGGCATGACACCGGCGCGCACCTTCGGTCCGGGGAGGTCGACGAGCACGCCGATCGGGCGACCCACGTCGGCTGCCACACGACGGATCCGGGCACACCGCTCGAGAGCGATCTCGAGCGTCTCGTGGGCCAGGCCGAGCCGTGCCACGTCCATGCCGGCGCCGATCATGGCCTTCAGCGTGGCTTCGTCCTCCGACGCCGGGCCGACCGTGGCGATCACCTTGGTGCGTCTCGTCATGAGCCCACGCTACCGCCGGCGAGCACCACAGCCCTGCCGCACCCCCGTTGAGTGACGACGAGGAAGCCCCGCTGCGTACGCTGCGGGCATGGAACTCGTGCTGGTCCGCCACGGACGACCCCATCGCACCCACGAGGCGGAGGGGCCCGCCGACCCGGGCCTCGACGAACTCGGGCGACGCCAGGCCCGTGCGGTCGCCGAGTGGCTGGCCGAGGAGTCCGTCGACGCCCTCTACACCAGCCCGCTGTGTCGTGCCGTCGAGACGGCCGCACCCATCGCCGAGGTGACGGGACTCGACGCGGAGGTCGACGACGACGTGGCCGAGTGGGACCGGGATGCCTCGGAGTACATCCCCACCGAACAACTCCCCACGGTTGCACCCCACATCTGGAAGGCCATGGCCGGCAACGACTTTGCTGCCCTCGGCATCGATCTCGACGCCTTCCTCGGCCGGGTGGAGCGGGCTCGCCAGCGCATCGTGAGCGCCCACCCGTCGCAACGCGTCGTGGTGGTCTGCCACGGCGGCGTGATCAACGCCATGGCCGCGCACGTGCTGGGACTGGACCGCGTCTTGTTCTTCGACCCCGACTACACGAGCGTGTCGCGTCTGGTGGTGTCCCGCTCCGGAGCGGCCAGCGTGCGCAGCCTCAACGAGCGCGCCCACCTCCGTCCCTTCGGGTCAGGCACCTGACCGCCGCGCACCGGGGCGGCCGAACCCCTGCGCCCCCTAGGCCCTTTCGTCGTCCTGCACCGGCCAGATCCGCAGTCGGGCCGGTGGCCGCACCTCCAAGGCCTCGACGAACGCTTCCATGTCGAAGCCCTGCAGTTCGCTCAGGTGCTCGACCACGCCGCTGTCGCCCAGCGCCGTGATGGGCACCAGCGCGCCGATGTGGTCGTCACCACCGATCATGACCACCCCTCCGGAGGGGGCGTGCGGGCCCCACTTGGCACGCACCACGTCCACGTACCGCACGTCGCCCCAGGTGATGCGTTCCTCGCGGCCGTCGGCCAGGAGCCGTCGCATGCCGAAGCGATCCACCTCGAGTGACACGGTCGCCGATCGGGCCCGCCGGCGAGCGATCTCGTTGCGGGACACCGCAGCGAATCCCACGACCGCCATGAGGAGGATCCACACCCACGTCACGGCCGCACCTCAGTTCGTGCGCGCTCGCAGGGCAGCAGCTCGCTGACGGTGGTGATCCGGCTCACGGTCGGCGGCACCACCCACCGAGGCCAGTTGCTCCTCCACGGCGGCGGCCTCGAGGAACCGCCCCACCGAAGCCAGGACCCGGGCCAGTTGGCCGAACGACTCGGTGGATGCCCCCGGAAGGCACGTGCGCAGACGCACCACCCACAGGAGTCCGGCGCGGTCCTCAGCCGCCTGGAACACCGAGATCAGGTTGGCCAGCATCCGGTTGAGGATCTGCTCGGGATCCGCCGGCAGGAGATGCGCAGCACAGAGCCCGCCCGGGGTGGGAGCAGCCATGGCGCGCTGGCGCAGGTCGTCGAGCGTGAGCTCCCCACCGCCGTGGAACGGGTCGAACCACTGTCCCTCGGGCGTGCCCAGGACGAAATGGCCGGGCACGCCGACTCCGTGCAGGCCGATCCCCAGTCGACGGGCCACGCACAGCGCCACCACCGCCAGGCTGATGGGGATGCCGGTGCGGCGGTCGAGGACCACCTGGAGGTAGGAGTTGCGCGGGTCGTAGTAGTGCCGCACGTTGCCGCTGAACCGTTCGTCGACGAACAGATGGTGGACCAGGGCTGCGGCGTCGTCGCCCGGGCAGGTGCCGGCGAGGTGGTCGAGCAGGTGGATGGCGCCCGCCACATCGGCCTCGGGTGCGCCGTGGGCTCCGAGCAGGAACGCCATCTGTTCCAACCGGGCAGGGTCCCCGCCGGCCGCCACCTCGGCGAAGGCGGCGGTGAGTGCCCCCGCATCGGGGCCGCCTGGTGTGAGTACCACGGCGGAACTCATCGCCGGCTGTGATGCGGGCGAGGCGTCGGACGAAGCCTCGAGCCCGTCAACGGGGAGGTCGGACAGGTGGACGGCACTGTGATCGACGGTAGCGGCTCGTCCGCCGCTTCGTGGGGCCCCTGCCCATCTCGATGCTACCTGGGCAGTGTCACCTCAGGAGTACGTTGGGATTGAGGATCCGGTGCGGGTCGAGCGCACCCTTGATGGCGGCGAAGGTGTCGAGCTCCACCTGGCTCCGATTGAGGTGGAGCCACCGCGCCTTGGCCCGGCCGATGCCGTGCTCCGCGCTGATGCTCCCGCCACGCTCGGCCACGTACCGCAGCACGGCCTCGTCGACCGCCTCGTCCCCGGCCGACACGCCGGTGACGTTGACGTGGAGGTTGCCGTCACCCACGTGGCCGAACATCCACACCTGCGCTCGGGGCGCCACCGCCCCGACGACGGCGGGAAGTTCCTCGACGGCGGCGGCCAGCGCACCAGCAGGGAAGGTCACGTCGAGCTTGTGGGGCACGCCCACCCGGTTGATGGCGTCGGTGTGCAACTCCCGGTACTGCCACAGTCGCTGCGCGGCCGCATCAGAGGGTGCCACGGCCACGTCGCCCACGCCGGGCGAGCGGTCGACCACCGAGGCCAGCTCTGCCACGAGATCGTCGTCGGACAATGTGGTAGTCGCCGGCCCGTGGGTGCGCACCAGTTCGATCACCAGGTAGGCGGTCGCTGGTGTGGCCAGGGGTGCGGGGAGGCCGAACTCGTCCATCACGAGGGCCACGCCGCCGTGGAGGACGAGCTCCACCGCCGACAGCGACGGCACCTCGTCGCAGCAGGCGAGGGCGGCGTCGACGGCGGTCTCCACCGAGTCGAAGCCCACCATGCACACCTGTCGGCGTCGCACCGCCGGTCGGAGCCGGACCAACGCAGCGGTGACCACCGCCAGCGTGCCCTCGCTGCCACACAGCAGTTGCGGCAGGTCGTAACCGGTGTTGTCCTTGTCGAGACCGCGCAGGGTCGACAGCACCCGACCGTCGGCCAGCACCGCCTCCACGCCCACCAACTGTTGGCGGGTGCCGCCCCACCGCAGCACGTGCAGGCCACCTGCGTTGGTGGCCACCATCCCCCCGACCGTGGCGGTCGCTCGGGCAGCCAGATCGACGGCGTAGGCACGTCCCCTCCGTGCGGCCTCGTCGCCGACGTCGGCCAGGGTGGCGCCGGCGCCGGCCAGTAGCCGTCGGTCGTCGCCCTCGGGGAGCGAGATCGAGCGCAGCCCGCGCAGCGACAGGACGACCTCTCCCTCGAGCGGTACTCCACCGCCGACCAAGCCGGTGTTGCCACCTTGGGGCACCACCGCCACCCCGTGCTCGTGACACCAGGCGAGGACCGTGGCCACCTCATCGGTGGCACGCGGCCGCACGACGGCGGGCGTGGACCCCACGAACCGCCCGGTCCAGTCCCGCACGTAGCTGTCGGTGATCGACGAGTCGACGATCACCTGCTCGGGACCCACGAGGCGGGCCAGCTCGGCTGCGGGTGTGGCGGGTGCGACAGGCACCTTCCCAGGCTACGAGGCCTCTGTCCCTCAGTAGGGCCAGGTGCCGTCGCTGCCCAAGAGGCGGGTGAGTCGGCCCAGGCGGGCGACGATGAGGGCCTTGACCACCACGTTGCGGACGAACCACGGCAACTCGACCGCTTGACGCAGCGCGTTGCGCATCCGCCGCGCCGGGTCGAGGGGCACCCGCTGGTACTCGGCGAGGCTGCCGCTGCGTCCCCGGTAGGCGAACCGGCCTCCGAACACCAGCTCGGCCACGATGGCCCCCGTGACCCCCACCGAGCTGAAGCTGTCGTGGATGAGCATGGTGCCACCGGGCGCCACCCTCGCACCCCAGGCCACGATGTCGGCTCGAGCAGGCGCCAACCGATGGGCGCCGTCGATGTAGAGCAGGTCGACCTGCCCCTGGTAGTGGGACAGCGCCTCCTGGGAGCCCAGGCGCAGGTGGTCGATGCGATCGTCGACCCCTGCCGCCCGGAGGTTCTCCCAGAACACGACATGGTCGGTGGCCGCTGCCTCCTCGAAGCCTTCGATCTCCTGCGGACCGCGGTCGTTCCCCCCGTGGGGGTCGATGGTGGTGATGGCCACGCCCGGCGGCGCTGCGCTGGCCAGCACGATGGCCGACCGGCCACGGAAGCTTCCGATCTCCACGATCCTCGCCCCCGCTCGCAGGCGGCTGGCGGCATCCCACAGGCGTCCGGCCTGCGCCCGGGTCATCCATCCCTCGACGTCGGCCACGGCGCGGTAGGTCTCGTCGAAGCTGCGTCGGCGCGACGACGTCGTGTCGCCGGACGGTCGTCCGCCGCTGTTCGTGCTGGTGGAAGACTCGGCTGAGGACACGCAACTCCTCGGAGTGGGCCGTGGGCGACGTTGCTCGGCTCCGTGGTGCGGTGCCGGGCCGGGATCTTACCGGTGTGGCGTCGAGGTCGTTCACCACGGCGCCGGTGGCGATGTCCCGACAGCGGGTGGCCCCGTCGACCACAATGGCAGGGCCCCATGCGTCCCGCCCCGCTCTCCCCCGACCAGCCCCACGCGCCCGCCGCGTCCATTCGACGCCGATCGGCGGCCGTGCTCGTGGCCCTCAGCGTCTGTGTGGGCACGGTCGCTGCCGGCGGCGATGCACCCGTCGCGGCGACCACCCGACTCCAACCGGTGACCGGTGTGGCCCAGAACCCACCGGCACCGGCGCCGGACGAGCCCGCAGGCATGCCCGGCGACGACGAGGAGTTGCCGTTCGACATCGACGTCGACGCTGCGCAGCCGTGGCTTGACGATCCACGCAGCGCACCCGAGTTGGGTGGCGTGGCCGTGGACAGCGCCGAGTTCGACGCAGCGGTGTCACGGTTGCGGTCCGAGCGGGACCGACGAGACGCGGCAGAGGCCGACCGGCTGGCCGCCGAGGCCTCGTTGGTCGAGTTGCGCGATGCCCAGCGCAGGCTCACCGAGGAACTGATCATTGCTCGGCGCCAGACGACGAAGTTCGACACGAAGGTGGTTGACCTCCGCCAGGGCCTCACCGCGCTCACCGTTGCCGACTACATGCGAGGCCGGACCGGCTCCGCCAGCGACGCCACCTTCGACCTGGACCTCGGAGCGAGTAACGACGGTCGCCGGCACATGATCCGCACCGCCTTCGCCCAGCGCACCGCTGACCTGGGTCTGCACGTGTGGGCCCTCGACACCACCGCGGCCCACCTGGCGGACCTCGAGGCCGAACTGCGGGAGGTGGAGGAGCGCATCGACGGCCAGGAGGCGAGGCGCAGTGCCTCCTCGGCCGAACGCGATCGAGCTGCCGCCGCAGCGGAAGCCGCCGCCCGTCAGGCGGCCGACGCCCGTCGGACGGCACCGGTGGTGGGACTGGACATGACGTTCGTGGTGCTCGACGCCTACGTCCGCGCTGCCTCCACGCTGGCCGAGGAGAACCCGGGCTGTGCCCTGCCCTGGTGGCTCCTTGCCGGGGTGGGCCGCACGGAGAGCAACCACGGTACCCACGGCGGATCGACCGTCGATGAAGCCGGCTACCAGTCCACGCCCATCATCGGCATCCCGCTCGACGGCAACGGCGTGGCGCGCATCCTCGACACCGACGGCGGAGCGCTCGACGGCGACCCGGTCTACGACCGGGCGGTGGGACCGATGCAGTTCATCCCCGGCACCTGGGCCCGCTGGGGCCGTGATGCCACGGGCTCGGGTCGCGCCGAACCGCAGAACTACTACGACGCCGCCGAGAGCGCAGCGGCCTACCTCTGCCACTACGGGCCCGGCCTCGACGGCGAGGCAGGCCAGCGTCGGGCGCTGCTGGCCTACAACCGCTCGACGGCGTACGTCGAGCTCGTGCGGTCCCGCGCCCTGGGGTACGCCGAATTCCAGTTCCCCCCGCCGCCTCGCTGACGGGGTCGCCGCCACCTCGACGCTGGTGTGACCTAGTGTGTCCGATGCCACACCTTGATCTGGGAGGTGAAGGGCAGTTGGACACCCGTTACGAGGGGGACACCGTGTCAGCAACAGCAGATGAACTCAGTGCCACACCGAGCGCCGTCACCAGGCGGTTCGCCAAGGTGGCTGCCGTCGTGGGCATGCTGGCACTGCTCGTCGCCAGCTGCGGGACGGCAGGCGACGACGACAACGGCGACGACGACAACGGCGAAGCCCAGGTGGGCGTGTCCGACGAGGACGTCGTCATCGAGGCCACCGGCGATCCCGAGCCCGGCGGCCGCCTGGCCTACGGGCTCGAAGCGGACACCGACGGGCTCGTCCCCCACACCAACCGCTGGGCGATCTCGGGCATCATGCTGGCCCAGGCGGTGTACGACCCCCTCACCGCACTGAACGTCGATGGCGAGCCCCGGCCCTACCTGGCCGAGAGCATCGAGCCGAACGAGGACTACGACGTGTGGACGATCACGCTCCGCGAGGGCGTGCAGTTCCACGACGGCGAACCCCTCACCTCGGAGGCCGTGAAGCTCACCTTCGACGCCCACCGACGCTCCGGGCTCACCGGCTCCGCCTTCGTACCCATCGAGGAGGTCGAGATCATCGACGACCTCACCGTCGAGGTGCGCATGCGCCATCCGTGGGTGGCCTTCCCCGCTGCGCTCACCTCGCAGGTGGGCTTCGTGGTGTCCCCCAAGATGGTGCCCGCTCCCGAACTGGACGAGGACGGCAATCCCGACCCTGAGTCGCTCGCCGCGGTGAACGCCGAAGCCGAGCAGTTCACCCGCGAGCCCATCGGCACCGGGCCGTTCGTGCAGCAGTCCTGGTCGGCGGGCACCTGGGTCGGTGGACGCAACGAGAACTACTGGCGTCCAGGCCTTCCCTACCTCGAGGAACTCGAGTTCCGCTCCATCTCCGACACCCAGGCCCGGCGCAACGCACTGGTGAGCCGTGAGCTGCAGATGATCCACACCTCGGACCCGGCCACCATCGCCCGCCTACGCGACGAGGCTGCCGAGGGGCTCGTGCAGATCGTCGAGGATCGCGGGGAGAGCGAGGAGAGCTTCATCCTGTTGAACGTCGAGTCCGAAGGTCCCGTGGGCGACATCCGGATCAGGCGGGCCCTGGCCTACGCCACCGACGTGGAGAGCTACAACGAGGCCCAGAACGAGGGCATCGCCGAGATCGCCCGTGGTCCGTTCAAGCAGGACTCCGAGTGGTACGTCGAGACCGACTACCCGACCTACGACCTTGATGAGGCCATTGCGCTCGTGGAGGACTACGTGGCGGACACCGGCCAGACCCCGCGCTTCACCTTGGCCACCACCGCATCGCCGACCACCGAGCGAGCGGTGTCCCAGCTCCAGCAGCAATGGGGCCAGGCCGGCATCGAGGTGGACATCGAGACGCTCGACCAGACCGAGTTCATCAACACCGCCATCTTCGGCACCTACGAGGCCAACCTCTGGCGCCAGTTCGGGGCCATCGACCCCGACGTCGACCTCATCTGGTGGGCCGGATGGCTCGGTGAGGAAGAGGACGGCACACCCCGCGAGAACATCCTCAACTTCGCCAACAACCGCAACCCCGACATCGACGACGCGCTGCAGCGCGGCCGCCAGAATGCCGAGCAGTCGGTGCGGGCAGAGGCCTACGCCGACTTCCAGAACCTCCTCACCGCGGACATGCCCTACATCTGGCTGAACCACTCCCTGTGGGCCGTGGCCGCCACGACCGAGGTGCGGGACATCACCAACGGGACGCTGCCCGACGGCGAGGAGTCGATCCCACTCGGTGGGAACGGCACCTTCGGCGGCACCCATCGCCTGACCCAGGTCTGGCTGGAGCGCTGATCGCGGACGTCGGGGTGGGTGGGCTCACGGTCCCCCGCCCCGACGTGTCCACGGTCACCCGCGTTCGCGGCTATGGTCCGAGTCCCGACGGCATGCTGAGCGGCTCGACCGACGCCGCGTCGTCGGCGGTGGACGTCAGCGCACGGTGTGCGTCGGCACCACCGGGGGAGCACCAGCGGAGTCGAGGATCCACACGGCACATGCGCCCGAGGAGTAGCTGACGTGGCATTCATCCTGAAGAAAGTGCTGCAGCTCGTGGTGGTGCTGCTCGTGGTGAGCTTCGCCTCGTTCGTGCTGCTCGACCTGTTGCCGGGCGACTCGGTCACCGTGCGCTGCGGCATCGGGTGCACCGTCGAGCAGCAGGAGCAGCTCCGCGAGGAACTCGGGCTCGACCAGATCGTGCCCATCCAATACGCCAAGTGGCTGCAGCAGGTGGTCATCCACCAGGACCTCGGGCAATCGGCCGTCACCCGCGAACCGGTCACCGAAGCACTCGGCAACCGCTTGCCGGTCACCTTGGTGCTCGTCATCATGTCGCAGGTGCTGGCCCTCGGCATCGGCCTCCCGCTGGGCATGGCCTCCGCCCGCAAGCCCGGCGGCACCCTCGACCGCATCTCGACGGGCATCGCGGCGATCGGCATCTCGGTGCCCAACTACGTCTTCGCCATCGTGCTCATCGCCGTGTTCGCGCTCGGCTTCGGCCTGTTCCCGGTCCTCTATCCGGCGAGCGCCAACCCAGCGGAGCAATTCTGGGCGCTGATATTACCTGCCATCTGCCTGGCAATGGCGGAGCTGGCGGTCTACATGCGCCTCCTGCGCAACGACCTCATCAGCACGCTGCAAGAGGACTACATCACCATGGCCAAGGCGAAGGGCCTCTCGAGCGGCTACATCATGCGTCGTCACGCCTTCCGGCCCTCCACGTTCTCACTCATCACCGTGGCCGGCATCAACATGGGTCGCCTGATCGGCGGCACCATCGTGATCGAAGTGGCCTTCGGTATCGCCGGCATGGGGTCCTACGTCCTCGAAGCCATCTTCCGACGCGACGGTGTGCCACTCCAGGGAGCCCTGCTGGTGATCGCAGCGGGCTACGTCCTCATCAACTTCGCCGTCGACATGCTGTACGCCGTCCTCGACCCCAGGATCCGCCATGCCCGAGCAGTCGCCTGACGCCCACATGAAGCCCTCGCCGCTCGAGAGCGACGAAGGGCTCATGGGTGTCGACAACCTCGCCGTCGAGGCCGGCATGCTCGAGGGCGACCAAGCCCGCTTGCAGGCCCGCATGGCGGGAGTCGACCAGGATCCCGAGTCGGCCGACATCCTGGCCCGCAAGAAGCTGGGCGTCGGGTTCTGGGTGTCCATCGGCTTCCTGGTGCTCATCGTGCTGGCCGCCGTGTTCGCCGACGTGCTGCCCCTGGCCCCGTACGACCAGCAACCCACGGGCCGGAACCTGGTGCTCGAACGGGATCTCCCGCCCCTCACCAACCGGCTCGACGGCGACCTGGCCATCCTGGGTACCGACGACCTCGGCCGCGACACGCTGTCGCGCATCGTGTACGGCGCCCGGGTGTCACTCGGCGTGGGCATCATGGCCATCACGGGCGGGCTCATCATCGGCGGCATCATCGGGCTGCTGGCCGGCTACTTCGGGCGCAACATCGACGCTGCGTTCATGGCCGCCATGGACATCCTGCTGGCCTTCCCGGCGCTCCTGCTGGCCTTGGCCATCGTGGCCATCCGAGGCATCGGGGTGGCGAGTGCCACCATCGCGCTCACCGTGGTGGCCATCCCCACCGTCGCCCGTCTCGTCCGAGCCAACACCTTGGTGGTGATGCAACGCGAGTTCGTCATGGCCGCCCGCACGTTGGGCGCCACCAACCTTCGAGTCATGTTCAAAGAGGTGTTCCCCAACGTCCTGTTGGCCCTCCTCCCCTTCATCCCGCTCGGCGCCGCGGTGGCCATCGCCGCCGAAGGAGCCCTGGCCTTCCTGGGCCTGTCGGTGCCGCCACCGGAGCCCTCCTGGGGCAAGCTCATCGCCGACGGGCAGGACGCCCTCCGCGAAGGCAAGTGGTGGGTGTCCATGGTGCCCTGCGCCTTCCTGGTGGCGGCACTCATCTCGCTCAACTACATGGGCGATCGCCTGCGTGAGTTCTTCAGCATCAAGGAGGGCGGCCTGTGAGTCGCAAGGTCGTCACTGGTTCCGGCGGTGGCCTGGCCGGGCGCGATCCGTCCGCCAAGCTGCTCGAGGTGGTCGACCTGACCACCCACTTCCGCACGCCCCGCGGCACCGTGAAGGCGGTGGACGGCGTCAGCTTCGTCCTGGAACGAGGACGCACACTCGGCGTCGTCGGCGAGTCCGGCTCCGGCAAGACCGTGCTGTCCCGATCGATCATGGGCCTGTTGCCCAGCTCCAACACGGTCCGCGGCGGGCACGTCTACTACGAGGGCGTCGACATCATCGACTACGGCCCCGAGCAGATGCGCTCCGTGTGGGGCGCCGAGATGGCCATGGTGTTCCAGGACCCGATGACCTCGCTGAACCCGGTCATGAAGATCGGTCGGCAGATCACGGAGTCACTCGAACTGCACCTGGGCATGGACAACGACGAGGCCCGTGAGACCGCCGTCGCGCTGTTGTCCTCGGTGGGCATCCCCGAGCCGGCACAGCGGCTCGACGAGTACCCCCACCAACTGTCCGGCGGCATGCGCCAGCGCGTCACCATCGCCATAGCCCTGGCCTGCGGGCCCCGGCTGCTGTTCGCCGACGAACCCACCACCGCCCTCGACGTGACCGTGCAGGCCCAGATCTTGAACCTGCTGCAACAGCAGCAGAAGGAACGGCACATGGCCATGATCCTCGTCACGCACGACCTCGGTGTCGTCGCTGGTCGAACCGACGAGATCGCCGTGATGTACGGCGGCAAGGTGGTCGAGACCGCTCCCACCGCCGCCTTGTTCGCCGACGTCAAGATGCCCTACACCGAAGCGCTGCTGGCCTCCATCCCCCGGCTGGACCTCCCCAGCCACTCGCGCCTCAGCGCCATCGGCGGTCGTCCGCCCGACCTCATCTCCCCGCCCAAGGGCTGCAACTTCTCACCCCGCTGCGTCTACGCCCAGGAACGGTGCCACGTGGAGGAACCCCCACTCGTGGAGGCCGACAGCCCCGGCCACTTCTACCGCTGCTGGTACCCAGTCGGCTCCCCCACCCAGGTGGAGATCCGGGCCCGTCTCGACGCGGCCGAGCCGGTGAAGAGCACCCGGGCGGCGACACCCGCAGGAGGGAACTGACGTGGCAGGCAGCGGCAAGGTCCACCTCCGGGATCGCTCGGACGCGCTCCTCCGGGCCGAGAGCCTGGTGGTCGAGTTCCCCGTCGGCCGCACCGGCCTGAAGGTGCACGCCGTGTCCGACGTGAGCCTCGACGTACGGCCGGGCGAGACGCTCGGATTGGTCGGCGAGTCCGGCTGTGGGAAGTCCACCACCGGCAAGGCGCTCATGCAGCTCCCGTCGCCCACCTCGGGGGCCGTCTACTACGACGGCACCGACCTCACCGAGCTGCCCAAGTCGGAGCTGCGTCGCATGCGGCCCGACATGCAGATGATCTTCCAGGACCCCATCTCGTCGTTGAACCCTCGACGCACGGTGGGCGACATCGTGGCCGAGCCGCTGCGCATCTGGGCTGCGGAGCAGAACCCACCAGCAGCCACCACCAAGGCCGTCGTGGGTGTCCTCTACCTGCTGGCCGCCCTCATGGCGGGGGCGTTCGGGCTCTTCCTGGCCGGGACGGTCGTCAACGGTCTCATCCCCTACCTGTTGAACACCGACCCCTTCCTGCCCGATCCGCTGTGGGAGGGCGCACAGCTCGTCAGCGGCACGTTGGCCTTCTGCGGGGTGGTGTTCGCCACCGCAGCGTTCACCATCGCCCGGGCCGTCCGCGCCCGCTCCCCACGGAGCGAAGTGGCCACCATCGTCTTCTCGCTGGTGCTGGCCGGCTCCACCGCCATCGGTGTCGGGACGCTGCCCGCCATCGGCGACATGATCGCCGTGCAGAGCGCCCTCGGCCCCGAAGTCTTCGAGCCCTCCGAGGACTGGACCGATCAGGAACTGCTCGAGGGCATCGAGACGGTGGTGACCATCGACGGGAACACGGCCACCGTGAGCTTCGTGGGCGCTGACCGTGGCCGCCCACGTGCCGGGGGCGGCGAGGGCACCATCCCCTCGTGGGCCATGACCGCCGGCGACGTGCTCACCTGGGCCGGCGTGGCCCTGGCCCTGCTGCCCCTCGTGCTCATCCTGCTGCCCTCCACCATTGCGGACTACCGCAAGATGGCCGGCATCCGCCAGAAGCACGCCGAGACCGTGCGCGACACCCTCGAGAACGTGGGGCTGGATCCCGACGCTGCCATGGGCCGCCGGCCCCACCAGTTCTCCGGTGGTCAGTGCCAACGGATCTGCATCGCCCGCGCCCTCGTGCTCGACCCCAAAGTCATCATCTGCGACGAGCCGGTGTCCGCCCTCGACGTGTCGGTGCAGGCACAGATCCTCAACCTGCTCCAGGACATGAAGGCTCGCTACGATCTCACCCTGGTGTTCATCGCCCACGACCTCGCCGTGGTGAAGAACGTGAGCGATCGGGTGGCCGTGATGTACCTGGGCAAGATCTGCGAGGTGGCCGGCCCCGACGACCTCTATGCCCGCCCGGCCCACCCCTACACCGCCGCCCTCTTGGCCTCCATCCCGGTGCCGGATCCGACGATGCGGCCCCGTGAGGAGACCATCCTCGGCGGAGAGATCCCCTCGCCGGTGGCCCCACCCTCAGGGTGCCGTTTCCGCACCCGGTGCCCGCGTGCCGAGGACATGTGCGCGCAGGTGGAGCCCACCATGCGTCAGGTCGACCTCGGCCACTACGTGGCCTGTCACTTCCCTCTCGAGGCAGCGGAACGCAAGCCAGGCGGTCGGAGCGCAGCCGCCGCGGGTCGCTGACCGCGCCGGTCGCCGACCGCTGGCACAGACGACCGCGACGGCGTCACCCCAGGGTGCAGCCGTGTGCAAGGCTGGGGGGATGGACACGCCTCCGGCCAACGAGATCGACCACGACGCCATCTATACCGCCGTCATCGCCACTGAGCGCGGCGACATCGTGATGGAACTCGACCCACAACTCGCTCCCACCACGGTGAACAATTTCGTGGCACTCGCCCGCAAGGGGTACTACGACGGCCTCACCTTCCACCGGGTGGAACCCGGCTTCGTCATCCAGGGAGGCTGCCCGGAGGGCTCCGGTCGCGGCGGTCCCGGCTACCGCTTCGCCGACGAACCCGTGCAGGGCGAGTACACCAAGGGCGCCGTGGCCATGGCCAACGCCGGACCGGACACCAACGGCTCGCAGTTCTTCATCTGCCTCGACGACCTCGCCGGCCGGCTTCCCAAGCAGTACAACCTGTTCGGGTACGTGACGTCGGGGCTCGACGCCGTCGACGCCGTTCGTCGCGGTGACGTCATGCAGTCCGTCACCGTCGTCGAGCGCCCACGCCAGGGCTGACAGCCAGTCGGCCACGGCCGACCGCAGCCGACCGCGCCCCAGCCGGTCTCAGTCCTTGGTGGCCACGGCGTTGGGGGTGACGTTCATCTTCGGCTCGTAGGCCGCCACGTCGACCTCTCGCGCCTCGCCGTCGGCAGCCGCTCGGAGCGCCACGTAGCAGGCGCTGCACGGGCCGTAGAAGCGCATGGCCGTGGCCGTCCCACAGCGCGGGCAGGTGAACTCGAGCGGGCTGTCGGCGTCCATGTGCTCACCTTCGCACACCCGTCGTCGACGAGTGCGGATGGCCCCGCCACAGCCTTCCGTCCCGAGGCTGGCGGTCGTGCCCTTGTGGACAACTTCCCGAATTCACAGGCTTCTCCCTCTTCCTCCACACAGGGCTCCCGACGTACCGTGACCACGGACAGCAGCCAGCGAACGAGAGGACGGACCGGTGCAGCAGTTCGAGGTGGTCCTGCGAGACGGCACGGTCGAGCGGGTGGACGGCGCCGACGCCTACCAACCCGAAGGCCAACTGACCAGCTTCTTCGCCCTCGGCGACGGACGCACCACCGTCGACTCGTGGAGCACGCGGGTGGCGTCGGTGCGCACCGCCGAGATCGTCGTGGTGCGGCGCTGCGCAGCCGCCGACGCTCCAGTGGTGTCCCTCGCCTCGACCGGCTGATCGGGCCACCGCTCCCTCTCCGGGCGGTCAGGGCACGTAGATGGCCATCCACGCCAGGGTGGCCAGCGAGAACAGCCCACAGGCCGACACCGCCAGGCCCAGCCGCTCCCAACGTTCGGTGTGCAACAGCACCCCGAAGGTCATGGCCAACGGGAATGCGTTCAGGGCATAGCGCTGCAGTGAGTTGAGGTTGTCCGCCGCCAGGGCCACCACCAGCACGGCGGCGGCGTAGAGGCCGTAGCTGAGCGGCCAACGCCGGAAGGTGAGCACGGCCAGCACCACGAACGCCACGGCGAAGGGCACGTGCAACCCCTCGCCGAATCGCTCGGGGCCCACCAGGTCACCGAGGCCTCGTCCGATGCGCACCAACGGATTGACGGCATCGCCGCGGAAGTCACCCTGCACGGTGAACGGGGACAAGGCATCACCGAACCGCCACCCCACCCAGGCCAGGTAGGCGCCGGTGCCGGCGAGCGGTGCGACGACGGCGGCCGCCGACGCCAGCCGATGTGCCACGTCGGACGGGCGCCACCAGCGCAGCGCCTCGACGGCCAACGGCGCAACCAACAGCAACCCCAGTGGGCGGGTGGCGGCCGCGGCGAACGCACAGGTGGCTGCCAACCCCCACCGCTGCGAGCGAGCACCGAGGAAGGTGCCGACCGCCGCCACCAGGAACAGGGCCTCGCTGTAGGCCCACACCAGCACGAACCCGGCCGGGAACAACGACACGAAACACGCCGCACGCCGGGCCGCCGCCTCGCTGACCCCTTCGAGACGGGCCAGGCGCAGCACCGCCACCGCCACGGCCACCGCGCTGACGTTGGCCACCACCACCAGCGTCCAGGCGACGTCCCCACCGAACGGTGCGGCCAGCCAGCGGGCCACCAGCGGATAGAGCGGGAAGAAGCGGAGGGCCTCGTCGGGGATGTTGCCGTAGCCGAGTGCGGCGATGGCCTCGTACCACGTCCCGTCCCAGGCGAGCAGGCCTTCGCGGTGCACCCGTGGTGGCGCGGCGTCGTGCAGCGGTCCGGCCAACGCACCCGAGAACCACCACGCCATCGCCACCAGGACGCGGGCGGTGACGAGTGCAGGCCCCACGGCCACGATGTCGTGGCCGACGGTGCGTGCGGCCTGCAGAGCCGTCGATCGCCCACTCACGGTTGCGCCGGCACGTGGGTGAGAGCCGCGGCTTCGAAGTAGGTGCTCCCCACTTCCTCGAGCGTGGTGGTGCCCGGTCGAGCCGCCGCCAGGACATCGCGCAGCTCCTCGCACTGGCCCTCGAACGTGCGGTAGTGCGGATTCCACACCAGGTAGATGTCGGAGCCGTCGGCCAGCTCGAGCACCTGCTCGGCCACCGCTGCCGGATCGGTGGACGCGTTGCGTTCCTCGTAGTCGACCCAGTCCACGAACCGCGGGTCACCGAGCGTCGGGTAGACGACCTGACGGATGCCGGCGGGCATCACCCGGTGCCCACCGGGGCCGAGCTGATCGGGGCAGTAGACCACCAACGATCCCGGGAGCGCATGGTCGTCCACCACGGCGGCCAACGCTGCTGCCTGGGTGCGTTCGCCTCGGAACTCGGCCGCCGCTCCGACGAGCACCAACAGACACACGGCGCCGTAGAGCACCGCCCGGGAGACCCGGCTCGGCACGACACACACCCCGACGGTGGCCACCACCACCACGATGGGAACCACGATGGCGGCGTAGCGGGTGGCGAACGTGCTCCCCGAGGCCACGGCGACCAGTGACCCGATCCCGAGTGCCGACGCGCCGACGAAGGCCGGCCAGCGCACCGCCGAGGCCGTGCGCAGCCGCACCAGCACGCCGACACCGTCAGGTCCTGGCCGGCCGAAGACCCCGAGGAGGAGCACCACGCTCAACAGGCCGGCGCCGAGCACACCCTCCCGCAGATCCCCGCCACCGAGGTCGAGCAGTGTCAGCCCGGCCACGCTCGTCGGGCGGAGCGGAGGGGCCCAGGGGGTGCCGGTGGCGCTCATCTGTTCGAGGAACGTCGGCACCCACGGCGCGAACACCACGAGGCCCCCGGCCAGCCCGGCGGCCGCCAGGAGCGCTCGGCGCGGAAGCGGCCCGGTGCCCCACCGCGCCGCCGCAAGCAGGGTCACCCCGGTGGCGCCCGCCAGGAAGAACACCCAGTAGTGGGTGAGCAGGCCCGCTCCGGTCACCACCGCCAGCGCCGGCACACGCCAAGTGGGGCGACGACCGCGCAACAGGTCGTCCACCAGCAGCCAGGCGACGATCACCTCGAGCATCACCAACGCGTACATGCGCGTCTCGGTGGCGTAGCGGACCATGAAGGGCGCCGAGGCCGACAGCCCGAGAGCGACCACTGCACCCACACGGCCGGCGTAGCGGTGGCCCAACACCGCCATGAGCGGGAGCGCAGCCAGCGACACCACCCCCGACAGGGCGCGGACGGCGACGTCGCCGGCCCCGACCGCGCTCATCCAGTAGTGCAGCACCAGGTAGTAGAGCGGCGGATGGCCGTCGCGACGCAGCGCCTCGAGCAGGTCGCCGGGGGGTAGGTCGGCGATGTTCACCGACAGCGCCTCGTCGAGCCACAACGAGGTCGGTGCGTAGAAGCGCAGGGCGACCCCCAGGGCCACCGTCGCCGCCGTGATCAGCCACAGCTCCCATCCGAGGCTCGACGCATCGGCTGGCTGGACTCGGGGGCGCGTCGGCGCGGGCGACGGGGTGAACACCGCCGAGGATGGTACCTGTCGCACCCGCCACATCCGGGCACCCGTCGGGACGCAGTCGGGGGTCCCCGACCGGAGCGTCACACGTCGCTGTGTTCCGCTGAGAGCTCCCACCCCAACTACAGTGGCCCTCGGCGTCGGTCCCGACGACCCCGCCCGCACCTCATGACCGACACCACTGCACCCACCAGCGAGCCCCGGCAGGGATCTGGCGGCGCCGACGACGACGGACTCGACGTGGTCATCATCGGCGCCGGACCTGCGGGCCTCACCGCCGCCTACGAGCTCACCCGACGCGGTGTCACCCCTCACATCGTGGAGGGCGACAACGTGGTCGGGGGCATCAGCCGCACCGCCACGCGCGACGGATGGCGCTTCGACATCGGCGGCCACCGCTTCTTCACGAAGGTCGCCGCCGTGGAAGCGCTGTGGCACGAGATCCTCGGGCCCGAGGACTTCCTGCGTCGCCCCCGCATGAGCCGCATCTACTACCGGGGCAGGTTCTACGACTACCCCATCCGCCCGCTCAACGCCCTGCGCAACCTCGGCCTGATCGAAGCCATCCGTTGCGTGCTCAGCTACCTGTGGGTGCGGGTCCGTCCGCCGAAGGACCAGAGCACCCTCGAGGGCTACATAGCGGCCAACTACGGCTGGCGCCTGTACGACCACTTCTTCAAGACCTACAACGAGAAGGTGTGGGGTGTACCGGCCTCGGAGCTGTCGGCCGACTTCGGGGCGCAACGCATCAAGGGCATGTCGCTGTGGGCCGCAGTGTGGGAACCCATCCGCTCGCGCTTCGTGGGCAAGCGGGACCGGACCCGGCAGGTCACCAGCCTCATCGAGGAGTTCGACTACCCCAAGTACGGACCCGGCATGATGTGGGAGCGCTGCGCCGAACTGGTGACCGACGCCGGCGCCGAGTTGTCCATGCGAACCCGCGCCGTGCGGGTCCGTCACGACGGAGGGCGTGCCGTGTCGGTGACCGTCGAGCACGACGGGACCGAGCGAGAGCTCCCGGCGGACCACGTCATCTCCACCATGCCCCTCCCCCGGCTGGTGCAGCGCATGGACCCGCCGGTGCCCGACCACGTGGCCACCGCCGCTGCGGCGCTCGGGTTCCGGGACTTCCTCACCGTGGCCCTGGTGGTGCCCGAAGCGGACGGTTTCCCCGACAACTGGATCTATGTGCACTCCCCCGACGTTCTCGTCGGGCGCATCCAGAACTTCGGTTCGTGGTCGCCGTACCTGGTCAAGGACGGTCGCACCTGCTTGGGACTCGAGTACTTCGTCTTCGAGGGCGACGACGTGTGGACCATGGCGGACGCCGACCTGGTGGCCATGGCCACCCGTGAGCTGGCCGCCCTGGGCCTGGTCCGGCCCGAGCGTGTGGAGTCGGGGTACGTGGTCCGCATGCCGAAGGCCTACCCGGTCTACGACGAGGCCTACCGCGACAACGTCGCCGTGCTGCGGGAGTGGATCGACGAGCACACCCCGAACGTGCATCCCGTCGGCCGCAACGGGATGCACAAGTACAACAACCAGGACCACTCGATGTACACCGCCATGCTCACGGTGGAGAACATCGCCGACGGCACGACGCACGACATCTGGGCGGTGAACGTCGAGGACGAGTACCACGAGGAGTCGGCGACGTCCGAGGACGCTCGCAGTGGCGAGCGCGGCACCGGACGCGACGCACCCGTCATCCCCCGTGCTGCCTTCGGCCCGGACCACCCGCTGAACCGAGCCTCGGAGTCGTAGGTGGGTGCCCTCGGGGCCCGGCTGGCGACGGCCTCACCGTTCGCTCGCCGGCTCGGGGTGGTGGCCGCCGTCGCCCTGCTGTGGCGAGTGGCCTACGGGTTGCTCTTCAAGTACCCGAACGACGGCTGCGGGCAGATGCTCTGTGGCGATGCGCTCTACTACGTGCGCCAGGCCCAGGTGATCGCCGGCGGCGGCTTCTTCGACGACCCCGCTGCCCCGGGCATGCCGGCGGCCGATCACCCGCCCCTGACGGCCCTGCTGCTGGTGCCGGCCGCTGCCCTCCCGTACGTGGACGTCGGCGCCGCCCGCATCACCATGGCGGTGGTGGGCATGCTCGTGGTCGTGGTGCTGGGCCTGCTGGGTCGCGAGTTGGCCGGAGAACGGGCCGGCCTGGTGGCTGCTGGGCTGGCCGCCGCCAACCCCAACCTGTGGATGAACGACGCCTTGCCCATGTCCGAGGCCCCGGCTGCCCTGGCCGTGGCCGTGGTGCTGTTGGGCGCCTACCGACTGGCCGCCCGGCCGACACCCAGGGCGGCCGTCGTCCTCGGCGTGTGCTGCGGGCTGGCGGTGCTCACCCGCGGTGAGCTGGCGCTGCTGGTCCCTTTCACCGTCCTGCCGGCCCTGCTGGCAGCACCCGGTGCCGTCCCCCTGCGGCGGCGGCTGGGCACGTGGGTGATCGTCGGAGCAGTCGGGGTGGCCACTGTCGTGCCCTGGACGTTGTTCAACCTGGTTCGCTTCTCCGAGCCTGCACTGCTGTCCACCAACGAGGGCCTCACCATCGTGGGCGCCAACTGCGACGCCGTCTACCACGGCGGTGGCCTGGGCTTTTGGAACCTCGGCTGTGCCGAGGAACTCGGCCACCTGATCCCCGAGGGCGCCGACCAGTCCGAGCGCTCCCACATCTACCGCGACGAGGGCCTCGACTACATCAGCAACAACGTCGACCGACTGCCGACGGTGGCGCTCGCCCGATTCGGTCGGGTGTGGAACCTCTACGACCCCGCCGGCATGGTGTGGCTGAACCAAGGGGAAGGGCGCGAGTCGTGGGCGTCGTGGGCCGGTATGTGGTGGTTCTGGCTCACCACCCCGCTGGCCGTTGCCGGCCTGGTGGTGCTCCGTCGACGACAGGTCAGCATCGCTCCCCTGGTGTCCACCGCCGTCGTGGTGAGCGTGACCGCCGTGTTGTTCTACGGCATCGTCCGCTTCCGGGTGCCCGCTGACGTGGCCGCCACCGTGGCCGCCGCCGTGGCCCTGACCGCCCTGATCGACCGCTGGCAGCCCCCGGACCGGGCACCCGCCGGTACCGCCGCCGACGAGCCCCGACCGCAGCCCGCCGAGCCAGATCGGTGACCGAGGGTCGAGACACCGTCCCCGGGGCGCGCCAGCGCAGCGCCGGCACCTACTTCCCGTGCCTCGACGCCTACCGGGCCATCGGCATGCTGATGGTGCTCGTCAACCACGCCGCTTTCTCCACCGGCTTCATCCAGCGCTCCCGAGGCGACGACGCCACCGTGGCGCAAGAACTGTTCGCCCCTCTCATCGCCCGCTTCGACCTGGCCGTCCCCATGTTCTTCGTGCTGTCGGGGTTCCTCCTCTACCGGCCCTATGCCGCCGGCGCCACCACGGGCAAGCCAGGCCCGGCGATCACCACCTTCTACCGGCGGCGAGCCCTGCGCATCCTGCCCGGCTACTGGGCGGCCCTCGGTGGGCTGGCGGTGTTCTCGGCAGTGTCGACCGCCTTCACTCTCGGCGTCGACAGCGTGTGGGCCTGGATCGGCAACCTCCTCACCCTGCCGGCGTTCGGTGTCCCGATCCCCCGGTGCGTGGACGGGACGTGCGTCGACGGCTACGGCATCACCCAGGCCTGGAGCATCGGGGTGGAGGTCACCTTCTACCTCCTGTTGCCCCTGTGGGGTGGCGCCACGGCAGCCCTGGTCCGTCGCCGGTGGCCCGGGCACAGCACGGCAGTGCTCCTCGCCGGCTGCGCGGCCCTGTACATCGTGGGCACGGCCTTCCGCGTGGCGGTCGTCTACGGGGTGCAGAGCGAGGCCGCCATTGCGCAGACCCTGCTGTGGTTCCCCATGTACCTCGACTTCTTCGCCATCGGCATGGCCCTGGCGGTGGCCAGTGTGGCGCTCACCCGACGGCCCCGACTGCCCACCGCAGCGCGACTGGCAGCCGACCATCCGGCGCTGGCCTGGGCGGTGGCTGGCGCCATCGTGGTGGCCGTGGCACAGATGGATCCACCAAGCGTGCCCTTCGGACTCGAGGGCGCCGAGTACCTGCCACGACAGTTTGCCTACGGCGTGGCCTCGCTGCTGTGGTTGGCGCCCAGTATCTTCGGCGACCAGGACCGCGGGCGGCTGCGACGGTTCCTGGCCCACCCGGTCCTCGTCTACCTCGGGGGGATCTCGCTGAGCTTCTACCTCTGGCACCTCGCTTTCGTCGAGCAGGCCAAGGCGTGGCTCGTCCCGAACTACCTCGAGCAGGTGGCGGCGAACCCCTTGGCCGGCTTCCAAGGTCCGCTGCTCGGCGTGGTGGCCGTCGCCTTCGTGTGTACCCTCGCCGTGTCGGCGGTCATCTACCGGGTCGTCGAGCTGCCGTTCCTGGCCCGCAAACCCGGCCCCACCACCTCCCCCCGGTAGGATCGACGCTCCATGGAGTCCGCCGAGATCGAGGAGTCCGCCGCCGACGAGCGGACCCCCCACCTGTCGTCGGTCACCACCGGACCCTCGGCCCGGACTGCGCCGCGCACCCTCGTCATCGTGCCCGCCTTCAACGAAGCATCGACGATCGGCCCGACGTTGGTCGCACTGCGGGACTGCCTGGGACCCATCGAGGTGCTCGTGGTCGACGACGGCTCCGACGACGCCACCGGGACTGCCGGTGAGGCGGAGGGCGCCACCGTCGCCCGGTTGCCGTTCAACCTCGGGATCGGCGGCGCACTGCGCACCGGTTTCCGCTACGCGGTGGAACACGGCTACGACCGGGCCGTGCAGTTCGACGCCGACGGCCAACACGACCCGCGAAGCATCCCGGCGCTGCTCGACGGACTCGACGAAGGCGCCGACCTCGTCATCGGGAACCGATTCGGCGACGCCGCCGACCATCCGACCCAGCCCTACGACGCCGGCCGGGTCCGTGCCGGCGCCATGGCCCTGCTGCGCACGGTGGTGCGCCAGGTGTCGGGCCACCACGTCATCGACACCTCCTCGGGCTACCGGGCGTTCTCGCGTCCGATGCTCGAGTTCTTCGCCACGGAGTACCCCGCCGAATACCTCGAGTCCGTCGAGGCGCTCCTGTTGGCCACCAGCCGAGGCTTCCGGGTGGCCGAGGTGCCCGTGGTCATGCACGAACGGGCCGGCGGCCGCCCGTCCCAGCACCGCGTGAAGCTCGTCTACCACTTCTTCCGACTGCTCGTGGTGCTGGCCGCCGGCTCCTCGGGGCGACGGGCCACCAGGGCGGCGGAGGAGGGCGACCAGCCTGCGACGCCGAGCGACGAGGTGTCGACGTGAGCGCGGCCGCCCTCGCCGTGCTGGGCGCCGCCACCCAGGTCGAGGTGGAAGGCGAACTCTCCACCCAGGCCCGCCTGCTCGTGGCCGTTGCCGGGGTCGGCGCCCTCGGCGCCATCGTGGTGCTGCTGCGGCGCCGTCAGCTCCGCAGCAAGTACGCCCTGTTGTGGATCGTGCTCGGCGTGGCGCTCGGCGTGTTGGGCCTCTTCCCGGGTTTGTTGACCGCTGCGTCGGAACTGGTGGGGGTCTTCTACCCCCCGGCACTGTTCCTGCTGGTGGCCAGCGCCATCCTCTTCGGCGTGGCCGTGCACTTCTCGTGGGAACTGTCCCGTCTCGAGGAGCGCACCCGCATCCTGGCCGAGGAGGTTGCCCTGCTGCGCGCCGAACGGCCGCTCTCGGAGGACGCGCCACCCGGTGCAGGGCCGGGCGACGCAGACCACCACGACGCCTGACCGACTGACGCTCGGACGAGCGGCACGTCCTCGGTCAGTCGCTCGATCGACCCGAGGTCGGGCGGACCGACCGGAAGCTGACCATCAGCCCGTCGGCGGCATAGGGACGACCCAGCCGCACGGCCAGACGCTCGCCTCCGCAGACGAGCCGCGCCATGCCCGCCGCAGCCCGTGCGCCGACGCCGGTCCCCACCACCGACTTCACCGTCGGCACGTACACCCAGGTGGCAACCGGCGCCCAGCCGTGGCGTGCGGCCAGGGCCTCGAGCGTTCGACGGGTGAACATGGCCACGTGATCGGGGTGGTTGATCTCCTTGCGCAGCAGCGACGCCGCCACGTTCAACCAGCCGTAAGCGTTGGGGGTGGTGAGGAGCAACTGGCCCCCCGGTGCCACGAGGGCGTGCATGGCCTCGAGGAAGTGCCCGGGCGCGTCGAGATGCTCGATGATCTCCCCGGCGATCACCATCGGTGCGGGCTCGAGGCCGGTGGCCGCCACCGCCTGCGGGTCGCAGCAGTCGACGGCGAGCGCCTCGTAGCCGTCGGCCACCGCTCGCGCCACCTCGGCCTCGTCGAGGTCCAGCCCGACCAGCGACGTGGCCACGCCCTGCAGGCGCTCGTGCAGCCAGGCCCCGGAACCTTCCTGCATGTCGCGATAGCCGCTGTCGGCGAACCCCACGTGCACGACCCGACGACCTTCCGCCAGGCGGACGAGGTGCTCGATGCGATCCACGAGCGGCGCCGGGGGCAGCGTGTGCACCATCGAGGTCTGGTCCGGCCGGGTCGAGCGGGTCGTGTCGGCCATCAGAACGCATCCATGTCGAGGAATTCGAACGTGTCGAGCATGAAGGTGTCCTGATCCAACCGGGGATCGAGGCAGTACACCATCAGGTTCAGCGGGGCGGGTCGGAGCCGGTCCGGCAGCGGCCACCCGCGCAGCCCCCGCAGGCGATTGAACCCGCCATACACCGCCAATGGCGCCCGATGGTGCCGGCACGCAGCGGCCACCGCCTGTTGCGCGCCGGCGGGACGATCGTGCCCGCGGCGTGCGCAGAGCTTCATGAGGACCGCCACCTCGATGCCGCCGACCCGCGTGGAGGTACTCACTGCGACGGTGGCATCGTTGCGATGCACCGAGTACGGGCCCATCCCGGGGAGCGACAGGCGCCAGCGCAGGCCGTCCACGGTCCAGCACTGGGTCCAGTCCTCTGCCGGACCGTCGTCGAGGTCCTCGAACCACTGTGCGGCGGTGTCGCCGGTCAGGAACGCCTCGTCGGCCCGGGCCGCCTGCCCACCTCGGGCCGGCACCACAGGCGGGCCCCCCCACACCGGCAGCCGCCAGATGTGGCGCCCTCCTGCTCGCACGACCGGGGTGCTGGAGCGGTCGTTGGTGACCCCCACCCCCGCGGCCCC
>JAFIEP010000144.1 GCA_020832495.1 Acidimicrobiia bacterium | reverse complement strand
GTGGACGCGGGGCGCGCTGCCGCGCGCGCTGCCGCCTGACCAGCGTAGTGACGCGTTCGACCGCCGGGGCGGACGCACGGAGGGGCGGGGCCGGCGGGCCCCGCCCCTCGTCGCGTCGATCCGATCAGACCGGGGCGGTCTCGGTGGTCGTCTCGGATCCGGTCCCGGATCGGGCCTCGGATCGGGCCTCGGATCGGGAGGATGACTCCGATGCAGCCGAGTGGGCGGCGTCGTCGTAGACCACGCGGCGCCGGAAGTTGGTGAGTGCTCGCAGGACCGTGCCGAGCAAGGCCAAGCCGCCGAGTAGCGCCACGAACGAGCCCGCACCGCTGGTGATACGCGGTGGCGCCACCCGCATGATCGAGATGATCCATGCGGTGGCCACCAACGTGGCACCGACACCGAGCCCGGCGACCACGGCGTTGATGAGCCAACGCCGTCCGTCACTGATCCGGGGTACGAGCGCACCGAGGGCTCCCACCAAGAGCCCCAGCGCCCCGACGGCGATGATGATCCACCCCAGCTCGGGGCCCTCCGCTGACACGCCGCTGTGGATGGTGAGTTCCTGGCGTTCCGCGCTGGCCGACAGCGTGGCGATCTGCGCAGCAGCCGCCGCGGTCCCGAGCTCGCGCAGCCGCTCGATCTCGGCGAGCTGTTCCGGTGTCTGGACGGTGAGCACCCGCTGGTCGTAGACCCATGAGCCGAAGGCGGAGCCGACCAGCACGACGAAGGCGAACATCGTCCCGGCCAGGCGTCCCCAGCGGAACCGTGGTTCCACCACGCGGTACGCCCGGTAGGGTGCGGCCAGCAGGGTGATGATGCCGCCGGCTGTGGCCACCACCCCTCCGGCGACCGCCACCCACGGGCCGATGCCGTCCTGGTAGTCGAGCGCCAGGACCGAGGGTGATGCAACGAGGTAGGCCGCCGGAAGAATCACTGCCGCGATGGCTGCGCCCGACGCCAGGTCCGGCCCCAGGCCTCGGGGCCACCGTCCGGTGCGGCCCAGGAGCGGCCCCAGTGCCGAGGTGGCCACGAAGGCGGCGCACACGAGCGCCAGGATGCCGAACCACGAACCGCCGGTGGCGGCAAGACCCGAGAACGTCTCGCCGGCCAGGTCGTTGTCCTCCAGGCGGGCCCAGCCGCTGATCGGTCCGGCGTTCTCCGACCAGGGGAGCAGCACACCTGCGGTCACGAGTGCTGCGCCGGCCAGCGCAACTGCTGCGCCCAGCCGTTCGCGTGGCACGGTGGGCGCCGGACGGGGCGTCCAGGCGGCTTCGCGCTCGGCGGCGGCCTCCACCGCAGCCGTTGCGGCGGCGGCCACGGTGGGATCGTCCTCGTCGGCGAGGAGGTCCTCGGGGGTACGCCGATTCGCCCAGGCCGAGCGGATGTTGGCCAACAGGTTGCCCTTCTCGGCGCCGGTCGGCTGCGAGATGCGGTCGAGGACCACGCCCACGATGTAGAGGGCCAGACCCGACGCCGCTGCCTGGGGGATGTTGAGCTGTCCCACCCCGGCGAAGATCTCCTGGCCGAGGCCGCCGCCTGCGATGATGGCCACGATGCCGACCATCGACAGTGCGAGCAGCAGGGTCTGGTTGAGTCCCGTCATGATGGCGGCGCGAGCGAGCGGCAGTTGGACGTCGACCAACACCCGCCACTCGGGCGCGCCGTAGGCGCGGGCCGCCTCCACCACGTCGCCGGGTACCTGGCGGATGCCGAGGTTGGTGAGCCGCACCAGGGGCGGCACGGCGAACACCATGGTGACCATCACGCCGGGCGTGCGGCCCGTTCCCCAGAAGAAGATCACCGGCAGGATGTAGACGAACGGGTGTACCACCTGCATGGCGTCCAGCACGGGGCGCAGGATGCCCCACACCCGGTCGAACCGACCGGCCAGGATGCCGGCAGGGATGCCGACAGCGGCACACAGCAGCACCGCCACCAGGATCATCCCGATGGTCTGTGCGGTGAAGCGCCAGTAGCTGTCACCCAGCAGACCGCACACCGCAATGGCGACGCCCGACAGGAGGCCGACGCGTGGGTTGCGGCTGAGCCATCCCACAAAGACGAACGTCAGACAGACCCAGAACCACGAGACGCTCAGGATCACGCCGTCGACCAAGGTGTCGAGCAGGAACTGGAACGGCCACTCGATGGCGTTGAGCAGCCAGTCGAGGTGGTTGCGAACCCAGAAGGTGATCTCGCGGATCCAGTCGCCGAAGGGGATGGTCCAGCGGTCCAACGTTGCGTCGTCGAGGAAGCCGGTCTGTGCCAGGGGTGTCATGGGGTCACCGCCAGGTCGTGTGACGACGATGCGCCGCCGCCGCCATCACCGCCACCGCCGTTGGTGGTGGGGTCGGGTGTCGCCTCGCCGTTCGCGTTCTCGGCTCGCAGATCCTCCGCCAGACGTTCGACGCGACCCAACTCGGCCAGCACCTCGATGGGATCGAGTTGGCCGACGAGCTTGCGACCCTCGAGGACGGGGATGGGTAGGCCCCGGCCGGCGGCTGCGTAGTTGCTGGCCAGGTTGGCAGCCGGCGTGGTGCTGTCGACGTCGGTGCGCAGCGCCTTCAGGAGGTCCTGCGACCCGATCTTGCTGACGCGCAGGGCGTCCTCGGCGGTGAGGATGCCCGCCACCTTGTCGGCGTCGTCCACCACGATCCGGGGCCCGCTTCGTTCGAGCTCGGCGATCACCTCCGAGATGGTTCGCCCACGGAGGCGTAGCGGATCCGGCGGATGCATGATCGTCTCGACCAGGATCACCCGACCCTGGTCGACGTCCTGGACGAACTCGGCCACGTACTCGTCGGCGGGCCGGGTCAGGATCTCCTCGGGGGTGCCGATCTGCACCACGGCCCCGTCTTTCATGATGCACACCCGGTTCCCGACCCGCAGTGCCTCGTTGAGGTCGTGGGTGATGAACAGGATCGTCTTGTGGAGCTTCTCCTGCAGCGTCATCAGCTCGTCCTGCATCTGCCGTCGGATGAGTGGGTCGAGTGCGCTGAACGCCTCGTCCATGAGGAGGATGTCGGGGTCCGAGGCCAGTGCTCGCGCCAGACCCACCCGCTGTTGCATCCCTCCCGACAGCTCGTGGGGAGCGGCCAGTGCGTACGGCGCCAGCCCCACCATCTCGAGCGCCTCGAGCGCTGCTCGCTCGCGGTTGCGTCGGTCGACCCCCTGCACCTTCAGCCCGTAGCCCACGTTGTCGAGCACGGTGCGGTGGGGGAAGAGCGCGAAGTGCTGGAAGACCATGCCCAGCTTGGTCCGACGGAACTCCTGCAGGGCCCGCCCATGGAGCGTGGTGACCTCGGTGTTCTCGACGCGCACCGATCCCTCGGTGACCCCGATCAGCTTGTTCACCGTGCGCAGCGCGGTGGACTTCCCCGAGCCGGACAGGCCCATGACCACGAAGATCTCGCCCTTGTCCACCGAGAAGCTCACGTCGTCGAGACCGACGACGTGTTCGGTCTCCTCGAGCACCTGGTCCTTGCTCATACCCGACTTCAGCAGGCTCAGAGCCCGTCCGCGTGGCTGGTCCCCGAAGACCTTGTACACGTGGCTCAACTGGATGGCTGGTGGCACGGTGCCCTCCCGGGTGGTCGAGTGCTGGGCTGCGCCCGACGGTGACGCGCACCAGCGCCGACCGGGTACCGCCAACCGCCCTGATCCACTGCCGAGGAACGCTGATCACCCGGTCATGACCAAGAGGAGCGACGCCCGCGCGAACGCGACCACTGCGAACCTAGCAGTGCGCACCGGGAACCGGGGGATCGGACAGTCGGGTGTTCGGTCGGGGGTTCGGCCCCGGGTGCTATCCGACGCGCAGCGGCAGGGTGCGGGGACCTCGCACCTGACCGCCTGACCACCGGACGCCGTCGGGGTCGGCCACGCTGAACCGAGGGTGGCGCTCGATGAACACCTCGAGGGCCACCCTGAGCTCCAGCCGTGCCAGGTTCGACCCGATGCAGCGATGGATGCCCAGGCCGAAGGCACTGTGCCGGTTCTCCATCCGGTCGATGATGACCTCGTCGGCCTGCTCGAACTCGCGCGGATCGCGGTTGGCCGACGGGAACGACAGCAGGACCCACTCGTCCTGCTTCATCGGGCACCCCTTGTACTCCATGTCCTCCTTGACGAGGCGCGCCATGGTGACGGGGGCGTAGGCGCGCAGGAACTCCTCCATGGCGACGGGCAACAGGTCGGGGTCGTCGACCAGGCGGGCCAGGTCGTCGGGGTTGTTGGCCAGGTGCCACAGGGACGCGCCGATGGCGCTCCACGTGGTGTCGATGCCGGCGATCAACAGCAGCGCGATGGTGCCGCCGATGTGCTCTCGACCCAGGGGTTCGCCGTCCATCTCTGCTTCGAGCAGGAACGTGGTCAGGTCGTCGCGGGGGTTGGCCAGGTGGTCCTCGGCCTGCGCCGTCAGGTAGGCGTCGAGCTTGATGAAGTTGTCGAGCCGCTGCTCGGGTGGGAGGTCCACTCCTTCGAGCACGTCGTGGACGAACTCGCGGAACTTCTCGCCGTCCTCCTCGGGGAACCCGAGCATCTTTGCGATGACCCGCACCGGGATGTGCTGGGAGTAGTCGACCGCGCCGTCGATGACCTCCTGGCCGGCCACCGCGTCGAGCAGGTCGTGGCAGTACTGCCTGGTGTACTCCTCGAGGGGGGCGATGGCCTTGGGGGAGAACGCGGGAAGCAACATGCGCCGAGCACCGTGGTGGAACGGAGGGTCCGACGAGATCGGCGGGGCGATCCCGCGGGGTGCCGGGGCGACTGGTCGGGTCTCGGAGACGACGATGCTGCGGCTCGTGAAACGGTCGGTGTCGTAGGCGACGTCGGCGATGTCCTCGTGGCGGGTGGGTAGCCACACGCCGCCGTACCGTTCGGAGTGGGCCATCGGGCAGGTCTCGCGCAGTTCGTCCCAGATGGGGAAAGGATCAGCGGCCCAGGCCGGGTCGGTGTGATCGAAGTCGGTGGCCCAGTCGCTGACCGGAGGATGGTGGCCGCTCATCGGTCCTCCTCGAGCACGACGGCGAACTCGGGGCAGTTGGCGGCGGCCAGCCGGGCCTTGTCCTCCAGCTCCGGGGGAACGGTCCCGTCATCTCGTTCGGTCGCCTCGCCGTAGTCGTCGACGTCGAACAGTTCGGGTGCCAGGGCGTAGCAGCGGTTGTGCCCTTGGCATCGGTCTCGGTCAACGTGTACGCGCACCTGCGCCTCCTGGCTCTGATCGGCTGCCGCCTGCCGCGGTGGCGGGACGGCCGGGGTCTCGTCGAGGACCACCCTAGGTGGTGGTGCACAACGTGAGTCGATCCGATGGGGAGTGGCCGCTCGACCTGGGCGACCCCGCCCGGGGCGACCCCCGTGTCAGCGGGTAGCGGAGCCGTGGTGGCCCGGTCCTTCGCGCCAGCGGAGGGGATGCACCGATTGGGAACCGATCCCCTTGAGATCCTCGACCCGGTGGGGATCCCACACCAGGTCGCCCATCGGTGCCGCCAGGTCGTAGGCCAACTGCGACACCAGGACCTCGTCGGCACCACCGAGCGCGGCAACGCGCGCCGCCAGGTTCACGTGCCGACCGAAGAGGTCACCGCCTTGGTGGACCACCTCACCGGTGTGAACCCCCATGCGCACCCGGACCGGGAAGTCGTGGGTGCCCGAGCGGACTGCATCGAGCTCGCGTTGCACAGCGATGGCGAACACCAGACCGTGACGGGCCGAAGGGAAGGTCATGAGGAACCCGTCGCCCTGCCCCTTCACTTCGCGACCCTCGTAGCGGTCGAGTTGGGCGCGCAGGATGCTGTCGTGGCGGGCCAACAACTGCACCCAGGCGCGGTCGCCGAGGAGATCGTTCAGCGCGGTCGAATCCACGATGTCGCTGAACACGATGGTGATCGTGCTGCCCACCAGGGCCGCCTGGAGTTCGTCGCGCTTCACCACGACCGTGGCGTCCACGGCGCGCTCGATGGCGTCGGCATCTTCGTCGGCGGTCAGGGTGGGAGCCACGACGATGCGCGTGTCGCCGACTTCGATGCGGTCACCCGGTCCCAGGGGAACCGGGGCCGTGACGGTGGCACCGTTCACCCTCGTGCCGTTCGACGAGCCGAGGTCACGGACCTCGAGCCCGGTGCTGAGCGGTCGCAGCTCGAGGTGTGCGCGAGAGGCCTTCGTGTCGGTGAGCAGGTAGCCCTCACAGGCGCGACCGAACGGCAACCGATCCTCGATGAGGAGGCGAACGGGCAGTCGACCCGGTTCGCGTACCTCGACCATGTGGCGCTCGTTGATCATGGCTGGTTGCTCATGAGTGGTCCCGTCTCGCAGCGATTCCTCGCGCCGCAGGTGTCGGCCACCGGGCGTCGTGGACCGTGCGGTCGCGTTGCCGGCGCCGACCGGCGTCACGCTAGCGCGGGGGCGGCCAGGAGCGTGTGCCACGTGCCCGAGCCGAGGGCACCGGAGGTCCGCTCGCTAGTCTCGGGGCGTTGGTCGACCAGCGACGAGTCGACACACCGGCGAGGGCATGGACGACTCCGCACCGAACTACTACCGGGTCCTCGGGATCGGCGCTGACGCCACCACCTCGCAGGTCCGTGCCGCGTTCCGCGAACTGGTGAAGACCGCGCATCCCGATGTCGGTGGGGACGCCGTCGCCTTTCAACGCATCCAGCTCGCCTACGAGACGCTGCGTGATCCCCGCCGACGGCAGCAGTACGACGACGACCACGGCATCCGGGTCCCTCCGCCGGTGAGCGGTGGGACCGCAGCGACGGGGTGGCACGGACAGCGTGGTGAGTTCACCGGCGACGTCGAGTTCCCCGGTTGGTTGCGCGACGTGGTCGATGCGCCATGGCAGGCAGAGTCGCCCGACGACGCCGGCTCAGCCCCGCCGGGGGCGGCGGTGCCCGCCATCGTTCGCTGGTGGTGGCCACACCCGAGCGTGGTGGCGCCCGCCGTCGCCGGTCCGGTGGTGGTGTGCGGGGCCGCCGGGAGGGTCGTTGCCTGCGACCGCTTCACCGGCCACGAGATGTGGTCGGCCGGCTTGGGTGCGGACCCGTCCAGCCCCGCCGTGCTGGCTGGTCCGACGATCGTCGTGGGCAGTTCGGACGGCGAGGTCCATGGCCTCGAACCGGCGACCGGGGTCACTCGGTGGAGCGTTGCGGTGGGGGAGGAGTCGGTGCACACCGTCGAGGTCGCACCTGGTGGTCGCGGCGGTGCAACGGTGGTGGTTGCCGCCTGTGGCGAGCGCCTCGTGGCCATCGACAGCGCCGTCGGTCGGCCGGTGTGGGCGGTCCGTGCCGGCGGACGTGTCCTCTCGCTGGTGCTCGCCGACGGGTTGGCGGTTGTCGGCACCGCCGTCGGGAGTCTCGAGGCATTCGCCGTCGGCCGAGGCCGCCAGCGATGGCGCCATCCGTCGGTGCCGCACCCGGAGGTGCCGGTGTGCGCGGCGCCTCCGGGGTTGTGGCTTGCCTTGCGCGCCGGTCGCCTCGGCTGTGTGGAGCCCGACAGTGGGGCGGTGCTGCTGCAGTGCGCCGTGGGTGCCACTCTGTCGGGCCTCTCTGCCGGGGTCGGGGGTCCGGTGGTGACGACGGGCGGCCCGGCGGCAGTGGTGCATCTCGACCGCCGAGGTGGGACACGCTGGAGCGTGCCGCTGCCGGCGGTGGCTGCCCCTCCGATCGTGGTGGAGGGAAGGGTGATGCTGGTTGGCACCGACGAGTTGGTGCGCACGCTCGACCTCACAACCGGGGAGCTCCTGTCCACGGCGTCGTTGCCCCTGCGCGTCCGCGGCGAGGCCGTGCCCGTCGGGACGGATCTGGCCCTACGCGACCTCGAGGGCCAGGTCTGGGTGGTGGACGTCGGCCCAGGCGGACGAGGATGAGCGTTCCCACCGGAGCACTAGGCTCGGACATCGTGGTCGGATTCTCTGGGTCGGAGCGGGGTGCGCGGGGATCCGACCTGTGGCTCCACCGCCCTGACGTCTTCGCCGGGGCGCTGCTCGGCACGGTGGCTGCCGCCCGGTCGTTCGAACCCTCGTTGATGCCCCGCACCACGGGTCACCAGGCGCTGGTGAGCGGCGCGTCGGGCGCCATGGGCTTCGCTCTCGGCGGTGCGGTGTACGGGCTCGCAGCTCGCACTTCCTCGCTGCCGGCCGACCTGGCGGTGACCTCTGGGCTCGCCGCATCGGGCTTCGTGCTGTCGCGCAGCCTGCCGGTCACCGACGCCGAGCGGCACGGCAACGGCGTCGTGCGGCCCGTCCTCCGCACCGTCGGGGACTGCTTGGCTGCGGGAGGTCTGGCTGCGGCGGGCGTCGTCGTGGCGCGGGGCTCTCAGCGACGCTTCGTCGGCGTGTCGATCGTTGCCGGCGGCGCCTCGTTGGTCGCAGCCAACTCGGTGATCAAGGGATTGCGGGCGCAGAAGGCAGCGCTCGGCAAGTACGACCCACCACCCCCTCGACCGCTGCCCGCGCTCGGTCGGTCGTTGGCGGTGGGTGGAGTGTTGCTCGCCCTGGTCAACGGCTACCGCCGCTCGGGTCACGCAGTGGCGCGCATCTTGCACCAGCGGGTCGGCCTGGACGGCGACGTCAGCGTCTGGTGGGGTGATCTCATCGCCTTCGGCCTGTGGGTCGGCTCGGTGCGGACCTTCTCGCACACCTTCGTGAACGGCCTCCGCATGTACGACCGGGTGGTGGACCCCGGCTACGACCGTCCGCCGTCGGTGCCGGTGCGCACTGCTGGTCCGGGCAGCATCTTGGGCTTCGCTCGGGCGGGTCGGGAAGGTCGGCGCTTCGTTCTAGATGCGCCGACCCCACAGGACATCGAGCGGGTGATGGGCCGCCCTGCAGTGGCCGAGCCGGTGCGGGTCTACGTCGGGTACGCCAACACCAAGGACGACGACGAACGGATCGAGCTGGCCATGTCGGAACTGCACCGCACCGGTGCGTTCGACCGGTCGCTGTTGGTGGTCGGCTGTCCTGCGGGGAACGGGTTGGTCAACCGCTTGCCCCTCGAGGTCCTCGACTACGTCCTCGCCGGGGACACCGCATCGGTGGCCGTGCAGTACGGCCAGCTCCCGTCGCTGTTGACCCTGCACCGCGTCGGCCGCGGGGCGCGGTTGCACCGTCGGCTCCTGGAATCGATCCATGCCGAGCTGTTGCGCCGCCCTGCGACGCACCGACCCACCGTGGTGGTCTACGGGGAGAGCCTCGGTGCGTGGGCCGGCCAGGATGCCTTCCTGGGCGAGGGGGTCGATGGACTCGACCGCCTGGGCGTCAGCCGCGCCCTGTGGGTGGGCACGCCCTACTACAGCGGCTGGCGGCGACAGGTGCTGGTGGACCGAACGGTCGACGTGCCCGACGGAAGCGTCATCGAGATCGAGGGAGCGGCCGACCTGGTCCAACGGGCGGAGCCGCTCGACCAGGGTCGGCTGCGTGTCACCATCGTCGGTCACGACAACGATCCCGTCCGCTACCTCGAAGCGGGTGTGTTCGTGCGGCGTCCGCCGTGGCTGGCCGCCGAACGACCCCGACGTGTGCCGGACCGCATGCGATGGTTCCCGGGCATCACCGCCGCGCAGCTCGTCGTGGATGCGGTCAATGCCACCCGTCCGGTGCCGGGTGTGTTCCGGGCCACCGGCCACGAGTACAACGGCGACCTGCCCGAGGTGGTGCTCGCCGCCTACGGCATCGAACGTCCCGACCTCGAGACCTGGGCCCGGCTCATCGAGCACCTCGCCGCCAACGACGCAGCGAGAGCCGCAGCCCTCCGCCGGCTGCCCGAAGCGTCCGGTCCGTAGCGACCGATAGCGTGGTGGCGTGACTTCCACCGAGCAGACCAACGATCGAGCCAGCGCGGACACCGACCCGTCGGTCGACCCCGCCGATCTGCGAGCCGAGGGGGTGGTCTGGGACCTCGACACGCTGCTCGACGGCCGCGACGCCGACTGGTGGCTCGAACGAGCCGAGGAAGCCGTCGAGGTCGCCGCTGCGGCCAGGGGGACGGTGGCGGACATGGACGCCGCCGCGCTGGGAACCTTCATGGAGCGCATCGCCACGGTGCACGATGCCGTGGGACGGGCCGGGAACCACGTATCGCTTCGGTTTGCCACCGACACCACCGATGAGGCCGCCGGAGCCGCCATGCAGCGTGTCGAGGAACGAGCCACCGCCATCGGCAACCGGCTGGTGTTCTTCGAGCTCGAGTGGGCCGAGCTCGATGACGGGCATGTGGATGAACTGCTCGTCGACGAACGTCTGCAGTTCTGTGAACACCACTTGCGGTCCATGCGCCGGTTCCGCACCCACCTGCTGAGCGAACCCGAGGAGCAGCTCCTGGCTGACAAGTCGGTCACCGGTGCCTCGGCGTGGGCTCGGCTGTTCAGCGAGCTGACCAGCACGATCGAGGTCGCGCTGCCCGACGACGACGCGAACGAGGGTGATGAGTCGGCTGATAGTGCAGGCGACGCCGATGCTGTCGCCGACGGCAATGCACCGATCTCACTCGAGGAAGCCCTCTCGTACCTCCAGCATCCCGACCGCGACCTGCGTCGCCGCGTAGCAGGCGCAGTGAGTGAGGCGCTGTCCCCCGGGCTCCGGACGCGGGCCTACATCTTCAACACGCTGCTGGCTGACAAGTCCGTCGACGATCGCCATCGTCGCTACGACAGCTGGCTGGCCGAGCGCAATTTACAGAACGAGGCGTCGGACTCGTCGGTGGCGGCACTCACCGAGGCAGTGGTGGCCCGCTACGAGATCGCCCGGAGGTGGTATCGGCTGAAGGCAGCCATCCTCGGGGTGGATCGCATCGCCGACTACGACCGCATGGCCTCGGTCAGCTCCTCCGAACGGCGCTTCGGCTGGAGCGAGGCGCGAGAGATCGTCCTCGACGCCTACCACAGCTTCTCGCCCGAGCTGGGCGAGGGCGCCGGACTCTTCTTCGACCGGCGGTGGATCGACGCCCCGGTCCGTCCGGGCAAGCGTCCGGGTGCGTTCTGTGCCTACACGGTGCCGGCGCACCACCCCTATGTGTTCCTGAACTGGACAGGACGGTCCACCGACGTGCTCACGCTGGCCCACGAACTGGGTCATGGCCTGCACGCCTACCTCGCCCGCCCCCAAGGCGTGTTCCACCAGACCACCCCGCTCACCGTGGCCGAGACGGCGTCGGTGTTCGGCGAGACGGTGACATTCGGTCGCCTGCTCGATGCGACCGACGATGCCAACGAGCGACTCGACCTGCTGGCCAGGTCGGTGGAGGGCAGTCTGGCAACGGTATTCCGACAGATCGCCATGAACCGCTTCGAGGACGCCGTGCACACCGAACGACGGGAATCCGGCGAGCTGGCCACCGAGCGCTTCGCCGAGCTGTGGGCCGAGACGCAAGGCGACCTCTTCGGTGACGCGGTGGAACTGACTCCCGGCTACCGGACTTGGTGGTCCTACATCCCGCACTTCATCCACACCCCGGGTTACGTCTACGCCTATGCCTACGGCCAGTTGCTCGCACTGTCGGTCTACCGCCGCTACACCGAGCAGGGGCCCTCGTTCGTGCCCCGCTATCTCGAGATGCTGGCAGCGGGTGGCTCGCTCCCACCGGAGGAACTGGGCCGGCTGGTCGACTGTGATCTCGAAGATCCGGCCTTCTGGGACGCTGGCCTCGAGCTCATCAGCGAGCAGGTGGACGCCGCCGAGGAGGCTGCTCGCGCCGCAGGACGTCTCTGAGCAGTGGCTCGTCGAAGGCGCTGGCGGTACCCGACCGGTCGGGGGGACTCGGCCGTGCTGGCCGGCCGGTCGCAGGATGGCCACATGCAGGATGGCCGGATGCTGGGTAGCCACATGCAGGATGGCCGGATGCTGGGTAGCCGGATGCTGGCAGATGAGTGGCGGTCATGTCGGTGGCGGGTCGGCCGGTGGCGCGCCGTCGTCGAGACGGTGGGGGGCCGCTCGGGCGTCTGGACGGCCGAGGAGCTCCGATCGGTTCGCCGACCGTCAGCCTGGCTGACGCCGCCGCCACGCCCGGTGCAGGGCCCGCCGACCGCTGAGGCGGCGGTGGTGGCAGGGGTGACGGCGCTCCACGTCGTCGACCACGCCGCCGTGCCCTCAGGGCTGCAACCAGGGCTCCACCTGGCGGTCGCTGCTGCAGCCGTCGGGGCCGCGCTCGGTGCAGGCGCCACCATCGACGAGCTCGGGCTCGCACCGGACCGAGCCGGTGCCGGTCTCCGGCACGGCGCGGTGACCGGCGCGCTGATCACCGGTGCGGTCACCGGCGCAGCGCTGGTGCCGGCCACTCGGCCGCTGTTCAACGACGTCCGGCTGGCCACGGCGTCGACGGTCACCGTCGTTTCGACTGCCACGCTGCGGATCCCGCTCGGCACTGCGCTGTACGAAGAAATCGTGTTCCGCGGCGTGCTCATGGGCCTGGCACTGCGGCGAACGAGTCCCCTCGGTGCGCTGGGCCTGACCTCGGTGGCGTTCGGGCTGTGGCACGTCCTGCCGACCCTGGCGGATCACGCCCATCATCCCCTCACCAAGGATCGTGCTCGTCTCACGAGCGTCGTCGGGGCGGTTGCCAACACGACCGTCGCCGGCGTGGGGTTCGGCTCAGCTCGACTCCGCTCCGGGAGCGTCGTTGCACCGATCCTGGCGCACACGGCGTCCAACGTGGCTGCCTACCTGGCGGCGGCGGTGGTGACGCGGCGTCGCTACGGGCCTGCCCGTGGGGGAGTCCCGGCCGGAGGTGGCGCGGGCGGTGACAGCGGCGCTTATGACCGTGGTGGGGGCGCTGATGCCGTTGGGGGGGGCGGCGGTGGCGGCGGCGGTGGGCCGAACGGGATCCTGAACGCCAGCGGCGGCAACCGAGAAACCTGATCGGTGCGGGCCGCCGGGCGGTCACTCCGGTGGCGTTGGTGACCGGGGCGGGCTGGCAGGAAGTCGATGGTGTGTCGGGTGCGCTGCCGGGTGCGCTCTCGGGTCGGTCACTCGCTGTGGTGGTGGGGCTGCGGTGGGTGAAGTAGGTTGTGGCGCGGATCGAACGTGTGTACCCTTTCGGTGTGGCTTCGTTCGCTGACTCCGACAGCTTCCACAGCGCCGGCACCGACAGTGCTGCTGGCGATGCTGGTGCTGCGGGCGCTGCTGGTGCTGGTGCTGAGGGTGCTGCTGGTGCTGGTGGTTGTTCGGGTGGGTTGGCGGGTGTGGTGTC
>JAFIEP010000133.1 GCA_020832495.1 Acidimicrobiia bacterium | reverse complement strand
TCCCGCACCCGCGGGGTGTGCATGGGACTGCCGGCGCCGGCCCGCGGCGGGGGACGCGCCGCCGCCCCCGCCCCCCCCCACACCCCCCCCCCCCCCCCCCCCCGCGGCCCGGCGGCCCCGCCCCCCCCGCGCGGCCCCGCTTCCGACGGAGCCGGGATCCACCACGCGGACCTCCAGGGCGATTCCGTCTTCGTACTCGACACGGGATAGGCGACCTCGCTGAACGGCCAGTCCTTCCATCGCACGCGACGCGTCCTGAACCCACGGAAGGTCGAGCGTGAGCACTGCCGGCATGACTTGCAGTATGGCACACTGAGTCCTTAAACAGAAACTGTCCTACCAGGTCCAGCGGTTCCTCACACAAGATTTCCGTTTAGACATGACTTGCCGAACTGCGCAATCCGAGGGCGACCACTCGGTGGGTTCGGCGACCGGATGGGCGGCGCGTGCCGCCAAGTCGCAATCCCGGTAGAAGGGACGGGTGCGGACGTGCGCCGGTGGGAGGGTCCCGTGGACCAACAGCGCGTCGCCGGGGCGCATCTGGCGATGCACGTTCGGGTCGGTCGCGTCGATGAAGAAGGCGAACACCCCACCGACCACCCACACGACGGCGTCGATCACCCAGGCGACCAGCCCGCCGATGACCAGCTCGAAACCTGCAGTGGCGGCGCCGTCGACGAACCCGCCCACCTCGTCGATGACCCAGTTGACAGGGTTCGGGAAACCGGCCAACACCAGATTGGAAAGGAGACCGAGGCCTGGAAGCCTCACGTAGCGTTGAGCACCTGGGGCAACTCCGCCATCGTCGTGGTCAGCATCGTCTACGCGGCACTGGGATGCTCCGCGATTTGGGGCGGGACGACGAGAGCGAACCACCCGGAGGACATCGCTGACCCGGCACCACGAGCGGCTCGGGCCTGGCACAAATCTGGCACAATCTGGCACAAATTTCGCACAAACGGCGGGGTACGGGACTGGATTCGCCGCCACGAGCCGACACGGGTTGGTACGGCCGATCGGCGCCCGAGAACGATGAAGCCCCTGCTCAGAGCGCATTTCTGCGGGCTGACCAGGGGCTTCTCGCCTGGCACCCCCAACGGGATTCGAACCCGTGCCGCCACCTTGAGAGGGTGGTGTCCTAGGCCGCTAGACGATGGGGGCTTGGTTGTCCGGCACTGCAGCGCGACCATGGCCGCTCGCAGCACCGGGGCGCTCGGGGGGAAGGAATCGAACCCTCAATAACAGGACCAGAACCTGCTGTGTTGCCTATTACACCACCCCCGATCGGCAGTGCCTGCGCCATCCTAGCGACCCCTCTACGGGCCGCCAAAGCCGATCAGCGCCACCGGAGGCTCAGGTGTAACTGCTCAACCGCCGGTAGCTGGCCAGCCGACCTGCCGCCACCGCCGCCGTCTCGCGGGCCAACTGCGTCAGCGACGCTTCTCGCGACGACGGCGCGAAGGACGGGTCGAGGCCCACCTCCCGGGCGATGGCCGCGGCGCGCACGGCGTGATACGGGTCGGACACCACGAGCACGTCGTTCCCGATGGCCCGATCCGCCAAGATGTTGGCCGTAGCCGAGAGTTCGGTGAAGGTGTCGACGCCGTTCACCTCCACCAACAACGCCTCGTCGGGGATGCCTTCGTTGCGCAGATAGTCGTACCCGGCCCAGCCCTGGGTGAAGCGGTCACCCTCCTGGTTCCCACCGGTCACGACGATGACCGGGGCGGCACCCTCGGCATAGAGGTCGGCGGCGCGGTCCAGCCGGGCCTTGAGCACGGGCGACGGTCGGCCGTCCCACTGGGCGGCACCGAGCACCACGATCGCCTCCGCTGGGCCGCTGTTGTCCTGGCGGGCACCCCACCAGACCTCCACGAACGTGGCTGCCACGTAGAGCACACCCACTGCCACCGCCACCCCGGCGAAGCGCACCAGCCAGCGCATCAGCTCACCACGTCACCGATCGTGGAGCACGGGTACGACGCCCGCTCGTGGCGGCCCACGGTGGGCCGAGACGCCAGGCAGAGGCGCCCCACGTCATCCTGCCGTCTCCACCTCGTCGGCCAGGCGACGTCGGGCCACGGCGATCCGTTCCAACGTGGCGTCACGACCGAGCACCTCGAGCGACTCCCACAGGGGCGGACCCACCGAGCGACCCAGCACCGCCACCCGCACCGGGGCCTGGGCCCGCTTGCGGCTGGTGACACCCACCTCCGCAGCGGCGGTGAACACCGTCTCGCCCAACCCCTCGGCCGACCACTCGCACGAGGCGAAGGCCTCGGCCACCGCCGCCAGCACGGCAGCGGCCTCGTCGCTGCGCTTGGTCATGGTCTTCGCCCACGAGTCCTCGTCAAGCGGCGCGGCGTCGGTGAACAGCCAGTCGACGTAGGTGGGGACCTCCGACAGCAGCTTCACCCGTTCCTGCACCAGGGGCGCCATCCGGGCGAAGGCGTCAGCGTCGAACTGCTCGGGTGCCCAGGTCGCCGCCGGCAGCACCAGCCACGGCGCACAGCGGTCGACGAAGTCGTCGACGGCCAACGAGCGGATCCACTCGCCGTTGAAGTGCTCGAGCTTGCGCACGTCGAAGAAGGCGCTGGCCGAGGTGACGTCGGCCAAGCGGAACCGTTCGATGATCTCGGCCATGGGGCGGATCTCCACGCCGTCGGGTGGACCCCATCCCAGGGTGGCCAGATAGTTGGCCATGGCTTCAGCCAGCACGCCCCGATCGCGGTAGTCGGCCACCGACACGTCGTCGCGTCGCTTCGACAGCTTCTTGCGCTGTTCGTTCACGATGAGCGGCAGGTGGGCGAACACCGGCTGGTCGTGGTGTCCGAGCGCAGCACGCAACAGCAGCACCTTCGGCGTGACGTTGATGAGGTCCTCGCCGCGGATGATGTGGGTGATGCCCATGTCGACGTCGTCGACGGCGTTGGCCACCAGGAACATCGGCGTGCCGTTGGACCGCAGGATGACGAAGTCCTCGATCTCGGCGTTGGCGAACTCGATGGGGCCCCGCACCACGTCGTCCCAGCCGGTCGTGCCGTCGTCGGGCACGGCGAAGCGCACCACCCGCCCGGGGCCCGACGACAGGCCTCGCTCGCGACAGTGACTGTCGTAGCCCGGGCGCCCTCCCCGAGCTTCTGCACGGGCCTTCACGTCCTCGGGTGTGCAGTCGCACCAGTAGGCGGCGCCCGCAGCCACCAGGTCATCCACGGCCGACAGGTACATCTCGGTGCGGGTGGACTGCAGTACCGGTTCACCGTCCCAGTCGATGCCGAGCCACCCGAGCACGTCGTAGACGACGTCGATCAGTTCCGGCCGGCTGCGTTCGGTGTCGGTGTCCTCGATGCGCAGCAGCAGTTCGCCCCCCTGCTGGCGGGCGAACAGCCAGTTGAACAACGCGCTGCGGGCACTCCCCAGGTGGAGATAGCCCGTGGGGGCAGGGGCGAAGCGGGTGCGGACGGGCGCGGTGGTCACCGGCGCATGGTACCGGTCGGCACGCTCACCCCTCGATCGGGTACTGCGCCCACCACGCCAGCAGCTCGTCGACCACTGCCTCCGCCGCGTGGTCAGGGATCCAGTGATCGACACCGTCGAGCGCCACGAATCGGTACGGGGCCCGCACGCAGTCCGCCGTGGCCTCGGCACCCTCGCGGGCAATGGCCAGGTCGTCGGTGCTCCACAGGAACAGCGTGGGCACCTCGACGTCGTCGAGGGCGGCATCGCTGAGGTCGTTGGCCCGGTACCACGCCAGCGCAGCCCGCAGGGCGGCCTCGTCGCCCAGCGCGGCGAGGTGGGGCGCGGCTTCGTCGGTGGTGAGCCCGGCCGCCTCGTAGAGGAAGCGGAGCAGCGCGGCGTCGTCGGCCAGGAACTGGGTCTCGGCGCCCTCGGCCCGGAAGGTGGCCACGTACGACGACCGCTGCGCCTGCTCGGTCGGCCCGGTGCCGTCACCCAGGTAGGCGGCGGCCAGCGCCCGAGGATGGGGCACCGACAAGGCGGCGAAGCTGGCCAGCCGCTCGGGGTGCTCCACCGCACATCGCCAGCCCACCAGTGCACCCCAGTCGTGGCCCACCAGATGAACGCGCGCCGCGCCGACGGCGTCGGCCAGACCGACCACGTCGGCCACCAGTCGGCTGGTGTGGTACGCCTCGACGTCGATCGGGCGCGCTCGGGGCGAATAACCCCGCTGGTTCGGGGCCACCACCCGGTAGCCGGCCTCGGCCAGCGGATCGAGCAGCTTCGACCAGCAGGCCGCCACCTGGGGGAACCCGTGCAGCAGGAACACGACCGGCCCGTCAGCAGGACCACCGACGGCTACGTCGAAGGTCAGCTCACCATGGATCTTGTCGTGGAGCGACACCTGCTCGACGACCACCCCGGCGGGGAGGGTCACGCCGGCGCAGGTGCCGCCGACCGGCGGAACAGTGTCTTCCAGTCGGTCCGCAACATGGCCGCCACCTCGTCGGGGGTCTGGCGCAGAGTGGATCGGGGCACCAGGTCGGGGATGCGACGCAGCTTCATGTAGTGATGCGGATGGGCCACGCCGTCGAACTCGGCTCGCCGCAGCTTCCGAAGCTCCTCGGGGGCGTCGCCGAGGAAGCCCCACAGGGTGAAGGCCACCTGCAGGTCGTGCACCATGGGTGCACGGCTGTAGAGCGAGGCGCGCTTGAGGGCCACCATCACGCACCCGGCCACCGCATCCTCGGCCCGCTCGCCGTCATCGAGCTGCAGCTGGGTCTCGAACCTACGGGCCAGACGGAAGGCGTAACCCTGGTCCGGGCCGGGCGTCCCCAGTCGCGGACCGACCGGTTGTCCCCCACGAATCTCCGCCGGTCGGTCGGCCATCCACGGCTCGGGCGTCCACGGCGGCGAGTGATAGACGCGGGTGTGGTCGATCTTCGGTTGGGGCACGTACTCGGGTGCAGCCACAGGCGGACTCTATCGCTCGCTGTGGCTCAACCCGTAGACGATGGAGTCGACCAGGGCCTGCCACGAGGCCTCGATGACGTTGGTGTCGACGCCAACGGTGGTCCACGCCCGCTCGCCGTCGGTGGAGTCGACGAGCACCCGCACCACCGCACCGGTAGCCGCGCCGCCGTCGAGCACCCGCACCTTGAAGTCGGTGAGGTGAATACGTTCCAACGCCGGATAGCGACCGTTCAGGGCGTTGCGCAGCGCCCGGTCGAGGGCGTTCACCGGACCGTTGCCCTCGCCGACGGCCGCCAGTCGCTCTTCGCCCACCCAGATCTTGACCGTCGCCTCGGTGGCGGTCTCGAGGCCACCGTCGATGGCGATGCGCCCCTCCCGGTGGTACGAGGACACGCGGTAGGCCTCCACCTCGAAGAAGTCGGGTTCCCACCCTCCGGCGCGCCGCATGAGCAGTTCGAGGGAGGCGTCGGCTGCCTCGAACACCCAGCCCTGCGACTCGAGGACCTTGAGCTGTTCGGTGAGCGTTGCTGCCGCCCGGTCGTCGAGCTCGACACCGAGTTCCTGGGCTTTCATGGCCATGCCGGCCCGACCTCCGAGGTCCGACACCAGCACCCGGGTGGAGTTCCCCACCAGCGCCGGATCGATGTGCTCGTAGGTGGCCCCACCAGCGCGGCCCAGCGCCGATGTGTGCAGGCCCCCCTTGTGGGCGAAGGCCGACGTGCCGACGTAGGGATCCGCTGGGTTGGGCGGGATGTTCACCAACTCGGCCACGTGGCGGGACACCACGGTGAGGCGCTCCATGCGGCCCTCGGGCAGGGTGGCCACCCCCAGCTTGAGGGTGAGGTCGGGGATGACCGACATGAGATTGGCGTTGCCGGTGCGCTCCCCGTAGCCGTTGATCGTACCCTGCACGTGGGTGGCGCCACCGACCACGGCCGCCACCGAGTTGGCCACTGCACAGCCCGAGTCATTCTGGGTGTGGATGCCGACGGCCACGTCGCCGGCGAAGTGGCGCACGACCTCGGTGGTCACCGCCTGCACCTGATGGGGCAACGAACCGCCGTTGGTGTCGCACAACACCACGCACTCGGCCCCGGCGGTGGCCGCCGCCTCGAGGACGGCCAGGGCGAACTCGGGGTTGGCGGCATAGCCGTCGAAGAAGTGCTCGGCGTCGAAGAACACCCGGCGTCCGTCACTGCGCAGATGCGCCACCGACTCGGCGACCATGGCCACCCCCTCGGCCTCGGTGGTGCGCAGCGCTTCGCGTACGTGGAAGTCCCAGCTCTTGCCCACGATGCACACGGTGGAGGTGCCTGCTTCGAGCACCGCACGCAGGGTGGGGTCGTCGTCAACTCGCCCGGCCGGGCGGCGGGTGGACCCGAAGGCCACCAACTCGGCTGAGGTCAGGCGCAGCTCGCGCGGTGCCCGCTCGAAGAACTCGGCGTCCTTGGGATTCGCCTGGGGGTAGCCGCCCTCGATCCACGCCACACCCAGCCAGTCGAGCTGCTCGGCCACACGCAGCTTGTCGTCGACGCTGAGCGAGATGCCTTCGAACTGCGCGCCGTCGCGCAGGGTCGTGTCGAAGATGTCGACCGCAGCTGGCAGCCCGGCGCTCGCCGGGTCCGAGGCGGCACCCGCTAGGTCAGCATCGGCGCCTCCTCCGGCCGACGTCGGGTCAGCCGACATGCTCCACCCAGTCCTTGTAGCGATCCACCTGACCGCGGACCGCCTTGGCGTACTCGGCCGCGATCGCCGTGGTGAACGGACCCGGACACGGCAGCGTCCGGTCGTCCACCGCGTTCACCGCGCTGACCTCTGCTGCGGTCCCACACACGAACATCTCGTCGCAGATGTAGAGGTCGGAGCGGGTGAGGTGGTCGGCTCGCACCTCGATGCCGAGATCCCGGGCGATGGTCATCACCGAATCCGCGGTGATCCCTTCGAGCGCCCCGGCCACCAGCGGCGGGGTGATGAGGCGGCCTCCCCGCGACACGAAGATGTTCTCGCCGGTGCACTCACTCACCCACCCGGCATTGTTCAACATGATGGCCTCGTCGTAGCCGGCCTTCAGTGCCTCCACCTTGGCCAGCGACGAGTTCACGTAGTTGCCGGTGGTCTTGGCGGCCGGCGGCATGGTGTTGTGGTCGTGGCGCGTCCACGACGAGATCTTCATCGACACGCCCTTGGTCACGGCGTCGTCGCCGAGGTACGCACCCCACGGCCAGCAGGCGATGGCCACGTCAACCTCACACGGCAGGGTGTTGAGGCCCATCTCGCCGTAGCCGTAGTAGGCGATCGGGCGGATGTAGCACGACGGGAGGCCGCTGGCCCGCACGGTGAGCTTCACCGCCTCGACGAGCTCCTCCACCGAGTAGGGCAGCTCCATCATGAGGATCTTGGCCGACTGGTGCAGCCGCTCCATGTGGTCGGTGAGCCGGAACACGCCGGGCCCGTCGGGGGTCTCGTACGCCCGCACCCCTTCGAACACACCGGTGCCGTAGTGGAGCGAGTGGGTGAGCACGTGGATGCGGGCCTCGTCCCACGGAACGAGCTCACCGTTCATCCAGATCTGCTCAGCGGGGGTGAAGGGCATGGGACACCTCGTGCGGGTGAGCCGGCAGGAGCCGGGTGGGGTTCAGTCGGTGAGTGCGGCGACGACGGCGTCGCCGATGTCGGTGGTGGATCCTGAACGCTCACCCACCGCGTCGCAGGCGGCGCGCACCCGCTGGGCGGCCTCGGGTTCTCCGAGGAAGTCGAGCATCAGGGCAGCAGAGAGGATGGCAGCAATGGGGTTGGCCTTGTTCTGACCGGCGATGTCGGGAGCAGAGCCGTGCACCGGTTCGAACATCGACGGCCCGGTCCGGTCCGGGTTCAGGTTGCCCGAGGAGGCGAAGCCGATGCCGCCCGACACGGCCCCGCCGAGGTCGGTGAGGATGTCGCCGAAGAGGTTGTCGGTGACGATGACGTCGTAGCGCTCGGGTGAGGTCACGAAGTAGATGCAGGCGGCGTCGACGTGGTGGTAGTCGGTGGTGACGTCGGGGAACTCGGCGGCCACCTCGGAGAAGGTCCGCTGCCAGAGGTCGCCGGCGAAGGTCAACACGTTGGTCTTGTGCACCAAGGTGAGGTGCTTGCGAGGACGCGAGGCGGCGAGCGCAAAGGCGTAGCGGAGACACCGCTCGACCCCGAACCGGGTGTTGACCGACCCCTGGGTGGCGATCTCGTGTGGGGTTCCCTTGCGGAGGAAACCGCCCTCGCCGGCGTAGGTGCCTTCGGTGTTCTCTCGGATCACCACGAAGTCGTGGCCATCACCCTCGGCGGGCCGGTAGGTGAACGGGCGTTGGTTGATGTAGAGGTCCAACTCGAAGCGCATGCGCAGCAGGAGACCTCGCTCGATGACGCCCGGCGGGACATCGGGGGTGCCCACCGCCCCCAACAGCAGCGCATCGAAGGATCGCCAGCGATCCAGCGTGTCGTCATCGAGCACGAGGCCGTCGCGGAGGTAGCGGGCCCCACCGAGGTCGAAGTCCTCGGTGTCGAGGTCCACACCGGCGGCCTGCACGACCTTCAGCGCCTCGGGCACGACCTCGTGGCCGATGCCGTCCCCGGGGATGACTGCGATGCGATACGTCACGGCGTTCGATGCTCCTGGTGGTGTCGGTGACTGCAGTGGGTGGGAACAGTGGTGGTCAGCACAGTCCGTCGTCGCGGTTGCCACCGACTCGACCATGGCGCCTGCCGCCCCGGAACGAGAAAACCGCCCACCTGGGTGGACGGTCGTCTGCGCACGCCTCGTGTGCGGCGTGCGCTAGCAAATGATGGCTACGAGATCACGTCGTGCGGGCACAGCCGCAAGTTTGCCGGTCGGGATGACGGCGGTCAACCCGATAGCCAGACCAGAGCGGCACAACGGCGCCCCCCCCCCCCCGGGCCGGGGGGGGGCGCCCTGATCGTGGGCGGGGGCCCCCCCCGCCCCCCCCGG
>JAFIEP010000116.1 GCA_020832495.1 Acidimicrobiia bacterium | reverse complement strand
GAGCGGGTGAAGTTCGTGGCCATCTTCTCGTCCAACCTCGACGAGTACTTCCAGGTGCGTGTGGCCGGGCTCAAGGACCAGGTGGCGGCCGGGGTCACCGCCCCCTCACCCGACGGCCGGCTCCCCACCGAGCAGCTGTTGTTGGTGCGGGAGCGCTGCGAGGCCCTCATTGCAGCCGCCGAGCAGGTGTTCCTCGACGACGTGGTGCCGGCGCTGGCCGACGAGTCGGTGAGCTTCGTCACCTGGGCGGATCTGGACAACGACGACCGCAAGGTCCTCACTGCGCTGTTCGACGAGCGGGTGTTCCCGGTGCTCACCCCGCTGGCGGTGGATCCAGGTCACCCCTTCCCCTACATCTCCGACTTGTCGTTGAACCTGGCCGTCGTGGTGGACGACCGGGCCACCGGCGCCCGTCGGTTCGCCCGGGTGAAGGTGCCGAGCATCCTGCCGCGTTTCGTGGAGCTGCCCGACGGACGACGGTTCCTCCCGCTCGAGCAGCTCATCGCCGCCCATCTCGACGGCTTGTTCCCCGGCATGGACGTGGAGACTCACCACGCCTTCCGGGTCACCCGCAACGCAGACCTCACGTTGGAAGAGGAAGAGGCCGACGACCTGCTCGCCGCGGTGGAGATCGAGGTGCGTCGCCGCCGCTTCGGCCGTGCCGTTCGGCTGGAGCTGGAGAGCACCGCCACTGCCGAGGTGCGCGAGCTGCTGCAACGTGAGCTCGACCTCGACGACGACGACGTCTACCTCAGCAGGGCACCACTCGGGCTCGGCGGGCTGTGGGCACTTCACGCCCTCGACCGTCCCGAGTTGAAGGACCGCCCCTGGTCGCCGGTGACCCAGCCTCGCCTCATGGGCAGCGACGATCGTCCCCGTTCGTTCTTCCGGGAGCTCCGGCGGGGCGACATCTTGGTCCACCATCCCTACGAGTCGTTCGCCACCTCGGTCGAGGAGTTCATCCGCCAGGCCTCGGAGGACCCGAAGGTGCTGGCCATCAAGATGACGCTCTACCGGACCTCGGGCGACTCGTCGATCATCGAATCGCTCATCCGTGCTGCCGAGCGGGGCAAGCAGGTGGTGGCCCTCGTCGAGTTGAAGGCCCGCTTCGACGAGGAGGCCAACATCGAGTGGGCCCGCGAACTCGAACGTGCCGGGGTGCACGTGGTGTACGGGCTGGTCGGGTTGAAGACCCACACCAAGATCACCCTGGTGGTGCGAGACGAGCCCGACGGCATCCGTCGCTACTGCCACGTGGGTACCGGCAACTACAACCCCAAGACGGCACGGCTCTACGAGGACCTCGGCCTGCTCACGTGCGACCCCGACATCGGGGCCGACCTGTCGGTGTTGTTCAACTACCTCACCGGCTACGGCCGCGACGTCCACTACCGCAAGCTGTTGGTGGCCCCGGCCCACCTGCGCGACGGCATCACCCACCTCGTCGAACAGGAGATGGCGGCCGACGAGTCGCCGCACATCTTCATGAAGATGAACAGCCTGGTCGACTCGAAGATGATCGACCTGCTCTACCGGGCGTCGCAGCAGGGGGTGCAGGTCGACCTGGTCATCCGCGGCATCTGCTGTCTGCGACCGGGAGTGCCGGGGCTGTCGGAGAACATCCGGGTGCGGTCCGTGGTGGGCCGCTACCTCGAGCACTCGCGCATCTTCTGGTTCGCCCACGGTGGACCCGACGGCGACGGCTCGTTCACCATCGGCTCGGCTGACCTCATGCCCCGCAACCTCGACCGGCGCATCGAGGCGCTGACGCCCATCGGTGATCCCGACCTCCGTCGTCGGCTCACCGAGCACATGGAGGTGCTGCTGAGCGACGACACGCTGGCGTGGGAGATGGCGGCCGACGGGTCGTGGCACAAGCTGGCCGGCCCGGCGGGTGTCGACACCCACCTGACGCTGCAGGAGCATGCCCGCCAGCAGTGGGGTCGTCGATCGTGAGCAGCCTCGCCTGATGGGGCGACGAGACGACGACGGACGCGTGCTGGCCGCTGGTGGGGTCGTCTGGCGGCCGGCTGCGGCGGAGCAGGGAGTGGAGGTGCTCGTCGTGCACCGGCCCCGCTACGACGACTGGAGCCTGCCGAAGGGCAAGCTCGACGAGGGTGAGAGCTTCGAGGACGCCGCCCTGCGAGAGGTGTGGGAGGAGACCGGGCTGCTGTGCCGGTTGGGCGACGAGGTGGCGCCGGCGGAGTACGTCGACGGCAAGGGCCGTCCGAAGCTGGTGCGCTACTGGGCCATGACCGTGCGCAAGGGCAAGTTCCGGGTCAACGACGAGGTGGACGAGGCCCGTTGGATGAGCCCCGAGCGCGCCGCCCGTCGCCTCACCTATGCCCACGACGAACAGGTCCTCGCCTCGGCGCTCAGCGTGGTCGACGGCTGACCGCTGGCGTCCAGGCCTCCGACCGGCAACTGGTCGCGGGGTGACCGTGGTCTGATCGCGCCGCCGATCGTTCGCTTTTCGTTCACCGACTGGACACCCGTAGCCGGTGGGCGATTCACCTCTGACGTTTACGGTGCCGAATCGCTGGTGGTGCGCCAGCGCGGGCGGCCGCAGCCGTCAGAGATGAGTCGAGGAGGCTGATCCCACTGTCCGAGCAAGGCATCGCCACCGACCGTCCGGTCGTCGACCTGAGCGACGCGGAGCATGAGCGTCGTCCGTCGACCGTGCCGGCCAGCCATGAGGACGTGTTCGTCATCGACGATCTCAGTGTTCGCTACTCGGGTCGGGATGCCCTGCGGAACGTGTCGATGGTCATTCCCGCCGGGGGAATCACGGCGCTCATCGGACCCAGCGGTTGCGGCAAGTCGACGCTCCTCCGTTGTCTCAACCGCATGAACGATCTCATCCGGGGCTGTGCTGTCGAAGGGTCGCTCTTCTATCACGGCGAAGACCTCTACGCCTCTGACGTCGATCCGGTCGAGGTGCGCCGGCGCATCGGCATGGTGTTCCAACGCCCGAATCCGTTCAAGGACACGATCTACTCGAATGTTTCCTTCGGTCCCCGGCTCAACGGCATGAAAAAGGGCCCAGAGCTCGACGAGGTCGTCGAGAAGTCGCTTCGGCGTGCGGTGCTGTGGGACGAGGTCAAGGACCAGCTGACCAAGAACGCTTTCGCTCTGTCGGGTGGCCAGCAGCAGCGGCTCTGCATCGCTCGCGCCCTGGCCACCGACCCTGACGTGGTCCTCATGGACGAACCCTGTTCGGCCCTCGACCCGATCGCCACCATGCGCATCGAAGACCTCATGCGCGAGTTGAGCACGCGCTACACGATCATCGTCGTCACCCACAACATGCAGCAGGCCGCTCGGGTCTCGGATCGCACGGCCTTCTTCAGCGTGTCCGGCGGCGCGGACGACGGGGGCGACCCCGCCGGCGAGCTCGTGGAGTTCGACGAGACGGTGACCATCTTCTCGAACGCCAACGATTCGAGGACCGAAGCCTACGTGACGGGCCGGTTCGGGTGACCGAACGGTTCGTCGCGGTGATCGCCCACCGCCCGCCGGTGGTCGACCCCGATCGAACGGGGAGCCGCGTCCCGCTGGGGAAGGTCGGACGTGGTGCAACACATGCCGGGAACGGCCCTTCCAATCAAGGAGAACACACTTCATGACCACCACCGTTACGCGCACCAGACGGCGCGCTCGTTGGGCAGCGCCGCTGCTCGCCGTCGGCCTGATCGCAGCCGCCTGCGGCGGTGATGACGCCGGCAACGGCAACGGCGACGACGAGAACGGCTCGTCCACGCCGACCGTGGGCGGAGAGACCCAGGATCTGAGCGGCACGCTGCTCGGCGCCGGCGCCACCTTCCCCACCCCGCTGTTCCTCGAGTGGCTCGGTGCCTACCAGGAGATCGAGCCCGAGGTCGACATCAACTACCAGAGCGTGGGCTCGGGTGGTGGCATCGAGCAGTTCCTCTCCGAGACCGTCGACTTCGGTTCGACCGAGCGCTACCTGACCGATGAAGAGGTCGAGGAGGCGGAGGAGATCCGCGGCTGTGCGTCAATCCACATTCCCGTGGTCTTCGGGTCGGTGACCGTGGCCTACAACCTGCCCCAGATCGAGGGTGAGGAACTCGTGCTCGACGCCGAGACCACAGCCGCCATCTTCGCTCGCGACATCACCAACTGGAACGACCCGGCCATCGCCGCGCTCAACCCGGACCTCGACCTGCCCGACGTCGACATGATCCCCGTGCACCGCTCCGACGGCTCGGGCACGACCTACATCTTCACCCGCTACCTGTCCGACGAGGTCGAGTCGTGGGACGACGAGTACGGCTTCGGCTCCGAGATCAACTGGGCCGCCGGCACCGTCGGTGGCGCCGGCAACGAAGGCGTGACCGCTGGCGTGCAGCAGAACCCGGGTGGCATCGGCTACGTCAGCTTCGCCTATGCCGTCGAGAACGACATCCCGGTGGCCTCGCAGATCAACGCCGACGGCAATGCGGTGGCCCCGACCGTCGAGACGGTGGCGGCTGCCCCGGCAGCGATCGTTGACGAGCTGCCAGAGGATCTGCGCTTCGACATCCTCAACGTCGGCGCCGACGCCTTCCCGATCGTGGGCACCAACTGGGTGCTGGCCTGGGAGTGCGGCTACGACGAGAACACCGAGGAACTGCTGAAGGCCTTCTGGACCTGGGCAGTGACCGAGGGTGCTCCGATCGCCGAAGACCTGGTCTACGCCCCCCTGACCGGCCCGGTGATCGATCTGGCTCTCGAACAGATCGACAAGATCAACTCGCAGAACTGAGGTGACGGCCCGGTGACGGCGTTAGCGCCGTCACCGGGCCGACTCCCTCCCGGGAGGGCGCCTCGTCTGGTGTCCCCCGCTGACCGAACCTTCCCAATGAGGACGCTGGCTGCAATGAGGACGTTGGAATGAGGACGTTGGAATGAGGATGCCATGACCGTCGTCGACACCCCGACCAGCGAACGCGATCCGGTCAACCCGTTCAAGTCGACCGAGCGGGGGGGCAAGGTAGACCCGATCTTCCGCTGGGTCCTGCGCTCGTCCGGCGTGCTGGTGCTCGCCATCTTGGCCCTGATGGTGCTGCGCACCACCTGGGCGGCGTGGCCGGTCTTCGCCTCCGAAGGCCTCGACTTCTTCACCGGCACCTTGTGGAGCGTCGGGCCCTCTCGCAGCGAGGTGACCGGCACCTACGGTGCCTGGCCGTTCATCTATGGCACGTTGGTCAGCTCGGCACTGGCCATCATCATCGCCCTGCCCCTGGCCATCTGCACGGCGCTGTACCTCACCCAGTTGGCGCCACCACGCATCGCCCGACCGGGTTCGTACCTGGTCGAGATGCTGGCCTCGGTGCCCAGCATCATCTTCGGCCTGTGGGGCCTGCTCTGGTTCCTGCCGAACGTCCTGCGCCCGGTCATGAACTTCCTCGAGGACACGCTGGGGCAGAGCTTCCCGCCCTTCAGCATCCTGTTCGAGGGGCCGGTCTTCGGCGTCAGCTACTTCGCCGCGGGCGTGGTGCTGGCCATCATGATCCTGCCCATCATCACGGCCATCTGCCGGGAGGTCTTCATGTTGGCCCCCGAGGGCGAGAAGCAGGCGGCCTACGGCCTCGGCGCCACCCGCTGGGAGGTCATCCGCAAGGTGGTGTTGGCCCGCAGCGTGCCTGGCGTGGTCGGCGGCACCATGTTGGGCCTGGGACGTGCTCTCGGCGAGACGGTGGCGGTGGCCATGCTCATCGGCGCCAGCCAGCGGGTGGGCACCAGCCTCCTCTTCCCGGGTGACTCGATGGCGGCAGTCATCTTCAACACCTTCGCCGACGGTGCCCCCGAGGCCATCTGGGCGCTCTTCGCCATCGGCGTGACCCTCTTCTTCATCACCATGATCGTGAACATCCTGGCCCGCCTGCTGGTCTGGCGGATCGGACGGATCACCGGAGACGCCACGGTATGACCGACACCACCACCGCCACGAAACCCGACGGGGGTCCAGCCGGTCCCACCCGTCGACCGCTCAGCGAGAAGACCCCGAACGCCAAGCGACGCGAGACCATCGACCGAGCGGTGTCGATTGCGCTGGCCGCCGCACTGGCGGTGGCCATCATCCCGCTGCTGCTCATCGTCTGGCAGGTCCTCGTCAAGGGCTTCCAGGCCATCAACCTCGAGTTCTTCACCGAGGTGGAGCCGCTGTCCTACCGGGCGTCCGGGGGCGGCTACGTCCATGGCCTCATCGGCACCCTCTACATGGTGGGTTTGGCGGCGCTCATGTCGGTGCCGCTCGGTGTGATCACCGCGCTCTACCTTGTGGAATACGGCAAGGGCCGCTTCGCCGCTGCGGTGCGATTCTTCACCGACGTGATGACCGGCATCCCGTCGATCTTCGTCGGCCTCTTCGTCTACGCGCTCCTCGTGCAGCCCTACTTCGGGTTCGGCACGCTGATGGGTGGGATCGCCCTGGCCATCCTCATGCTGCCCATCGTGGTGCGCTCGTCGGAGGAGATCCTCAAGCTGGTGCCCACCGAACTGCGGGAGAACAGCTATGCCCTCGGGGCGCGGCACTGGCAGACGGTGTTCAAGGTGGTACTCCCCGCTGCCCTGCCCGGTGTGGCCACCGGCTGCATGCTGGCGGTGGCCCGGGCTGCGGGCGAGACCGCGCCCATCATCCTCACTGCGTTCGGTGCACGGCAGATCACCCTTGCCCTCCAGGACGGCACGGGCCAGGCCGCGCTGCCCATGCTCATCTACCGCGGCGCCAGCCAGCCCTTCCCCGGAGGCATCGAGCGCGCCTGGGGCGGGGCACTACTGCTCATCGGTCTCGTGCTGATCCTGACGATACTTGCTCGCTTCATCGCTTCGAAGAGCCGGGTCACCCCGGGCGGCATCTCGTGAGCGCCCGCACGACCGATCACCGCGACCGACCGCCACGAGGAGCGAACCGATGACCGACGACACCGCAACGATGGCTGATCCCATGGTGACGGCGACCAAGCGTCCCGACGATGGCACCAGGTCGACGGAGGTGGTCTTCGACGTCGAGGACCTCGACGTCTACTACGGCTCGTTCCGGGCGGTGCGGAACGTCGACGCCCACATCTTCAAGAACGACATCACGGCGTTCATCGGGCCTTCCGGCTGTGGGAAGTCCACTGTGCTGCGCTGCTTCAACCGGATGAACGACATGGTGCCCACGGCCAGGGTCGACGGCAGCATCCGTTACCACGGGTGGGACCTCTACGCCACGGGGGTCGACCCCGTCGAGGTGCGTCGCAAGGTCGGCATGGTGTTCCAGAAGCCGAATCCCTTCCCCAAGTCGATCTACGACAACGTGGCCTTCGGCCCCAAGGCCGCCGGGCGGGTGAAGGGCAAGAGCGACACCGACGAGTTGGTCGAGGATGCGTTGCGGCGAGCCGCACTCTGGGACGAGGTGAAGGATCGCCTCAAGGTCTCCGGGCTCGGGATCTCGGGCGGCCAACAGCAGCGGCTGTGCATCGCCCGGGCGATCGCCATGCACCCGGAGGTGTTGCTGATGGACGAGCCGTGCTCGGCGCTGGACCCGATCGCCACGGCCCGCATCGAGGACCTCATGCTGGAGCTGAAGAAGCAGTTCACGATCATCATCGTGACGCACAACATGCAACAGGCTGCCCGTGTGTCGGACCGCACGGGATTCTTCACCACCGAGGTCAACCCCGACAGCGACACTCGCACCGGGCTCCTCGTCGAGCTCGACGACACCGAGACGATCTTCTCGAACCCCTCCGACGAGCGCACCGAGCAGTATGTCACCGGCCGATTCGGCTGACGGCGGCCCGCCGGCTCGGGCTCTGTACTCCGACGAGCTCGAACAGCTGCGCCTCCAGGTGGAGCTGATGGGGGTGCGCGTCGACGAGAACCTCGAGCGCATGCGCGACGTCCTCGTGACCGGTTCATCTGCCGCCGCCGAGGCGGCGCTCGCCGCCGACGACGAGATCGACGCCATGATGGTGTCGCTCACCGAGCGCTGCTATCTGATGCTCGCCCGGGAGGCCCCCGTGGCCTCCGACCTGCGTCTCGTCGTCTCGGTGGTGCGCATCACCGGGGAGTTCGAGCGGATCGGCGACCTGGCCCTACGGGTGGCCAAGATGGCGCCCGATCACCATCTGCTGACCGCCGACGCCCGATGCCACGACGTGCTGGTCGTGATGGCCGACGACACGCTCGACCGCTACCGCACGGCCCTGCGGGCATGGGCCACCCAGGACGTCGAGTTGGCCACCTCGGTCACCCGCCCGTCGTGTTCGCTGGAGCTGTCCCAGGAACAGCTCACCGAACGCGTGCTCCGCCTCGAGGGCGACGGAGCCGTGCCCATTGCCCTGCGGGTGACCACGGCGGCGAAGTCGCTCGACCGCATCGCCGACCACACCGTGGTCCTCGGGGCACGAATGCGGTACCTGCTCACCGGGGATCCACGTCACCTCGCCGCCGAGGTGCGGTGAGGGAAGCCGTGCGTGGGATCATGGCGTCACCTGACGACCGCACGATCCCAGCGCTGCGATCCAGCGCGCCCGAGCTGCCAGGAGCCACTGACGTGCCCGAACGCCACTCGACCTTCCACCAGGACCTCGATCGCATCCGGGCCGAGATCGTCCGACTGGCGGCCATGGTCACCGAGCTGATCCCCCGCAGCACGGAGGTCCTGCTCACCGCCGACCTCGGCGCCGCCCAGGCGGTGATCGAGGACGACGACCACCTCGACGTGTTGTCGCTCGAGATCGAGGAGCACTGCTATCAGGTGCTCGCCCTCCAGCAGCCGGTGGCGTCCGATCTGCGCTCGATCATCACCGCCATGAAGCTGGTCGGTGAGATCGAACGAAGTGGCGACCTCATGGTGAACGTGGCCAAGGCAGCACGGCGCATCTACGACGCCGAGCTGGACCCGAAGCTCCGAGGTCTCATCGAACGCATGGGCGAGGAGGCCGCTCGGCTCTTCAAGCTGGCCATCGATGCCTACGCCGAGGGCAACGCCGGGCTGGCGGCTGCGCTCGACGACCTCGACGACCGCCTCGACGAGATCCACGCCGACTTCATCCAGGCCATCTTCGAGGCCCGCCACGGCGACGGGCTCGAACTGCAGCCGGCGGTGCAGTTGGCGCTCATCGGCCGCTACTACGAGCGGGTGGGCGACCACGCGGTGAACATCGGGAACCGGGTGCAGTACATGGTGACCGGCTGGTTGCCCGAGCACGCCGGCGCGGCGCGCCTCGAGGCGCGGGCGAAGCAGGCAGAGCACGCGCTGCACTTCGGGGACGAGTCGGGGGCACCGCAGTGACCGAACTGGTAGCCGCACTCGGAGCCGCCTCCCTCGTTGCTGTCGTGGCAGTGGTGGCCATTGCCGCCGAACGACGTCGTCACCGGGAACTGGCCGCCAGGGTGGTCGAGTTGACCGAGGCCCTCGGCCGCTCGGCCGGGTCTGCGGGCGATCTGACGGGCGCAGCCGACGTCGAGCCGCTGGTCGACGTCGCCACTTCGTCGGGCCCGTCGAGCACGCCGGCGCCCGATCACCCGGCGGTGGCCGACACTGCGGTGGCCGAGCCGGACGAGGCGTTCGAGGCGGTGGTGGCCGAGGTGACCGCCACCGTGGCGCACGAACGCTCGTTGCGGACCAGGTTGGCCGCCGCGCTCGACGCCGTCCCCGAGGCGCTGCTGATCGTCGACGAGCACGGGACCGAGGTGTTCCGGAACCCAGCCGCCGCCACCTACCGCGAGGCCCGCCACGGCGATGCACTCGTCGAAGCGGCGCTGGGGGAGCTCATCGAGGACGCCACTGCCGGGTTGGGCAGCGAGCGGACGCTCGAGCTGTTCGGACCGCCGCGGCGCACCGTGGCGGTCCGGGCTGTTCCGTTGAGCAGCGGCACGACGCTCGTCGGGGCCCTTGCGCTGATCGAGGACATGACCGAGCGACGTCGGCTCGAAGAGGTCCGGCGCGACTTCGTGGCCAACATCAGCCACGAGTTGAAGACCCCGATCGGGGCGCTCAGTCTGCTGGCCGAGACCCTGTTGGCCGAGGACGACGTCGAGGTGGCCAACCGGCTGGCCTCGCGCATGGTCACCGAGGCCTCCAGGGTGGCACGTACCATCGAGGACCTGCTGGTGCTGAGCCGCATCGAGACCGAAGAGGCGACCCAGCGCGAGTTGGTGGAGGTGGGCGCTGCCATGGCCGAGGCCGCCGGCCGCATCCGACCGGCTGCCGAGCAACGTGGCATCGTCGTCGAGGTGGCGGAGCCGTCACGGCGGCTGGCAGTGGTGGCCGAGCGGCGACAACTCGTGAGTGCCATCTACAACCTCCTCGACAACGCCGTGAAGTACTCCGACGACGACAGCGAGGTGCGGCTGCTCGCCGAGACGGACGGTCGCAGCGTGGGGATCGTGGTGGAGGACGACGGCGTCGGCATTCCGGCCCGCGACATCGAGCGAGTCTTCGAGCGCTTCTACCGGGTGGACCACGCTCGATCCCGTCAGACGGGTGGCACTGGCTTGGGTTTGGCCATCGTGCGCCACGTGGCGGCCAACCACGACGGCGACGTGCGCGTCGAGTCCCGCCTCGGCGAAGGCTCACGTTTCGAACTGTTGCTGCCCTCCGCCTCGGGCCCGGTGGCGGTCACCGACGAGGCCGAAGGGCGTGCCCAGGCGAGCTGACCTCGCTCGCCGACCTCCGATTCCACGATCACTCCCGCACGACTCCCACAGACATCTGCAGACAAAGGACCAGAGATGACAACCAAGGCGACCTCGGTGCTCGTGGTCGAAGACGAGGACTCGTTCATCGAGGCGCTCACCGTGGGCCTCAAGCGCGAAGGCTTCGACGTGGCCGTGGCCCGCGACGGCGCCGAGGCGCTCGACTGTTTCGACGCGGTGGCGCCCGACCTGGTGCTCCTCGACGTCATGCTCCCCAAGGTGTCGGGGCTCGACGTCTGCCGTGAACTGCGGGCGCGTTCGCCGGTGCCGATCATCATGGTCACCGCCAAGGGGGCCGAGATCGACACCGTCGTCGGTCTCGAGGTGGGTGCCGACGACTACGTCACCAAGCCCTACCGCCTGCGGGAACTCGTCGCCCGTATGCGTGCGGTGCTGCGCCGCCGCGGCGTCGGCGAACCGGCGGCGGCGGGGGACGAACCCGACGACGACGTCGTGGTGGTCGGTGACGTCATGGTCGACCACCAGCGCCACGAGGTGACGGTGCGGGGTGAGCCGGTGCGCCTCCCGCTCAAGGAGTTCGAGCTGCTGGCGTTGCTGCTCGAGAACGCCGGCCGGGTGCTCACCCGCGACACGCTCATCGACCGGGTGTGGGGATCGGACTACGTGGGCGACACCAAGACGCTCGATGTCCACGTGAAACGCCTGCGTTCCAAGGTCGAGGAGGACCCGGCGAACCCCACGCGCATCGTCACCATCCGTGGGCTCGGCTACAAGTACGACGCCCCGAAGGGCTGAGGACCGCACCACGACGCGGGAGACCACGCTGCGGTGATGCCCTCCCGAAATGTGTCCCCGGCGCCCATCGAGCCACCCTGGTGCGCCGTAGCATGGGCGCGGTGACCGCACCGGTGGCGAGCCCCTCGGGATCCCGCGATCCCCGCAAGCCGTGGGCTCCCACCGCGTTCACGCGCCTGGCTCGCACCCACGCCACCAACGTCGGTGCCGATGCCATGTTCGCCCTGGCCATGGCCGGTACGGTCTTCTTCTCGGTCACCAACCTCGACGAGGCCCGCGAGCGCACGGCCCTGCTGTTGGTCTTCACCATCGCGCCGTTTGCCCTCGCCGCGCCGATCATCGGCCCCCTGCTCGACCGGGCCAAGGGCGGACGTCGATGGATGATCATCGCCCTGGCCGTGGCTCGGGCGGTGCTGTGCGTCCTGCTCATCCGCCACGCCGACAGTTGGTTGTTCTTCCCCGAAGGCCTGCTGGTGCTGGTGATGTCGCGTGGCTACAACATCGCCCGGGGCGCTGTGGTGCCCACCACGGTGCGCAGCGACGAGGAACTGGTCCAGGCCAACGCCAAGCTCAGCCTCCTCGGCGGCCTGTCCGCCGCGGTGGCCGCCGCGCCTGCGGGGCTGCTCTTGTGGCTTGGCGGCCCGTCGTGGGTGCTGGCGTTGGCGGCCATCACCTTCGCAGCCAGCGGGTTCCTGGCCACCCAGATGCCCAAGGTGCGCATCGCCGACGAACCGGTCGAGGAAGCAGAGCGCCGTGAACTGCGCAGCATCGGCATCATCCTGGCGGCCTCGTCGATGGGGCTCATCCGCGCCATCGCCGGGTTCCTGCTCTTCCTGTTGGCCTTCTACTCGAAGGACAACGACCTGCCGGTGCTGTTGGGTGTGGCCGCCGTCCTCGCCCAGCTCGGGTTCGTCGGCGGGGCAGTGACCGCGCCCAGCCTGCGGCGTCGCCTGGGCGAAGAACACATCGTCATGGCCGCGCTGAGCCTCATCATCGGGGCTGGACTGGTCTGCGCGGCGGTGGTCAGCACCACGGGCAGCGTCGGGGTGCTGGTCGGGGCCGGTGTGGCCTCGCTGTTCGTGGGGCTGGCGTCGAGCATCGGCAAGCAGGCGTTCGACGCCATCGTGCAGCGCGACGCGCCCGACGCCAACCGGGGTCGCACCTTCGCCCGCTTCGAGGCCCGCTTCCAGCTGGTGTGGGTGCTCGGCGGTCTCGTCCCCACCGCCATCGGGGTGCCCCTCGAGCTGTCCTTCGTCGGCATCTCGGCACTGGCCACGTTCGCCCTGGTGTCCTACAGCATCGGCCGCAAGCGGGCTGCCCGCGGTGACGACCACCGGCTGATCAAGGTGCCCCGCCCGAACGTGAGCCTCCCCGACGCCGCCGCCTCGGTCACTGCCCGGATGCGCCGCGGTGAGCTGCGCCGCGCCGTCGACGAGGCCCGGGCCGACGAGAAGGGGCCTCGATCACACGATGCGACCCCGCCCACGCCACCAGGGCGGCCGTCGACGGGTGCCCGGCGCCGGCGGCGAGGGCGTACGCCACGGTCCGAACCGACCAGGGCCATCCCCGGGCGCTCCGATCCCTCGGTGTGGGGGCCGGCGGGCACGCTGCCGCCGGCGTTGTCCGCCGTGGCACGCCCCGAACCACCGCCACCGCCGACCACGATCTTCGACGACGACGAGACGCCGGTTGCCACAGACGAGGCGGCACCTCTGGCTGACGACGCCCCGGCGGCCCCCGACGGACCGCCGGCCTCACCGGCCTCGTCGGGTGTCGAGGCCGGCGCCGGACGGTCGGACGTGCTGCTCCTGGGACGCGCAGGCCCCAGCGCCGATCAGCAGACGCCGGAGCACGACGGCACCGCCGAACGCCGCACCTCCACGAGCGAGCCCGACGAGGGTGTCACCCCACCATTGCCGGGTTTCGAGGCCTGAAGGCGCTCACTCGGGCAGGTCGATGCGGGCCAGCCACAGCCCGGGGGCGTCGATCTCGGGCGGGGTTGGCAACTCTCGCTCGGAGACCCACAGCCGGGCGAGTGCGTCCTCGCCGCCCCGTTCGACGACGCCGTCGACGAACGCCCGCGCCCGGTCGTAGGCGGCTTGGGTCAGCTCGAGGCCGAACAGGCGCTCGACGAACCGGTCGGCGTCGCTGGCCTCGACCCGCCGGCGGCGAAGGGCCTCACCGAGCTGGCCGCCGCTGGCCATGAGCCCACTGCTGACACGGTCGACCACGTGGTCGGTGGTGCCGAGGACGACGGCCACGATGGCGTGCAGTTCGGGCAGCAGCGCCTCTTGCGCCGGAGAGCGGATGGCGCCCAGCAGCACCTCGGGATCGCCCAGCGCCTTACCGATGGCGTCGGGGTCACTCAGCGACGTGGGGTCGAGCGCCCCCAGCCGTTGCTCGAGGTCGGGTCCCGCCGACGTGAAGCCGTCGAGATAACGGTCCAGGAGGCTGCGGAGCCGGGCCCGGACATGGGGCACGTGCAGCACGGCGTGTTGGGCCAGTTCGTGGGCGCAGACCCACAGTCGCAGGTCGTCGCCGGGCAGGCTCCAGGCTTCGCCGAAGTCGTCGATGGCCGACGGCACCACCATGAGCGGCGTGGTCTCGGGGCGGGGGAAGGGCAGCACGTAGGACCCGAAGGCCCGCTGGGCCAAGTGGCCGACCATGCTGCCGGCGCTCATGGCCATCATCATCGGTCCGATCATCTCCATGAGCGGACCCATCATCTGGGCGAACGGATCGTCGGAGGGGAACTCGGGCCCGGCGTCGCCCGGCGTGTCGAGCGAGCCAGCCAGCAGCTCGAACATGGGTCGGTAGTCGGCCAGGGTGCGCACCGTCCACGTCGTGCGGGTCACCGGCTCGATCGACGACCCACGAGCGGTGGGCAGGGTGAGCCCGGTGAGTCCACTGACCTGGACCTCGGCGGCTCGGGCGAGCTGGTCGATGCGGATGCGCTCAGTTGGCTCGACGTTGGCTTCCGACGCGCCCCCGGTGGCGATGCCGACGGCGAACTGCTGGGCGGCCTGCCAACCCATGCCGCCCTGCTGCGAGAGCATCTTGGCCAGGTCGCCGAAGATGGGGACGCCCTTGAACGGGTCGTTGTCGGGTTGATCAGGGACGTCGCCGGCAGGACTCACGCTGCCATGCTAGGGCGCAGCGCCTCCTTCGACGCCCCGGCAGGCTGAGTGGGTTGTCCGCCCACCGCCCCGGGGGGCAATGATGGACAGCTGATGGGTCTCGCGGTGGCAGGAGCAGCAGGTCTGCTGGGTCGGCGGGTGATGGCCGCGCTGGCTGCGGCCGACCTGGACGCGGCGGTGGTGGACGCCACGGGCACCGAGCGCGGCGATACAGCGGGCCACCAGGTGGCGGAGGTGCTGGTCTGGTTGTCGCCGATCGGGGAGGAGGCCCCTGGTCCCGACGGCACCGGAACCGCCGACGCCACGGGGGTGGCGCCCACCGCACCCTTCGCCCTGGCCGACCGTCTGGGGGTCGCCCATGTGGTCCTGCTGTCGTCGGCCTACGTCTACGGGCTGCGGTCCGACCACCCCGTGCCGCTCACCGAGGCTGCACCGGTCCGCCCTCCGACCGAGGTGGCCTTCGTGGCGGCCAAGGCGGCCGCCGAGGCCGCTGGTCGGCGTTGGGCCGGCGCATCGGGTCGGTCCCTCACCGTGCTGCGCCCGGTGGTGACAGTCGGTGAGGCCAGCGGCTCCTGGTTCCGCGGGTCGGGCTGGGCGCCCCTCGGGGCGGCCTCGCTGGAGGCGTGCGCTCCGGTGCAGTTCCTCCACCTCGACGACGCCGCCTCCGCCGTGGTGGTCGCGTGCGAACAGCGACCCGACGGGGCGTACAACGTGGCGCCCGATGGCTGGCTCTCCCACGACGAGCTGGTTGCCCTGGCCGGTCCGGTGCGGCGGGTGCCGTTGCCCGGCAAGGTGGGGGAGCAGGCGGTCGTGGCCCAGGCCGCGGCCACCGCCGGGAGTACCGATACCGCCCGGCTGGCGCTGGCCGTCACCAGCCAGCCGTGCGTGGTGTCCAACGATCGCCTGCGGTCGCTCGGTTGGGAGCCCCGACACTCCAACGCCGAGGCCTACGTGCTGGCCGATGCCGGCGGCCCGTTGGCCCGACTCACGCCGGCGCAGCGGCAGGTGCTCCCCTTCGCTGCGGTGGCGGGCGTCGTGGCGGCGGCGGGGGTGGCGGTGTGGCAGGTGCTGCGCCGCCGTCGCTGAACGTGCCCGGCCTCGAGGACGGGAGCGCAGCCCGGTCGGTCAGGGCAGCGCCGGGTCCTCGGTCAGCCACGCCGCGCCCAACTCTTCCTCGCCGTTGCGGAGGTAGGAGATGAACACCACGTCACCGGGGTCGTAGCGGCGCAGCTCGGTGAGCAGGTCGTTGAGGCTGGAGACCGGTTGGCGACCGAACTCCAAGATGACGTCGCCGTCGCGCAGCCCGGCCTGGCGAGCGGGGCTGCCCTCCTCGGCATTGTCGATGCGGACGCCGGTGCCGCGGCTGATCCCCAGCCGTTCCGCCTGCTCGACGGTGAGGCCTTCGCCGGTGATGCCGAGCGCCGGGTAGGTGAAGCGACCGTGCTCCACCACCTGTTCGAACACCCGCCGGACGTGATCGTACGGTGTGGCGAACCGACTGGACGG
>JAFIEP010000098.1 GCA_020832495.1 Acidimicrobiia bacterium | reverse complement strand
GTTACCAAGCTCACCGTGGTCTACACCACCAAACCCCACCCCTGACCCCGAAAAGAAGATCTCTCTACATCAGGAGGTCTGGATTCAACCTTTGCCCAACCCGCCGCTGCACCTGCAGCGAAGCCACAATTGGCCCACTCGGCTGCATCGTCAGCGCTACCAAAGCCGGCTGCGGCCCAGGCAAGCGCGTCGGAAGGGGCGAATCGTCCGAGCCAGCGTTTCACCTCCGTTACCTTGACTCCGTTTTCGGCAAACTCGTCGATCAGAGCTAGCGCCTCCTCGATCGACGCAGCATTCGACGTTGCTGCGATCGCTTCCAAGTCCGTCGCAGCGGTGAGGCCGAGCTTCGTACTGCGCTGAGCGAGATCGAATCGACCCTCCGTCAACGTGCGCCAATCCCAGGCGCGCACAAGGTCGCACCCTGGCACGAGCGTCATCCATGACTGGGCCGTGTCCTCGTCCCAGCAGCTTGCCCACATCGCCACGTCTGCGACCGTCGCACCGAGGTCGCGCCACTTCTTGACGGCCGCCGGCTCAAGGTCTAGGTCGCGCAACTCGCTCGCCGCAACCACGTCGCTGACCCCTACTGCAGCCCACGCAGCAACATCGACGGCGGAGAAACGTGCCTCCGACCAGCTGGCGGCGACGTCGACCGATGACACCCCGGCCGCACACCAGGACCGAACCTCGTCGAGTTCAAATCCACAAGCCGTCCAGCCAGCTGCGTCGGAGGGGGTCGGGACTCCGAGGTCCCGCCACCCTTGAGCGCTTCGCAAGTCGCCGTGGCAATGCTCGAACCACGCGTACGCAACGTCGACGGATAGCCCGAGCCCGGTGACCCATGTCGACGCTTCGGAGATCGACCATAGAGCCCGCCAACCAAGAACGTTGGTGGGCTCACTAGCCCCGAGACGGCCCCATCCAGCGAGTTCGTTCGCATCCAGACCAGCGTCTCGCAACGCCTCGACCGTCCCAGGCAACAACGCTCCAGCCGTCTTCCAGGCCTTGGCGACATCGATCGAGTCACCGGATACGCGACGCCACTCTGCCGCTGTCTCTGGATCACCGCAGATTCCGCTCCAGGAGTCGTAGTTCGACGGGCCAAAGCCGGCTTGCTTCCATGCGATTGCGACAGCTGGATCGCCGATCGGCGTCCAATCGTCACTGAGACCGCACGTTGCCCAGTGATGAGCGTCGGGAGCAGTGAGGCCCGTCCGGACCCACTCATCTGCCGCATCGGGTCCTTCGAACAGTGCTGCCCACTGGCGGGCCTCGTCTGGTGAGGTAACGCCGATACGCAACCAAGCCGCAGCGGCCGTCGGCCCACCAGCTACTGACGTCCACGCCGTCGCCTCGCTCTCAACAGCTACTCCCGCCTCGAGCCAAACCGCGGCGGCCTTCACGCGTTTCCCTGCAGCCAGCCAAGAGGCTGCGTCCGCCGGTCCGAAACCAGCCGCCCCCCACGCCTTCGCACGACGCGGGTTGCACCCAGCCTCCTGCCATTCGCGCGCTGCCTGCGGAGCGATACAGGCTCTTCGCCAACGACGCGACACACGCTCATTCATCCCGACGGCGTTCCACTCCCCCGCCTCAGCAGCGCCTATCCCCACTCGTATCCAGAGTCGAGCGACCGCGGGACTCATGTCCCTGGATGTCCACTCTGCTACTTCTTTGAGGTCATGGATACCGAGACGTTCCCATGTCCGCCTAGCCGTCGAGTAGACGCCGAGCGCCTGCCACTTCGGTACTTCGGCGGCCTCTACGTCGAGACGTTGCCAACGGGCAACCTCCTCGATGTCGCCACACGTCGCCTTCCACTCCTCGACTTGTGTGGGGAGCGTGATGCCCAGAACTCGCCAGCTGTCCACCTCCGCGAAGCCACTCGTCACCTGCTTCCACCGGGCGACATCGGTGAACCAAACCCCACGCGATTTCCACGCTTGCGCCTGTGCAAGGCTCCCGACATGTCGGAGGCACCAATCAACCTCTGAAGGTGCCGACGCACCGACCATCTTCCAAGCCTCGATCTGAGCCACGCTGTAGATCCCTACCGCCTCCCAATCCTCTCGTGGGAAACCCTCGACATCGCTCAGCCACTTCCAAAAGATCCCACTGAATACGCCCACTGCGTGCTCCACGATCCGCCCGACGCGAGATACGGAACAGTAGGGCACCAGTGTGACGGATGCTCGACCTCCGGCCGTCCTCACGATCTCCAAGGAGACTGCGTCCGACGTGGTCCCTCGACCATGCGCCTCCCCTATCTCCGTCGACGAGCGTCAGGCCAGCCTTGGCACAGCTCCGGCCACCGCACGACCCCTGTAGGCCCACCACGCCTCCCAGTCCCGCTCAGATGACGACGCTCGGACGGCCATGCGGCTCCACCAGCATCCGTCACAGCGATGCGCTACACACTGGCAAGACTCCGGTGGCGAGAGGAGACAGACGGTGGAAGACCTGATGGCGGTGGTGCGCGGCGACGACGTGGTGGGGGATCGAGACGGTCTTGCGTCCTTCGTTCTGCTGGTGCCGCTGGTTGAGGCAGCGGTTGATCACCCTGAGGGTGCGGCGGCGATCGAGGCGGCGCAGCGGGTGATCGAGCGGATGCCGGCGAACACGGTGGTGGCGAGCGTGCTCGACTGGTGGTTCGTGGTCACGACAGGTAGGAAGTCGCCGACTGGTCATGCGTTCACGAAACCCGACGGGATCGATGACGACGTGTGGCACGCGATGGAGCAGGCGCGGGACCTGTCGGTGCCGTCGCCGGTGGCGGGGTGGACGAAGGCGCGGCGGCGTCTGACGAGGGCGCTCGGCCGTCTCGATGATGATCTCCTTCTCGACTCCTACGGTGCCAGCAAGCTGCCTGAGGAGCGTCAGGTGTGGGCGGAACTGATCGAGGACCATCGCGTGGGCATCGAGCAGCTGCGCCGGGGCGTTCCGGGGCTGGTGTTCGAACTCGACGAGACCCAGTACCGGAAGTCGATGAAGCGAGCCGGGATCGATGCGAACTCTCGGCGGTGGCGAGAGATGACGAAGCGCGCCAACCAGCTCGTCGAGCGGTTGTCCACCACGGCGGAGTTGGTGAGCCAGGTCCGCCCCCAGGAGCACCCTGTGGAGCCGCCAATTCTCGAGGGTCTGCCCGCTTCGCTGGTGGAGCAGCTCGCGCCGCTGGGGACACTGCTGCTGGCAGCCGTGCTGCCTTTGGAGTTCGAAGCCGCGCAACCCGACGACAGTGAGGTGCTCGCCGACCTCACGCGAGCGGCCGAGTGAAGCGCCCCGGGTTTGGTAGAGGCTCAGGTGGTTGAGTCCTCGCCCTGGTGGGTGGGGACGGGTTGACGGTAGTGGTCGGTCTCGAAGGCTGCTGGGGTCGTGTAGCCGGGACCTGGTTCGATCTCGCCGTGGAGGCGCCGGTGGTTGAACCAGTCGACGTACTCGAGGGTGGCGAACTCGACGTCGTCGAGGCCCCGCCACGGGCCCTTGGGGTAGATGAGCTCCCACTTGTAGAGCCCGTTGAAGCTCTCGGCCATCGCGTTGTCGAAGCTTTAACCGGCCAATCTGGGCCCGGGTTGAAGCGATTGCTGGTCGGGGTTTCGAGCGGGTCAGTTGGCTTGTCGGCGGGTGGTGCTGCGGCCTTCGAGGTGTCGGAGTCGTTCTTCTTGGTTGCGGACTCGGTCGGCGAGGGCTTCGAGGCCGGCGCGGAGGTGGGCGATCTCGGCGGCGAGGCCGGTGAGGGTGTGGCGGTCGTGGCTGTGGCTGCGGTGGTCGTCGATGACGGCCCGGAGTTGGGGGTTGCGGTAGAGGGTGGTGCGGCTGATGCCGGTGTGTTCGGCGACGGCGGTGAACGTGATCGGTCCGCCGGACTCGGCGAGGTGGGCGCAGGCGGCCTCGACGGTCTCGAGGTTGGTGGTCATCCGGGCTCGGCTTGAGCGATGAGGGTGTCGAGCCGGTCGAGGAGGCGACGGTGTCGGTCAGCTTCGTCGATCCAGCCTCGAGCTTCGGCGTCGGCGGCCAGGGCTCGGGTGTCGACGCGCTGGGCGGCGAGCACGGCGATCGAGGCAGTGTCTGTTCGGAAGCTGGGGCAGTGCTCGCAGATGTTGGCGTAGGGGCATGCGCCCTGGGCCGGGGAGCGGAGGCAGTGGCCGCCGGCGAGTCGGGACTTGATCGCGGGTGCGTCACGCCAGTTGTCGCCGCTGCAGCTGTTGGTGGGGGTGACGGGGATACGCGGTCGGCCGGTGGGGGTGGGCATGGCACCGATGTGGTCCTTGGCCAGGTTGAGTGCTCGTTCGTATTCGGCGCGGACGGTGGAGTCGAAGAGGTGCGCGTAGCGCAGGCTCATCTCGGCGGACACGTGACCGAGCAAGGCCATGAGTGCCTGAAGCGACACGCCGGCGTTGACCAGCGCGGTGGCGTAGGTGTGGCGGAGCTGGTGTGGGGTGACGTGGCCGATCCCGGCGGCGTCGGCGCTGCGGGCGAGCTCTTTGCGGACCGCTGACTGGGACAGGCGTCGGCCGTGGTGGGTGAACAGGAACTGGGTCGGTCGCCTGGTGCGGGGGTGGGGCAATGGCTTGCCCGTGGAGCGGGTCAGACAGATCCGGTCGATCAGTGTCACGGTCTCGTCGTCAAGGGGGACCATGCGTTCGGTGTCGAGCTTGCCGAGTGGGACCTTGAGCCAGGCGCCGTGGCCGCAGATCTCGTGCACGCAGTCGAGTTCGAGATCGAGCAGCTCGCCGATGCGAAGCCCGACGGCCCGGGCCAGCAACAGTGCGTCGGCGGCGAGCCGGTAGTCGGAGGCTTCGAGCGCCGCCGTGAGTCGGCGGTCGGCGTCGACGGGCACGTAGCGGGGCAAGGGCCTGGGCTTGCGTGGATGGTCGGTGCGGAAGATCAGCTTCCGGGTGGGTGCGTCGTCCCATCCCCACTCGGTGATCTCGTTGAGCATGTTTCCGACGGCGCGGATGCGGCGATCCTGGTCCGCGACCGTGATCGCTCTGCCGGTCTTGACGGAGACGGTGTGCGCGATCGAGTTCAGGTAGGGCTCGATGTGGCGTTGGCGACCGAGCCCAGCGAGCGAGACGAGACCTGGGTCGGTCTCGGCGAGGAATCGGCCGAAGTGAGCAAGTCGGGTCGCGAGGCTGGACACGGTCTTGGGGTGACAGGTCCCGAGCTTTCGTTCCAGGTAGGCGATGAACGCCGGGCGAAGGTTCGGGTGGCAGTCCGCCAGCCGGGCCTCGAAGCTGTCAGGCTGCTGGGCTGGCTCGGGTGGCTTCTCGACGATGTCGAGATGGAACAGCACGGTGTGGGCGCACACGAGCGCGGACCGGTAGTGCCGCCAGCCCTGCCCGGTCGCTGCTTCGCGGGCCCGGCATGCCGCAGCGAGTTCGTCGAGATCGCCGATGGTGAGTGATTCGAGTGGGCGGCCGGTCTGGATCAAGAGCCGGCCGACCGATTGCGATGCGGCCCGCTTGGCCTGGATCTCGGTGAACCCGATCGCGACTGCGGTGTCGCAGAACCGGGTCATGTCGGCCTCGAGTCGGGAGCCGTCGACTTCTCGCCAGAAGCTCGAGAGCTTCTTGGCGACGAGCCAGTCCCAGCCGGGGCGGAGCCAGCCCTGGATCATCAAGAACATGAGCAGCGACATCGTCGACGGCGCCAAGTCCAACCGTGCGCCCAGCGGCTGATCGGCCCAGTCCTGCGGGCGTGGCCAACGGGCCAGGAACGATCGTGCTGCCCAGTCCGATGCCGGGTTCCCGCGACCGGTCGCCGCCTGGTTGGCCCGCCACGCCGACAACACGCCATCGGCCGAAGGGGCCGACGAGATGTCAGGCGTTGGCGCGTTGGCGGGCGCGGGCAGCATCGAACTCGGCCTTCACATGGGTGGGTGCCAGATGGATGTAGCGGGCAGTGGTGTCGACGTGGGCGTGACCCAACAGGGCCTGCATCACCGCCAGATCGACACCGGCCTCGGCCAGCGCGGAGCCGAACGTGTGCCGCAACGCGTGCGGATGCGCAGCTGTGATGCCGGTCAGGTCGCGGTGATAGCGAAAGATCCGTCGCAGCCCCGCCGGCGACAGCGGCTGGCCGCGGGTCGGACCCTTGGCCACGATGAACAACCGGGTGCTCGTCGTGTCCGGCCGCTCCGCAAGCAGGTAGGTCTGGATCACCCCGGCCACGTCGATGTCGAGCGGGACCCGGCGTTCCTTGCCGCCCTTGCCCGACACCAATAGCCAGCGGGCGCCGATGTCGACGTCGCCGACATCGAGGGCGAGGACCTCTGCTGACCGCAATCCGCAGAACACCATCAGCCCGGCGATGGCCCGGTCTCGCCACGTGCGCAGGCTCTCCAACAGTTCGATGACCTCGCGGTGGTCCAGCGTCTTGGGGAGGCGTTTCGTGTCGCGGACCCGCAATGGTGACCGCCGCTTCGGCGCACGCGACACATGGGCCAGCATCCCGGACCGTTCCCCCGCCGACAGGCGCTTCGCTTCCCGACCCTTGGGGACCGGGTTCGGAAGATCGGCGTCACGCATCGACCGGAACGAGAACAACCCCGAGATCGCTGCCAGCCGCATGTTGACCGTCGCCGGCGACAACGTGTCCGTTCGACGGCCATCGAGTCCGACCACGTTCGCTCCGCCCGCACGACCCGCCACCCGCTCGGTTCGACACGCAGCCAGGAACCGCAGCAACACGTCGGTCGTCACCGAGGCGAGGTCAATACCCTCGTCGGCGAGCCACCGGCAGAACGCCAACAGGCCAAACCCGTAGGTGCGGATCGTGCGCGGCGAGTAATTCCGATCCGCCAGATACGACAAGTACTCGTTCACCAACCCGAACCCGCCCGCATCAGGCCCAGCGAGCCGCCAACCCGACTCCGTCTCCTCAAGCGTCAGCCCGCCATCAGACATGGCTACATCTGTAACCCCACCCGAACCAGAAGGCAAGCACCAAACCCAACAAATCAGTGTCTACGCTGCCATCGTGTACTTGCATTGGCCGGTTAACAGGCAGTCGCCCTTGGACCCGACCGAGGCGACGATGTCGTTGGCGGCGAGCCGCTCGGAGTACTTCACGCACAGATATTGAACGCCTCGGTCGCTGTGGTGGATCAGCTCATCAAGCGTGGCGCCGACGCGACGGCGGTTGTGGACGGCCATCTCGAGGGCGTCGATGGCCAGGTCAGCGCGCAGCGATCGGCTGGCTTGCCAGCCAACGATCATGCGGGAGTACACGTCGATGATGAACGCCACGTACACCCACCCCGAGTGGGTCTTGACGTAGGTGAGGTCGGCCACCCACAGCCGGTTCGGTGCAGGAGCGCGGAACTTGCGCTCGACGAGATCGGCCGGGCGGTCGAGACGATCGTCGCCCTCGGTGGTGCGCACCCAGATCCGGCCCCGTCGACAGCCCTGCAGGCCGAGGTCGCGCATGAGCCGTTCGACGGTGCAGCGGGCCACGACGATGCCGTCCTTGTTGAGCTGGTCCCAGATCTTGTCAGCGCCGTAGACGGCGAGGTTCTGCTCCCACACCCGCAAGATCTGCGGACGCAGCTCAGCGTCTCGTCGCGCCCGCTTCGAGGGCAGCCGCTTCTTGGCGGCGTGGTAGGTCGACGGGGCGATCCCCAACGTGGTGGCGATCGGCTCGATTCCCCAGCGCAGCTCACCGCTGCGCTGATCCTTGTGCTCGTCGATGAACCGGATCACTTCTTCGACTGGCGGTCGAGCTCCGCCCCGAAGAAATGCGCTGCGGCCTTCAAGATGTCGTTCGCCCGCCGAAGCTCAGCGTTCTCGCGCTTGAGGCGCTTCAGCTCGGCGAGTTCCTCGGTGGTCGCTCCGGGCCGCCGGCCCTGGTCGACCTCGGCTCGGCGCACCCACAAGCGCACCGTCTCGGCTTTCGGTCCCAGCTTCTCGGCGACCGAACAGATCGCCTCCCACTGCGACCCGTACTCGTGCTGGTGGTCCAGCACCATCCGCACCGCACGCTCGCGGAGCTCATCGGGGTACTTCCCTTGCTTGGGCATGCTCCATCCTTCTCAAAGGTTGGAGCCTCCAGCGAACCCGGGGCGCTTCAGTCTGAGCCGGTTGCAGCACATGAGTGGGAGCCGCGGTTGGCGCGTGTCTTCCTTGGGACCGTGGCCTTGATCGTGCGTTGCTCTCTGGGCGTGCCGGTGTTCATTGGACACGAACCAAGGGAGGACATCATGACGATCAGGCGT
>JAFIEP010000068.1 GCA_020832495.1 Acidimicrobiia bacterium | reverse complement strand
CAGCCACCCCTTCGCCGACGCCATCGCCTGGATGATCGACAACAACATCACCACCGGCTACCCCGACGGCACCTTCCGACCCACCGCCAACGTCACCCGCCAAGCCACCGCCGCCTTCCTCTGGCGCACCGCCGGCCAACCCACACCCACCACCACCCCCGGCACCACCTTCACCGACGTCGGCCCCAGCCACCCCTTCGCCGACGCCATCGCCTGGATGATCGACAACAACATCACCACCGGCTACCCCGACGGCACCTTCCGACCCACCGCCAACGTCACCCGCCAAGCCACCGCCGCCTTCCTCTGGCGCGCCGCCGGCCAACCCTGAGCGCCGGGGCGGTTGCGGCGCCCCGGCCTCCCACCCGACCGCGCGCAACCAACCACCGGATCGGTGGCCCACTGCACGCAGTCTCCCCACCAGTCGGCTCCTGTGCCCGACCGCGCGCAACCAACCACCGGATCGGTGGCCCACTGCACGCAGTCTCCCCACCAGTCGGCTCCGGTGCCCGACCGGCTACCGACCGCTCAGCGAATACGACCGAGGCGCTGCAGCGCCTCGGGCAGTTCACCACGCACCCGGGCGCCCGGTCGGTCGGGATCCGACACATCCACGGTGCACACCACGTCCTCCCGTCCGGTGTCGACGCCGTGGCCCCGCAGGATCAGCCGCCAACCCCAGGCCGTCTCGACCGACAGCGACTCGGCGTCGACCTCGAGAGCGTCGACGGTGACCCCGTCGTCGTCGGGGTACATCGAGCGCAGGTAGCCCGGCGCGAACACGGGCACACCGTCGACGTCGCCCACCTGCGCCTGGTCGGGGCCCGGGTAGTAGTCCTCGTAGAGGAACGGCGCCGTGGACTCGCAGCACCCGGTGCCGATGGTGATGGACAAGGCGCCGGTCCGTTCCTGGCGTGCTCGCTGCACGACAGCCCGGGCGGCGTCGGTGGCATCGACGTGCATGACCACAGCCTACCGACCGTCGACCCGAGCGGCCGGTGGGTCAGCCGTCCCCGTCGACCACCGGGGTCAGGCGAGCGCTCACCCGCACCTCGCCGTGGGGTCGGGCCGCCGTGGGCACACACAGCCACACCCCGAGCGACCGCACACCGATCCGTTCGTCCGCCGTCTCGGCCACCTGCCAGCGCAGTGTCGGTTCGTCTCCGGGGTCGATGGCCGCCCGGTACTCGATCTCGGCCCGCCCGCGACGTCCCGAACGGCCGGCGCCCCCTTCGAATCGCTCGGCCACCGAGCGGTCAGCGAGTAGTTCCTCGACCGCCGCCCACGACGCTGCGTTGTTGACGTGACCCCACACGTCGAGGTCCGTGGCCCGCAGCGGCCAGGGACGCTGCTCGACCAACCCGCCGTGCTCGCTGCCTGCCCCCTCCGAACCCCCAGATGCCGCGTGGACCTCGGCTCCGTCGGTTGCCTCACCGACAATGTCGTGGGGGTCACCGTGGCGGAGACGGGCGGTCACCTCGCGACCCTGTGCCGCTTCACCGAAGCGGCTGCGGAACTCGTCGGTCAACGGCACGGGCCGGCCCGACGAGGGATCGACGTGCACCCAGAGCATGGCCACGTCGATCGCCGCCCCACGGGAGCCGGCCACCTGCACACGTCGTTCGGCCCAGCGACGGCCCAACCCACCACACCAGGTCGACAGGTCGAGTTCCTCCCCGAAGCGGGCGGGCTGGTGGGTCTGCACCACCGTGCGCCGCACCACCCACCCGGGCGAGGCCACCCCGGCGTCGGCGCTGTCGTCGCCCGCCAAGTCCTGCACGGCGCGAGCCAGCCCGTCGAATCGCCACGATCCCTGCGGGTCGCAGTCGCCCACCCGCACCCGATGACGTTCGGTGAAGACCCGGCCCGACGGCGGCAGGGGCACCATGTGGTCACCGGCGTTGTCTCTCCTCATGGGCACTGCACACCACCGGTCGGGAAAATGGGTTGACGGATCCGAGAACGACGTGATCCTATTGCCGGGCGCAATACTTGCGTCACGGAGGCCGCCCACGCCTCCGGCACCCACGGAGCACGCCTGCCATGAAGCACCTCGACGCCACCACCAAGACCATGGGGTCGGTGGGTACGGCCGCGTGCTGGCAGGGCCTCGTGCGCGAGCGCACCACCTACCGCTCGCAGGGCGCCATGGACCTCCTCGCTGCCATTCCGGCGAACTTCCATGTGTCCCCGATCCACCGGCTGCCGGAGGATGACGCTTCGCACTGACGCACACCGCTGCGAAGGAGTCTCCGAAGGCCGCCGGCACCAGCCGGCGGCCTTTCTCTTTGCCGCAGCACGAACCCCGAGAGGGATCCGACGTCAATGACGACGACTGCACACCGCCACCGCGGTGGCGCAGAAAGGCAGAACACCATGTTGGCCACACTGGACGACGAAGGAAGTCAACAACCCGACGAGGTCATCGAAGAGGACGTGTGGGCCCAGGCCCGCTGCCGCACGGAAGATGCCGCCCTGGCGAACATCTTCTTCTCCGATGACCTGGGTGACATCGCCCGTGCCAAGCTCATCTGCGCAGAGTGCCCGGTGATGCTGGCCTGCCTCGAAGGCGCCATCGACCGCCACGAGCCGTGGGGAGTGTGGGGGGGACAACTCTTCGTGAACGGGAAGATCCTCGCCACCAAGCGGCGTCGGGGTCGTCCGCCGAAGGTGCCTCGCCCCGAGGACCAGTTGCCGGAGATCCCGGTGCCGGTCCACCTGCAGGGCTACCTGCGCTCGGCCTGAGGTTGGTGCCGGGTCACGACCGTGTGACCCGGCACCAACCCGCCTGTCACTGCCACGGGACCAGGCGGTACCGTCGTAGGTGCCCATGGCTCGCGACCACGGCGCTGCCACCGCAGCGTCAGCACCTCACCCCGACGACCGGCCGGCGGAACAGCCAGCGCGTCGGATCCCTCGTGGCCTGGTGGTCGCCAGCCTGCTGGCAGGCATCACCCTGGTCGTCATCGCCGTCGTCAGCCTCACCACGGGCGAGGAGGAACCGCCCACTCGTCTCCAACCGCACGCACCGGAGCCTCCCCCACCCACGGTGGCTGCCCCCGTCGGTGCCCCCATCTCGGACCTGACACTCGAGACGTTCGACGGCGGCGAACTGACCCTCACGGACCTGGCCGGCCAGCCCCTGGTCGTGAACTTCTGGGGGTCATGGTGCGCGCCCTGCCTGGCCGAGATGCCCGATCTGCAACGTCTCCACGAGCGATTCGCCGGCCGAGCCCACGTGGTGGGCCTCAACGTGGCCGACGGTGAGGACCGGGCCCGGGCCTTCGCCCGGGACCTCGGCATCACCTACGCGCTGGCCTGGGACACCGACGGCGTCGTCCTGCGCCAGGTTGGGGGCACCCAGATGCCGACCACCGTGTTCGTCGACGCTGGCGGGCAGATCGTCGACGTCGTCGGCGGGATCCTCGACGAGGCCGGGTTCGCCGACCGCCTCGAGGCCATGGGCGCATGAGCCGGTCGGTGATCCTGGCGTTCGGCTCGGGGATGCTGGCCGCCGTGAACCCGTGCGGGTTCGCCATGCTGCCGGCCTACCTGTCCTACTTCGTCGGCATCGACGACCCGTCAACCAACTCGCGTCGATCGGTGCTGCGGGCGTTGGGCGTCGGTGCACTGCTCACCGTCGGCTTCGTGGCCGTCTTCGGCAGCATCGGGATCGCTGCCCGCGCCCTGGCGCTGCCCGTCGAACGCTACGCGCCGTGGATCACCCTGGTCATCGGCGGCGCGCTCGTGGTGGTGGGCATCGTCATGATCGCCGGCAAGCAACTCACCTTCGGCCTCCCCAAGCTCGAACGCGGCGGCACCTCGCGCAGCGCCGGCTCGACGCTGCTCTTCGGCGTCTCCTACGCCATTGCCTCGCTGTCGTGCACGCTCCCCATCTTCACCGTCAACGTGTTGTTGGTGTTCTCAGCCGAGTCGTTCGGAGCCGGCATGGCCGTCTTCGCCGCGTATGCGGTCGGGATGGGGTTGCTCATCACCGCACTCACCGTGAGCTTGGCGCTGGCGCGCAGCTCGCTACTCAACCGCCTGCGAGCCGCCCTCCCCTACATCAGCCGGGTGGCTGGAGGCTTCCTCATCGTCGGTGGCGTGTTCGTGGCCTACTGGGGGTGGTGGGAGATCCAGGTGCTGGGTGGAAACCTCGAGGCGGGCGGACCAGCCGACACCTTGTTGCGGTGGCAGAGCGACCTGGCCGGCCGCATCGACCGACTGGGTCCGCTGCGCATCGGCCTGGTACTCGCCGTGTTCATGGCCGCTGCGCTGGCCGTCACCTCCCGCCGCTCGGGTGACGCCGCCAGCCCCAAGCCACCGGCCCGCCGTTAGCCTGCGTCCATGGATCTGCGCATCTTCATCGAACCCCAACAGGGTGCGTCCTTCGAGGACCAGCGGCGCATGGCGGTGACGGCCGAGGAAGCAGGCTTCGACGGCTTCTTCCGCTCCGATCACTACCTGCACATGGGCGAGGTGGACGGGCTTCCCGGTCCCACCGACACCTGGGTCACCCTCGGCGGTTTGGCCCTGGCCACCGAGCGAATCCGGCTGGGCACGCTGGTGTGTTCTGCCACCTTCCGTCTCCCTGGACCGCTCGCCGTGGCCGCCGCGCAGGTCGACCAGATGAGCGGCGGCCGGCTCGAGGTCGGCCTCGGCGCCGGATGGTTCGGCGACGAACACGTGGCCTACGGCATCCCTTTCCCTCCCCTGCGCGAGCGCTTCGACCGGCTCGAAGAGCAACTCGAGATCATCGGTGGGCTGTGGCGCACCCCCGCCGAGACGCAGTACAGCTTCGCCGGCGACTACTACACGGTGGCCGCCTCACCGGCTCGACCCAAGCCCGCCCAACCAGGTGGACCTCCGGTGATCGTCGGCGGCTACGGAACCCACCGCACACCACGCTTGGCCGCGCTGCACGCAGCGGAGTTCAACCTGCCCTTTCCCTCGATCGACGTGTTCACCGAGCAGCGGAATCGAGTGCGCGCCGCCTGCGATGCGGTGGCGCGCGATCCCGACGATCTCGTCTACTCGGTGGCGTTGGTGGCCTGCTGCGGTGAGGACGACGAACAGGTCGCTCACCGAGCGGGCCGCATCGGGCGCGGTGTGGACGACCTGCGGGCCAACGGGTTGTGTGGTTCCCCCGCCGAGGTGCTCGACGGCATCGCCGCCTTCGCCGAGGCGGGTGCGCAGCGCATCTACCTGCAGGTGCTCGACCTCGACGACACCGACCACGTGGAATTGCTCGGCGAGCAGGTGCTGCGGCTGCTGCCCTGACCGGGCACTGCGTCAGTCAGTTCTCCTCGACGTGCGCCTCGAGCACCGTGATGGCCGCACTCGAGCCGTCGAGCCGCTCGCGGGTGACGGTGACTGCCTCGATGTGGTCCCAGTCCACCCCGGCCCACAGCACAACTGTGCCCGAGCCGTCGCGCATGTGGAAGGTGCCGATCGACACCGGTTGTTCCACCACGACCACCCACCCGTGGTACAGCTCACCGTCGGCCGGCACGGCCATGCCTTGCAGGTCGAGGTCGATCCGGGTCCCTCCGTCGGTGCGGACCACGCCGGCGGTGCCCGACGCCTCGGGGGCGTGTTCGGTGCCGGCCAACTCCAGTTCGACCCGCGGCGTGGGACTGTTGCCTCCCACCACCATGACCACCGCCACCACCGCGGCGGCAACCAACGCAGCGGCGCCCGACCAACGGAGGTTGCGACCGACCCGACGATCGACCGAGTTCCGTCGACCGGCTGGGGCGACCGTTGCGGCATCGTGCCCGCCGTCGGTGGCCTCGTCGGCGATGGCCCTCGCGATCGACTCGGACAGCGGCGGGGGTGCCACCCAGGTGGCCTCGTCACCGAGGAGGTCCCGCTCGGTCTCAACGGCCTCCAACTCCGCTGCCAACTCGGGTCGGCCCGCCGTGGCGTTCGCCACCTCGTCGACCGCGGTGTCATCGGCCAAGTGGGACACGATCAGCTCGTCGTCGTTCACGAGTCCTCCTCCGCCAAGTGGCCGAGACGCGCTGCCAGACGGCGGTGCGCGCGATGCGACCGGGACTTGACCGTCCCGATGGGGACCCCGAGTTTCTCGGCGATCTCGCTGTGGGACATCCCATCGAAGTGCTGGAGCCGCACGACCGCCCGCTCGTCGGCGTCGAGGCCGTCGACGGCCTGGCGCACCTCGAACGCCGACCAGGCCTGCTCGAGCGACGGCGGCAGGCTGACGAGCGCCCCCCCGTGGCCGCCCTCGGCATCCAGTTCGTCGTAGCTCGAGGTGGGTCGCCGCGACTCGCGGCGCCACAGATCGATGGCCGTCCGTCGAGCGATCGTGTAGAGCCACGGAGCGGGATCGCGGTCCGGCTCGGCCCGGTCGGCCGAGCGCCACGCCTTGAGGAACGTCGCCTGCGTCGCCTCCTCGGCCAGTGACCGATCACCCAGCGCCCGCAGCGCCACCGAGTACACACCACCGCCGTACCGTTCGTACAGGGTGCGTACGGCATCGGCGTCGCCACTGCGGAAGCGCTCGATGAGCGCTCGATCGGACATCGCCACGAGGCTAGGCGGCGCAGCGTCGCGCAGCAGCCACGACGGCACAACCGTCGGAACGGCGGCAAGCACAGCGGTCGGTGCCGGCGGCACCAATGTTGAGGGCAACTCCACTCCCGGGCAGTCGACCGGTGTTCGACCGGCTCACCAGGGGACTACGTCGGCGCCGCCGTCCGCGGTTCCCCCAGCAGCGGGCGACGTGGCACACGTCACCGAGATGGCGCGAGGCGGACCTCAGGGGGACAGACGCTCGATCCGCCAGATGCCGTCGTCCAACCGGTAGTGGAACCGGTCGTGCAGCCTCGACGGCCGACCCTGCCAGAACTCGAACTCGTCGGCCACCAGGCGATACCCACCCCAGTGGGGCGGGCGCGGCACCTCCCGCCCCTCGAAGCGCGCCGTGGCGTCGGCGAGTCGCCGGTCCAGCTCGGCTCGATCGGCCAGCACACTGCTCTGTGCCGAGGCCCAGGCGCCGAGTTGGCTGCCCCGTGGGCGCGAGGCGAAGTAGGCATCGCTCAACTCGGGGGCCACCACCTCGACCGAGCCGCTGATGCGGACCTGGCGCGCCAAGAGGTTCCACGGGAAGCACATTGCCGCCCACGGGTTCGCTGCCAACTCGCGCCCTTTCTGACTCTCGCCGTTGGTATAGAAGACCACACCACGCTCGTCGAGGCCCCGGAGGAGCACGTGGCGGGCCGACGGGCGGCCATGGACATCGGCGGTGGCCAACACCACCGCCTCGGGTTCGTGCAGGCGGGCCTCGCTGGCCTCGGCCATCCAACGGCGGAACTGCTCGAAGGGGTCGTCGTGCACGTCGCTGCGGTCCATCCCGGTCGTCTGGAGACGACGGCGCATCTCGTCGAGCTCGGGATGGGGACTCGCAGGATCGGGGATCTCCGGGTCGAGCAGCACCCTCTCAGTCAAGCCGGTGACGGCGGCGGCTGCCACGCCGAGCGACGAGTGCCCTGCAACCACCCCATCGGTGCAGCCGCTACCGTGCAGTCGGTGTCTCGGCTCGGCAAGCTGCCCCTCGGCCACCGGGTGGCGGTGGCCGTCGCCGGAGCCCTCGGCGCTGCGGTGCGGTGGGCAGTGGTGGATGACGCTGCACTGCTCCCCGTCGGCGTGCCGTGGCGGGTGCTGTGGGTCAATGCCGCAGCGTGCGCCCTCGCCGGCGTCGTGGTGACCGCCGCTGTGCGAGGCCGCTGGTCGGTGCGGCGCCGTGACGTGGCGGTCGTCGGATTCTGCGGGGGGCTGTCCACGTTCTCCACGGTGGCGGTCGAGCTCGCCCACCTGGGTCGCACCGGCGACTGGTTCGGTGGTGGCGCCTACCTGGGGGCGTCGGTGGGGGTGTGCGTCGTGGCCTACGTGGTGGCCGCGTCGCTCACCGGTCGCCTGGCGCCGGGCGCCGACCCGGATCCAGGGGTGGTTCGCCCGTGACGCTCGTGGCGGCCACCGTGTCGTTCGTGGTGTTGGCCGCACTCGGTACCTGGGTGCGAGCCGAGGCCTCGCGGCTCGGCAACCTCCCCGACCAACTCCCGGCGGGCACGCTGGCCGTGAACCTGGTGGGGTCGCTGGCCCTCGGCGCATTGGCCGGCACGGGCACGACCGCCATGCTGGCCGTCGCCGCCGGGACCGGTCTGCTGGGAGCACTCACCAGCCTGTCCGCCTTCGGTCGCGAGGTCGGGGCCATGGTGTTGGGCGGCGCCTGGGCGCGTGCGACCGCCTACACCGTCGTCACCTTCGTCGGCGGGGTGGCCGCCGCCTGGTTCGGGCTCAGCCTCACCGACTGCGGCTGCTGAGCGGCCTCATCCGCCACCCCACCCCACCCCACCCCCACCTCGGCCGTCACCGAAACCTCGCCTCGCCTCGCCTCGCACTCCAGCGACCCGACCACAGGGCCGCACTACGATGCCGACAGGTCACGGTCGTCGTCAGGGGGATCCGTGGAAGCGCACGAGTGGGGAGCAGTGGCATCGGCGCTCGTCGCCGTGGCAGCCATTGGCGCCGTGTTCTTCGTGGTCCGCCGCCGTCGCCTCATCACCGACCTGCCCACCTCGAAGGTGATGGGCGTGTTCATCGGGCTCAACGAACTCGAGGGCACCGTCGAGTGCGAGCAGCCGCTCACCAGCCCGATGTCGGCCACCCCGTCGGTCTGGTACCACTACAAGGTCGAGGAGGAGTACCGCCGCCAGTCGACGTCCACCGACAGCCAGGGCCGCACGTCGACCAGCCAACAGCAGGGGTGGCAGCATGTGGCCAGCGACTCGAAGTGCTGCCCGTTCGTGCTGCGCGACGACACGGGCATCATCGGGGTGGATCCCGACGGCGCCAAGGTGCACCCCACCATGGTCCTGTCACAGACGGTCCACCGGGGCGACCCCATCTACAACCGCAAGGGCACCGGACGCTCCGTGCGGGGCTCGACCGGCCGGCGTCGCATCCAGGAGAGCGCGGTGGCCGTTGGTGCGGAGGTCTACCTGCTCGGCCCCGCCCATCTGCCCGCTGACGCCGACGCACCGGTGATTGCCAAGAACCGTCGGGTCGGGCCGCTGTTGTTGTCCACCCGAGGGCAAGAACGGGTGGTGCGCGGCCTGGCGGCGTGGCTGATCGCCTGGTTCGCGCTGGTGTTCCTGGCTGCCGGCGCCGCGCCCTTCCTCCTCGCCGGCGGGGGTGACGCCGATCCGGTCCTCCTCGGGCTGGCCCTGGTGGTGCCGCTCGTGGTCATGGGGTTGGGCTGGCTGCTCATCAGCTACAACGGATTGGTGCAACTCCGCCAGCGTGAAGCTCGAGCGTGGAGCCTGATCGAGGTCCAGCTCGAGCGACGTCACGACCTGATCCCACGATTGGCGGCGGCGGTCGAGGCCTACGCGCGCCACGAGCGATCGACGTTGGAGGAGGTCACGGCCCTTCGCTCGGGCGACGCCGGCCAGGTCGACCACGTCGAGGGCGCCCCCGACGCCGCCGAGGTCGTGGCCGGCACGAACGCCGCCGATGAGCAGACGTCAGCCATTCGCCGACTGATGGCGCTCAGCGAGGCCTACCCCGAGCTCCGAGCCGACACGGTCTTCGCCGAACTCCGTGACGAGCTGAGCCGCACCGAGGACCGCATCGCCATGGCCCGCAGCTATTTCAACGACAGCGTCACCGCCCTGGCCGACCGCACCCACCGCTTCCCCGAGAACCTGGTGGCGGCGCTGGGTCGTTTCCAGGCGAAGGAACTGTTCGCCGCTGAGGGATTCGAACGGGCGGTGCCCACCATCGCCGACCGACCGGACGGTCTGGCCAGCTCCTGATCGACCGCTCGTCATCCCGGGTCCGGCCCCACCTGCGGCTCAGGGCAGGTCGAACGTGGCGATGGCAACGGTCGCCGCAGCCGCCAACGTGCCGCAGGCCAGGCACCAACCCACGTACGCCCCGCGCAGCCAGCGGTTCCCGACGGGGATCCGGCCAGCCACCGCCAGCGCGGCGTGACCCAGCCCCACCGTGACCAACAACCAGTCGAGGACCTGCCACAGCGGTTGCTGCCACCGGTCGGTCAGCGTCGGGATGTCCACCGTCGCCGGATCGACCAGCAGCACCGCGCTCACGACGTGGACGGGCACGAGCACGATCAACGCCAGGGCGGTGGCTCGCTGCAGGTGCCAGACCCACGAACGCTCGTCGGGCACAGGTCGGGACGCAGCACCGGTCTCGGGAGCACCCGTCTCGGAGGCATCCGGCTCGGTCTCGGCGCTCATCCCACCGACCCCCACAGCGGCCACAGGATCACCGCCGCCATCGGCACACCCACCGCCCAGGTGAGGAAAGCCACCAGCGGCCGACCCTCCACCGCCCCCGTTGCACGACGATGGTCTCGCCACAACCGGCTCGCCCCGTCGAGCAGGTGGTACCACACCCCGACCACCACCACGGCTACCAGCAGGCGGCCCGGCACCGAGCCGAGCGAACTCCGCCAGGCGACGAACCCGCGACCGTCGACTGACGCCGTCACTGCGTCGGCGGCCACGGTCGCCACGTAGACCACTGCGGCCAGCGATGCGAGGAGACGAAGTACGCCGGGCCGGTCCGCGCCGTCGGGCGGCTGGTCGACGGAGGTCACGACCTCAGGTGTCACTCCGCAGCGGCGTGCCGTCGGCGGCGACCCCGACTGCGCCCCGCAGGTAGGGAAGTACCGGGTCGGGGAAACGGATGGAGCCGTCGGGGCAGCGGCAGGTCTCGATGATGGCCGCCCACACCCGGGGCACGGCCAGGGCCGAGCCGTTGAGCGTGTGGACGGGCTGGTTGGCCGAACCGTCGGCCGGGCGGTAGCGGATCTCGGCGCGGCGGGCCTGGTAGTCGCTGAACCACGACACCGACGACACCTCCAACCAGGCGTCGACACCAGGGGCGTACACCTCGATGTCGAAGGTGCGGGCGGCCGAGCCACCGAGGTCACCGGCACACAGGTCGAGCACCCGGTAGGTCAGCCCCAGCGACTCGATCAACCGCGTGGCTCGCCCGAGCAGTTCCTCGTGGAGCCCGCCGGCCTGCGCCTCGGTGGCGTAGGCGAGGATCTCCACCTTGTCGAACTCGTGCAGGCGGAGCAGCCCGCGGGTGTCACGCCCTGCTGAGCCGGCTTCACGTCGGAAGCACGGGCTGTACGCCATGTAGCGGGCCGGGAGGTCGTCCTCGGCCAGGATCTCCCCCCGGGCCAGCGAGGTCAACGGCACCTCGGCAGTGGGGATGGCATACAGCTCGTCGGCAGCCATGTGATAGGCGTCCTCGGCGAACTTGGGGAGGTGGCCGGTGGCCACCATCGTGTCGGTCAGCACCACCGACGGCGGCCGCACCTCCTCGAAGGCGTCGGCGTTGGTGTCGAGCGCCAACTGGCACAGGGCCCGGTTCAAGGTGGCCCCCAGGCCGCGGTACATGGCGAACATCGAGCCCGACATGCGCACGGCTCGTTCGAGGTCCAAAATGCCGAGGTCCGGTCCGCTCTCCCAGTGCGGGACCCGCTGGTGGTCCTCGAAGCCCTCCGGGGCAAGACCCACTCGGTACAGCTCGACGTTGTCCTGCGGACCGGCACCATCGGGTGCGTCGTCGGCCGGCAGGTTCGGGATGCGCAGGAGGCGGTCACGTAGCTGGCGGGCCAGCTCGTCTGCCTCGGCAGCCAGGGCATGTTGGCGCTCCCCCAGCGAGCGGCTCTTGTCGGCCACCGTCGCTGCCTCGTCGGTGGCGCCCTCGCGTCGGAGCTGACCCACCTGCTTGGAGAGTTGCTTGACCTCCCGACGCAGGTCGGTGGCCTCGGTCTCGAGCGCCCGATGGGCTTCGTCGAGGCGCACCACCTGTGCCAGCTCCTCGGGATCCTCACCCCGGCGGGCCAGCCCAGCGGCCACCTCATCCGGATCGGTGCGAATGCGTCGCAGGTCGAGCATGAGCGAAGACTACAGGGGGGTCCGACGCGCCCCCGCACGGGTTCGGAGCCCGACAGCGAGGCCCGGTAGCGTCGCGTCGGTGAGGAGCGCTGTGGTGGTCGAGGACCTGGTCGTGCGCCACGGTGACGTCACCGCCGTCGACGGCTTGTCCTTCGAGGCAGACCTCGGCACCGTGTTGGCTGTGCTGGGACCGAACGGCGCCGGCAAGACCTCCACCGTCGAAACGCTCGAAGGCTATCGACGGCCCGCCGACGGCTCGGTGTCGGTGCTGGGACTCGACCCCGTCCGCCACCACCGCCAGCTGGTGGGGCGCATCGGGGTGATGCTGCAGGAAGGCGGCATTGCCAACGGACTGCGCGTGGAGGAAGCCGTCCGGTTGTTCGCCGCCTACTATCCCGACCCGCTGCCGGTCGACGACCTCATCGAGCAGGTGGGGCTGGCTGACCGACGTCGGGCCACCTACCGCACCCTGTCGGGTGGTGAGCAACAACGACTGAGCCTGGCCCTGGCCCTCGTGGGCCGACCGGAGGTGGTGTTCCTCGACGAGCCCACCTCCGGCGTCGACCCGGTCGGACGCCAGGTCATCCGCTCGCTCGTGGCCCGGCTGCGCGCCGACGGTGTGTGCGTGGTGCTCACCACGCACGACCTGGACGAGGTGGAGCGGCTGGCCGACCAGGTACTCATCATCGACGGCGGCCGGAAGCTGGCCGAGGGCACCCCGGCGACGCTCCGCACCGCCGGCGCGCCGGCCGTGCGATTCGTCTCCACCCCCGGCCTCGACCTGGCCGCCATGGCGAAGGTCTGCGGAGTGGACGCCACTGCGGTGACGACCACCGGCCACGGCGGCTACCAGGTGAGCGGCGCGAGCGACGCCGCCGTGGTGGCGGCTCTCACGTCGTGGTTGTCGAACGAAGGGCATCCTCTCGACGACCTCCACGTCGGCGGCGACCGGCTGGAGGAGGTGTTCCTCCGCTTGGTGGGCGGCGCCAGCGACGCCGAGGATCCGGCGCCGTCGAACGGTGCACCCAAGACGGCCGGCCGACGGGGGCGCGCCGGCCGACGGGGGCGCGCTGGCCGACGGGGGCGCGCTGGCCGACGGGAGAACCAGTGACGGCGCCGACGGGCACGACCATGGTGGTGGCGCAGGCCCGCACCGAGATCGTGCTGGCGCTGCGCAACGGCGAACAAGTGCTGGTCAGCCTCGGGATCCCGCTTCTGGTACTGGTGTTCTTCTCCACCGTGGAGGTGCTCCCGCTCCCCGAGGGCGTCGACCAACCCGTCGACTTCCTCGCACCCGGCGTACTGGCCCTGACCATCATGTCGACGGCCATGGTGTCGCTCGGCATCGGCACCGGGTTCGAGCGGAGCTACGGGGTACTGAAACGCCTCGGCGCCACCCCGCTCGGCCGACCCCGCTGGGTGGCGGCCAAGATCCTGATGGTGCTCGCCGTGCAGGCGCTGGCCCTCATCGCCGTCGGCCTGGCGGCGATCGTCCTCGGCTGGCGGCCAGATGCCGGCGTGGTGGCGCTGCCCGTGGTGGTGGTGGCCGGCACGGCGGCCTTCGCCGGGATCGGCCTCGCGATGGCGGGGACGCTGCGCGGTCCGGCCACCCTGGCGGCGGCCAACGGCCTCTACCTGGTGTTGTTGCTCGTCGGCGGCATGGTCATCCCACTCGACTCGCTCCCCGGTGGTGTGGAGGCCGTGGCCCGGCTCCTGCCCGCCGCCGCTCTCAGCGAGGTGACGGGCGCGGTGAGCACGGCCGGCACGACCGTCCCCGTCGGCGCCGCGGTGGTGCTGGCAGTGTGGGCCCTCGGCGCGCCGGCGCTGGCCGCCGCCACGTTCCGCTGGGAGTAAGCCCGCTGGGAGTGAGCCCGTCGGGTCTCAGTCCTCCAGGCGGTGCAACCAGGCGGCGGCAGCTTGGCGGGTGAGCGGACGATCCGGCCCGAAGGTGCCATCGGCGTAACCCGCCGCCACACCGGTCGCGGCCGCCCAGGCGATCGCCTCGCAGAAGGGATGCCCGGTGGGTACGTCAGGGAACGGACCTTCCTCGGAACAGCGACCGGGATCGGACGACTCGCCGACCAACCGGTGGAGCCACGCAGCAACCGCCTGACGGGAGGCGGGTGCGGCAGGGCGGAACGTGCCGTCGTCGTAGCTGCCGGCGACGCCATCGGCCACCAGCCAGGCAATGGCCGGCGCGAAGGGGTGGTCGCCCGCCACATCGGGGATGACGACGGGGATGCCTGGCGGCGGGGTGCCGGCACGACGCCACAGGAAGGCGGCCATGGCCTGGCGGCTGGCCACCCGGGCGGGACCGAAGTTGCCGTTCGCATCACCGGTGGCGATCTCCTCGTCGATCAGCGCGGCGATGGCCTCGACGAACGGATGGATGGAGGCCACGTCGGGCACCCCGACGACGACCTCGTGGCTGTGCGCCGGCTCGGAAGCTCCCACCTCGTTGGTGGCCACCACCTGGATCCGGTAGGACGCGCTGTAGACGAGTCCGGTCAGGCGCACGCTGGTGGTTGCGGTGTCGACGGTGACCTCCACCGGTGCACGCTCGCCGGCGACCGGGATGGTCGCCACCGGCTCGGCCCGCACGGTGTAGGCCTCGACGGGGGCGCTGCCCTCGTCGAGCGGTGGGGTCCACGACACGGTGGCGGTGGTGGCCAGCGGGGCGACGGTGACCTCGCCGGGCGGCGCTGGCACGGCCGGCGCCACCCAGGTGGCCCCTTCGGCATCGACCGCCGCTCGCCCGACGGTGGGACGGGAGACGATGAGGCCGTCGACACCCATGCGCACCAGGTCTCGGTAGAACGCCTCGTCCTCCTGCGCCTTGGCGTCCATCCAGACCCACACGGCCAGGCCTTCGCCGTGCATCTGCTCGACGAACTCCTCGGTCACCAGCTGCACCCCGTTGAACGTGGGCGGCACCTGCACCATGGCGTGACGGTCGAGCGGCTCGTCGAAGAAGGCGTAGCGAACCAACTCGTCCTGGCTGGGGCTGGTCACCGCTTCGGGGTACACCTCGTGGATGTAGTCGATGGTGGACTCCTCGAACGACGCCAACACCACGCGGTCGTGGGCGTCGAACTCCTCGATGAGTGCCACCACCCCGTCGACGGTGTCCCGGGCGAGCTGGCCCGACCCCTTGACCTCGAGGTCCAACCACATGTCGGGGAACTCCTCGAAGAGCCGACGGGCCTCGGGGATGGTGAAGTCCTCGGGTTCGAATCCCTCCGGTGGCGGCGCCTCGCCGGTACGGACCCCTCGGTAGATGTAGTCCTCGACGGGGCAGGAGCCACACGACCACTGGTAGGGGGTGAAGCGGTAGGCGTTGTCGAGGGCGAACACCTCCGCGTAGGTCATGTTCGACACCGTCCCCTGGGCGCCGGTGGTGGCGGTCACGGTGGCGTCATGGTGCACGACCACCACGCCGTCGGCCGTGATGCGCAGGTCGGCCTCGAGCATGTCGACGCCGGCGGCCTGTGCTCGCTTGTAGGCGTAGAGGGTGGAGTGCGGGTTCTCGTCCTCACCGCCGGCGTGGGCGATGACGAGCACCCTACGATCCAGCCAGGGGTTCGGGGCGGACTCCGTCTCGGCCGCGGCGGTGGCACCGCTGCCCGAGGGGACGCCCACCGCCACAACGGCGACGAGCGACAACGTGAGGAGTGTGACCAGTGTGCGACGCATGCGACCTCCGAGGACTGCCCGAATGTTCCCACACGGCGATCAGTGTGGGCTCAAGGGCGACCGAACACTCGAGGACGCCGGGGCCAACGCCGGCCCCACCTCACCTCGCTCAGGTGCCGCCCAGCGGATCGACACCCACGCCGGTCATGCCGCCCCAGACCTGCATCACGGTGAGCACGGCCACGTAGACCGCCACCGCCAGGATGACCCCGGTGTAGAAGGCCCAGGTGAGGATCTTGTTGTCCCACTTGAGGTGCATGAACCAGTAGGCCACGGCGAAGAACTTGAGCGCCATCATGGCCAGCAGCGAGATGACATAGGGCATGGAGCCCGCGCCCCCGAAGGCGTCGGGGAAGACGTGCACCGCCACCTCGGCCGCCGTGATGATGGCCAGGGCGATGGCGATCTTCACGTACAGCCGGTTGCGCGGGTAGGGCTCGGCCGCCCCGTCCAAGACGTCGGTGTCGACGGGCGAGTCCCCGAAGTGGCGAGTATCGGTTGCCATGCTCCGCTCCTCAGGGGATCAGGTAGACGACGGCGAAGATCAGGATCCAGACGATGTCCACGAAGTGCCAGTACAGGCCTACCACTTCGACCGTCTCACTGCGATGCTCCGGGAGTTTCCCCCGCAACGACCACAACAGCAGTGACACCAACATGAGGATGCCGATGGTCACGTGGACGCCATGGAAGCCGGTGAGCGTGTAGAACGCCGAGGAGAACCGCGAGGTGGTGAACCCCAGTCCCTCTCGGTAGAACGCGGTGAACTCGTAGAGTTGCCCGGCCACGAAGGTGGAACCCAGGATGGCAGTGGCCGCCAGCCACACCCGGAGGCGGTGGTGGTCGCCGCGTTCGATGGCCGACACGGCCAGCACCATGGTGAGGGAGCTCATGAGCAGCACGAACGACGACGCCGAGGTGAAGGGGATGTCGAAGATCTGCTCGGGAGTGGGGCCCGACAGCGGTGTCTTGTAGATGAGGTAGGTGGTGATGAGACCACCGAAGAGCAGGCACTCCGACCCGAGGAACAGCCACATCCCGAGCTTGGTGTTGGAGATGCCGGTGTTGGTGTCGTGGTCGAGGTGCGCGACCGGAGCGGCGGCGTCGAGGCCCACCTCGTGCACGGTGGTGTCAGCCAACGGTCTCGACCTCCTTCTCGGACTCGCTCAGGTCCTCGTCCTCGGCGCGATCGGGTTCGACCTCGCCGACAGGACCGTGATCGTCGTCGTGGTGGTCGTGCTCGGCCTCGGGGTCGTCGGGCGGTTCCAAGGCCCAGCCGTAGATGCCGGCGACCACGATGAGCCCGCCGATCAGCGACAGCCAGTGGGTGTAGAGCAGGCCGTAGCCCACGATGGGCAGACCGAAGGCGGTGACGATCGGCCAGTACGAGGGCGAGGGCAGGTGCACGTCGTGCTCACCTTCGGCCGACTGGCAGACCTCGTCGGTGGCAGCGATGCGCACCGGCATGTGGTCCTCGGTCTCGCCGTACTTGCGGTACCAGAAGTCGTCCCGACGGGTGATGGTGGGGATCGGGTCGAAGTTGTACTCCGGCACCGGCGAGGGGATCATCCACTCGATCGTGCGTGCGTCCCATGGGTCGGGGCCGGGGTTGGCCATCGACTTGGCCTTGGCCCGGGAGTAGAAGATGTTGAAGATGAACAACGCAATGGACCCGGCCAGGACGAACGCCCCGATGGTGGCCACCTGGTTCCAGAACTCGAAGCCGTAGCCAGCATCGTAGGTGTAGATGCGTCGGCTCATGCCCTGCAGGCCGAGGACGTGCATCGGGCCGAAGGTGAGGTTGAAGCCCACGAACATGAGCCAGAAGTTCACCTTGCCCAGCGTCTCGTTCATCAGGTAGCCGAAGACCTTCGGCCAGTAGAAGTAGAAGCCGGCCATGAACCCGAAGAAGGCGCCACCGAAGAGCACATAGTGGAAGTGGGCCACGATGTAGTAGGTGTCGGTCTGCTGCGTGTCGGCCGGCGCCACCGAGTGGGTCACACCCGAGATACCACCGATGGTGAACATGGTGATGAGACCGATGCAGAAGAGCATGGGAGTGTCCAGCTTCAACTTGCCCCGGGCCATGGTCGCCGTCCAGTTGAGGATCTTCACACCGGTGGGCACCGCGATGAACATCGTCGTGAGCGAGAACACCAGCACCGACACCGGCCCGATGCCGGAGACGAACATGTGGTGGGCCCACACGCCCCAGCCCATGAATCCGATGGCGATACCCGAGAACACGATGAACGGATAGCCGAAGATGGGCTTGCGGCTGAACACCGGCAGGATGTCCGACACCAACCCGAACGCCGGGAGGATCATCAGGTACACCTCGGGGTGACCGAAGATCCAGAAGAGGTGCTGCCACAAGAGCGGATCGCCGCCGGCCTCGACGTTGAAGAAGTTGGCGTCGAACGCCCGGTCGAAGAGGAGCAGGACCTGGGCGGCGGTGAGCACGGGGATGGCGAAGAGCAGCAGGAACTGGGTGACCAGCGTCATCCAGGTGAACACCGGCATCTTCATGAGCGTCATGCCCGGTGCCCGCATGTTGAGCACGGTGACGATGAGGTTCACCGCGCCGGTCAGCGACGCGATACCGGTGATGAGCAGACCGATGTTCCAGAAGTCGATGCCGTGACCCGGCGAGAACACCACGCTCGAGTTGGGGGCGTACATGAACCAGCCGCCATCCGCGCCACCGCCGAGGAACCAGGCCGTGTTCAGGAAGATGCCACCGAACAGGAAGCACCAGAACGAGAATGCGTTGATGCGCGGGAAAGCCACGTCCCGGGCGCCGATCTGCAACGGCATCAGGTAGTTGGCGAAGGCAGCACCGATGGGCATCACCACCAGGAAGATCATGGTGGTGCCGTGCATGGTGAAGACCTGGTTGTACTCGTCCGCGGTGAGGAGCGTCCCTCGCGGTGCCCACAACTGCACACGGATGAGCAGGGCCTCGAGCCCACCGATGATGAAGAAGAAGAGGGCCGCAGCGCCGTACATGACGCCGATCTTCTTGTGGTCCACGCTGGTGAACCACGAACGCCATCCCTTCGATGACGACGGACGGGTGAACACGCCGAGCGGTCGGTGCTCGACAGCTCCGTTGCCGGATGGGAGGGCCAGTTGCCCTGGGTCGGGTGTTGCCATGTCCTACTCCGTCCGTCGATCAGACGTGGGTCGGGGGGTTCTGCGCTGAGTGGTCATCGCAGGGTGTCGAGGTAGGCGACGAGTTGGTCGATCTGCTCTTGGGTGAGGTTGAGGTTCGGCATGCCCCGCCCTTCCTCGGCGGCCATGGGCTTCATGGCAGGCGGGTTGCGGAGCCAGTCCTCGATGAAGGGCCGATACAGCGGGTTGTCGGGGTTGCCTGCCAGCCCGATGTCGGTGGGATCGCCGCAGTTCTCGAGGTCCTCGAGGGTGCAGGTGGCACCGAAGGGCGAGTCGTCACCTGCGGGGTTGGGGTACGTCAGGTTGTAGATCCCGCCGGCGAACGTGCCGCGGCTGCGGAAGTGGGTGAGATCGGGAGCCACCCCGGCGACCAACGGGAACTCGTCGTCCTCGTGTAGCTGGGCGATCTGTTCGTTGTTGAGCCCGTCGACCAGGTGGCACGAGGCGCACAGGTTCACGAACTGCTCCTGGCCGGCAACTGCCAACTCGTTGTCGGCCGGTGGGTCGGCCGCCGGCTGCTGTTGGCGGGCCACCCACTCGTCGAACTCGTCTGCGGGAATGGCCCGCACCAGCATGCGCATGTTGGCGTGGGAGAGCCCGCAGAACTCGGTGCACTGCCCCCGGTACACGCCAGGGGCGTCCGCCTGGATCTTCCAGTCGCGGTGCATGCCCGGCACGGCGTCGGCCTTGCCGTTGAGCGCCGGGATCCAGAACGAGTGGATGACGTCCATCGAGGTGATGCGCAACTCCACGGGGCGGCCGACCGGGATGACCAGTTCGTTCGCCGTCGAGATGTCGCCGTCGGAGTCGAAGCTGCGATCGCCGGTGATGTCGTAGTTGTAGCCCCACCACCACTGGGCTCCGTACACCTCGACCCGCAGGGCGCCTTCCTCCTCGGCGGACAGATCGAGGATGACCCCGACAGTGAGGAAGGCCACCACGGCCAACACGATGCCCGGGGCGATGGTCCAGGCCACCTCGGCAGCGGTGTGACCGTGGGTCTGCTTGGGCAGCTCCAGGTCGTCGTCGCCCTTCTCGCGGTAGCGCAGGACGAAGTACATCACGGCGCCGAGGACACCGACGAACACCATCCCGCCGATGATGAACACGGGAGCCACCAGATCGTCGATCATGGTGGAGAAGGGCCCTTGCGGGTCGAGGGTGGTGAGGGGCACGGCGTCGTGTTCGAACGCCGTCCAGATCATGGCTCCCCACAGCACGACGAAGAGCGCCAACGAGGCCACGATCAAGACCTTGGCGACGGGGGAACGGAAGCGACTCATGCGGGGTACACCTCGCTGGACATGGGGGCGACGGCGCCTTCCTGGCTGTAGTCCTTGAACTCCCGCTCACCGATGGCCAAACCGGCAATGGCAAGACCCAAGATGATCAGCGCGCCGGCCACCACAACCAGAGTCTGCACGTTGCGGGGGATCTGAGGCCGAGCCGAGAGCCCGATTGCTGCCAGGAAGAACAGTCCACCGACCACCGAGAAGATCACGACGGCGGCGGCAGCCGACGGTGCGGCCAACAGGATCCTCGAGAGGCCGACCACCACGAAGCCGATGAGGATGAGCGACACGACCGGCAGGCGCAGCGGATCCATGAAGCGGTGGTAGATCTCGGAGTTGGTTGCGTCGTCGCCGGTCGCCCGGTTGGACCAGGCCCGCACCAGCCACACGAACGCTGCGCCGATGATGCCGATGCCGGCCACGTAGACCAGTGGGCTGCCGGCCGCCAGACCGACGAGGACAGCCACACCCAGCAGCGCAATGGCCAGCGGTGCGAAGGACACGCCGAACGGTGCCCGGGTGAGCGGCAGGGACTCCGAACGCAACACCTGCGCCTGCGCCTCGGCGTCCGCGTCGCGGAAGGCGATGAGCATGCCCCCGATGAGCCCGGAGGCGGCGCTGGCGGTGAGCAGTACCGAGAAGGCGACGTGGTTGCCCACACCACCCTTCCAACCGACGCTCAACGGGCCGAGGACGCTGTCCATCGGACCCTGGTCGGTGTTGACGAGGTTGCCGCCGAGGGCCGCGAGGAAGGCCGCGCCCCAGAAGGCGATGGCGAAGCCGAAGAACAGCCGGAAGCCGAAGGTGAGCATGCGGGATCGAGTCATCGTTCGCTCACTTCATCACGTAGATCGCGTGCCAGAAGACGCAGTACACCGCCACCATGGCATGCCAGAAGATGGCCGCCGCAACGATGCCGTCGTCGTGACGGCTGGTGTACTCACCTGCGAGAGCCCGGAACGCCATGAGTCCCACGAACCCGATGGCGATCACGGTCATACCGACATGGGCGCCGGTGATGGTGTAGAGCAGGGGCGCCGTGGTGTGCTCGGCGATCTCGAAGCCCATGATCGACCAGAGGTAGGCCGTCATGTTGATGTAGGCCACGCCGAACAAGATGGTGAGACCGAGCGCCATGTAGGTGCCGACCCGGTCGTCGTTCTTCACCGAGGCCACGGCCCACTGGATGGTGACCGAACTCATCAGGAGCCCGAAGAGCATGACGTTCGGCTGCGTGAGCGGAATGGAGACCCCCGCCGGAAGGGTGTCCTGGCCGGCGTTGAACGCCGCCGTCCGTTGCAGCACCCACATGCCGACCAAACCGGCGAAGACCATGACGGCGGCCACGGTGGCGAACACGGTGCCCATCACCAACACCCGTGGCCGTTGCACCTCGGGGGGTGGGGCGAGCGATGGCAGGGCCATCAGCGCTCCTCCTCGGACGTCTCGTTGCGTTCATCGAGCAGTGGCTCGGCGGTGCGCACCACCTCGAGCGTGCCGAAGTTGCCCCGAGGGGGCGGCGACGGGCAGGCCCATTCGAGGGTCTGGCCGACCTCCCAGGGATCGTCGGCCACGTCACCGCTGCGACCGGACACGAGGGTGGCTGCCGCAGCGAGCAACACGACCAGCATCACCGCCGCGCCAGCGACGCTGACCCAGGCCAGCGCCTCGGCCGCATCGGAGAGCTCCGACACCTGCGTCTCGAACCCCTGCACGACCGGGGCGATCCCCCACGCGAGCGCACCCACCAGTCCGAGCAGGGCGACCAGGCCGGCCAGGCCACTCGGACGGGCGCCGGTCAGCTTGGGCGCCCAGAAGGCGAGCGCTCCCAGCGCACCGATGGCGGTGGCGGCCAACACCAGGTTGGCGTGACCGAGCAGCGCCACGGGCACCCCCCAGCCGGTGACCATGGTGTCCTGCACCTCGAGCGGCTCGACGGAGTAGAGCCCACCGGCCACGGTAGCGACGAGCAGGACGACCACGGCGACGACGCCGGCCATCACCGGGGCCGCCAGCTTGGGCTCGCCTCCCCGCATGGCCGACACCCAGCCGCCGAGCAGGGCGAGCAGCGGCAGGGCCACACCGAACGACATGACGACGATGAGCGGCTCGCTCATGATGTCGCCACCCTGTGCCGGCTGCGCCCACGCCCCGAAGGCGAAGAACCCGAAGGCGCCGATGGCTCCGTACATGATCCCTCGTGAGGGCTGACGCCGTCGGGCAAACGCCGGCAGGGCGTCGCCCAGGAAACCGAGCACCGGGATGGCCACCACGTAGATCTGCGGGAGGAAGAAACCCCAGGCGATCTGGGCGAACTGCTGCGACGGTTGCCCCGGACCGGTGGCGAAGTTCGTGTGATCGACGTAGACGAGGAGCAGGTTGCCCAGCAGCACCGGCCAGCTCAGCAACCACAGTGCCGAAGCCACCAGCATGGACCAGCTGAACATGGGCACCTGGCCGAGCGTGAGCCCCTCGGTGCGAAGGGTGGTGACGGTGGTGGCCACACACATGGCCCCGATCAGCAGCCCGACGATGACCATGCCGAGCGCCAGGAGCCCCAGATCGGTGGCCTGCACCTCGGCGCCGGCGATACCGCCGTCGATGGCGTAGGAGATGATCAGCGTGATCATGCCGGCCAGCCACAACCACAACGACAGGGCGGCGGCGCGGGGGAAGGCAATGGTGGCCGCACCGACCTGCAGCGGCACCAGGTAGATGGCCAGGCCCAGGAAGATCGGCACGGCGAACCCGAAGACCAGGCCCACCTCGCTGGCGGTGAACAGCGAGAAGGCGTCACTCGTCGAGAACAGTCCCAGCTCAGCGCTGGCCTCGGCCCGAGCCAAGGCCCCGGCCACGATCGACGCCCCGCCGAACAACAGGGCCAGCACGATGTAGAGGCGGCCGACGTCCTTGTGGTCACCGGTGCCGAGGAGCCCTGCGAGGCCGTGTTGCTCGTCGCGGGACGGCTCGGCCTCGGCTGGGGCGTCGGGGGTGTCGCTGGTCGTTGGTGTCTGGGTCGCGGTCATCTCGATCTCAGTGGTCACCGGTGGACGGGGGAGCCTGCTCGATGGCGGGCCGCAACTGCACCGCGGCGCGGGCTCCCTCGCGTCGGCTGGTCTTGGCGGACACTACACATTCACTCAGTTGGCTCGACAATCCACGGATGCTCACTCGACCGGTCACGGCCACACCTCGAGGGGCACGAACTGGTCGAGGGCCATCGCACCGAAGAGCAGGGTGACGTAGGTGATCGACCAGGTGAACACGCTCATGGCCCGACCGGGTGCCGGGTCCCGCAGCAGGCCCACGGTCTTGGCCGTGAACACGGCACCGAGCAGTACCGCAGCGGCGGTGTACACCAGACCCATGGAGGCCACGGGCACGAACACAAGGGTGAGCGCCCACACCACCAGCGTGTAGAGCACCATCTGCACCGCCGTGCTGCGCAAGGAGGTCACCGACGGGAGCATGGGCACCGAGGCCGCCGAGTAGTCGTCGCGGTAGCGGATGGCCAAGGCCCAGAAGTGCGGCGGCGTCCAGAAGAAGATGACGCCGAAGAGCACCACCGGAGCCCAGTCGAGCGTGTTGGTCACCGATGACCAGCCGATGAGGACCGGCACCGCCCCGGCGGCCCCACCGATGACGATGTTCTGCCGCGAGGTTCGCTTGAGCCACAACGTGTAGACGCCCACGTAGAAGGCACAGGCCGCCAGCGCCAGCACCGCACTGAGCAGGTTGACGAACTGCCACAGCCACACGAAGGCCAAGCCCTCGATGGCGAGGGCGAAGATGAGGGCCGAGCGGGCCGACATCTCGCCGGTGACGAGCGGGCGGTTCTTGGTGCGCTCCATCAGCGCATCGATGTCGCGGTCGACCACCATGTTGATGGCGTTGGCCCCGCCAGCGGCCAGGGTCCCGCCCACCACGGTGGCCACCACGAGCCACAACGACGGCATCCCACCGGCGGCCACCACCATGGTGGGCACGGTGGTCACGAGCAGGAGCTCGATGATGCGTGGCTTGGTCAGAGCCACGTACGCACCGACCCGACGCCGAACGCTGCGGGCGACGGGTGGTGACGCTGCGTGGGCGGCGGTCGTCACGACGCTGAGCGTAGGCCAGCCGCCACGACCAGCCCCAATCTGGCGGGGGTGACGGCGGGCACGGGGCTCGAACGGAGCCACGTGGACCTGCAGTCGCTGCCGTGGGTCGCCTGTCGGCGGGCCTGGGCAGCCACCTGACGTCGCCGGATTGGGGTCGCCCGACGCACGCTTCGTAGCATCAGGGCCGTGACCGCCACCCGAGACCCAGGTGCGGGAGGCACTCCCGATCCCGCCGCAGGGGCCACCCGGACGGCGCCGAGGAGGCGCCGCCTCGCCGTCGCCCCCGGTCGCTATCGGCGCTTCACCATCTATGCGTTGGTGGCGCTCTGCGTGATCGTGGTGACCGGTGCAGCCGTGCGCCTCACGAACTCCGGGTTGGGATGCCCGGACTGGCCCCGCTGCGAAGGAGAGCAACTCTTCGCCTCACCCGACGACTTCCACGGGATGGTGGAGAACGTGAACCGGCTCTTCACCGGCGTGGTGGCGGCTGCCGTCATGGCGGCGGTGCTGGGGTCACTGGTTCGCATCCCCCGCCGCCGCGATCTGACGTGGCTCTCGCTGGGCCTCGTCGCCGGCGTGATCGCACAGATCATCTGGGGTGCGTTCACCGTGTGGTCGGAGCTGCGACCCGAGTTCGTGATGGGCCACTACCTCATCTCGGCAGTGTTGGTTGCCAACGCCGTGGTGCTCGTCCAGCGGGCCTCGTCTGGCGGACGGCCGCTCCGCCACCGCGTCCCTCCTACCACGGTGTGGCTGAGTCGGGCCATGGTGGCGGTGGCTGCGGTGGTCATCGTCTCGGGCACCATCGTCACCAACACCGGTCCCCACGCCGGCGACGACCGGGCAGTGCGGTTCGGCTTCGAGATCGCCAACGTGGCCCGCATCCACGCCGTGTCGGTGCTGTGCCTGTTGCTCTTGACCATCGCCACCCTGGCCGGCATCCACCGAGCAGGCGGCGCCGCCTGGCTGGGCCGTCGAGGGGTGCTGCTGGTGGCCAGCATCGTGGCGCAGGGCGCGCTCGGGTACTGGCAGTACTTCACCGGCGTTCCTGCCCTCTTGGTCGGCTTCCACGTGGCCGGCTCAGTGCTGGTGTGGATCGCCGTGCTGGCCGTCCACTTGTCGATCGTGGACCGCCCGCCACTCGAGTCGAGCGCTGAGGGCAGCCGCTCCACCGCCGGCGGCGAGCTGGACTCACCCCACGTGGCCGCCACCGGACCCGCCATCACGGCGGGCGGTGGAGGGTGACAGCGGCGCGCACGCTCGTGGACAATGGTCGGGTGCGCCTGCTGACCACCGCCGATGCCACCCTCGCCGCGGCGCCGATGGCCGACCCCACGGTGGTGGACGATCCCGTCGACGACACGTTCACCGACGAAGACCGCCCGTGGACGGTGCTCGTGTGGAACGATCCGATCAATCTGATGAGCTACGTCACCTTCGTCTTCCAGAAACTGTTCGGCTACTCGCACGAGAAGGCCCACGCCTTGATGCTCGACGTCCACCACAAAGGCCGAGCCGCTGTGGCCAACGGCCCTCGCGAGGAAGCCGAGTTGCACGTGTTCCGCCTCCACGAGCACGGCCTGTGGGCCACCATGCAGCAGGACTGATGGCCGGCCAACACGACGGCCCCGACGAGCCCGATCCCGACGACGACCTCGACGAGTGGGACGAGGAGCTCAGCTCGTGGGACGGCGACGACCTCGACGAGTTCGAGGACGACGTCGAAGAGGATCTGGCCTGGACGCCCCGACCACTGCCGTTCCAGCCGCGCCCCGGTGGCGGGTTCACCCTGGCCCTCGAGCCGGTGGAGGCCCAGTTGCTGACAACCCTGCTCCCCGACCTGCGCACGTTGTTGATGAGCCCGTCGGACCCCTCGCTGCGCCGCCTGTTCCCCACCGCCTACCCCGGCGACGCCCGACTCGAGGCCGAGTACCGGGACCTCACCGGCTCGCACCTGCTGGAGGGGAGGTTCGCCGACCTCGACGTCGTCGAGTCCTCGCTGGCCGCCGGACGGCTGCAAGCGGGCGAACTCGATGCCTGGCTACGTGCCCTCAACGCCATCCGGCTGGTGCTCGGCACCAAGCTCGACGTCGGCGAGGACGACGACCCCCCGGATCCCGACGACCCGGTCGCCCCCATGTGGTCGGTGTTCGTGCTCATGGGCATCCTCATCGAGGGCGCGGTCATCGCCGCCAGCGAGTCGCTTCCCCCCGCCGACGACCCGGACTGAACAGACGAGGTCGGACGGCTCGGCGACGCAGCCGCGCCCGTTCCCCGTCTGCGGGGCGAGCACACCGCCGGCGCGCCATCGACGTGGTATCGATCTGGCATCGAGGGCCGGATCCTGTAGTCTCCGGTGTCCCCTTCGGGGGCTGGCCCCCATCGTCCAGCGGCCTAGGACGCCGCCCTTTCAAGGCGGTAACACGGGTTCGAATCCCGTTGGGGGTGCCACATCGTGTTCAGCGGGCGACCCGTCGGCACCGGGCCCGATCCAGCCGTTGCGCTACTGTCGTTGGCGAAGGGGAGTAGCCCCCAACGGTCGTTCGACACACTGGTGCTCATCACCCGGACGGCCGGCCTGGACCACAGGCGGGCGAGACCTTCGACCATCGGACCAACGGTCCGGGTCGGAGGCCTGCGCCGCACGACCCCGGGCCCCAGCACCCGGAGATCACCATGACCTCGCTGCTCACCGCCCTCGCCCTGGTCTTCGTGGCCGAACTGGGCGACAAGACCCAGCTGGTGGCCCTCGGGCTCGGTGCCCGCTACCGGCTGGTGCCGGTGCTGACCGGCATGGCGCTGGCCTACGCCGTGACCAACTTGATCTCGGTGGTGGTCGGCGGCCTCCTGGGTGCCGCGCTGCCCACGCGAGCCGTGGGCATCGGCGGAGGACTGCTGTTCTTGGGCTTCGCACTGTGGACGCTGCGCAACGGCGACGACGAGGACGACGACGACCTGGCGGCCGTCGACCCTCGCCGAGTGGTGGTGTCGGTGGCCGCCGCCATCTTCGTCGCCGAGTTGGGTGACAAGACCATGCTGGCTACCACCACTCTGGCCGCCGCCGGCGACCCGGCCCTGGTGTGGGTGGGCGCCACCATCGGCATCATCGCCGCCGGCGCCGTGGCCGTCGTCGTCGGCCGGATGGTCGGGGCCCGACTACCCCAGCGGGCCGTGCGGCTCAGCTCGGCGGTCTTGTTCGCCGTCTTCGGGGTCGTACTGGTGGCCACGTCGTGGTGATCTCCGGCCCTGCGAGCCACGCTGTGCCGAGGCGCTGGCGGAGGTTTCGTTGTCGGCTGCAACAAGGCGGGGCGCTCACGCGTCGTTGGTAGGGCGAGTTCAACCGGTCATCGCGACAGCGGCAGTGTAGAGGTCGTGGGCGGTTGACCAGTGGAGGCTGCGACGGGGGATGGTGTTGATGCGCTGCTCGATCGTGCGCAGATCGGCTGGCGTGTAGATGGCGAGGTTGGTTCCTTTGCCGACGAAGCGTCGGATGAGGCAGTTGCCGTTTTCGTTGGTGGGCCGCTGCCAGGGGCTGTGCGGGTCGGCGAAGTAGATGTCGATGCCGACCGTCGCAGCGAGGGTCCGGTGGCGGGCCATCTCGGTGCCTCGGTCCCAGGTGAGCGTGCGGCGCAGCCCCTCGGGGATCCGCTCGAGTGTCTCGATGAGCGCAGCGAGCGTCGCATCAGCTCCGTGGCCTTCGGGGAGATCCGCAAGCCACAGGTGTCGACTGGCGCGGTCGAAGATCGTCACGATGGCCGAACGGTTGAACGCCCCGGTGATCAGGTCGCCTTCGAGGTGGCCAACCTCGCCGCGCGCGTCGGCGATCGTAGGCCGGTCGGCGATCAGGTTGAACTCGCCCAGCGGGCTGGCCTTGGTCGGTTCGCAACCCTTGGGGTGACGGCGTTTGCGGCATCGACGGCGGCGGTGCAGCCCGGTGTGCAGACCCTTGGGCAACCCGCGGCGGCCGTGCGCGTAGGCGGCTTGGTAGATGCACTCGTGCGACACCGACGCCGTGTAGCCGTGCGCTCCGGTGGCCAGCTCGAGCGAGATGGTCATTGGCGAGTCCTTGGCCTTCAACCGGGCAGTCACGTGGTCGGCCAGCGCCACGTCGGCCACGAAGCGGAGGACCTTCGGGCGGCAACGCTGCACGTCGGCTCGAGCTTGCGCCGCGCCTGCCGTGTAGGCAGTGCGACCACCGTTGCGGTTGATCTCGGTGTTGATCGTGGTGCGGTGCCGACCGAGCCGGTCACCGATCACACGGTCGGGCTCGCCGCGTTCGATCCCGGCGCGGATCTCCTCGCGTTCGCACGCGGTCAACGGGCTGGCTGGCATGCTGGGCATCTCCATCGGTCAGGGTGCTGTGTAGACAGCGGGCATCATGCCCGCCATCACGCTCTGACCGGTGGAGGCTCCACCTCTACCTCACGGTGTAGCCGTCACCCCTTGAACCCGCC
>JAFIEP010000059.1 GCA_020832495.1 Acidimicrobiia bacterium | reverse complement strand
CCACGCAACGCCCTGACCAGACACACACCGACGCGCCTGCTCGCACGAACGCGCCTCAGTGCCGAACGCTCGACCCGGCGGATCCCCGTCACCGAGCTTTGCTCGCAGCAGGCTCGGGTGACGCGGACGACGGCGACGCCGGAAGCGACGTCACGCCCGCTGTCTGCTACGGGCCGATCCAGATCATCACCGGGCACCCGGTCTCGCTTCGCACCGGGAACACCTCGACCGGTGCCTTGTCGTCACGCCGGCCGTTCCCCGCCAGCTTGCTGCCGGATCCGTCGGTGGAGAAGCGCCAACCATGAGCAGTACACACGAGTTCTTCGCCCGCCACCACCCCCTCGGTGGCGAGGTCCGCCCATTGATGAGGACAACGCGCTTCGCAGGCCACCACGACGCCCGACTCCGTGCGCCACAGCGCAAGTCGGCGGTCCTCGAGCTCGACGGCGCGCACGTCCCCTGCCGAGGGCGTCGACGCCCCCGGAACGACGTGCCACACAGCAGCTCAGCCTCCCAGGTACGGCATCGGGTTGACCGGCTGACCCAGGATCCGCACTTCGAAGTGCAGGTGCGGCCCGGTCGACAGGCCAGTCGAACCAACACCTCCGAGGACGTCGCCCGCCGACACGATGTCGCCGGGCCGAACGGCGAACGAGCTCATGTGGGCATACAGGGTGCCCAACGTGTTGCCATGATCGATGACCACCGTGAGTCCGTAGCCGCCTTGGTTCTCGGCGAAGACCACGACGCCGTCACCCGCCGCCAGGATCGGGGTTCCCATGGAACCAGCGAGATCGACACCGTTGTGCATCCGCGCGATCCCGTAGATCGGGTGCACACGCGGCCCGAACGGCGAGGTGATCCGCATGTTGGCCAGTGGCGACTGGAAGATCCCCGTCGAGATCGGGGGCGGTCTCTGGCCCTCCTGGAGCGCTCGCAGGGTGCCAGCGATGCCATCGGACACGGCGGCGACGGCAGCGATGCGCCGCTCGAACTCGGTGCGACGCTGCGACGCCTCGGCGAGCAAGCCCTCGTTCTCCGTGGCCGACATGAGTACGAGGCCACGTGCTCGTTCTTGAGCGTCTCGACGCTCCTGCAGCTCGAGCCGCCGAACATCGACGTCGTCCCGAGCGGCACGAGCCTCGGCCACCTCGGCCTGTTCGCGCCGTCGCTCCTCCTCGGCGTCGTCGCGGAGGCGTCGGTACCGGTCGATGACGTCCTGCTGATCGCCGAGGATGACAGCGGAGTAGGTCAACACCAGGTCGGCTTCGTTGGCGTCGGCCGAGCGCAGGAAGGCGATTGCCGAGCTGCGACCTGCACCGCCAGTCACATACACGTCGACGGCCCGACGACGCAGCAACTCGTTGGACTCGTCGAGTTGTCGGTCGAGTTCGGCGAGACGCTCACGGGTGGCGGCCAGTCGGGCTTCCACCTCGTCGAGCCGACGCTGTGCCTCGTCGAGTTGCCGGGCCAGTGTCATGAGGTCGCCGTCGAGGAGTTCGATCTCGCCAGCCAGGTTCTCTGCGAGGGTCTGGGCGGCCAACAGGCGCCCGAAGAACTCCAGTTCGTCGGCTGTCGCCCCTTCGAAGTCGCTCCGCAGCTCCTCGAGGATGGCGGCGCGATCGGGGGTGAGTCCTGGGGGCACCGGCGGCAGGGGCGGCGGTTCGGCGTCCGGGGGGACCTCCAGCACCGGGTCGTCGCCAGGCTCCTCCCCCTCGTCAGGTCCCTCGCCGGGTGGCTCGGTCGTCGACGTGGTCGACGTCGTCGGCGGCGCTGATGTCGGGGGCGGATCGATCGGCTCCACCGGTATCGACGTCGTGGTGGTCGGCTCACTCACCGGCGGGGTCGGGGGTGGAGGCGGCACAGTGGTCGGGTCCTGCCCGGCAGCCGGCAGACCCGGGGGGCCAGCGACCAGCGTGAGCACGACGGCGATCACGACCGCAACCGCTGCCCGACGGCGAGTTCCAACAGGACGCCCCCTGGAGGCGCGGCGCGTCAGACCGATCGACGGTGCCGACGACGGTGCCGACGACGGTGCTCGACGTGATGGTCCCCCAACCATTCGGTGGCGCTCCCAAGCATGGGTGATCCCTGACAAAGGTCAGGTCGGATCGGAGTAGCGGGTTCGACGCTGGACCAGCGACGATCGGCTCAATCTACGCCTCGGTGCAACGGAAGCGCAGGCAGGCCGCAACGAACCCCCCCAGCGGGCTCGAACACACACCACGGCACTGCCAGGAAGGAGCCGTGGCCAGGGGGCAGCGACGGACTGAGACTCACGGCACACACGCCACGGCCAAGGCCCCACGGAACACACCTCGAGAAACGGTCAGGTGTCGAGGAAGTACGACACCGCAATTGCGGCCGCCACCGTGCCCACCAGGATCCCCACCGAGGTGAGGAACAGGTAGGTCCCGAACATCTCCACACTGCTGAACGTGAGTTCGCTGAACAGCGGCAACTCCTCCGCAGGCAGCGAATCCTCAAAGAACGGTTTGAATATAGCCAAGGCGCCGATGGCCAGCACCGCACCCACGAGTCCCTGCAACAGTCCTTCGAGCATGAACGGGATGCGGATGAAGGAGTTCGATGCCCCGACGAGGCGCATCACCTCGATCTCCCGCCGGCGGGTGTAGATGGCCAACTGGATGGTGGTCAGGATGATGAGCACCGCCACCACGAGCAGGATGACCGCCACCGCCAAGCCCACGCTCGTCAAGAAGTTGCTGATGGCCTGGATGGCCTCGATGGCCTCGGTGGCCGTGCTGACGCGCATCACCCCCGGCTGGCCCTGGTACTGGCTGACCAGTTCGGCCACCGCCTCAGGTGATTTGTCGACCGGCACCACCCGGAACGACGGCGGGAGATCGGCCGCTGTCACGGTCTCGGCCATCTCGGGGGTGTCGGCGAACAGATCCAGAAACTCCTCGTACGCAGCCTCCTGATCGAAGAACGTCAGATCCTCGACACCGCGGTTCTCGTCGAGGCTGCGGGAGATCCCTTCGATCTGATCGCTCGTCGACTCCACGTTCATCCACACGATGAACTGGATGTCGCCCTGCCAGTAGCCCGTGGCGCGCTCGACTCCTTGGCGGGCCATCAGCGCGAAGCCGACCAGTGCCAACGAGACGGACACGCAGAGCACCGACGCCACCGTGATGACCACGTTGCGTTGGACGTTCTTGGCGGTCTCGCGGACCGTGTAGTCGAGTCGAAGTGCCATGTGAGGTCAGTCGTTCACCGGAGTCGTGGCGCCGTGGCGCTCGGGTGGCAGCACGATCGGCCGGAGCGGAATGCCGCCGCGCTGGGGGTGCAGGCTTCGTTGTCGGGAGGGATCACTCGTAGACCCCGCGGGCCTGGTCTCGGATGATGCTGCCGCGTTCGAGTTCGATCACCCGGCGACGCATCTTGTCCACGATCGACCGGTCGTGGGTGGCCATCACCACCGTCGTGCCAGTCTTGTTGATGCGTTCGAGCAAGCGCATGATGCCCACCGACGTAGCCGGGTCGAGGTTCCCGGTGGGTTCGTCGGCCAGGAGGATCAGGGGTCGGTTGACGAAGGCCCGGGCGATCGAGACCCGCTGCTGCTCGCCACCGGAGAGCTCGTGGGGGAAGCTGCGAGCCTTGTCGGCCAGGCCCACCAGCTCCAAGATGGCCGGCACCTGCGAGCGGATGACCGACTTCGGTCGGCCGATGACCTCGAGCGCAAAGGCCACGTTCTCGGTCACGGTCTTGTTGGTGAGCAGCTTGTAGTCCTGGAACACGCAGCCGAGGTTCCGTCGCAGGAACGGGACCTTGGAGGAACTGAGGCTGCTGACATCCTTGCCCGCCACCCAGATCTGACCCTCGGTGGGCACCTCCTCGCGGTTGAGGAGGCGGATGAACGTCGACTTCCCCGAGCCGGACGCGCCCACGAGGAAGACGAACTCGCCCTTGTCGATGTTGACGTTCGCCTCGCGCAAGGCGGGGACGTCGCCCTTGTAGACCTTGGTGACGTTGTCGAGACGGATCATGTTGCAGAAAGGTTACCAACGTCATCGGCGGTGTCCGTGGATCCCGCCGACTCCCACCGCAGGAACGCCTCCATGAGTCCGTCGACGTCGCCGTCGAGTACGCCGGACACGTCACCCACCTCGTAGCCGGTGCGCTCGTCCTTCACCTGCTGGTACGGGTGCAGGACGTAGGAACGGATGCGGTTGCCGAAGCCGGCCCCGTCCTTCGGGCCCGCGATGGCCGCCAGCTCGTCGCTGCGCCGCTGGCGCTCGAGGTCGGCGAGGCGCGCCTGGAGGATCTGCATCGCCTTGGCCTTGTTCTGCGTCTGGCTGCGTTCGTTCTGGCAGGCCACCACCACCCCGGTGGGCAGGTGGGTCAGGCGCACCGCTGAGTCGGTCTTGTTCACGTGCTGCCCGCCCGCGCCCGAGGAGCGATAGACGTCGACCCGCAGATCCTTGTCGTCGATCTCGATGTCCACCTCCCCCTCCTGCATGAGGGGCACCACGCTGAAGGCGGCAAAAGCGGTCTGCCGCTTGCCCTGGGCGTTGAACGGCGAGATGCGCACCAGCCGGTGGGTGCCCTTCTCGCTGCGCAGCCGGCCGTAGGCATGGCGGCCACGGATGATGAACGTGGCCGAGGAGATCCCCGCCTCGGTGCCCGGGGTGACGTCGTCGAGCTCGAAGCCGAAGCCCGATCGCTCCGCCCAACGCTGGTACATGCGCAGCAGCATCTCGGCGAAGTCGGCAGAGTCGGTGCCACCTTCACCGGCGTGCACCTCGGCCACGGCGTCGTGATCGTCCCACTCGCCGCGGAACAGCGCCCGCAGTTCGAGTTCGCCGAAGCGCCGGTCGAGGTTCGCCACGATGGTGTCGACCTCGGACTCGACGGAATCGTCGCCCTCTTCGCGAGCCAGCTCGGCCAACGTCTCGGCATCCTCGAGCATCGTTTCCAGCTCGGCGTGGAGCGCCAGGTCGTCGTTGGCCGCCGACAGCTCGGAGGTGATCTTGCGAGCCTGGTCGGGGTCGTCCCACAGGTCCGGTCGGCTGGCCTCGGTCTCGAGCTGGACCAGGTTGGCCCGCAGCTCGTCGATACGGAGGTACTCGCCGGCCTCGTCCAGTCGTTTGCGGAGGGCCCCGAGGTTCTCGGAGAAGTCGCGCACGTCGCTCAGCTCGCGCCGTGGCAGAACTTGAACTTCTTGCCGGACCCACACGGACAGGGCGCGTTGCGCGGCGTCTTGTCCCAGCCGGACTTCACCACCGGGGTGTTGGTGGCCTCCTGCTCGGGTGTCGGCGCGGCCGAGTCGAGGGTGGCCGTGGCGGCGCGTCCGGCTGCCCCCGCTCCGCCCGCTCCGCCTGCTCCGCCTGCTCTGCCTGCTCCAGCGGAGGAGGCCCCTCCCCCTTCGGCGCCGGCCTGCGCTCGCGCCATCGACAGTGCCCCGCTGGCCGCGGCGGTGTCCGCCGGCGCCGAGTAGGCCATGTCCCGCACGGCCGGCCCGTCAGCCGCTTGCTTGGGGGCGGTGAGCTGGGAGTGCATGACGTACTTCACGAAGTCACGAGCGATGCCCGACATCATCTGGCCGAACATGTCGTAGCCCTCACGCTGCCACTCGATGAGGGGGTTCTTCTGGCCCATGGCCCGCAGGTGGATGCCCTCGCGCAGGTAGTCCATCTCGGCGAGGTGCTCACGCCAGCGCTGGTCGATGATGGAGAGCATCACCTGACGCTCGATCTGGCGCATCGCCTCGGGCCCCACCTCGGCTTCCTTGGCCTCGTAGTGGGCGGTGGCCTCCACCATCAACCGCTCGTAGAGTTCGTCGGTGCTGGTGGCGTCGGCCAGGCTGGCGGGGTCACGTTCGCCGGGCCAGTAGGTGCTCAGGTCGGTGGCCAGGCCTTCGAGATCCCACTCCTCGGAGAAGTCCGACACGCAGTAGGTCCCGATGACCGAGTCGACGGCCTCGGCGAGGTACTCGAGTGCCTCTTCGCGCAGGTCGGCGCCGTCGAGGATCTGGTCGCGGCGCTTGTAGATGACCTTGCGCTGCTCGTTCATCACCTCGTCGTACTTGAGCACGTTCTTGCGGATCTCGGCGTTGCGCTGCTCGACGGTGTTCTGCGCCCGTTCGATGGCCTTGGTCACCATCTTCGCCTCGATGGCCTCGTCCTCGGGGAGGGCCTTGTTCATCACCCAGGTCATGGCCCCGGTGGCGAACAGCCGCATGAGCTCGTCCTCGAGCGACAAGTAGAAGCGGCTGGCGCCCGGGTCGCCCTGGCGCCCGGCGCGACCACGGAGCTGGTTGTCGATTCGTCGGCTCTCGTGGCGCTCGGTACCGCACACGTAGAGGCCGCCGAGTTCGCGCACCTTGTCGGCTTGGGCGGCGCACTCCGGTTCGAAGCGAGCGATGAGCTCTTCCATCCGGTCGATGGCTTCCTCGGATTCGGGGTCGATGCCCTCGGCCCGCAGTTCCTTCTGGGCCAGGCCCTCCGGGTTGCCACCGAGGAGGATGTCCACGCCGCGACCGGCCATGTTGGTGGCCACCGTCACGGCGCCGGGCTGGCCGGCCTGCACGATGATCTCCGCCTCACGGAAGTGCTGCTTGGCGTTCAGGACCTCATGGGGGATGCCCGCACGCTGGAGGAAGCGCGACAGCTTCTCGGACTTCTCGACCGACGCCGTGCCCAACAGGACCGGCTGGCCGAGTTCGTGCCGCTCGGCCACGTCCTCGACCAGGGCGTCGAACTTGGCGTCCTCGGTGCGGTAGATCAGATCCGGCAGGTCCTGGCGGGCCATCGGCCGGTGGGTGGGGATGGGCACCACGTGCAGCCCGTAGGTGGTGTAGAGCTCGGCGGCCTCGGTCTGCGCCGTACCGGTCATGCCCGCGAGCTTCTCGTAGAGCCGGAAGTAGTTCTGCAGCGTGATCGACGCCAGGGTCTGGTTCTCCTCGCGGATGGAGACCCCTTCTTTTGCCTCGACCGCCTGGTGCAACCCGTCGGACCAGCGACGCCCTTCGAGGATGCGGCCGGTGAACTCGTCGACGATGCGCACCTCGCCCTCGGCGACCACGTACTCCTTGTCGCGCTTGAACAGTTCCTTGGCCTTGAGCGCCACCTGTAGTTGGTGCACCAAGTTGGTGGAGGCGTCGTCGTAGAGGTGCTCGATGCCGAGCGCCTTCTCCACCGCCGCCACCCCCTCCTCGGTGGGGGCCACCGTGCGCTTCTCCTCGTCAACGTCGTAGTGGACGTCGCGCTTGAGACCACGGACGATGGAGGCGAACTTGTAGTAGAGCTGCGCGGCGTCGGCCAACCGCCCCGAGATGATGAGCGGGGTGCGCGCCTCGTCCACGAGGATGGAGTCGATCTCGTCCACGATGCCGTAGGCCCGTGGTCGCGACACCTGCTGCTCACGGCTGCGCGCCATGTTGTCGCGCAGGTAGTCGAAGCCGAACTCGTTGTTGGTGCCGTAGGTGATGTCGCACTCGTACTGGGCGCGCTTGTGCGCCGGATCGTTCTGTCCGGGCACCACCAGACCGATGCTGAGGCCGAGGAAACGGTGCACCTGGCCCATCCACTCGGCGTCACGACTGGCCAGGTAGTCGTTGACGGTGACGATGTGGACACCCTTGCCGGTGAGGGCGTTGAGGTAGGCCGGCAGGGTGGAGACCAGCGTCTTGCCCTCACCGGTCTTCATCTCGGCCACCCAGCCGAAGTGCAGCGCTGCACCGCCCATCAGCTGGACGTCGTAGTGACGTTGGCCGAGCACCCGCCTCGCCGCTTCGCGGGTGACGGCGAAGGCTTCGATCAGCAGGTCGTCGGCGTCCTCGCCACGCTCGATGCGTTGGCGGAACTGAGCGGTGCGTTCCCGCAGACCGTCGTCGCTGAGGCGCTCGACCTCGGCTTCCTCGGCGTTGATGTCGGGGACGAGGCCGGCGAGCGCCTTGACCTTCTTGCCCTCACCGGTGCGCAGGATCTTGTCGAAAATGCCCATGTGGCGCACCACTGTACCGGTGCACTCCGTCCCCGGGAATCGCGCCACCACCGAGGCCGTCGGAGCGGTTGCCGGAGCGGTTGCCGGAGCGGTTGTCGGAGCGGTTGTCGGACTGCCCGATGGACAGACCGTCGACCAGGCCGTCGAGCAGGCCGTCGAGCACCTCCTCGGTCAGCGTGGAGCAGAGCACGTCCTCCGCGAGCGGGAGGGCCGCCGCACGCCGATCGAGCAGGCCGGCGAGGGCGGCCGTGCCACCCAGCGGCTCGGCGAGCGGTCCGAGCGCGGCGGCCGTGGTCACCGAGGGGAACTCCCCCACGTACGCCATCGACTGCAGGCGAGCGCCGTCACGAGCCCGGCGCTGGGAGACACCCACCACCTTGCGGCCCTCGACGAGCACCTCACCGGGTCCGAGTCCGGCGAAGCACACCAGGCGACCCGCCTCGTCCGAATGCACACCGCTCCGATGGACCTCGGCGGCCAGGCCGAGGCGTCCCAGCGTGGCCGCCCACCGTTCCCCGAGCCATACCGAGGCATGGTGGACGTCGTCGCTCCAGCCGGGCCACCGACGTGGGATGAGGACATCGATCCACACCTGGGCCTGCGAGCGCACCCACACCGCACCGCCACCGCTGCGCCGCACCACGGTGGCTGCGAGGGGCGGAGGGGTGACGTGGTGGGCGTGGCTCCGCTGTGTGCTGCCGAGCACCACGGCATCGACCGTCGGTCGGCACCACCACACCTGAGCTTCGTCGACCTCGACCTCGATCGGCGAGGGGACCCGTGAGGGGACCGTTGACGGGAACGGCCGCTCGTGGAGAGCGGCCGGGTGCTCGTTCAGTACCCGGAGCGTCGCCCGCAGCTGTCGCCCGTCCGCTCCCTCCCCGGTGCGCCGCCGGCTGCTCACGGTTCGACGACCGTTCGACGAGCACCGCGACGCAGCAGTTCCTCGACGTCAGGGCACCGGCCGAGACCGGGCCCGTCGGGCACCACGACGGCACCCGAGGCATCGGTGCGGATCGGCTCGGTCAGGTCGTCGTCGACGTACGCCGCCGAGGGCCCCAGGTCGCAGGGCAGGTCGAAGCCCGGAACGGCCGCCAGGGCCACCGCTGCTGCCCGCCCCAGGCCGCTCTCGAGCATCCCACCGACGAAGCACCGCGAGCGGGCCGCACGCGCCTCGGCCAAACAGGCCATCGCCGGGCCAAGCCCTCCCACGCGGGCCGGCTTGACGTTGCACACCGAACCGGCCCCGGCTGCCAACGCCGCCCGCACGCCGGCGGGGTCGCCGAGCGTCTCGTCGAGGGCGACGGGAGCCGCCCCGACACGGGCGATCTCGGCGCTGCGCAGCACGGCGGTCGGTGCGACCGGTTGTTCGAGGTAGACGATCCCGGCGTCGGCCAGCGCCACGGCGTCCCACGGCCGTGTGTCGTAGGCCCCGTTGGCGTCGGCGGCCACGTCGAGGCCGGGGAACGCCTCGCGCACCGCCGTCACCGCGACGACGTCCCACCCCGGTTCGACCTTGAGCTTCACCATGGCGGCGCCCATGGCCACACGATCGCCGACCACGCCGAGCAGGGCATCGATGTCCGGCTGGCGGCCGACCACCGCGCACCACGGCACCGCCGGTCTGCGTGCCCCGACTCGGGACGCCAGCGACCGACCGCTGCGTCGCAGCGCCAGGTCGACGCGGGCCATCTCCACCGCAGCCGCCGCCATCGGGGCAGCGGCCGGGGCGATCGTCACCCCGGCCAGCAGCGCGGGCACGAGGTGGTCCCGCAGCGCCACAAATGCGCCGTCAGCCCACTCGGTGCTGTAGCCGGGCGCCGCCAGCGCGGCGCACTCACCCCAGCCCTCGGCACCGTCGTGGTCGATCAGCCGCACCAGGGTGAGGGGGCGGTGATCGGTCGTGTCCCTCGCCGTGCGGAACGGCCGACGGAGCGTCAACTCGACGAACCACAGCTCGCACCGGGCGATGGGCGTCGTCGGCGCGGCCAGGTCTGTCGGCGCGGCCAGGTCTGTCAGCGCCGCTGGGTCTTCGGCGGTCACCCGGCCGCGGCCACGAGGGGATCCCACTCCGGTGGTGTCCGCTCGGCCGGCCCAGCAGCGTGCTGCGGTGACCGTCGATCTCGGCGTGCGTCGGACCCACCGGCGGCGGGGGCGACGTAGGGAGCCCACGCCGAGGGGACGCAGCCCACCGCAACCGTCACCCAACTGAGGTGTCGGGGGGTGTCGGGCGGTCGCCGCAGCCGCATCCGTGTCTCGGACAGGAGACGGTCGCGCTTGGCACCGTTGCAGCGAGCGCAACAGGCCACCACGTTGTCCCAGGTGTGGGTTCCCCCTCGGGAACGGGGAACGACGTGGTCGATGTTTTCCGCGGCCCGTCCGCAGTACTGGCACACGCCACCGTCACGCAGGAACACCCCGCGCCGGCTGAGCGCCGCACGGCGGCGGTAGGGCACGCGCACGTAGTACCGCAATCGGATGACACTCGGCACGACCATCGCCAGACGCTCGGCACGCCAATAGTCCTCGGTCAGGTGCACCGGGTCGGCCTTCTCCTCGAGGACCAGCACCACGGCGCGCCGGCCGGAGACGATCGCCAACGGCTCCTCGGTGGCGTTGAGCACCAGGGTCCGAGCCATGGCCAGACACGCTAGCGGTGACGGATCGACGACGCTCGGCGTTTCGTCACGAGCGGACGGGCAGCGGACGGGCAGCGGACGGTCAGCGGGAGGCCGCCGGCCATGCCCGGCACCAGCGGAGGTAGGTGACGACATCCTCGGCGGCCGGGGCACCGTCGTCGCCCGTCCCGCCATAGGCCGTCACCTGACGGAAGCGCAGGTAGGCCGGGTCCGGACGGGGGATGTGAGGCGCTCGACGCCACCAGCCCGGCTCGGCCAACACCACCGCTTGGCGCAGGGCCGTGGGCCACAGTGTCGGGCGCAGGGCCACGGCGGCCACCACTGCCCCCCAGCCACGCCCTCGTGTGGAAGCGGCACCCTCGCTGCGCCCGACCTGGCTCGGACTCGGCCGCTCCGGGGCCTCGACGAGTGCGGGGCCAGCGGCCGTGTGCTCGATCACTCCGTCCACAGTAGCGGCCGACGTGCCGGGCTCCCGTCGTGTCGGCTCACCGGCGGGCTGGGCTCCTGACGTGCCGGTCCGCTGACGGGCCCGCCGGCGGTCAGCCACCAACCAGGCCCCGCCAGCCGACGGCCGCTGCGCCCACCAGCGGCGCCTCGGCACCCAGCTCGGCAGGCACGATGCGCAAGTCGCGGACGAACTCCAGCCGAGCCCGCTCGTCGATCTCACGCTGGGCGGCGGCGAAGAACACCTCACCGAAGCCGAGCGCCACCGACCCCGCCACCACGGCCAGACGCAGGTCGAGCAAGGCACCCACCGAGGCCACGGCTCGCCCCACCAACCGCCCGGTGTGCTCTCGGACCTCGATGCTGGCCTCGGCGGGGGGTGCGCCGGTACGAGCGGCGATGGCCGTGCCCGAGGCTTCCGCCTCGAGACAGCCACGGCCTCCGCAGCCGCAGCGGTGTCCGTCCGGCTCGACGACAACGTGGCCGATGTGGCCGGCGTTGCCGTCGACCCCGTCGAGGAGGCGGCCGTCGAGCACGATGCCCCCACCGACCCCGGTCGAGACCACCATGCCCACGAACCCCGACACCCCTCGTGCAGCACCCTGCCAACCCTCGGCCAGGGCCAGGGCCTTGGCGTCGTTGTCCACGAAGGTCGGCAACCCCACCCGGTCGGCCAGACGGTCACGCAGGGGGAACCCGCGCCACTGGGGGATGTTGACCGGTGACACCGCCGCACCTCCCCATGTCATCGGCCCGCCCGAACCGACACCGCACACCGTCGGATCGGCCAGCGATCGCCGACGCCCCTCGTCCCGCACCTCGTCCACGAGCCCGGCCAGGACGGCGAACAGCCCCTCTCCGTCCTCCGCGCTGGTGGGAACCTGCCGGGAGACCTCGAGCCGGCCGGACCCGTCGACCAAGCCGGCCGCCAGCTTGGTGCCACCGATGTCGATGGCCAGCGCCACGTCGGACGTGTGCACCTCTGGCACGAGCGGAGCGGTCATCGAAGGGCACCGCGCCGATGATCCGGCGAGTGATCCGGCGAGTGATCCGGCGAGCGGGTCGAGCGCCACGGGAGCAACGAGGGTCGAGCGGGCACGGCGACGAGCCTACGGGCCGGCGCGACGTGCGACCGGAACCGTCGCAGGTCTGACGACACCCTCGGGGCAACCGCACGTTCATGGCCTAGCCTGGACGCGGGTCGGCGCCGCCGACACAGCCACACACCGCACGGAGGACACGTGTCCGAATCGACGGCTGATCGACGTCTGGCCACCAACGATGCCGCCGACCGGAACCGCTCCGATGGCCCGCCCGCCCCGATCGGGGACGCCGGTGCGGGCGCCTCGCTCTCGACTCCCCGGACCTTCCCCGAACTGTTCAACGCCATCAGCGCGAACGCCCAGCACGTCATCCGGGGCAAGGCCGACGTCGTGAACCTGGCCCTGTTGTGCCTGATCTCCGAGGGGCACCTGCTGATCGAGGACGTGCCCGGCGTGGGCAAGACCAGCCTGGCCAAGGCCCTCACCCGCAGCCTCGACTGCTCGTTCGGTCGAATCCAGTTCACCCCCGACCTCCTTCCCTCCGACGTCGTGGGCGTCAACGTCTGGAACCGCAACGAAGGGGTGTTCGAGTTCCGACCCGGGCCCATCTTCGCCTCGGTCGTACTGGGTGACGAGATCAACCGGGCATCGCCGAAGACGCAGTCGGCATTGCTCGAGGCCATGGCCGAACAGCAGGTGACGGTGGACGGCACCACCTATCCCCTGGGATCACCGTTCATGGTGATCGCCACGCAGAACCCCATCGAGCACGAAGGCACCTATCCGCTCCCCGAGAGCCAGATGGACCGCTTCCTGATGCGGGTCTCGGTCGGGTATCCCGACCGCGATGCCGAGCTCGAGGTACTGGAGGCGCACGGCGAGACCAGCACGATCGACGACCTGGCGTCGGTGGCGTCGGTCGCCGAGGTCCGCGGGATGGTGGCGGCGGCCCGGACGGTCCACGTGGCCGCTGCGCTGCGCGCCTACCTCGTCGACCTCGCCGAAGCCAGTCGGCGACACCCCCACCTCACGCTCGGCATGTCACCCCGGGCGACGCTCAGCATGCTGCGCGTGTGTCGGGCCCGGGCTGCCGCTGCTGGCCGGAGCTACGTGGTTCCCGACGACGTCAAGGCCATGGCCGAGCCGGTGCTCGGCCACCGTCTGGTCCTGACGCCCGAGGCACAGCTGAGCGGGCTGACACCCCAGGCCGTGCTGAACGACCTGCTCGGCTCGCTCCCCGTACCGACCGACGGGTGACACCGTGCTGACCCGGTCCGGCTGGCTGCTGCTCGGCGGCGGTGCCGTGCTGGTGGCATCGGGTCGTGTGCTCGGGACACTCGAGCTCTTCATCCTCGGCGCGATCTGCATCCTCCTGGTGACCGCAGCCGCGGCCTACACCGGCCTGACCCGCCTCAGCGTGCACATCGCTCGAGAGGTCCACCCGGCGCGCGTCCACGCCGGTACCCCGGCGCGGGTCGACCTGCGGGTCGAGAACCGCGGCGGCCGTAGCTCGCCGGTGCTGGCGCTGCACGACGCCGTCTCGGGCACCCGCGGTGCGCACCTCACCGTGGGACCCCTCCCGCCGGGCGGGTTGGTCCGGGCGGCCTACCGCCTGCCCACCGAGCGTCGCGGCATCCTGGTCATCGGCCCGTTGCACGTCACCATGGGCGATCCGTTCGGACTCAGCCGCCTGCGCATGGAGGTGACCGGGCCGTCGGACCTGACGGTCTATCCGCACGTCGACCACGTCCCCGCCGTGCCACTCAGCTCGGGGAGCGACCCCATGGCCGGCGCGGTCCACCCCAATGCGCTCGGACGAGCCGGCGAGGACTTCTATGCGCTCCGCCACTACGTCGTGGGCGACGACCTCCGCCGGGTCCACTGGGCAGCAACTGCACGCCACGACGAGCTCATGGTCCGCCAGGACGAGTTGCCGTGGCAGGGACGCACCACCATCCTCCTCGACGTCCGACGCACGGCGGGAACCGACGAGGATCTCGAGATCGCCATCTCTGCGGCCGCCAGCCTGGTCGTGGCCTCGGCGCGCCGCGGTGACCTGTTGCGGTTGCTCACAACCGACGGCACTGACGTACCAATGGCGGCCGGGCACGCACACGTCGAGAGCATGCTCGAGCACCTGGCGGTGGTGGAACCCTGCCACGAACTCGCCTTCCCACGAGTCGTCGGTCGATTGGCTCGCACCACCGGCGGCGGTGCGTTGGTGGCCATCGTGGGGAGGACGACCGATGTGGAGCTCTCGCAGATCCGCCAACTGCGCCGGACGTTCAGCGCCTTGCACCTCGTCCGCTTCGGGGCGTCGTCGACCGTCGACCCCAGCGAACCGAGCGCCTCGGGGGAACTCCGCATCGGCGCAGGTCGCCCCTTCGCCGAGGCGTGGCGACGAGCAATCACCCGACGTCCGGTCCGCTCGCCGCAGCCCCGACCCACGCCGACCGCCGGGCATTCCGGGGTCAGCACCAGCGCCGGAGAGATCGACGACGAGCCGGCGGAGGATCGTTGGGGCGCGCACGAACGAGCCGGTCGACACGTCACACTGCCACCATGACGAATGAGCACCCACGTGCCGAGCGGTACCAGGCCGGTGCTGCCGTCGCCCTGCTCGCCGTCCACCTGGTGGTGACCGCCAGCTTCGTCCGAGTGCTGAGTGGCGACTGGTTCCTCCCTCTTGCCCTCATGGTGGTGACCAGCACCGCTGCAGTGGTGGTGGCGCGCCGGTCTGGGCTCGGCATTGCCGTGACCGGCCTCATGGTGGCCGCACTCGCCGCCCTGATGAGCACGTGGCTGTTCTTCATGGACACCACCGCCGCCCTCCTGCCCACCGCAGCCACGCTCGAGGCTGCCAGCGACTCCCTGCGCAGCGCATGGTTGTTGTTCCAGGACACTGCGCCACCCGCACCGGCCGAGCCGGGCCTACTCCTGGCCACCGGGGTCGCCCTGGCGTTCGGCGTGTTCCTGGCCGACTGGGCGGCCTTCCGACTGTGGGCCCCCATCGAAGCCCTGGTGCCGGCCCTGACCCTGTTCGTCTTCTGCTCCGTGCTCGGCTCGGGCGACCACCAAGTGGTCACCACCGCGTTCTTCGCGGCGACCACCCTTGCCTTCTGGCTCCTCCATCGTGTGACGGTCACCGCCGGCGCTGCGGGCTGGGTGACCCGGGAGTCCGCACCCGGCAGTCGACGGCTGCTGCGGGTCGGCGCGGTGCTCGGGTCGGTGGCGGTGATCGCCGGTATCGTCGTCGGCCCGCAGGTGCCCGGCGCCGACGACGAACCGGTCCTGGACTTCGGGTCCGCCTCGGCGGGTGACGGTCAACGAGTCACGATCAGCCCGCTCGTCGACATCCAACGACGGCTGGTCGAGCAGAGCGACATCGAGTTGTTCACCGTGTTCTCGAACGAACGCTCCTACTGGCGGCTCACCTCGCTCGAGACCTTCGACGACGGGATCTGGCGCTCGAGTGGCCGCTATCGGGCGATCAACGGACCACTCCCCTCGTCCGGGTCGACCCGCGCCCCGACCACCGCCGTCGACCAGTTCGTCGAGGTCTCGGCGCTCAGCGCCCTGTGGTTGCCCGCCGCCTTCGAGCCTCGCCGCATCGACGCTCCCCAGGACGTCCGCTTTCACGAGGACTCCTCGACGCTGATCGTGGACACCGACGTGCCCACATCGGACGGCTTCTCCTACCGCGTGACCTCCGAGGTGCCGATGCTGACCGCAGATCTGCTGGTCGCGGCGGACGAGCCACCCCCCGAGGACGTGGCCGAGCGCTACCTCGAGCTACCCGCCGACCTCACCCCCGTCGCCGGAGCCGTGGCCCAGGAGGTGGCAGGCGACGCCGCCTCACCCTACGAGGCGGCACTGGCACTGCAACAGTGGTTCCGCAGCGAGTTCACCTACAGCCTCGAGGTGCCTCCCGGCCATGACGGCGATGCCATCGAGTCCTTCCTCGACGCTCGCGCCGGGTACTGCGAGCAGTTCGCCGGCACTTATGCCGTCATGGCTCGCTCGCTCGGCATCCCCGCCCGGGTGTCGGTGGGGTTCACCCCCGGCATCGTGGATCCAGCCTCGCCCGACCTCTACCGGGTGCGTGGCGAACACGCTCACGCCTGGCCCGAGGTGTGGCTGGGACGCTACGGCTGGGTGCCCTTCGAACCGACACCCGGACGCGGTGCACCGGGGGCCGAGGCCTACACGGGCGTGCCCGAGGAACAGGTGGTCAGCGGAGGTGACGGACTCGACACCGAGCAGCCCACCACCACGACGACCCTGGCGCCGACTCCCGACCAGCCAGGCCCGCCCACCAGCCCGCCGGCGCTCGACACCGACGAGGTCGCCCGTGGCGCACTCCCCACCGACGAGACGGACAGCGGCGGTCCACCGGCTGCGCTCGTGCTCGTCCTGCTCGGGGCGCTGGCCTACCTGCTGGTCGTCCCCGGCGCGTTGAAGCTCCGCAAGGACCGCCGGCGACGGGCAACGGACCCCCCGGCCCGCATCGCCGCGGCGTGGGATGACACGCTCGACGCCCTGGCCCTCGTCGGCGCCGTGCCGCTCCGCTCGGAAACCGCCAGCGAGTTCCTCGAGCGCGCCGGTCGGCGGCTCCGGTCCGACGGCGCCGCCCTGGGACTCCTGGCACAGGCCCCCGATGCGGCCCGCTTCGCGCCGCCCCCGCTCGACGACGCAGTGGCCGACGACGCAGAAACCGCCAGCGCGGCCGTGGTGTCGACCGTCGAGAGCAGGCTCACACCCTTACGACGAGCGCTGCAGTGGTTCGATCCGCGTCCGCTGCTGAGGTCCTCACCGACGAAGAACGCCCGGATCACCCGCCACCGAGCCACTGCTGTCCGCTGACACTGCCGTCCGCTGACACTGCCGTCCGCTGACACTGCCGTCCGCTGAACGGGCGGCGGCGGGTCAGTCTTCTTCGCTCTTGCGGAAGCGGTCCCGCATGCGGTCGCCGCTCGACCCGAACCGCTCGCGCAGCCCCGATGCCCGTACGGAACTGCTGAGCTGTTCCATCCCGGCCCGACCCATGCGTCGGATGTCACGGACGATCGACAGCGTGGACCCGAGCAGCACCAGGAACCCGAGGAACGAGAGCACGAAGTTGATGTGCAGCGTCCCGAGGATGATGGCGGTGCCGACCACGAAGCCGACGATGCCCCACTTGAGGTTCCTCGCCGCGTGGCGGTAGATCGTGCTGTCAGCGATCTCCTTGGCCAGCGCGGGGTCGGACGCGTAGAGCTGCGACTCGATCTCGCTGAGAATCCGCTGTTCTTCTTCCGAGAGCGGCACGCCTTCCACCCCTTCGTTCGGTGGCCATCGCTCCGACCGTGCAGTCGGGTGCATCCCCGTCGCCCCATCATCGCACGGAATCTGACGGGCAACAACGCGAGCGAGGCTCAGACCTTCCTCGACCCGTCTCCGGTCGGGTCGTCGGGTGCCCCTCCTGCGCCACCGCCGCTACCTTTTGCCCCGCTACGCCGGGCGACCAGCGCCGCCGGACCGATCGCCCCGTGACCGAACCTCCTCCGTATGGCGTGGGTCACATCACCCGCCGACGGTCGTGCCACCGAGGGGGCGGACCCAACACACCCCGCTCCCGACACGCCCGGCCCCTGGTCACCGGCGTGGTCGTCGAAGCTGAGTTGCTCCGGACCAGCGAGCCCGAACTGGGTGACGCTGATCCCGAGCAGGCGGATCCCCGTGGTCAGGTCCACGTCATCTGCCAACGCACCGGCAACGGCCCGCAGCACCGCCGCGTCGTCGGTGGGTGCGCGGACGGTCCGCGAGCGGGTGACGGTGCGGAAGTCACCGAACCGCACCTTCAGGGTCACGGTCCGGCCTCGCTGGTCGGCGGTCCGCAAGCGGTGGGACACCCCGTCGGCCAACTCGAGGATGGCACGGTCCACCTCTGCTCGCTCGTGCAGGTCGACGGCGTAGGTCTCCTCATGGCCGATGCTGACCTGGTCCCGTTCGACGACGACCGGCCGCTCATCGACGCCGTTGGCCAGCGCCCGCAGGTGGGGTCCGAGGTTCGGGCCGAGCGCCTGGGCCACGGCGTCGTGTGGGAGCGCGGCGAGGTCACCCACGGTACGCACACCCAGGCGGGCCAGTCGGCGCTCGGTGGCAGGCCCGACACCCCACAGTGCCCCCACCGGCAGGGGGACCAGGAAAGCCTCCTGCTCGGCCTGCGACACCCGACGGACGCCGCCCGACACCACCACCGGCCCTGTGGCCGTGGGACGTGGCTTGGCCGCCTGCGACGCCAGCTTGGCCACCAACTTGCTCGGCCCGATCCCCACCGAGCAGCTGAGACCCTCCGATGCCGCCACCCGCTCTCTGATGACGGCGGCCAACGCCAGCGGACTCTCCCACCGGCGACGCACCCCGGTGACATCGAGGAACGCCTCGTCGAGCGACAGTGGCTCCACCAGGGGGGTCACGTCGGCGAAGATGGCCATGATGCGGGTCGAGACCTCCGCGTAGCGAGGGTGCGACCCTGCCAGCACCACCAGGTCGGGACACAGGCGGCGCGCCTGCGCCGTCGGCATGGCGGACCGCACACCGTGCGCCCGTGCCTCGTAGCTGGCCGACGCCACCACACCCCGCGCGCCGGTGCCACCGACGGCCACGGGCCGACCCACCAGCTCGGGTCGGTCGAGGAGCTCGACCCCGACGTAGAAGGCGTCCATGTCGACGTGCAGGATGGTCCGCTCGCCGCTTCCCACGGCGGCCCACGACCCACCTGCGTCGGTCACCGCCGCTCCACGCGCAGCTCGGCGCGGCTGCGGCCGCTCAAGCGGTAGTCGAATCGCCGGGTGCCCGACCACGGGGTGTCGAGCCAGCTCTCGAGCGGCTCTCGGACCCACGGATCACCACCACGCAGCAACGCTCGGCAGGTCGACGGGTCCACCCAGCGCCCTTCGACCACCAGGCCGTCGGGGTCGTTGCCGGTGCACAACTCGCCCTCCCAGTTCGCGGCGGCGAACACCGTCACCTCGAGGTGCCACCCCAGCCCGACCGCTTCCACCCCGACCCGGTACAGCGGTTCCGACTCCCAGCGAGCGACCGCCAGTCCGGTTTCCTCCCTGACCTCACGGGCCAAGCCGTCCAGCACCACCTCGTCGTGCTCGATCACCCCACCCGGCGGCGTCCAGTCCTCGCGGCCGTCGCGCCGCCTGTTGCGGACCAACAGCACAGAGCCGCTATCGACCGCGGTGGGTGTGCGGAGTACGGCACCGGCGACACTCCAGCGCCGGAGCGAATCGGGGGACCGCTCGACCCCGCCCCGAGCGACCCCGCCCGGCTCGGTCCCGCTGGTCACCGTCGCCACCGAGCGAGCGTCGCCGCCATCGGGCGCAGCACGCGATCGCGCAGCCCCCACCAGGTGACAAGGCGGAGGGCCTCGCCCACGATGTGCCAGCTCATCTTGGAGTCGCCCCGCACCCGATCGGCGAACACGATCGGCACCTCGACGATGCGCCCACCCCCTCGACTCACCCGGTACGCCATCTCCACCTGGAACCCGTAGCCGTCGGCCCGAACCGTGTCGATGTCGGCGGCATCGAGGGCAGCCGCCGAGTAGGCCCGGAACCCGGCGGTGGCATCCCTGATGGCCAACCCCAGTACGGCCGAGGCGTAGCGGTTGCCGGCCCGCGAGATGAAGCGACGACTCCAGGTCCAACCCGGCACCGACCCACCCGGGACGTAGCGAGACCCGATGGCCAACTCGGCGCCGTCCTCCACGACATGGAGCAACGCAGGCAACATCGCCGGGTCGTGCTGGAGATCGGAGTCCATCTCGACCATGGCGTCGTAGCCCTCGGCCAGACCCAGTGCGAAGCCTGCCCGGTAGGCGGACCCCAGGCCCTGCTTGCCCGAGCGTCGCAGGACCGCCACGCCGCCGTGCTCCCGACCCCAGCGCTCGGCCAGGTCCGCGGTGCCGTCGGGGCTGCCGTCGTCCACCACCAGGGCGTCCGCCGTGGGCACCGCCAGACGCACGCGACGCAGCACCTCTTCGATGTTCTCGGCCTCCTCGTAGGTGGGGAGGATCACCAGCGTCTTCATGGCAGGCCAACTCTACGGTGCGCTCAGCCTCCGCCGGTAGCATCGGTGGGGTGAGCGACAGCGCAGAGAGCACACCCCGTCGATCGGCGGCACCGAGTGCCGCTCCCTCGCCGTTGGCGCGCCTGTTGGCCTTCGGCTCCATCGTCCTCGGCGGCGCAGCCGGCGGCTTCATCGGCTGGGCCTTCGTCGACCTGCAGTGCACCGGCGACTGCACGCTCGCCGCCGGAGGGGCCGGGCTCGTCGGAGCGGTCGGCGCTGCCATCGGCGTGGGGATCGTGGCCGTCCTGGCCCTGCGTGCCATGAGCGAGTGGGGCGCAATGGCGGCTCGCGGTGTGACCGACGAGCAGCTCCGGATGTCGAAGCGGGGCGACCCGCGGGCAGCGCGGCAGTCCCGACCGCCCAGGGTCCGCTGAGCAGTGTCAGAACCGACGGCCCGGGCGGCGACTCGCTCGACGGAGGGGATCGTGCCGGCGGAAGAACTGCTCGAGCTGGCGCTCGACGTGGGGCGCCGGGCGACCGAGCTACTCCGCGCCGCGCCGGAGCGACCGTCGCTGCGGGTGGACACCAAGTCCTCGGCCACCGACCTCGTCACCGAGATGGACCAGGCGGTCGAGGCCCTCATCGTCGAACAACTCCGTGGTGCCCGACCCGACGACGCCATCGTCGGGGAAGAGGGAGGGCGAGGAGACGGCGGATCGGGGGTCTGCTGGTTCATCGACCCCATCGACGGGACCACCAACTTCGTCTACGGCCACCCGGGCTATGCCGTCTCGATCGCAGCCCGGGTGGCCGACGTCACCGTGGCGGGTGCCGTGCTGGTCCCCACACTCGGCGAGGAGTTCGCTGCCCGGTTGGGCGGAGGCGCCACCTGCAACGGCGAGCCGATCAGGGCCACCTCCGCAGGCACCGTGGCTGGCGCCCTGGTGGCGACCGGCTTCTCCTACGATGCCGAGCGGCGGATTCGCCAGGGCAAGGTCGTCACCGAGTTGCTCGGTCAGGTCCGGGACCTGCGCCGGATGGGCGCAGCGGCGGTGGACCTGTGTTCGGTGGCCTGCGGGCGGGTGGACGGCTACTTCGAGGCTGGCCTCGCCCCGTGGGATCACATGGCAGGCGCGCTCATCGCAGCCGAGGCCGGAGCGTGGGTCGGCGACCTCGACGGCGGCGCTCCCTCGACCCAGATGACCGTCGCTGCGGCGCCGTGGTTGGCCTCGGACCTGCGTGCACTTCTCACCACCGCCGGCGCACGGGAGGTCTGAGCAACGGTGTTCCGGCCGTGACGAGCGAGCTGCAACAGGCGAACTGGCAGGTTTTTCGGGGGTATCTGCCACATCGTGGTGCGGATGCGGCACGATGATGGCCGTGGGCACGCGCATCCTTACCGTCGAGGACGACGAACGCATCCGCACCGCGGTCAAGATGGCCCTCGAGGACGAGGGCTGGGCCGTCGAGGAAGCCGACAACGGCGAGGCCGCGCTCGAGATCTTCAACCGCCATCCCACCGACGTGGTCCTGATCGACATCATGCTGCCCGGGATCGACGGGTTCGAGGTCTGCCGGTCCATTCGTCGGGCCAGCGACGTTCCGATCGTCATGGTCACGGCCCGAGCGGACACCCATGACGTCGTGGCGGGCCTCGAGGCCGGCGCCGACGACTACCTCACCAAGCCGTTCGCCCCCAAGGAACTCTCCGCTCGCATCCGTGCCCTGCTCCGCCGCGCACGGACCCACGACCCCGCCATCACGCACCTCACGTTCGGTGACCTCGAGATCCTGCCCGAACAAGGGATGGTGCTGCGCAACGGGGAGGAACTCCACCTCACCAAGACCGAGTTCCGCCTGCTCGTCGAACTCGCCTCGTCGCCGGGCCGCGTGTTCTCGCGCGAGGTGCTCTTGGAGCGTGTGTGGGGGTACGGTTACTTCGGGGACGGTCGGCTGGTCGACGTCCACATCCGGCGTCTCCGCACCAAGATCGAGTCCGACCCCGCCAACCCCCGTCACGTCGTGACGGTGCGGGGCCTCGGCTACAAGTTGCAGACCTGAGGGTTGCGACACCGGACCACGGGTCGCCCCTGCGCTCGAGGTGGCGCGAACCGATGAGCCTGTTCTCGCAGTTTCCCAAGATGGGCTTGAGGGCACGTCTCGTCGTCAGTTTCGCGCTCGGGGCGGCGCTCATCTCGATCGTGCTCTCGGTGATCACCTGGAGCCTCACCCGCGAGAACCTGCTCCGCCAACGCGACGAGAGCGGCGCCACCCGAGTGTTCTCGAACGCCATGGCCCTGCGGCGCAGCCTGGCCGGACCCTCGGCCGACATCGAGACACTGCTCGGTACCCTCCCCACCCCCGAGGGTGGGCTCCCCATGGTCTTCCACGACGGCTCGTGGCGTTCGCTCAGCCCCGTCGAGTTCAGCCAGAACGACCTGCCCGTCGAACTGCAGCAACTGGTGAACGACGGGGAGGCGGCTCGGATGCGGGTCACGGTGAACAACGAGCCGTACCTGGTCGTCGGCGTCCCGATCGCCGCCACCGGCAGCCAGTACTACGAGGGCATTCCCTTGGCCCAGGTCCAGGGCACGCTGCAGAGCCTGTCGATCTCGCTCCTCGGGGCCTCGGTGGTCACCACCCTGGCCGGGGGACTGATGGGGTTCTGGGCCAGTCGGCGGGTGCTCGTCCCGCTCAGCGGCATCGGTCGGGCCGCCGAGGCCATCGCTGCCGGTGAACTCGACACGCGCCTCTCCACCGGCGATGATCCCGACCTCGACCGTCTCATCGACTCCTTCAACCGCATGGTGGAGGCCCTCGAGGACCGCATCGAGCGCGATGCCCGCTTCGCCTCGGAGGTCAGCCACGAGCTCCGTTCGCCGCTGATGACGGTGGCCGCGTCCATCGAGGTCCTCGAGAACGCCCGCAGCGACCTCTCCCCCCGGGCCCAGACCGCCTTGGACCTCCTCAGCGCAGACATGCGGCGATTCCACCAGCTGGTCGAGGATCTCCTCGAGATCAGTCGCTTCGACGTCGGCGCGGTCCGGCTGCACGCCGCCCCCACGCTCCTGACCGAACTGGTCATCCATTCGGCAGCGGCGTCGGGTCACCCGCGGGTGCCGGTCCACTACGAGGAGGATGCCGCGGAAGTCGTCGTCAACGTGGACCGGACACGGTTCTCGCGGGTCATCGACAACCTGCTCGAGAACGCCGATCGGTACGCCGGAGGCGCCACCTCGATCACCATCGAACTGCACGGACCCGGGACCGGCGGACCTCCGACGGTCCGCCTCGCCGTGGAGGACGCCGGCCACGGCGTACCCGAGGAGGAGCGCGTCCCCATCTTCGACCGGTTCTCACGCGGACGTGAAGGGGGCAACCGCGGCGCCGACAGCGGCACGGGTCTGGGGCTGGCGCTCGTCGACGAGCACGTCCGACTCCACGGTGGTCGGGTATGGGTGGAGGATCGCCTCGACGGGAAGGCCGGTGCCCGCTTCGTCGTCGAACTGCCCGTGCTCCCCGAGACGGACGACCCTGACGAGGGAGACACCCTCGACAGCGTCGACGCCGACAGTGCCTCGTCCGCTGCACGACCCACCGAATCCGGGGCGCTCGCTGCTGCCGACGGGAGCGGACCATGACGTCGAGCAGATCGCACACGTCGCACGGATCGCGCAGATCGCGCAGATCGCGCAGATCGAGTAGATCGAGCACCTCGGCGGCGGGCCACCGACGGCTGACGGCCAGCCTCGCCGTCCTGGTCGCTCTCGTGGCCGGAGGCTGCACTGCGATCAACGACGACAGTGAACCAGTGGCGCTCCCGTCCGAACTCATCCCGGCAGAGCTGACCGAGCAGACGTCACCTCCGACGACGCTGCCGACCGACGTGCCAACCACCGGTGCTGCCCTGTGGTTCGTCGGGCCCGACGGCGGTGAGGAACAACTCGTGGCCTGTGAGGTGCCCGTACCGGAGGCCGCCGAGACAGCCGACCGGGTGCTCAACATGCTCCGCGAGCTCGTCCAGTTGAACCCGGCCGAGGACGAGAACTGCGCCACCTCGCTGACCAACAGCCTGCCCCCGGATCTCACCATCGTGGCCTCCTCGCTGAGCGGCAACATCTTGGACCTCGACCTGTCGGCGCTCGGTACGGTGAGCGCCACCGCCCAACGGTTGGCCGTCGCCCAGATCGTGTTCACCGCCACCGAACACCCAGAGGTGAGCGCCGTGCGGTTCTCGATCGACGGCGAACGACGAGCCGTGCCCCTCGAGGACGCCACGGCGGAACCAGGCGCGGCGGTCACCCGGTCCGACTTCCCCCGCTTCAACCGCTCGGCGGCTGCGCAGAGCGAACTCACCGCCGAGGAGGTCGACAACCTGCTCCGGTACCTCGCCGCCGTGGAAGCAGCCGAGACCGCAGAGCGCGACCGCGCCGACGAACCGGAGTCCTCTGGTGGACCAGGTGGCGCCAACTAGGCCCTGGGGACACCCGGCCCGACGGGCCGAGCAGCACCGCCGATGCCCACATCGACGGCAGCACCTCAGCTCAGACCGAGCTGAGTGGCCAACCGGTACCGCTGCACCTTGCCGGTGCTCGAACGAGGCACCTCGTCGACCACCAGCACCGTCTTGGGACACTTGTACGCCGCCAGACGCGATCGCAGCTCGACGCGGAGCTGCTCGACATCGACGTCGCCCACGACCGCAGCGCACACTCGTTGCCCCCATCGGGTGTCGTCGGTGGGGAACACCGCGGCGTCGACCACGCCGACCACCCCGAGCAGCGCCTGTTCCACCTCGGCGGGATACACGTTCACCCCGCCGCTGATGATGAGGTCGTTGCGCCGGCCGTCGAGCCAGAGGTAGCCGTCGTCGTCCAACCGCCCCAGATCCGACACCGTGAAGGCCCCTGTCGCCCGTGCTCCGTTCGGCAGGTGCTCCGCCGACGGCGCCCGCCACACCTCGGCAGTGCGTGTCGGATCACCCCAGTAGCGAAAACGCGCCTCGGACGGCACGTCACACCAGATCGTGCCCTCCTCGTCGACCGTCACGCGCCGGTCAGGGCGGGATCGTCCGACGGTCCCGGGCCGCTCCAACCACTCGGGCGCCGAGCACACGGTGAACTGACCCTCGGTGGACCCGTAGAACTCCCACACCACGGGCGCGCCGAACCCGTCGATGGCCCATCGCTTCAGCCCCTCGGGGCAGGGAGACCCGGCGTGTGCCAGCAACCGCAGCGTGTCGGGAGCACCTCCCGACCACACCTCGGCCAGGCGCTGCAGGTGGGCGGGGGCCATGAAGGTGGTGGTCACCTCCGCTCGAGCGAGCAGTGCGGCGACCCGCCGGGCGTCGAACGGTCCCGGCAGCACCACCTCGCCACCGCGCAACAGCGTGTGTCCGGCGAAGCGAATCGACACAGAGTGGTGCAACGGTGAACAGACGAGGTGTCGATCGGTCGGCGCGAAGGACCACAGATCAGCCTCGGCTGCGAAGAGCGCGGCTGCCTCGGTCTCGCTCAGGACGCCGCTGAACACACCTTTCGGGACGCCGGTCGTCCCCGACGTGTAGTGCATGGGGCGGGCCAGGGGCCACGGCGCGACCTCGGTCGGTGCCGCAGCGTCGAGATCGGCCACGACGACGTCGTCCACGACGAGGGCGACCTCGGCATCGTCCACCAGGCGCTGACGCTCGTGCTCGAGAAGTCCGCTGTGCAGCACCAGCGGCACGATGCCGGTGCGCAGTGCGGCGAGCACCACGAGGAGACGGTCGGCGTCGAGCGACGCGGACACCAGCACCCGGTCGCCCGGACGCAGGCCCATCGAGCGCAGCCCCCCGGCCAACCGACGTTGACGTTGCTCGGCGCTCGCTGCGCCGAGCAGGACGGGACCCGACACGTCGGGCTCAACCTGCGAAGAACACCTGGGCCACCTCGTACAGCGACGGATCGACCAGCTTGAGCGTGCCCACGGCCTCGGCCAACGACACCCGGACGATCTCACCGCCCTGCAGCGCCACCATCGTCCCCCATGCCTCGTCGTGCACGGCCTCGATGGCGGCGACGCCGAAGCGGGTGGCCAGCACTCGGTCGTAGGCCGTGGGGGTGCCACCGCGTTGGACGTGACCGAGGATGGTGACCCGCGTGTCGAAGCCCGTGCGCTGCTTGATCTCGTCGGCCACGGTGGAACCGATGCCGCCGAGTCGGACGTGACCGAACTCGTCGACCTCGTCGGCTGCCACCTGGATCGTGCCCTCGGTGGGGGTCGCTCCCTCGGAGACCACCACGATCGAGGCGTAGCGCCCCGCAGCGTGGCGTCGGCGCAAGGCGTCGCACACCTCGTCGATGTCGAAGGGCACCTCGGGGATCAGCACATAGGTGGCACCTCCGGCAATCCCCGACCACACGGCGATGTGGCCGGCGTGGCGACCCATGACCTCCACCACCATGACGCGGTCATGCGACTCGGCGGTGGTGTGGAGCCGGTCGATGGCCTCGGTGGCGATCGACACTGCGGTGTCGAAGCCGAAGGTGAGCTCGGTGCCGCTCAGGTCGTTGTCGATGGTCTTGGGCACGCCGACGACCCGCACGCCGAGCTCGGCCAGTTTGTGGGCGACGCCAAGGGTGTCCTCACCACCGATGGCCACCAGTGCATCGATCCCGAGGTCGCCCAACGCCTCCTTGCACGCCTCGACGCCGCCGTCAACCTTGAACGGATTGGTGCGCGACGACCCGAGTACGGTGCCGCCCCGAGGAAGCGTGCCCCGGAAGGTGTCCACGGACAGGTCCATCACGTCGGCCTCGAGCACACCGCGCCAGCCATCCCGGAAGCCGACGACCTCGTCGCCGTGGTGACGAACCGCCTTGCGGGTCACCGCCCTCATGACGGCGTTCAAGCCGGGGCAGTCGCCACCACCGGTCAGCATGGCCACCTTCATCGCAGTCATCTCCTTGCTCGGCGTCACCGGGCAGTGTTCTGTCTGGTGATCTACCCACGTTAGGCCGCCGGGCACCGGGGCGTCGGACCCCGTCCGGTGATGCCGGTCACGTCAGGGGCGGTGTGTAGAATGTTGGTTCGTCTCGACTCGCGTGAGCCGCTGAGCTGTCCCCTTCATGGATTTCGTCGCCACACTTCGCATCGTCCGACGCCGCTGGGCGATCGTGGCGACAATCACCCTTCTCGGACTGTTCGCCGCGCTCACCTCGTGGATCCTGCGCGGCGACGACCCCAGCCTCTACCAGGCCACCCACACTCTCGCCGTCCCACCCGGCGGCTCGGTGAACCTTGCCCAGGCCGCAGCGTTCCTGCGGACTGCCGAGGTACCAGAACGAGTCGCGGCCAATCTCGACGGCCAGCCGGTCGAGCTGGCCGCCCAGATCCGTTCGCGGGTCCGCGACGACGTGGGCTTTCTCGAGGTGACCGCCCTGGGTGTCGACCCCGAACGGACCGTGGTGCTGGCCAACACCTTCGCCGACGAGCTCACCGGCTACATGGACGAGATCCTCTCCCAGCAGCAACGCTCGGAGCTGACCCGACTCGAAGCCGAGATCAGCGACCTCGAGGCCATCCTGGCGAATATCGTGGCCACCGAACCTGCCACCGACCTCGACGCGCTGGTGCAGGTGCAACAGCGCGAACAAGTGGTCAGCCAGCTCGCTGCGCTCGAGAGCGAGCGCGACCGGACCGTCAACCAACTCGAGCGCACGTCGACGCTCGTCTCGGTCGATCCGGCAGAGGCCATTCCCATCAGCGGGCCGGAGTTCCGGCAGCTGTTCGCCTCGGAGGACGGACCGGCGCCCGCCGACGACGAGGCGGCCGCGGCGCTCGAGCCCGGGATTGCCATCGGTCTCTTCCCGCGCATCGTCCTCGGCCTGATGGGCGGCCTGGCCATGGGCCTGGCCGCTGCGCTGGTCGTCGACCGGCTGGATCCCCGCCTCCGACTGAAGGCCGACGTGGAGAGCACCTTCGGGTGGCCGGTGCTGGCCGAGATCCCTCCGCTCACCCGCGCCCAACAACAGGAACACGTCATCCTGGCCCATGATGCGCCTCGCTCTCGCACCGCTGAGGCCTACCGTGTGCTGCGCTCCGCGCTGCTCTTCGTCGCCGGTCAGCGAGCGTCCGAAGAGGGGGGCGACGGCGACTCGGCGTCGGTCGGGGCCGCACCGGCCGAGGGCTCGCAGCCCCAGGGTCACGTGCTACTCATCACGTCGGCCAGCCCGGCCGAAGGAAAGACGACCACCGTCGCAAACCTGGCATCGGTACTCGGTGAGACCGGCCGGCGGATCCTCGTGGTCAACTGCGACTTCCGCCGACCGATGCTGGGCGGGTACATGGGCGTCGAGAACGCTCCCCCGCGTGTGATCGACACCCAGTACGACAACGTGCACCTCCTCGCGCAGGTCCGCGAGGGGGCGTCTGAGGCCAACCCGGCCGAGATCGTGGACCTGCAGCGCCAGGTCATCGACGAGGCCCGGCGCCGCTTCGACTGGGTGATCCTGGACTCGGCTCCGCTGCTCACCACCAACGACGCCAACGAGATCCTGTCGAGTTGCGACTTCGTCGTGGTGGTCGCCCGCGCCGGCAAGACCACACGTGAGAGTGCCGACCGCTGCGCGGAGTCTCTCGACCGCCGCGACGCCTCCGTCCTCGGCGTGGTCCTCGTCGCCGCCACCGAGGCACCGTCCGCTCGCTACTACTACTACGGCGACTACTACCTCGACGACGATGCCAGCGGGCCTCCGCGACGCGAGCCCCCGTCCAGCAGCGACACCTCCGCCGAGCCGGATCCGTCGGGGCCGGATCCCACGTCCGCTGCAGAAGCCTCCACCTCCGACACTTCGGCGGCTGACACCCCAGCCGCTGACGCCCCCGTCGCCGAGACCCCTGAACCCGACGCTGCCACCGTCGAGGCTCCGACCACCGGCGCCCATGACACCGGCGCCGACGCCAACGCCGACGAGGCTCCTGACAGTGAGACCCGTGACGCCGACACCGGCACCCCTGACCCGGACGCCCCTGACCCCGAGTCGGCTGATGCCGACACCGTCGAGGCTCCGACCGCCGGTACCCCTGACACCGATGCCGATGCCGATGCCGATGCCGACACAGTGCCGGCGGGCGTCGTCGAGGGCGACGGTGCTCGGATCGAGGGCCGACCGTCGGGGCGACGCTGAGCCGATGTCGCTCCTGCGACGGAGTCCGCTGGTGCTGAGCCGCAGTTTGCTCGACGGTGTGCTCATCCTCCCCTCGGGGGCCGATGATCCCCTGGCACTGAACGAGTCCGCCGCCGAGGTGTGGCGCCGTTGGAACGGATCGCGTCGACCGGCTGAGGTCGCCTCCGAGATCGCCGAGGTGTACGGACACGATGCCGACATCGGCGCCGATGTCGAGTCGGTGGCCCGTATGCTCGTGGACCACGGCGCACTCGAGGTCGTTGCGGTCCCGCCGCCCTGACCGTGGACCCGACGACGCTCGTCGCCCGGTGGGGCTTGGTCGACAACGACGACGCGGGCCTCTCGGCTCCACTGGAGGACCGGGCATGGCAACGCCTCCTCGCCAACGTCCGCCGACACCGCATCGAAGGTCTCCTCGTGGCTGCGCTGGCCGCTGGATGGCCCTGCACCGAAGCGCAGCGCCGTTCCGCCGCGGAGACCCACCGCCGCGCCATGTCCACCGCACTGCTCCTCGAGCGAACCGCGCTCGAGATGGCCGACCACCTTGACGAGGCCGGCCTCCGCTGGCGTGTCCTCAAGGGGGTGGCCAGCGCGCACCTCGACTACGACGACCCGGCGCTGCGCTCCTTCGGTGACATCGATCTCCTCGTCGCCGGGTCCGACATCGAACGGGTCTACGCCCTGCTCGAAGGGATTGGCGGCCGACGCCATCACCACCCAGGCGCCGTCTTCGACCGGCGCTTCGGTAAGGGAGCCGCCTTCACGCTTCCCAGCGCCATCGAGGTGGACGTCCATCGAACGCTCTGTCTCGGGCCCTACGGCCTGGCCATCGACCTCGACGACCTCCTCTCCGGTGTCAGTCGGTTCACCCTGGCCACCCGTGAACTGCCTGCGCTGGACCCCTCCTGGCGCTTCCTGCACGCCTGCTACCACACATCGCTGAGCGGACCGCACCGGCGCCTGTCCGCCGTGCGTGACGTCGCCCAACTGCTCCCGGCCACCCCCGACGATGCCCACCACGCCATCTCCATCGCCGAGCGGTCCGGCGGTGTCGCCGTGGTTGCACGCGCCGTGGCCTGTGCGGGCGAGCTGCTCTCGTGGCAGCCAGAGGGCTTTCGCGGGGAGTTGCTCCGCTGGGCCACGGCGCTCCGACCGACGGCGAGGGACCGTCGCTGGCTGGCCGGCTACGACCGCGGCGCCTCGGGGTCACGCACCCGCACCCTTCTGGCTGCTGAGGCCCTACCCACCGTGCGCGAACGCGTGCTCTACGCTTTCAGCGTGTTGGGCCCCTCGACGTTCGACAAGCTCCGCAGGACCGGCGAGCGGATGGGACGCTCGTGACGCTCGGCATCTCCCGACGATGGGAGGCGGTGGCCACCGACCCTGACACGTCGCCCGAGGGGGCCGACCCGGCAGCATCGGGTCGGGGCTCGAACAACGGCTGGCGGATCGTGGCGGCCTGCACGCTGGCCGTCGCGCTGGTCGTCGGGTTCGTCGGCATGTTCTTCGCCAATCCGGCACCGCTGTCCACGCCGTACGTCCTCCCTGTCGCCATGATGTTGGCGCTCGCGCTGTGTGCTCGCGCCGGTCGGGACGCCCCTGCCGGGGTGGATCTGGCCGCCATCTTCGCCACCGGTGTCGGGCTCCGGTTCATCGGCATGTTCTTTCGCTACCGCGACGCGGTCGACGCCCGGGTCTACCAACGGGTCGGGGAAGACCTGGCCGCGTCCTTCCGACGTTTCGATTTCGACGTCGACCCGGAGCGCAGCGTCCCGGGCACGGGAACCATCCGCCTCCTCAGCGGCGCGCTCAACGCCATACTTTTCGACGACCCCTACGCCGTCTTCTGTGCGGTGACGCTGTTCTCGATCGGCTCGATGTTCCTCTTCCACCGAGCTTTTCGGATTGCGGTCCCCTCAGGGGACGTGAAGCGGTACGCAGTGCTCATCGCCCTGTGGCCTGCACTGTGGTACTGGCCCAACAGCCTGGGCAAGGAGTCAGTGATGCTCCTCGGGTTGGGTCTGGCCAGCCTGGGGGTGGCGCGGCTGCTGACCCACCGGGCAGCGCTCGGCCTCGCCCAGCTGGCCGGGGGACTCCTCATCGCCGCAATGGTGCGGCCGCATGTCGCCCTCATCGTGGTCGTCGGCCTCGTCGTGGCGGTCGTGCTGCGCAGCGCCGGCGCCGAGCGCCGGACACGTGCGGCCGGTCGCGTCGGACTGGCGGCCGTGGCCCTCGTCGCTGGGATCGCGCTGGCCAACGTCACCGCCGAGCACTTCGACGTCGACAACCTGGGCACCACCGAGGTGGGCACGACCCTCGAGTTCGCAGCCGAACGAACCACCCAGGGTGGCGCCGGCTTCGAGCCAGTGCGCGTCAGCACACCCTTGCACTATCCGCCGGCGTTGGCGACGGTGCTGTTCCGACCACTCCCGTTCGAGGCCAGGTCGCTCGACTCACTGGTGGCCTCGGCCGAGGGTGTGCTGTTGGCCTTGGTGATCGCCGTGTCGATCCCCCGGGTGGTGGCCGCCGTTCGCGTCGCACGCGTCCAGCCCTACCTCATCTACGCCGCCACGTACACGATGCTGTTCGTCTACGCCTTCTCCGCCATCGGGAACTTCGGGATCCTGGCGCGCCAGCGAACGCAGGTGTTGCCGCTGGTCCTGTGCCTCCTGGCGGTCACGGCCGGCAGCCGCGTGGTGAGGGCCACCAGCGAGCGAACCAAGGAACCGTCGATGGTGTCCGGCACGAGTGGGCGCCGCCGTGCCACGGTGGAGGTCGACACCGGACAGCCCGACACCGTGCTCCCCGACACGGTGCTGCCCGATCGCACGGGACCAGGCCAGCGGTCCGCCCTCGGTGCGGGCTCTACTCCTCGGCGATCTCGGCGCAGCTGACCTGCACCGATGCCAGCAGCCGGAGCAACTGCTCACCCTCGCTGCCGAGCATGCGCTGGCCCACCTCCTGGCGTACGTCGGAGGGAAGCGCGTCCATCTCGAAGTCGTAGGGCCCCAGTTGCTCGATGAGGAACGCGTAGCCCTCGGCACCGGAGGTCGCCTGGGCTTCCCAGCTCGGTTCTGCCGCCGCCGCCAACTGCTGCATCACCTCGTTGTTGGCACGGATCCCGGCTTCGAACGCCGCTGGGTCCGACGCATCAACCGCTCCGAGATCGACATAGGCGGCCACGGCATCGCACGCTGCAGCGTTGACGGGAACCGTCTCGATGGTGTCCGCACCCGGGTCCGTGCCGGGGTCCACCGGATCCTCCCCCTGCCCGGGCTCGACCGGCGCCGACGGGGCGTCAGCGGCATCATCCGCCGGTGCCGGCTCGCTGTCGTCACCGCCACACGCACCGACGCCGAACACGACAACCGTGGCCATCAAGATCGCAAGCAACTTCGAACGCATGTCGGACGAACCCCTCTCCGCAGCCTGTACTCGGGACGACTCGAACGGTAACACGGGGTGTCCGCCGAGCGGACGCGCCGTGGACAGCGGAACCGACCCTCCGGTGGGCGGCACCGACGCTCATCGCAGGATGGCAGTGGCGTCCCGGTCGGGTGTGGGTGCGGCCACGTCGGCTGGCCGCCCGACGTGGTACCGGTGCACGCGCGCCAGCAGGTCGAGTGTCGAGGCGTGGTCGGCAGGTCGGTCGAAGAGGTAGCCCTGGCCCACCCCGCAGCCCAACTCGACCAGGCACTGTCGCTGAGCCTCGGTCTCGACCCCCTCGGCGGTGACTGCGATGCCCAACGCCTCGCCCAGCCCCACGACGAGCGACACGATCGCTCGGGCGCCGCTGTCGTCGGGCAGGCCGGCCACGAAGCTGCGGTCGATCTTGAGGACGTCGACACCCAGGCGTTGGAGCTGACTGATCGAGGAATAGCCGGTGCCGAAGTCGTCGAGTGCCACCGTGGCACCACAGCGTCGGACCTCGGCGATGACCGCTGCCGCCCGTTCGGGATCGGTCATGATCGAGGTCTCGGTCAGCTCGAGGCGCACATCGCACGGGTCCAACCCGTGGCGCTCGGCGAGCGCCACGAGATCGTCGACGAAGCCCGCGGTGACCATGTGACGCGCCGTCACGTTCACGCTCAGCGTCGGGCGCGACTGCCGATCGCCTTCCGGCCACGCCGCAGCGGCGGCGAAGGAGCGGTCGAAGACGCGGGTCCCCAGGTCCACGTCCAGTCCGAGCTCCTCGGCCAGCGGCACGAACTCCCCAGGAGGAACCAGCCCGTCCGCGGTCCGCCACCGCACGAGCGCCTCGAAGCCGACGATGTCACCGCTGCGGAGGTCCACCTCGGGCTGGAAGTGCACGATCAACTCGTCGTTGGCCAGCGCGGCATGGAGGCCTGCGATGCGACGTTGCCGGTCCCGTGCTTCGCGTCGCTGTTCGTCGTCGAACACGACCACGCGATCGCGACCGAGTTCCTTGGCTGCGTTCACCGCCACTTCGGCATCGTGGAGGAGCTGGTCGGGAGCGATGTCGGCGTCACCGGCCACCCGCACCCCCACGCTTGCGGTGAGGATCACCCCGATCCCCTCGGCGCTCCCGCCGAGCGCCGGGTGCAGTGGCGCACGCACGGCGTCCAACGCATCGTCGGCACAGCGCTGGGCCGCTGCACCGTCGGGAGGACAGAGCACGGCCAGGGCGAACTCGTCACCACCGAGGTGCATCAGATGTGCTCGGTTGCGCTCGGCGCACTGCTGCAACCGCCTCGCCACGTCGCCCAGCACGGCATCGCCCACGGCGTGGCCCAACGACTGGTTCAGCAGGTGGAACCGGTCGAGGTCGACGCCGACCACCGCAGCGACCGACGCGCCGGTGGTCGCCTCCTCCGACGCCAGCAGTTCCTCGAGCAGCATCGTGCCGGCCCGCCGGTTGGGGAGGCCGGTCAGTGCCTCGTGCAACCGTTCGTGTTCGAGACGTGCCCGAGCCTCCCGCTCGGGTGTGAGGTTGGCCGTCACCGTCATGATCCCGCTCACCTCACCTGCACCGCTGTGCTGGGGGACGAAGTGGGTGTCGAACCATCGCTGGCCATCGCCGTCGTCGAGTGCCCACTCGTGCTGGCGCGGGCCCCCACCCGCCGCCACTGACGCGCCCTGCTGACGCCACGAGCTGCGGAGCTGGTCGACGATGGCCCGGTCCGTCGCTTCGGTGCCACAGCGGGCCGGGGGCGAGTTGGAGCTGATGACCGAGCCGTTCCGATCGAACGTCACCACCAGTTCGGGCAGGCTGTCGAGCAGCGCCTTGAAACGCTCCTCCCGAGACCGCAGCTCGTCGACGATCACCTCGGTCGTATGGGTCTGCGCCCCGACGTAGTACGCCCCGAGGGCGCCGGCCAGCATCACCGTCTGCAACTCGACCAACGCCAGGTCAACGCCCACCCCATGGGCCATCGCAGCAGCGATGACCGTGTTGAGCACCAGCACGCCCACGGCGCCGACGAGGAGATCGTGGCGCAGCGCCACCCACAGCGCGGGCAGCACCGCCAGGCCGAGCAACGGCGTCGGACCGCGGGCCGTGCCCAGCGCCAAGGCCACCACCGGGACCAGCACCACCGCCAGGGCCTGGGCCGCTGCCTCCACGCGTCGGGTCCACGTCAGGGGTGGTCGCCGAACAGGTTGCCCGAACCTCCACCGCCAGGCCGCCAAAAGGATCACCGGCGTGATGGTCGCCACCGCCACCGCGTCCCCCGTCCAGAACACCCGAGCACCTTCGCCAGCACTCGCCAGCGTGGCATCGCCCACGGCCACGTCGACCACCGCCACACCCGCGGCTGCGACGAGCGGCGCACCGAACACCCCCACGACGGCGAACCAGCCGAACTGACGCAGCCGGGCGTGGTGCATCCCGATCCGGCGCAGGATCATGGCAGCAGCCAGGTACACCGCCGTCACCACCAGGGCGCGACCCAACTCTCGTGGCAACGAGTCCGGCCAGCTCACCCCGGCCGAGAGCGGGGTGACGAAGGCCAGGCGGGCCACGATCACGACCGGGGCACCCTTGGGGCCGACGAGCACCAGGTAGGCCAGTGCCAAGGCTGCAGGAGGGAACAACACCGAGAACTGATCGACCTCGAACTGCATGGCCGCCCAGCTGCCGGCGGCGGTCAGGGCCAGGTAGCCGCCAGCGAGCACGATCCGCTGCCCAGGGCGCAGGTGGCCCACGATCCCACCGTCGACTGCCTCCGGGTCCGTGCGCTCGGCAGCTGCTCCGTCCATGCGACCTTCCGCCCCGGGCGACCTTGCAGCCGCCACCGCCCAGATGCTACCGGGACGCCGTTCAGCGCGCCGGGCCGCGCATCCGCACCCGCCGCAGCGACACATCCGCCTCGATGTCCTCGTCGCGGAACAGCAGCGGACGTAGCGCCCCTCGACCGAAGGCATCGACCTGATCGGCGTGCTCGGGTCGGGCCGGATCGTCGCTCTGGCCGTACACCAGCAGCCCTCGACCGACGGGCCCCGTGTCATCGAAGCTCACCACCATGACGAAGCTGGCGCCGTAGGTGATGCGGTAGCCCTCCTCGGTGAGCCCCGTTCGTTCGGTGCGACCCGGTACCGGCCCCGACGGTGGATCGTCGGGCGCCAGGTCTGCCCTGCTCAATGATCCGACGGGCATGGAGATGTTCATCACGCCCTCGACCTCCCCACCCCCGGGCAAGGCGGCGCGGACCGAGCCGCGCCAGGCCCACTGACACTGTCGCAAGGTGCTGGACGGCTCGAGGCGGGCGGCAGCCAACGCCTCGCAGGCGGCGAGCACGGCGACCACCACGGGGTCGGCCCCGTCCGGGGCAGGAGCCAATCGGCGGGGTGTGGTCGTCGGTTCGTGCGCCGACCAGGGTTCGGACCACAGCGGCCCCGCAGCGGTGAGCGCACCCTCGTCGAAGCCGGCCAGGAACTCTCGCCACAGCGGGGCACCCGGCGCGTCGAGGGTGAAGCAGCCGTCCCACTGGTCCCACACTGCCGCCACGTCGAGGACGACCTGCGCGGTGGCGGTGTCCAGCGCCGAATCGGTGGCGGCCCTGCGGAGCCGTTGCACGACCGGTGCCCGGAGTTCAGTGGCCACCAGCGACTCGCTGGCTGCCAGAAGACGTTCCACCTCATCGGGCGTGAATCGACCGTCGGGATCGGCCGGGCGGATCACCCCATGTCCGGCCAGCGCCAAAGCGTTGGCCCGGGTCCGCGCCCCGAGCGGACGGTGGTACAGCCCGTGCATCGGGGAGTGACGCGGGAGTTGTTCGGTGGGGTGCGGCAGCCAGTAGGGGTCGTTTGCGTTGAAGACGTGATCCCGTCGGTGCATCTGGGGAAGTTGATCGAACGGCACCAGTCCCCCAGCAGGTGCACCCCGGTGGTCCACCCAGTCGTCGTCGGGGTCAGACCCGTCGAGGAGGGCCACCCGCAGTCCGGCCAGCAACGCCACCAGCGGGTCGGTGTCGACGGCATGGTCGTACCGCTCCTGTGCGCTCGCCGACAGTGCCGGGGTGGCACTCGAATCGATGTACCAGCAACGACCGTCCCGGTCGGCGGCCAAGGTGTTGACCCAGGGCAGACCGCCGATCCGTTCGTAGGACTCGGCCAGTTCGGGGACCGATCGGGCCTGACACTGGGCCAATGACTGCTCGAGGAACCAGTCGTTGTCGATGTTGGCGTCGCGGTAGGAGAACGCCATGTCCGAGGTCCAACCCAACAGCGGCAGGTTGAGCACCGGGCCGTGGTGGGTGCGCCAACGGGTCGCGCGGTGCGCCGTGCGCTCGCCGTCAGCGCCGAGGACCTCGACCTCGACCTCGGTGGCCACCATGTCGTGCTCGGCTCCACCGTGGACGTAGCGCGTGGGTGCTCCCGGGGCGATGGCCAGCTTGTAGACGCAGAACCGGTGCCCCCGGGAGAAGGTGTGCGTCCAGGCCACGCTGTCGTTGAAGCCGATCTGGACGCCGGGGCAGCCGACGAGGGCAGCGCCGTAGACGTCGAGTTCCCCTGGGATCCGCAGGTGGCACTCCCAGAGCTTCCCCTCCCCGTGCCATGGGAAGTGAGGATTGGCCATGACCATGCCACGACCGTTGACCGTGGCGTCACCTCCGAACGCCCAGCCGTTGCTGCCGTGATCGGTCGACCCCGCCAGGTCGGTACCTGCCGGTGGCATCGGCGGGGGAAGCGGATGGTCCCCGACCCCGGGCGCGTCTGCCGCGCCGAGGTACTCCACCAGGTTGCGGCCGCTGCCCAACAGCGCAAGGTCCACGTACACCGCGGACAGATCCAACTCGTCGATCGGCCGGATCCACGAGCCGTCCCCACACCAGTCGGGCAACGTCGTTCGATCGAGCTCCTCGAGCCAGCGGTTGTAGCCGGCGGCATACCCGGCAACCAGTGCCCGGATCTCCTCGGAGCGGCCCTCGATGGCCACGGCTGCCCGCCGGCCGATGTCGAGCACCCGATAGCCCAGGTCACTGTGGAGGTGCCGGTTGTCAGGCCCTGCGCCGAAGAATGCGCTGCGCTCGCTCCGCACCTTCAGGACGTGGTCGGCGATGCCCAGTCCCCGATCACGGGCACAGGCATAGCCCTGCCCGAAGCCGAGTGATCCCCAGTCGTCCGCCGTGATGTGGGGAACCCCGTTGGTCGTCCAGCAGATGTCGACGTCGTAGGCAGCACTCGAGCCGGGGGAGGACATGGCCGACGACAGTAGTTGTCCAACAGTGGCGGAGGCCGGTCAGCGGGATCGGGCCCCGGGGTCAGACACCCTCGGCCCCGCTCGGGGCCCCGTCGCCTCGCTCGCGCACGAGCACTTCCTGGGCCACCGACGCCACGTGCACCCCCTCGGCAGTGAAGACGTGACCGAAGGCCAGCCCTCGACCTCCCACCCAGTTCTGTGCCCTCAGGTCGTAGAGCAACCACTCGTCCGCCCGGTGAGGCCGATGGAACCACACGGCATGGTCCAAGCTGGCGCTCATGGCGACCGCTGGGTTCGGGCCACGCTGGAAGGCGACTGGATGCACCGTGCGGGCAGCACCCATGGGCACGTCGTCCGATGCCCAGGCCAGCGCACAGGCGGCGCCCGTCCAACCGGGTGCGTGGGGTCCGGGCACACGCTGCCAGGCGACCAGACGGCCGCCGGCCAGGTCCACCGTGGCGATGCGCCGCTCGTGGAGATCACTCCAGGTGGTGGGTTCGCTCTCCTCGGGTCCCGGCACATCGTCGGGAAACGCCACCACCTGGACGTCGGCGCGGTCCTCGGGCGCCTGGAACGAGGCGTCGAGGTTCAAGATGGCGCCGCTCGACTGCCGGGCCACCACACGACGGGTGGCAAAGGAGCGTCCGTTGCGGATGCGGTCGACCTCGAAACGGATCGGCTCCGACAGTTCGCCGCCCCTGATGAAGTAGGCGCGCACCGAGTGGACGGCGACGTCGCCCTCCACGGTGGCGGCCGCCGCACGCAGACCCTGGGCCACGACCTGCCCGCCGTACACCCTCCCCCACGGTGTCGGCGCGCTGACCCCCACAAAGGTGTCGGGACCGTGATCCACCAGGTCGAGAAGTTCGGCCAGCGTGCGGGGACGGCGTTCGGCGCTCACCGGGGCAGCATAGGGGCGGTGGCTGCGGCTCCGACCCTCGTCGCCGTCGTTGCGCGCCACATGGCAGGCTTGGTGTCGTGACCATCACACTCCGCTCGGTGACCGACCTCCCGGCGCTGCTCGACCTCGAGCCCGTCAAACCCGACGCCTTCCTGGGAACCGGGCCCGACCTGGGCTGGGGCAGGATCTACGGGGGACAGATCGTGGCCCAGGCCGTGCGGGCTGCTGCGCTGACGACCTCCGACGACGTGGCGGTCCACTCGTTCCACGCCTACTTCGTGCGGGCCGGCAACGAGCAGCAACCCGTGCTGTTCGAAGTCGAACGCATCCGGGACGGTCGCTCGTTCACCACCCGCCAGGTGGTGGCCTACCAGGCGGGCGGGGCCATCTTGAACCTCATCGCCAGCTTCCAGGTCGACGAGGCCGGCGAGAACCACCAGACGGTGGAACCTCCACCGGGGGTTCGTGGCCCCGAGGAACTCGACTCGGTGACCACCGACCTGTTCTTCGAGCATCGCATCGCCCGGTGGGATCGCCACCCTCGTCCCGAGGCAGCGACCTGGATGAGGGTCACCGCTGATCTCGGCGACGACCCCGTCCTCCATGCCTGCGCCCTGGCCTACCTCTCCGACGAGCACCCCCTCGGCGTGGCCGTGGCGCCGCACAGCCTCGGTGACCGGTGGGACGAACTCATGGCAGCCAGCTTGGACCACGCCGTGTGGTACCACCGTCCGACACGCGCTGACGAGTGGCTCCTGTTCGTGCTGGCTGGCCACGGCGTCGCCGGCGGCCGAGGACTGGCTCGCGCCGAGGTCTACGATCTCGCCGGCCGCCACGTCGCCTCGGTGGCGCAGGAAGGACTCGTGCGCGCACGACGGTGACAGCGCGGCCAGCGCCGAACGCTCCTCAGCGTGTCGGCGGCGGCCGCACACACAGCAGTGCTCGCGGTGACTCGACGTGGATGGCCTGCGTGCCAGCCCCACACGTCCGCCAGGTCAGCGATCGTTCGAGCACACGGGCTGCATCGGTCGAGCCACACTCGGCGTGGACCGGCTGGTCGATCACCGGCCAGGCGATGCACGAGCCCTCGGCGAAGGGCTCGGTGGTGTCGAGTTCGACTCGCTCGTCGTCCACGACTGCACATCGCCCGGTCAGCAGGAGGGCGACGAGCACCCCCACGGTGCCGAGGAGCCATGCCGTCCTGCGCCGTCCGTTGGCGCTCGACGGAGTGACGGTCCCCGCAGGTGTCAACGGCGCGGCGCCGGCTGCGATGTCGGGCGCCGCCGTTCCGTCGGAAGCGGCGGCGACGCGTGCATCGGACAGCGCTCGGTCGTAGGCGGCCCGCTCCGCCGGGCTCCGGAGCACAGCCCAGGCGGCACGCACCTCGTCCAGGCGATAGCGCGCCGTCTCGTCATCGCCGGACCGGGACCACTTCAGGGACTTGGCCGTGAACGCGGCCTTCACCTCGTCGTGGCTGGCGTCGGGCCGAACCCCCAGCACCTCGTAGTGAGTGGCCGTGTCCGTCCCCCTTCCCGACAGGCGTGCGATGCCGACGCGCCCGAAGTGATCGCTCGATCAGCGAACACGTCCATGGTAGGTCGGCGTCGAGCCGACCGCTGGGTGCGGCCGGACGAGGTCAGGCGGCGTTCAGGCTGCCGAGGACCGGCGACCGCGCCGAGCGGCGAGGGCCAGCAGCCCTCCGATGGCCAGCATGGCCAGCGCTGCCTTGGCGATCTGCGCAGCTTCGCCGCCGGTGACCGGCAGCGTGGTGGTCACCGCCGGGGTGACGGCTGCCGGGGTGACCGTGGGGCCGGCCAGCACCACCACCGGGCACTCGATCGAGCGAGTGGCGTCGTTGCGGGCCACGCCGTTGATGATCAGTTCGTAGTTGCCCGGCGTCGCATCACTCGGGATGGTGAAGGTGAACGCCTGGGGGTCGGAGTCGATCGTGCCCGTGCCCAGCGGGCGGTTCCCGGGGGCGAACAGCAGCTCGAACGGCGTGCCGACCTGGAAACCAGGAGCGTTGACGGAGACCTGGGTGCCGGGTACGCCCTGCACGATGAACCCACACGCCGACTCGAGCACGGACAGGATCTGCGTGGCGGTGACGCCGCCGCAGAGGATGCTGACCGTGTACTGACCCGGCACGGTCGGCGCGATGAAGCTGATCTCGAAGGCCCCACCGGCGCCCGATGCCGTCCCGACGCCTGCCGGCACCCCGTCGACGAAGAGTTCGACCGTCCCACCGTCGGGGCAACCGGTGCCGACCGCGAACACGGTGTCGCCGGGCCCGGTGGTCGACGGGTCGAGGATGAATGCCGTCTGCCCGGGGGTGTACTGCGCACCGGCAGGGGCCGCGAAGACCGCCAGCATGCCGAAGAGACACAGTGCCGTTGCGATGAGCGGGGTGCGGCGACGCGGTCGAGGGAGCGCCTCGCGCCGGCCAGCTGCCGAGTCCTCGTCGAGGCTCTCGTTGGCTCGTGTCACCGTCAGTCCTCCGACATCGCCTTCGATCAGCTTGGAGGATAGCGCACCAGAGCGGCCCAGAGCATCACCCACCCCGTTCACAGCTCGCAGGCGCCTCCTGCTCACCCTGCAGAATGTCGTCCGACCTCGTCGAACAGCGACACATCAGCCGGACCCGGGCTCGTCCTCGTCCGCGGCGAAGGGAACGACGAACAACGCACGGCGGTCGTGTGTGGCGGACCAGGTCACACCATCCGACGTCGCCGTCCACCCGTCAGGGGCGACCGGACCGGGGCCCACCTGGTTGGAAACCACGACCCTCAGGTCATCGGCATGCACCAGGGGTTGTGCGGGAACAGCAAGCAGGTAGGAGTCGCTGGGTTCGACGCGGCCGGCGAGGATCAGTTCGACGACCACGGTTGCGCCGGGCGGCACCTCGAGGAAGGTGCTGTAGGTGAACCAGCCGAACTCGACATCGCGTTCGTGGGGGACGACCTGGCCGTCGATGCGGAGCTCGACGAGGTTCAACGGGCTGTAGACGGAGAAGAACATCCGGTTCGTCCCCACGGGGAGCCCCCGGTCGTTGCTCCCCACCACGGCCTCGGGGAGCACGGCCGGGTCCGCCTCGTTCGAGAGCGACACCGTGGCGGTGGCTTCCACCGTGCCCGCATGGGGGTGCGCCACCGCCTCGTAGACGAGCGAGCGCTGCAGGTAGGCATCGATCTTGTTGTTGGCAGCGTTCTGGGTCACGACGGCGAACAGGTCGTGCGGCGCCAGTCGATCACCCGCCGACACGCCGTCACCCGCCCGCGGGAACTCACCCCGGACGCCCAACAGGTCGAGCAGCTCGTCGGCCTCACCGTCGAACGACACCATCGTGAGTCGGCCCTCGGCCGCAACCGGACCGAGCGCCCGGCCCAGGATCCGAGGAGCGGGTATCGAGCCGTCCACCAAGGCGCGGAACGTCCGCTCGGAGACCTCGTCGAGGAGATCCGCCCGTTCGGCCCGGTCGTCGAGTTCGACGTACTGCCGCCGCAACAGCCAGTCGGCGGCATTCGACGAGTCGAGCGGTTCGTCGAGACCCTCGACCGTCATGGGACCGGTCAGCTCCAACAGGGCCGCCAGCCCGTAGGGGTCGACGGTGATCACCCCGTCGATGGACGGCCCGCGGGCGTCGGTGAAGATCTCGGCGGCCGCCGCGGCCACCGAAGAGACATCGGGGGACAACGTCACGTCCTGGAAGAATCGTCCGACTTCGAAGCGGTCGCCCCAACGACGCACGTAGTCGTCCGGGCCGCTCACCACCCGCTCGGGCTGCCCGGGCGTGGCGTTGACGTCGAGTGCTCGCCCCGACTCGGCCAGGTCCAACGATCCGTCGGTGGCCTCGAGGAGCGCCCAGTTCCCCACGAAGCCGCCGGCACCACGCATCTCCGCCGGCGTGGTGAACAACACCAGATAGCGGCGCGGGCCCGCCGCGCCCAGCAACAACGGCGCCTGGGCGGCAGCCACCGCCGCCAACTCCGCCTGGGGGGCAACGTCGTCGAGACGCTCGACGAACCGCTCGACCTCGGCCCGCACGGGTGGCAGCAGCCACGGTGAGCCGACGTCGTCGAGCGCGGCGGCCGCCTCTGACATCGCCTCGGCGGTTCGTTCCAGTAGCGGCGCAGCGGCGGCCACCTCGACGAGATCCACCCGACCGTCGACATACCGGAGGTTCTCCGGGTCGGCCTGCGCAGCGGAGACCGCCGCCGCCTCGGTGACGTGGCGACCGTGCACCGCGGCGGCGGCACCGGCTCGCACCTGCGGCCCGACGACGGGCAGCGCGCGGGCCGGCCACGTCCATGGCCCGCCGAGCAGCACGGCCGCCCGGCCGAAAGAGCTCTCGGCGGACGTCAACGCCTCGGTACCTGCAACGATGTCGCCGTCGCCGATGAGTCGTAGACCCTCTTCAGTGGCAGCACCTGCGTCCCGACTCGGCTGCCAGGCCAGGGCGGCGCAGACAGCGGCGACCGCCGCCGCCGCACCCACCACCACGACCCCCCACAGCAGCACCGGCCGCACCTTCTTGCGCACCGTCAAGGGTGCGCTGAGGTAGCCCGACGCCAGCATCGGCGCCAAGGCGACGACGGCAACGACCGACTCGATCCCCGTCGGGCCGTCGAGCTGCAACGAGCAGGCCACGGCAAAGGTGAGTGCCCCGATCACCGCCCCCAGCACGCGGTGTCGGCCGGTCAGTGTGGCCACGAACGCGCCGGCCACGGCAACCGATCCCACCATCGTCCACCCGAGCGACGGGGCAACCAAGGCGATGATCGTGGCCGACGTCAGCAGCGCCCATCGTCGAGCACGCGAGGCGGCCAACACGACGAGCACGGCACCAGCGACCCGCCACCCGGCGTCGACCACCGCCGACCCGGTCGGGCTCGGATCCAAGAGCAGTACCGCCACCACGGCCGCCACCGACGTGACGACCCACACCCCAATCCGGTCCCTGCGGGCCGTGCGGCTCCGACCACGCTGCTCCTCGGTCGCCCGATCGACCGACGCCGGCTCCACCGGCGTGCGACGCCCTGAGGCGCGACGGGTCGACTTCACCGCGTCTGACATCAGTGCGTCGACCCGAGGTGCCGACGAAGCCCGGCGTTCATCACCCAACTCTGCCACCCGGGCCCCCCTCCCGTCGGTCATCGACCGCTGAGGACACCTCCCGCGCGCGATGGCGACCTCACGCCGCCCCGGTCGACACGAACCGGGCGGGCCGAACGACTACACTTCGTGGCCGGCGCTGGCGGAACCTGAACGGGCTTTCTGGCGCAGACCTGTCCGCACCGCCGAAACAGCGCCAACGGCACAGCCGGTCGGGGAGGGCCGAGCACACGGGAACGGCACGAAGTCACAGCACGACAGCAGCCGGGTCGCAGGACCTCAACATGGACAGCACGGATCGCACAGGCCAGTCAGGCGAAGGAGCTTCACGGCAACCCATGGACGCGCGCGACAGCCGTTCAGAGTTCATCGAGCGCGTTCGCCGGTTCCCGGTGAGCCGGCGCTCCCACATCCAGGTCGGCATCGACATGATCGCCTGGATTGCCGGCCTGGCCGTGGCGCAGTTCCTCCGCTTCGACTTCCGCGCAACGGGGCACCGTTGGGCCGACTTCACCTACCTGGGGCTGGCCGCGGTGGGTGTGTTCGCTGCGCTGTTCCAGGTGGTCGTCGGACACGTGGCCGGGCTCTACCGGAATCGGTGGAACTACGGGTCCTTCGACGAGCTGTCGCACCTGGCCGCGGTGGTCATGACCCCCGCCGTCTCCGTGTCGCTGCTCAATCAGCTCCTTCCTCTCGAGACCCCCCTCGTCCCCTCGAGCGTGCCGGTGGTCGGGGCAGTGCTCGCCTTCTGCCTGATGGGTGGTATCCGCTACGCCTGGCGACTCCTCTACGAGCAGGCCCTGCGACCTTCGACCGCCGACAGTCGCCCGGCGATCATCTTCGGTGCCGGCGAGGGTGGGTATCAGGTCATCACCTCGATGCTGCGCAGCCCCACCAGTCCCTACGTCCCGGTCGCCATCCTCGACGATGACCCGGCGAACGCCCGGCTCACCATCCGCGGGGTGCCGGTGGTGGGCGATCGCCACGCCATGGCAGACGTCGCCCGCGAGCACGACGCCGACCTGCTCGTCATCGCCATCCCCAGCGCATCGGTGGAGCTCCTCCGCGAGATCAGCATGCTGGCGGTGGACGCCAAGCTCCACGTCCAAGTGCTGCCGCCGATCGAGGAGCGCTTCGGCGCTCCCATCGGGATCGACGACATCAGGCCGCTGTCGGAACGCGATCTCCTCGGCCGCCACGAGATCGACACCGACATCGAGGCCATCGCCGGGTATCTCACCAACCGGCGGGTCCTGGTGACCGGCGCGGGCGGCTCCATCGGGAGCGAGCTGTGCCGCCAGATCTCACGCTTCGCTCCGGCCACGCTCCTGATGCTCGACCGTGACGAGTCGGCACTGCACGGCGTGCAACTCTCCATCGAGGGCAAGGCCCTCCTCGACACGCCCAACCTGATCGTGGCCGACATCCGTGACCGCCAACGCATGCACGAGGTCTTCGCCACCACACGACCCGACGTGGTGTTCCACGCAGCCGCCCTCAAGCACCTCCCGCTGCTCGAGATGCACCCTTCCGAGGCCCTCAAGACCAACATCCTCGGCACCCAGTGTCTTCTCGACGCCGCCAGCGCCAGCGGTGTCGATCGCTTCGTCAACATCTCGACCGACAAGGCTGCCGACCCCACCAGCGTGCTCGGCTACTCGAAGCGCATCGCCGAACTCCTCACCGCTGCCGCCGCCGCCCGCAGCGATGGCACCTACCTGAGCGTCCGCTTCGGCAACGTCCTCGGGAGCCGGGGCTCGGTGCTCACCACCTTCCGCTCCCAGATCGACGCCGGCGGACCGGTCACGGTCACCGACCCCGACGTCACCCGGTACTTCATGACCATCGAGGAGGCGGTGCAGCTCGTCATCCAGGCCGGTGCCGTCGGGCGGGACGGCGAAGCGCTGGTACTCGACATGGGCGAACCGGTGAGGATCGACGACGTCGCCCGCCGGCTGGTGACCGAGTCGACCCGCCCGGTGGAGATCGTCTACACCGGCCTGCGCCCGGGCGAGAAGCTGCACGAGGTGCTGCTCGGATCGGACGAACTCGACGAACGGCCGTCACATCCGCTCATCTCCCACGTGCGGGTGCCACTGATGGACATCGACGAGGTGCTGGCCGCCACCACACCTGGTCGAGCAGGTACCGACGTGGAGACCCCCGACGGTGAGGAAGCCGCCTACCGGTCGTCGCAGGATGCAGCGTTGGTCGAGGCCCTCCGTGTGCTCGCCAGCGGAGAGCCCTCGCCTCGAACCGTGGGCACCACGGCGGACGAGCGCTGAGCACGCTGGCCGTCCTCCACTGGCCGTTCATCGCTGTCGGACTGGCCACCGCCACACTCGCCGTCGTGGTGGCGCGCTGGCGTCCGCTGCTGCGGACGAGCACCTTGGCGCTGGCGGCGGGCGGCGCCCTGGCCGTCGCTCCGATGGTGAGCTCGTTCACCCCGCTGCGACAGCCCATCGGGCTGTGGGGGCCGCTCCTGGTGGTCGGCGGTGGGCTGGCCGCCGGTTGGTCCACCCGCGTCGCTGGCGGCCGCACGACTGCGGCCGTGGCCACCGCAGCAGCGGTGGCGGTGTTCGTCACGGTGCCCGACACCGAGCTCATCACCAGCGTGGGTGCTGCGATGGCCGTGGCGCTCGCTGCCACCGTCGTGGGGTGGGTGGCGCCACCGACCGAGGTGGTGGCCGCGCTCGGTGGTGCCGCCGTGGCGCTCGCCGGCATCGGGGGATCGGCCGGATGGACGCACGTCCTCGTCGCTGTTGCCGCCATCATGGCGCTGATGGCTGCGCCGGCGCTCACACCCTTCGCCTGGCAGCGGCTGGGTCTCGGTCGTGTGCGCACGCCGGGCAGCCTCGCCACGACGTTGGTTGTCGCCTCGGCCATGCTGGCTGCAGGACGCTTCGGGGGCGTCAGGACCGACGTGACCACCGCTGCGGTGGTCGCCGTCGCGGCGCTCGCCGCGGCGATGACCGGACTCGGCCTGCTGGGCAGACGCCGCTGACCACTGGCGCCACGACAGGCCGGCCCATTGGTGACCGGCCCGACGGTGACCGGCCCGACGGTGGCCGGCCCGACACCGGGGAACTCAGCCTGAGATGCAGACCAGGAGTGACTCGATCGCTCGGGCCCGGTGGCTGAGCGCCTGCTTCTCCTCCAAGGTCATCTCGGCGAACGTGCGGCCATCGCCACCGTCGGGTTCGAACACCGAGTCGTAGCCGAAGCCGTTCGACCCACGTGGTGACGAGGCGATGACCCCGTCCACTCGGCCTTCGGCCACCACCTCGCGGCCGTCGGGGTGGAACAGCACCAACACCGTGCGGAATCTGGCCCGCCGCTGGTTCCGCCCGACCGCACCGCGCTCCTCCAATGCGGCCAGGAGTCGGGCGATGTTCCGGGCACTGTCGGAGGGCTCACCCCCGTAGCGAGCCGATCGCACCCCCGGGGCTCCGTCGAGAGCAACCACCTCGAGGCCCGTGTCGTCGGCCAGGGCCGCATGACCGGTGGATTCCCCCACCGCCGTCGCCTTGAGACGGGCATTGCCCTCGAGCGTCGGTGCGTCCTCCACCACATCGGCGAGGTCATCGGGACGCGCCAACAGCCGGAACACGCCCGACAACGCATCGTCGAGCTCGCGCAGCTTCCCGGGGTTGGCCGAGGCACACACGACAACAGGGAGACCCTCGGTGTGACCCACCGATTCGGTTGCGGCGCCCGTGGTCACCGTCGCCACCCGTCGCGCCCCGTCATCGCCCACCCCGCGATCACGGTCGTGGCGGCGGGACGAGTTCGGTGAAGGATCGTTGGAGTTCGGTGATCTCCTCGATGCCCTGCTGTGCCAGGTCGAGCATGGAGTCCAACTCGTGGCGGGCGAAGGCCAGCCCCTCGGCGGTGCCCTGCACCTCGATGAACCTGCCCGCTCCGGTCATCACCACGTTCATGTCGACCTCGGCCCGTACGTCTTCGCTGTAGGGGAGGTCGAGCAAGGGTTGCCCATCCACGATGCCCACAGAGATCGCCCCGCAGGTGTCGGTGAGGGGCTGTTCGGCCAAGGTGCCCGCAGCCACCAACCGAGCGCAGGCATCGTGCAAGGCCAGATAGCCGCCACAGATCGAGGCCGTCCTCGTCCCCCCGTCCGCTTGGAGGACGTCGCAGTCGACGGTGATCTGACGCTCGCCGAGCAGCGTCATGTCGCACACGGCGCGCAGGCTGCGGCCGATGAGACGCTGGATCTCCTGGGTGCGTCCCGATGGCCGACCAGCAGCGGCCTCCCGACGGATCCGCTCCGCCGAGGAGCCGGGCAGCATGGAGTACTCAGCGGTGACCCAACCCTTCTGGGTGCCCCGCATCCAGCGGGGAACGTCGTCGGCCAGCGAGGCGGTGCACAGCACGACCGTGCGTCCGAAGCGCACGAGCACCGAGCCGATGGCCTGTGCGGTGAAGTCCCGCTCGAAGGTGATGGGGCGGAGTTCGTCAGGGCTCCTGCCGTCTGCTCGCGTCACGGGATCCTCCAGGGTTGCCGAGCCTGCACTCTAGGGGACGCTCAGAGGACGAAGGTCGCCCCGTCGCTGGCCACCTCGACCGGGGCGCCGAACGACTCCTCCGCTTCGCGCTGCGCCTCGGCGACATCGACGGTCGGGAGCAGGTGGGTGAGCACCAGCCGTGCCGCGCCTCCGGCGCGAGCCAGGGCACCCGCCTGCCGGGCCGACAGGTGGAGCACGCCATCGCCTTCGCCGTCAACCAGGGTGGTCGCCTCGCACAGGGCCAAGTCGATGTCGCCGCCGAGGTGGGCGAAGGACCAGCCGGGCCCGGTGTCGGCCGAGTAGGCCAGCGTGCAGGCGCCCGAGGTCACGCGCACGGCCAGGGTGGGCACGTAGTGGTCGGTGGCCGCGAAGCGGAGCGAGAGATCCCCGATCGTGTGCCGGTCGCCGTCTGCGATGGTGGTCCACTCGAAGGTTGGCGCCACGCTGCCACAGACGTGCTCGGCCATGTCGCGGGTGCCGGCGGTGCCGTAGACGGCCAGCCCGCTGCGGCCGAGGCCGTAGCGCAGCAACACGCGCAGCGAGGTCAGATCGACCCAGTGGTCGGGATGCTCGTGGGAGAGCACCACGGCATCGACGGAGGCGGGATCGACATGGGCCTGCAGGTTGGCCACCGTTCCCGGACCCATGTCGACGACGATCGTGGTGGTGGCCGAGCGGATCAGGTAGCCAGAACAGGCTCGGCCGGGCCCCGGATAGCTCCCCGAGCAGCCGAGGACCGTGAGCTCCAGCCCGCTCGTCACGTCCCGGACCCGGGGCTGTGGGCACCGCTCCTGCCGGGAGGCACCTCGACGGTGGCCGCCGCATCGAGATCCGTGCCCAGCAGGGTGGCACCCATGGCCCGAAAGGCACCGAGGTCGCCGGTGGTCAGCAGTGTCCGCCGACCGCCCGACGGTCGACCCGACCCACTCGGTGCCGCCGGATCGGCCAGCGCTCGACGTACCTCGAACGCCGTCTCCTCCGCCGAGGACACCAACACCACGTCACGACCCATGACGTCGCTGATGGTGCGAGCCAGGAAGGGATAGTGCGTACACCCGAGGAGCAGTGCGTCGACCTTGGCCTCGCGTACCGGCGCCAGCAATCGCTCGGCCAACACCCGTACCTGGTCGGTGTCGGTCTCGCCACGCTCCACGAACTCGACGAACCCCGGACAGGCGGCGCAGGTGAGTTCCACGTCGGGCCGCAACCGGCGCACCGCCCGCTGGTAGGCCCCCGAGCCGATGGTCCCCACCGTGCCCACGACACCGACCCGCCCCCACTGCGAGGCGGCCAGCACCGCACGCACACCGGGCTCGATCACCCCCACGACGGGGACCGACACCCGCTGGCGCAGGTCCTCGAGTGCGGCCGCGGTTGCGGTGTTGCAGGCCACCACCACGGCCTTGACACCCACCTCGTGCACCAGGTGATCGGTCAGTTCGACAGCGAACCGACGCACCTCGTCCAGCGGCTTCGGGCCATAGGGGTACCGCGCGCTGTCGCCGATGTACACGAGGTCCTCACCGGGAAGGAGGTCCACCAGCGCCCGGATCACGGTGAGCCCTCCGAGGCCTGAGTCGAACACCCCGATCGGCCGACCATCCATCACCGAAGCGTACCGGTGGCGTGACCACCCGGGACGCCGGGGCAGGCCCCGACCCTGCGCTGTAGTCTCCTGGCGTGCGCACCATCGGGAACTTCTTGTGGCTCGTCGTGGCCGGCATCTGGCTGGCCTTGGGCTATGCGGTGGCAGGGATCGCCCTGTGTCTCACCGTCATCGGCATTCCGTTCGGCATCCAGGCCTTCAAGCTGGCCCGGTTCTCGCTGTGGCCCTTCGGCCGAGGTGTCGTCCCTCGCGACAACAGCGGCGGCTGTCTGCGCACTGTGTTCAACGTCGTGTGGTTGGTGCTCTTCGGCTGGGAGATCTTCTTGTTCCACCTCCTGGCCGGCCTCGTGCTCTGCCTCACGGTGATCGGCATCCCCTTCGGCCTGCAGGCCTTCAAACTCTCTCGCCTGGCGCTGTGGCCGTTCGGCTACCGCATCACCGATCGGGAGGAGGCCCAGGCGCTCGAGGGCGGCATCGCTGCCCGTCCCGCCTGAGCGATCGGCATCCTCACGGGGGAGGACACCTGCGTGGGAGGCGACCACCGGACGAGACGCCGACCAGACGCGCTCAGAAGTAGATGATCTTGGCTGCCTTCTCCGACACCTCGTCGAGGTCGTCGGTGTAGACGCCGGTCGAGAGGTACTTCCAACCGCCGTCGCACACGATGAAGACGATGGTGCCCTCGTCGATCTGCTGGGCGATCCGCGCTGCGCCGGCCAACGCCGCCCCCGAGGAGATCCCGGCGAACAGCCCGCACTCCCCCACCAACCGGCGAGTCCACTCGATCGACTCACGGGGACGCACGATGCGCTTGCCGTCGAGCAGGTCGGGACCCCCCCACTTCTCGTACACCGGCGGGATGTAGCCCTCCTCGAGGTTGCGGAGGCCTTCGACCAGTTCACCGAGCGGCGGTTCGACGGCCATGATCTTGACGTCGGGCTTGTGCTCACGCAGATAGGTGCCGACCCCCATGAGGGTGCCCGACGTACCCAGTCCGGCCACGAAGTGCGTGATCTCCGGGCAGTCGCGCAGGATCTCGGGGCCGGTGGTGGTGTAGTGCGCCCGTGGGTTGGCCTCGTTGGCGTACTGGTACAGGAAGACCCAGTCAGGGTGTTCCTCGGACAGCTCGATGGCTCGCCGAACGGCGCCGTTGGATCCCTCTGCTCCGGGGGTGAGGATGATCTCCGCCCCGAAGACCTCGAGCATCTGGCGGCGCTCGATGGACACGTTCTCGGGCATGACGATCTTGATGGGGTAGCCGCGGATCCGGGCGATCATGGCCAGTGCAATCCCCGTGTTACCCGACGAGGGCTCGATGATCGTCTTGCCCTCGGTCAGGGTGCCGTCCGCCTCCGCCTCGAGGATCATCTGTCGGGCGATGCGATCCTTCACCGACCCGGCGGGGTTCTGGCCCTCCATCTTGGCCAGGATCCGCACTGACGGATTCGGGCTGAGCACGCTGACGTCGACCAGTGGGGTGTCACCGATCATGTCGAGCACCGATGGCACGGCGGTCATCTGTGTCCTCCTGGGGTCGGCCGGCCACGGGGCCGACAGCGACGGACAGCGTGGGGCAGCGCCCCTGGTGGATGTGGTGTGTCGTCGGACGGGACGGTTCGCCCGGTTCGGACGGGCACCTCGGGTGAAAGTCGACCAGTCCTGTCAACAATCTATCCGACCGACCCCCGACTGCGGCATTTCCGGCCGTTCCCCATTCGCCTGGGACCGCACTGGGACCTGGCGCCGCTGGGCGCCCGTCTTCAGGGGGCGCCGGTGATGCGGATGGGTTCCTCGACGATGTCCGCGCCGAAGATGCGGTACGAGCGCACCATCGGTTCGGCCTCCCGCAGCGAGACGATCACGTAGTGCCACCCGGGGTCGGGCGCCTCGGCCACGTCGGTCGGTGACGGGTAGGGGTCGGTGTGGGTGTGGCTGTGCACCACCCCGATGATCTCGAAGCCCCGATCCTCGGCGTCACGGTCGGCTCGCAGGTGGTCCCGTGGTGCGACCGTGTAGTACTTGGTGGAGGCGGCCAGGTTCTCACACGGGTAGAACACCTCGGCCACCGCCGGACGATCACCGTCGGCGGGCAGGCCGGCGAGCAGGCCACACGCCTCGGCGGGCAGGCCGACATAGGAGTGGGCCAGGAGCAGTTCGTGCGCGTCAGCAGCCAAGTGGAGCACAGGCCGACACGGTATCGCTCCGCGTGGGGGTAGCCTCGCTCCCCCATGGCAACCCGCTCCGACGACGCGCGCACCGTGGTGGCCACCAACCGCCAGGCCCGCCGCGACTACGACATCCTCGAGACACTCGAGGTCGGCATCGCGCTGCGCGGCAGCGAGGTGAAGTCGCTGCGCGCCGCCAAGGTGCAGCTGGCCGACGCGCACGCCAAGGTGCGCGATCACGAGCTGTGGTTGCACGGACTGCACATCTCCCCGTGGGAGTCCACCGGGACCCACGATCGACCCGAACCGGACCGGGCCCGCAAGCTCCTGGCGCACCGGGTGGAGATCGACCGGCTGCGCGCCCGGGTCGACCAGGAACGGTTGGCGCTGGTACCCATGTCGATCTACTTCCGAGACGGTCGGGCGAAGATCGACCTGGCCGTCGCCCGTGGGCGCTCGAAGGGTGACAAGCGCCGTGCCATCGCCGAGCGGGACGCCGCCGCCGAGGCACGTCGGGCCATGGGTCGCCGGGCCAAGGGCATGGACTGATTCCCGCGGCGTGACGTGGGGCCAGTCGAAATCGCAGAGGGGACCGTGGTGGTGGCGCGCTAGTATGGGGACGCTGCCAGCGAGCAGCTCACGGGGCTGACCGGTTTCGACGTTGATGCTGGGATCTGCACCGTGCGACCCGAGTTCCTCAGACTCGTTAAACGGGGGACCACAAAGAACCGCCGATGGCGAGTTCGCTCTCGCCGCCTGATTCAACCCAGGCCTAGAGAGACACAGCGACCAGCAATGGCACGCGGGGCCAGACCGGTGCAGCCCGGCAACAGAAGCACTGGTGACCGCAGGGAGAGACCGCTGACGGCGAGAAAGACCGCTGACCTCGGGGAAAGACCCGGCGGCAGGGCCACCCGGCCCGTCTGACCCGGCAGATCGGCAGCCGTGAGCCGAGCACGCGGGAATGGTCGTAGCGCGGACAGTGACTCTTCAGCGGACGGGGGTTCGATTCCCCCCAGCTCCACCGCGATTTCCGCGCATATGCCCAGCTCAGGGCATGTGCGCCGTCGTCGTCCTGCGGTCGCAGGACGCGAGGAGGACGCGGGGCGCAGCGTTCGCTTTTCCGTAACGCCCGCCCAGGCGACACTCTGAGTTGCAGGAATACGTCCTCCTGTCGCAATCGAGCGTCGATCTTGTCGCGGAGCACTCCGGCGTCGGAGCGCCGTTCCCGCAACCAGCAATGTGGAGGCTCGATCCAATACTTGCGATCGGCCTGAACGACGGCGATGGGATCGGCGGCGTACGCACAGCCTCCGTGAGAGGGT
>JAFIEP010000056.1 GCA_020832495.1 Acidimicrobiia bacterium | reverse complement strand
CCGCCCACCGAGAGGGCGGCCACCCGTTCGTGCACCCCGGCGGGTGGGGTGGCGCCGTGCGGGGGGGTCATGGCGCTGGTCTGGGCCGCCCACCACGCAGCCGGGTCCTGCTCGCTACGGGGCGGCTGGGTGGTGGGATGCGCAGCCCGTCCGGTGCCGACCAGACGTCCGTCGTCGACGGAACGCAACTCCACCTTGGTGGCGCCGGTGGAGCAGTCGACTCCGGCGACGAGCACGGTGCTCAGCGCACCCCGAGCAGCAGCTCGGTGACCAGTTGGTCGAGCCGTTCGTGCCCGGCGCCGCGGGCGGCCAACGCCTCGAGGTCGGGCTCGCCGGCGCGCAGCTCGTCGAGTGCCTCGCTGCTGAGCCCACCGGGCGAGGTGGGCTGGTGCAGGCCGTCGACGCCGGCCGTGGCCATGGCCTCGGCGATCTCGGGATCGTCGGCGAACCGGCGGGCCTTCTCGGCCAGGATGAGGTAGGTGCGCATACACCCCCGGGCGAAGTCCCACACGCCCTCTCGGTCCTCGGTGCGGTAGGCGTGGGCGTCGAAGTGGCGCATGCCGTCCCAGCCGCTGTCCTCGAGCAGCTTCACCAGGTAGAAAGCGTCGCGGATGCCTTCGGCGCCGAAGCGGAAATCCTGGTCGTAGCGACCGATGCGCTGGGCGTTGAGGTCGATGTGGAAGAGCTTGTCGTGCCACAGCGCCTGGGCCACGCCCTGGTGGAACGACAGGCCCGACATCGTCTCGTGGGCGAACTCGGGGTTGAGCCCCACCATCTCGGGCCATTCCAGCTCACCGATGAAGGCCAGGGCGTGCCCCACGGTCGGGAGCAGCAGGTCGCCGCGAGGTTCGTTGGGCTTCGGCTCGAGGGCGATGCGCAGGTCGTAGCCCCGCTGGCGGATGGCGGCACAGCACAGGTTCACCGCCTCGGCGTAGCGATCCAGTGCGGCGCCCACCGGCTTGGCTGCCTCGGCTTCCACCCCTTCGCGCCCACCCCACATGACGTAGGTGGTGGCGCCGAGCTCGGCGCCCAGGTCGATGGCCCGCAAGGTCTTGGCCACGGCATAGCGCCGCACCTCGGGGTCGTTGGCGGTGAAGGCGCCTTCTTTGAACACCGGGTTGGAGAACAGGTTGGTGGTGGCCATGGGCACGACCATGCCGGTGTCGTCGAGTGCCCGGCGGAACCGCTTCAGGATGCTGTTGCGCTCGTCCTCGCTGCTGCCCGGCGGGATGAGGTCGTCGTCGTGGAAGTTGACGCCGTAGGCACCCAACTCGGCCAGCTTGTGCACCGCCTCCACCGGATCGAGGGGCGGGCGCGTCTCGTGGCCGAACGGGTCCCGACCGGGATTCCCCACGGTCCACAATCCGAAGGTGAAGTGGTGGGCGGGTTCAGGGGTGTACGGGTCAGCCATCGGGGGGCTCCTCGAGGTCGCTCGAGCGCATGGTACCGGTGCTGTTCGGGCCGGGGGATGGAGTCCCACTCCGGGTGGCCAAGCGACGGAGCCGGCTGGCAACGGTGGGTGACAGGAGCTCGCCGGCGGCGTCGAGCATGTCGTCGACCGGCGCCAGGGCGGCCAGCACCGCCCGGGCCAGCGAACCGTCGTCGAACCAGGGGGCGTCCTCGGGTTCGAAGCCCAACCAGCGGAGGTGCCCGCCGACCACTGCCGCCACCAGCGCCGAGGATCCGCCGTCCGGCCAGCTGTGGTCGTCGGCGATGGCGAGCCACCGCGGCGCCAGGCCCTCCACGTCCTCCCATCGCAGCATGGTCGGTGCGGGCAGGCAGAGGGCGAGCGAAACCACCTGTTCCACCCACACGGCTGCCCACACCTGACCCACGTGCCCGTTGAACGGGGTGGTCGGCAGCCCGAGGGTGCGGCGGAGGGCGTCGGGTACGAGACCCTGGTGCTCGTCGGGATCGCACCCGATCGGTGCGTCGATCAGCGTGAGGTCGTGGACGACCACGCGGTGCCAGCCGTCGCCGGCGCGGGTGCAGAGCTGCACAACCGTGGCTCGACGCGGCGCCGGCCCCTCCCCGTCGAGGCTGCGCGCCGTGCCGCCGCCGGCGAAACCGATGGCATCCCACTCGGCCGGAGCCACGAAGCCTCGCAGTGCCTCGGCAGGGTGGTCGACCAGCGGCTTGAGGTGGAGGTTGCCGTCCTCCGCGTCGAGACCCTCGAGGCCGACCAGCGTCGGGGTGCCGCTCTGGGCCACGCCGTCGGCCAAGACCGAGGCGATGGGGCCGAGTTCGACCCGGTCGCTGCCACGGCCGCCGGGGCCGTCGGTGGGGTCACACGGGCTCGGCCGGCGACGTCGGCGCGGATGGGTGGAGCGGGCAGGTACGGGGTCGGTCATCGGTCGCCTCCTGGAGAACGGTGTGGAGGCGACCCAGGAGCGATGCGCAGCATCGGGCCGGTGGGGTGGTCGCGAGCCCGGCGCAGTGTGGCACCGGCCGTGGGTCGGGTCCACCCCCGACCGCTCGGCGCGGTCGCGGAAGCTCAGTGGATGGTCGGCTCAGCCGACGGCGGGCTCCATCGGGTCGTAGCCGGGAAGGAGGTGCAGCGGCGTGCCAACCTGCACCTTGCACTCGGGGTTGCCCGACAGCTTGCCGTGGCTCCAGCGGATCTCGCAGTAGCCCTCGACGGCGACGGTGTCGTCGTCGCCGCGGTCGCGCACCACGGCCCGCCAGTCGACCCGGGGCTGGCCGGCTCGGGTAGGACGAACGTCGAAACGCACCAGCTCGAAGCGCTGCCGCCAATCCGACGTGTCGGTGACCGCCAGGCGTACCGGCGTCCGACCCTTCGTCCCCAGGAGCCAGTAGGGCGCGCCGGCGATGCGCAGCATGCGGAAGAACATCTGGGTGCGGCGCACTGGGTTGGCCGAGCGCAGTCGTCGTTGCCAGCGTCGAGCCGTTTCGTCGGCCACCACGTTGCACAGCTCCAGGTAGGCCGTCTGGAGCGGACCGGTGTCGACGTCGGCCAGGAGGCGGCGGAGTGCACGTTGCTGGGCTCCGGTGAGGTCTCGGACGTCGTCAGGCAGCGTACCCAGCCCTTCGGGGTCGAGCCCTGGCTGGTGTGCGCCACCATGGAGCACCTGGTCGCGAGCACAGCGGTAGTAGGCGGCCAACTCGTCGAGCGCCACCTGTTCGTACCACGACGGTCGGGTGGTGGTGTCGTCCTCGGCCAGCAGTTCGTCGACGAGCGTCGCCGGGGCGGTGTTCAACACGCAGCGCGAGTCGTACTTGGCCTGGATGAACCACACCCGGTCGACCGTCAGATCGCGCGGCACATCGGAGGTCCACGTGGCCCGCTGCGCCCCGCTCCACACCACCGACTGTGGCCGGCGACCGCCGAGCACGACACGGCGGAACGCCTGACCGTTGCTCATTGCCATCTGGGCCAGCGCCCGGGTCCGACTGCCGGCGGCGAGGGCGTCGCCGACCACCGGCCGCCAGACGTCGTCGGCCAGGCCGGGCACGGTGACCTCGTCGAGCGTCGACTCGGGTGGGCAGCCGTCGGGTACGACCAGCCCCACGGCGGTGCCCAACTCGGTCAGTCGGGTGGTCGAGGAGGCCATCGGCAGTGCAGCATCCCAGCTGGTGCGGCGCGCGGCAACGTTCGGAGTGGGCTCCCGTCTCGGGTCGCCGGTCGAGCCGCCCGGCGTGTCCAGCGGACGGTGCCGTGTCCGGCAGTAGGTTCGACGGGTGCGCTCGACGGCGCAACGACCTGATCCCGACCATTGAGGGCTGCTGCGTGACGAAGGCGTCGCTCCGACGTTCGAAACCGATGTCGATCGCCCAGGCCCGGCGCATCGCCCTCGCCGCGCAGGGGTTTGCCGTTCCTCGTCCGACCGGTCGGGTGGACCGACGTCACGTTCGCAAGATGCTGGACCGAATCGCGCTCGTGCAGATCGACTCGGTCAACGTTGTTGCGCGCTCCGAGGAACTGGTCGCCTTCGCTCGGCTGGGGCCGCACGACCGGTCGCTCGTGCGGCGGATGGACAACGGCGGGGAGTTGTTCGAGTACTGGGCGCACGAGGCGTCGCTACTGCCGGTCGAGCTCGAACCGGTGTTGCGGCACCGCAAGCAGCGGGCGCTCGCCGGTGGCGACCCGACGGTGTGGTCGGGGTTGCGCGATCTCCACCTGGAACGTCCCGAGCTGGTGGCGGCTGTCTACGACGAGATCGCGGCGCGAGGCCCGGTCGCCGCCAGCGCGTTGAAGGCCAACCGTGGTGCTCGGCGCGAGCACTGGGGTTGGAACTGGGACGACGCCAAGTCGGCCGTGGCCAACCTGTTCTGGACGGGTCGGATCGCCAGTCGCCGCCGGACGCCGTCGTTCGAGCGGGAGTACGACGTGCCCGAGCGGTGCTTCCCGGCCGACGTCCTGGACAGGCCCGCGTTGGACGAAGGTGAGGCGCAGCGGGAGTTGGTGCGGCGGTCGGCGAAGGCGCACGGCATTGGCACGGCCAAGTGTCTGGCCGACTACTTCCGCCTGCCGATGGCCACCGTCAGGCCGGTCCTCGCCGAGTTGGTGGCCGAGGGTGAGCTGGTCCCCGTCGCCGTCGACGGTTGGACCGATGATGCGTACCTGTGGCCGGAGGCGATGTCGCCTCGGCGGGTCAGGGCGCGGGCCTTGCTCTCGCCGTTCGATCCGGTGGTGTGGGAACGCACACGCGCCGAGCAGTTGTTCGGCTTCCGCTACCGCATCGAGATTTACGTTCCGAAGGTCCGTCGGGTGCACGGCTACTACGTGCTGCCGTTCCTGTTGGGCGACGAGTTGGTGGCGCGCGTCGACCTCAAGAGCGACCGCCAGGCCGGTGTGCTCCGGGTGCAAGCGGCGTGGAGTGAGCCGGCTGTTGAGAGACGTGAGGTGGCGCACGAGTTGGCCGAGGAGCTGGCGACGATGGCCGACTGGCTCGGGCTGTCCGAGGGGGTCGAGGTCGCGCCGGTCGGGGACCTGCACGCCGAGCTGGCGGCTGCGGTTGGCGGGGTCGGTTGAGGTCGATCACCCCGTTCGGGCTCAGCGCGGCACGTGGGTTCTGAGGTCCAGCTTGTCGGCGGCGTCGAGCATCCGCTGGTCGTAGGTGACGATGCACCCCAGATCCGGCCCGAGCTGCTCGGCTGTCGCCAGGTGGATCGCATCGAGGGGGGGGGAACTTCGGCCGGTCGGAGCTCGCCCGCTGCCGTGAGCACCCGATCGTTGATCCGGATGAGTTCGAGGCTCGACAGGACCGTGCGCGCTTGCCCCAGCGCGGCGTCACCTTCGACCAGGACGGCACGGGTGACTTCGGTGCGAGCAAGCGCGCTGGACACGAGTGGGCGCCGCCGACGCAGGTATCGGCGCAGCGCCATCGACTCGGGCTCCTCGATCACCAGCTTCACCAGCGCGGACGAGTCGAGGTAGGTGGCCGGCATCAGCGCTCTTCGCGTCGCAGCCGTGCCAGGACCGTCGATGGCAGTTCCGGCGCGACGGATGGCAGCGGAGCAGGCAGGTCGCCGAACTCGGCAGTGGCTGGTGCGACGTCGCCGCCGGCGCGGAGGACGTCGAGCGGACTGCCCGCCGGTAGCGGGGTGAGTAGCGCCACCGGACGCCCTCGGTCGGTGATCTCGATCGTCTCGCCACCTTCCACCATGCGCAGCAGTTCGCTTGCTCGCTGGCGGAGTTCCCGTACCCCTACCGTCGTCATGTGCTACAGGTAGCGCAAGTTCCGAGGACTGGCACGGCTGTTCACTGAGTGTGGTCTGCGACCCTGCAGGACTCGAGCATCGTTGTGGGGCCGCGGCTCAGAGCGCGAGGTGTAGTCGCATCGCCTCGTCGATCGACGCCAGTTCCTCCGCCGACAGCGCCCCGATTCGTGCGCCGACCCGCTCGACGGACACGGACCGGATCTGTTCGGCCTGGGCCTTCGAATCGTGCGGGAGCCCGGTGGTGGCGGCAGCGAGGAGCACCTGGAAGGGGTAGATGTACTTGGTGTTGGTCGTGACCGGAACCACGGTGATGACCCCGCGACCCAGTCGGTTCGCCGTCACGTTCGCCCCGTCGTTGCTGACGATCACCGCAGGCCGACGCTTGTCCGACTCGGCACCGCGCGCCGGCTCCAGATCGACCCAACGAATCTCACCCCGGAGCATCAGCTGACCCCGTCACCTGCCGCCGTGTCCCAGAGCGTGCTGTCGTCGCTGTCAGCCCAGGCCGCCCACGCGTCCTCGTACGCTGCGCCGAGTTCCGACGCGCGCAGGAGGCGGACCGCCTTCTGCAGAGCGGCAGAGCGCGATCCGAGGCCCTGGGTCCGGGCATAGGAGTCGAGGTATTCGACGTCGACCTCTGGAAGGCTGACGCTCAGCTTCATACCATGATGCTACCACCGGTAGCACTCGATACTCACCGATCGGAGAGGGCTCACATCCCCCGGAGCGAACGGGAGCGGGACCTGCTCCCTACCCGCGATCCCCGTGACCTCGCTGCGGTCGGCTGAGGTCGGAGGTCAGCGGAGCGCGGCTGCGAATTGCGGTTGCGCCTCTGCCCACCATCGGCGGCGGCGATCGAACCTTTCCATGCCACCGATCTCTGCCCACATGCGCACGAAGCCGGGTTCGCCCGCCTCGGCATGGCGTCGGACGAACTCGCCTCCTGCTGCGATGGCCGCGCTGAGCGAGTCGAGGACCTCGACGCGGCCGTCGCCGTCGAGCCCGTAGACGTCACACACCAGCCGGAGGCGTTGCGGACGGTCGGCCGGAAGCCACCCGAGCTTGGCCGAGTTGACGTCGTCGTCGACAGGGACGCACATACGGGCGAACGCCGCCACGTCGTAGGCCCGGCGACCGGGAGCGGTGAAGTCGAAATCGAGCAGCGCAACCGCGCGGCCCTGGCGGAAGACCACGTTCTCGAGGCACACGTCGTTGTGGCAGACGACGGGTCCACCCTCGGGATCGGCCATCTCCGTGCTCCACGACAGGGCGCTCGTGTCGAGCAGTTCGGAGGCGTCGTGCAGTCCTCTGATGAGCGTTGCCGTCGACGCCAGTGCTTCGTCGGTCTGCGCCCACGAGGCGAACGGCGGCACGGCCACCTCGCCCGGAATGAAGCGGAGCCGTTCACGACCGTCGGGTTCCAGCCCGACCGGCGAGGGAGCGCCGCCGAACCCCATCTCTTCAAGTCGGGTCAGGAAGGCCAGGATCGAGGGCGAGTGCGCATTCGACGGTCGCAGGACGTATTCGCCGCGACGAACCACCGCACCGGCGTTGGCCACGCCCCCCTGGAGGACCACCTCTTGCTCGTCCACCCGTCGAGCCTGCCACGT
>JAFIEP010000083.1 GCA_020832495.1 Acidimicrobiia bacterium | reverse complement strand
GGGGGGGGCCGCCCCGCCCCGGGCGCCCCCGTTCCGCGCGCGGACCGACGCCCGTGCGGCGCGGTCTCGAGCGAACACGGCACACGCCGTCGACCGCTCGGCAGCGGATCGCCTCGGTGATCAGTCAGCGACGAGGTCGGGGGGTCGCTGCACGAGCAGGGCCCGTGGGCAACGGGACAGCACCCGGTGGGCAGCGGCACCGAGGGGCGCCTTGGCCGAGCCCTTCCGACCGTGGGTGGACATGGCCACCACGGCATCCTCCCGAGTGGCGGCCAGCTCGACGATGCCAGCTGCCGGCTCGGAGGCCACCACCAGCTCGTAGCGGGCCTCCGGTGCGGAGGACTGCACCGAGGCGGTCTGCCGCTGGAGGTAGTGCTCCTCGCGCTGGTGGTCGTCGGATCGCTTCGGGCTCACCACACCGCCGACCACCAGCCGCAGCTTCATGCTGCGCGCCCACGCCGCCGCCACGGGCAGCATGGCTTCGGAGGCGGGGGAACCGTCGAGCCCCACGATGATCTCGGTCAACGGCAGGCCGCGGCTCAGGTCGGTCTCCGGCCCGATCAACAGCACCGGGCAGGCGGCTCCGAGGAGCACCTCGTCCACCACCGGACCCACGCGGCCCCGTTGGCGGTCGAGCGCACTGGGCTTCGCTCGGGCCGACACGCACAGGATGGGCGCCGGACGGTGCTTGGCCGCCTGCAGCGCCGCCTTGCCCAGCGACAGGTCGGTGTCCACCCAGAAGTCGACGTCGGCGCCCGAGAGCGACATGGCACGCCCCTTGAGCACCTCGCGCGATCGCTGGTCGCTGACCTCGGAGTTGTTCACGATGACCACGCGCGCGCCACAGCGCCACGCCAGGTCGGTGGCCGGGGCGAGGGCGGCACGCCCTGGCACGGTCCCGTCGAACGGCACGATCACGTTCTCGTACACCGCGCACATCATCGCACGCCGGCGGACGTGTGCGGCAGTTCTCGCCACACCCGGTCGCCCAACCGCCCGGCCCGCCGACACCGCCCTGTCCGAGAGATCACATCGAAGGGGTCTACACTGCACGGAAATGCGCCGACGGCGCTGCGGTTTCCGTCGGACGGTCAATCTCCTGCAGTTCCCACGGTTCCCCCGTCGGCCCAGCCCACAGAGGTGAGCAACCGAGTTGACGAACACCATCGTGCTCGACGGACTCATGCTGCCGTTCGGCTGGGAAGTCGATCCCCCAGCACTCGGCATCGCGCTCCTTCTCGGGTTCTCCGTCGGCGCTGTAGTGTCCGTCACCGCCACGACGTGGCGCGTATCACGCGCCGAGCGCAAACGTCGCGCGCTCGAGCGGCTCGACACGCTCACCGGCCTCCCCAACCGCTCCGCCGTCGAGGAGCAGCTGGCCACCCCGCCTGCGGTGGCCTCCGTGTTCCTCGTCGAACTGGATCGCTTCGCTGCGATCAACGAGGCGTTCGGGCGCGAGGTGGGAGATCGGCTGGTGCGGTCGGTGGCTGAGCACCTGCAGGCGCTGACCAAGGGCGACGAACTCCTCGGCCGGTGGACCGGATCGCAGTTCCTGCTGCTCAGCCCGTCGTGCACGACACACGACGACGCCGCACGCCGAGCGACCGAGATCACCGAGGCGTTGTCCGCGGTCGCGCGCATCGGTGTGGACCACATCCGGGTGTCGGTGACCGTCGGGGGCGCCGTCATCGGCCACGGCGACGTCGACCTCCCCGCTGCCCTCGAGGGCGCCGACATGGCTCTGGCCATCGCTCGCAACGCGGGCTTCGGGTCGACGGAGATCTTCGACCGCACCAAGGCACGACCGCTGTCGACCCACGAAGCGGACGAGCGTCTGCGGCGAGCACTGGCCGACGACCACTTCTCCATCATGTACACGCCGATCGTGAGCCTCGAGGAGCTGGGGGTTGCCGGCGTCTCCACCACGTTGCACCTGGCCGACGCCGCGCAGGGGATCGTCACCCCTGCCATCGTTCGCGCGCTGGTCGAGCAGTCCAACCTGCAACGGGAGGTGGCCATCCACCTGCTCGACCGGGTGGTGCCCCAGGCCGCCCATTGGGCGCGCCGGCACGAGTCGAGCGACCCGGTCACGCTGATCGAGCTGACCCCGACACAGATGATCGATCCCGAGGTGGCCGCCCACCTCACCCGCCTCCTCGACGAGCACGACCTCGATCCAGGGAACATCTGCCTGGTGCTGTCGTCCGACGAGCCCTTCGAGCTGACCACGGCCTGGGGTCCGCTGCGCGAGTTGAAGGCCGCAGGTGTACTCGTCGGCATCGACAACTTCGGCGAGGGGTGGGCGTCGTTGGCGTTCCTGCGACGCATGGCGGTCGACGTGGTGCGCTTCGGACCCGGCGTGACCGAGTCGATGAGCGACGGACGCTCCGAGTTGGCCATCGCCTCGCAGTTCATCAGCCTGATCGCCCGACTCGAACTGATCGGGATCGCCTCGGGGGTCACCGACGAGGTCCAGCGGACCGCGCTCCACGGCGTGGGCTGCAACCTGGCCCAGGGCCCGTGGTTCGGACGAGCCACCACCGCAGCGGGCATCGACGAACTCCTCGACCGGGGCAAGGTCAAACCGGGCAAGCAACGACGCGGGATCGACTGGAAGGCGCCCACGACGGCGTAGACCAGGACCGCACCGGACCGCGGCCGCGCGGGCCACGATCACCTGCCCAGCAGTGCGCCGGTGGTCCGACGCCCAGCTAGCGACTGGCCAACGCCGGGAACTCCTCGGCGGGCACCGCCGGCGAGTAGAGGTACCCCTGCGCCCGCTCGCACCCCAGCAGCTCGAGGATCTCGAGCTGCTGCGGCGTCTCGACACCCACCGCCACCACCACCAGGCCCAGGTTGTGGGCCAACTCGATGGTGGCCCGCACGATGGCCGTGTCCTGTTCGTCGGTGCCCAGTCCGGCCACCAGTGACTTGTCGATCTTGACGAAGTCGAGGGGAAAGCGCTTCAGGTAGCCGAGCGACGACTGCCCGGCCCCGAAGTCATCGAGGCCGATCTTCACACCGAGCGCACGCAGGTAGGAGATACCGGCGTCGACGGTGGGCTGCAGCGAGATGAGGATGCTCTCGGTGATCTCCAACCACAGGTGCTCGGGGCTGACGCCGGCGGACTTCAACGCGTCGACCACCATGTGGGGCATCTCGGGGTCGGCCAACTGTCGCGGTGAGATGTTGACCGACACGTCGTTGGGTGCGGAGCCCGAGGAGGAGGACCACGACGCCAGTTGGCCGCAGGTCGCTTCCAGCACCTGCGATCCGAGTCGGGTGATGAGTCCGGTCGACTCGGCCGCCTCGACGAACTGGGCAGGCGACAGGAGTGAGCCCTCGTCGTCGTGTACGCGCAGCAGCGCCTCGGCGCCCACGAGCTTGCCCGACGTGACCTCGAACACCGGCTGGTAGTGAACAGCGATGCCGTCGTTGTCGAGGGCGTGGCGGAGGCGTTCCTCGACCTCGTGTCGCAAGTTGTCCTCGGTCGCCATCTCCTCGCTGTACACCTCGACCCGATCGCGCCCGGCGTCCTTGGCCGCGGTCAGCGCCCGCGCTGCGTCGCGCAACACGGTCTCGGGGTCGTCGCCCGGCTCCGCCAAGCGGATGCCGACGCTCACCGTGACCTCGGTGCGAGTGGCGTCGTCGATGGCCACGGCGCTCGACAGCGACAACCGGAGGCGGTTGGCCACCCGGACCGCGGCGGCGACATCGGGGGTGTCGGGGAGCACCGCCACGAACTGATCGCCACTGTGGCGAGCGGCCAGGGCCTCGGCGGGCAGCACAGCGGCGAATCGGGTGGCCAGTTCGGTCAGCACACGGTCGGCCGGTTCCTGCCCGTAGCGTTCGTTCACTGACTCGAAGCGGTCGACGTCGGCGAGCAGGACCGCCACCCGCTGCCCGTCCCCGCCCTCGCCGAGGTTCCAGTCCAAGCGGTCGAGCAGGCGCATCCGGTTGGCCAAGCCGGTCAAGGGGTCGGTGTAGGCGCGTCGGGTGAGCTCGGAGATGGTACGTACCCGCTCGGTGACGTCGCGGGCGTTGAGTACCACCCCACCGATGACCGGATTCTCGGTCAGGTCGATGACGATGGCCTCGAGGTGGCGCAAGCTGCCGTCGCCCCCGGCCACCCGCAGTTCCACCGGGACGCCCACGCCCTGCTCGTCGGGTCGGGCCAACTCGAGCAACGACGCCGGACGGTCGTCAGGATCGAGGATCTCGTAGAGGTTCACCCCGCGCAGCTCCCCGGGTGACCGGCCCAGCACCCGACCCGCAGCGGGACTGGCGTACTCGATCACACCATCGGGTCGGCACACGGCGATGATGTCGGCGTTGTTCTCCACCAGCGCGGCGAACCGGTCGGCATCACCGCCGGAGACCTGTTCGAGCCGGGTGTCGATCAGCTCGCGAGCCACCAGCGACACCGCTTGGATGTCGCCCCGCTTGTCACGGTGCGCCACGATCACCGCCGAAACCGCCATCGACATCTCGTCGCCGGCGAGAAGGGTGAGTCGCCCGCGCCATCGGCCGTACTTGACCAGGGCCGGGAGGACCTTCACCTCGTAGTGGCCCTTGGACCACTCGTCGAGCAGTTCCACCAGCCAGATCTTGTCGGCCTGGCGAATGGGGATGACCGTGGCGAAGGCGTCGTTGGCCCACAGCGCCTCGTGGCCGACCGAGGCGAACACCGCCACCAGGTCGGGGGTCTCCACCAAGGTGTCGGTCAGGATCTGGACGATGGGCGAGCCCTCGTCGTCCTGTTCCTCGGGGGGCGAGGCGAACGAGCCACCCACGGGGCGGATGGTGACGCCCGACTCGGCGTGGAACACCTCGAACTCGAGACTGGTGGGCTCACCGTCGCTCGGCACCGACACCGTGAGCCGCTGGCGGAACGCCGGGCGATCGCGGGCCACCGCCGCCAGCGCTCGCAGCGCGGCCAGGTCGTCGTCGCCGACCCCGGCGGCGACCGCCTCGGCGGCGATGTCCTCACGTCCTCCGTGCGCTCCGGGCCCGCCGAGCCCGGGCCGCGCGTTGGCAGCATTGAGGCGCCTACTCCACGAGGTCACGAACCGTTCACCCTCCCTGCTGCCGACCCGCTGGGGCCGTCCTGCCCGCCATTGTCGCGCTGGTACCGCCCGACGCGCTCGTTCAGCATCCTAGGTCCGATTGGGCGAGACTCGCCCAACGGGTATCCCGTACCGTTCCCTGCACGGTGCCTCTCCCTGCACGGTGCCTCGCACGATCCCCACCCACGAGGAGCTGCCATGGCCGTCCCCGCCTTCCTCCACCCGTTCGCACGACCCACGGCCGAGCACTTCGTCTCGATCCGTCGAGCGGAGGGGTCGCTGCTGTGGGACGAGGACGGTCGGCGCTACATCGATGCGATGGGGTCGCTGTGGTACTGCCAGGTGGGCCACGGGCGGCGAGAGATCATCGATGCCGTCCACGACCAACTCGGCCGACTCGACGCCTTCCACACCTTCGAGATGTTCACCAACGCGCCCGCCGACGCCCTGTGCGAACGCCTGGCTGCGCTGGCGCCCATGGCCGATGCCCGGGTCTTCCTCACGTCGTCGGGCTCCGAGGCGGTCGACACCGCTCTCAAGATGGCCCGACGGGGTTTCGCCCTGAGCGGCGCACCCGAGCGGACCGTGGTCATCGCCCGCCGCCGCGCGTACCACGGGGTCACCTACGGCGGCACCTCGGCGCAGGGCATCGAACCCAACCGTGCGCATTTCGGCCCGCTCCTCGACGACGTGATCCACGTGGACCCTGACGACGTGGCCGACCTCGAGGATGCCTTTGCCCGTCACGACGGCCGCGTGGCCGCCGTCATCGTGGAGCCCGTCCAAGGGGCGGGCGGCGTCTTCCCACCCGCCCCCGGCTACCTGGCCGCCGTGCGTGCCCTGTGCGACCGACACGGCGCCCTACTGATCGCCGACGAAGTGATCTGCGGCTTCGGGCGGCTGGGTAGGTGGTGGGGCGTGGAACTCGAAGATGTGGCACCAGATCTGGTCACCTTCGCCAAAGGCGTGACGTCGGGCTACCAGCCGCTGGGTGGGGTACTGGTGGGCGCCCGCCTCCGCTCCCTGCTCGAGGCCGACGAGGCCCACGTACTGCGACACGGCTTCACCTACTCGGGCCATCCCGCCGCCTGCGCTGCCGCCTTGGCCAACCTCGACATCATCGAGCACGAGGGTCTCCTCCGCGACGCCGCCCGCATCGAGCGCCGCTTGGGCCGGACCCTCGAGGCGATCGCGTCGTCGCGGCCGGCCGTGGCCTGCCGGGGCCTCGGCGGCATCTGGGCGCTCGGCCTGCCCGAGGGGGTGGCCGCGCCCGTCCTGCGCGACGCCATGGTGGCCCGCGGCGTCATCCCTCGGCCGATCGCCGAGCACAGCATCGCCTTCTGTCCACCGCTGACCACCTCTGATGAGATCCTGGACGAGATCGCCACCGTCACCGCCGCGGCGCTCGACGAGGTGGCCGCACAGACCACGGAGCAGACGACATGAGCACCGACACCAGCACCGACGTGACGCCCATGCGCATCGACGGCGAGGCGGTGACCTCGGAGGAGACCATCGTGGTGAGCTCGCCCTTCGACGGCCACGAGGTGGGTCGGGTACCCCGGGCAACCGAGGCGGACATCGACCGCGCCGTGGCAGTCGCCCTCGAACGCCACCGCGCCGGCCCACCGCCGGCGTGGGAGCGGGCCGAGGTGCTCGACCGAGCAGCCGCCGCCGTGCTCGACCACCTCGACGACCTGGCCAGCACCATCTGCGCCGAGGCGGCCAAGCCGATCACCACTGCTCGCACCGAGGTTCGCCGGGCCGCCGACACCTTCCGCTTCGCCGCTGCCACGGCCCGCACGGCTGCCGGAGAGATGATCCCGATGGATGCGTCGACCGCTGGGGAGGGCAAGGTCGGCTTCACCTTGCGGGTCCCCATCGGGGTGGTGGCGGCCATCAGCCCCTTCAACTTCCCGTTGAACCTGGTGGTGCACAAGGTCGCCCCCGCCATCGCCGCCGGCTGCCCCGTGGTGTTGAAGCCGGCGTCCGCCACGCCGCTCACCGCCCTGGCCCTGGGGGCCATCCTCGAGGACCACTGCGGCCTCCCGCCCGGATGGTGCAACGTGGTCACCGCTCCGGGGTCGGTGGCCGACCACCTCGTCACCCACGACGACGTGGCCCACATCACTTTCACCGGCTCAGCCTCGGTCGGATGGTCGATCCGGTCACGGGCACCGCGCAAACGGGTGGGCCTCGAACTGGGCAACAACGCGCCGGTCATCGTGCACGGCGACGCCGACGTCGAGGAGGCCGCCACCCGCATCGCCGCTGCCGGCTACGCCTTCTCGGGACAGACCTGCATCTCGGTGCAGCGGGTGTACGTGCACCGCGACGTGGCCGAGCCGTTCCTGGCCACGCTGACCTCGAAGGTCAGCCAACTCCGTGCCGGCGATCCGAGCGATGAAGGTACCGACCTGAGTGCGCTCATCGACGACGGCGAGACCGAGCGGGTGCGCGCCACGGTGGAGCGGGCGGTGGCCGACGGTGCGGTGGCTGCCGTCGGTGGATCGGTCCGACCTGACGGCATCTACGCCCCGACGGTGCTGACCGACGTGCGCAACGACATGGAGGTCTGCGCCACGGAGATCTTCGGGCCGGTGGTTGGCGTCGCCACCTACGGCGAGGTGTCCGAGGCCATCGACCTGGCCAACGACACCCGCTACGGGCTGCAGGCCGGGATCTTCACCTCCGACGTACGCACGGCGCTGGCCGCCGCGCACCAACTGGCCTTCGGTGGGGTGACGGTGAACGAGGTACCCACCTTCCGAGCCGACCAGATGCCCTACGGCGGTACCGGCGACTCGGGCAACACCAAGGAAGGTCCGGCTTGGGCGGTGCGGGAGATGACCGAGGAACGCATGGTGGTGATCGAACGCTGATCGATCCGCCGGCGGGTCAACCGCCGGCTGGTCACCAGGCCCAGCAGTTGAGCCTGATGTTGGAGCGACCCTCGAGCGCCTGGCGCACACCGCTGTAGACGGTGCCGTCCACGATGAGCCCGACGTGGCCCACCACCCGGGCCCAGCACTGCGACTGCACACGGATGTTGACCGCGCCATCACTGAGCGCTGCGTTCGAGACAGGCCGCACCAGTTCGTCGTAGCTGGTGTAGATGTTCGTGTAGCGCACCGGGGCAATGGTGTCCGAGCCGGCGTTGAGGTCCTGCAGGTAGCTCGAGCCGATCCGCATCTGTTCACAGGCGACGATGGCCAAGCAGTTGCCGAATCCGAAGAAGTTGGCCAGGTTGGCCACATAGGTGCCCTTGTGAGGTGACCCCAAGGAGATCAGGCTGTCCACCTTGGCCGCGCCACCGAAGTCCCGCACGTAACCCCGAGCCACCAAGCCGCCCTGGCTGTGCCCGACGAGGTCCACGCGCGTGGCGCCGCTCGAGGCCAGCACCTGGTCGACGAAGGCACCGAGCGCCGCCGACGACGATCGGATGTCGCCGAGACCCAGGCCGGGCAGCTCGAAGATGTGCACCTGGTAGCCGTCGGCACGCAGGCGAGCCGCCAACGGCTCGTTGGCGAACGCCGGCGAGAAGGTGCCCGCCACGATGACGACCGGATCCGGCCCGTGATGTTGGGCGGCCGCCGGCGTCGGCGCCCCCACGAGGACGACCGCCACCAGGACCAGGGTGACCATGGCCGCTGTGGCCCGCCGACCCCGCCGACCGGTCGCCGACCCGTTGTCCCGTTCCTCGGTGGCGATGTCGATGCTGGTCCCTGACGTGCTCATGGAAGCTCCCTGCTCTGTTCAGTCCCTCACCCTGACGTGACTGAGGTCACACCGTACGGGCGACCCACTGGGAAGGCAACCGAAAATGAGTCTTTTGACCTATTCAGGGGCGCAGACGAACCGCCGATGCGCGGCGCAGCAAGGCAACGGCGCACCCACGATGTGGCAGGAACGGCTGCGGTCCACGACCGCCGACGTCATGCCTGCCCCCTCGAGCGTCCCGACCTGGCATGCTTCCCACGATGACCTCGACGCCGCTCCCTCTACTCGGACCCGACGAGACCCCCAAGGCTGCCATCTGCCATCCAGATCAGATGGGGCGGACCGCCCTCGAGCATGTCATCGTCGCCAACGGCTTCGACGTCATGGTCGAAGCCGAGCACGCCCCGGGACTCTTGCAGGCCCTGCAGTTCGCATCGGTCCACCTCGTCGTGGTCGAGAACGCCTTGTCGGGCACCCTCGGCATGGACATCATCGGTGACCTGGTGAAGAGAGAGTCGCAGACACAGGTCGTCCTCGTCACCAACGACATCTCGCTACGCGACGAGGCGCTGGGCAAGGGCGCCTGGGCCATCGCTCCCCGCGGCGACGCTGCGGCCATGGAACGCATCCTGGGGGAGATCCTGCACTACCTGCGGACCGGCGAACGTCGCGGTGGTGGGGACCGGCGCTCCGGCGCCGAACGTCGCGAGACACAGGACTGGTCCAAGGTGACCTCCGAACGCCGATCGGGCAGCGACCGACGCAGAGCGGAACGTCGCGACGACTGACGACGGCGCGTGCCCCCCTCGAGACTCCTGCGTACGTTCGCGGCCCTCCGACCGGCGAGACGCACGCAAGAACGCGGTGGGCACTAGATTCCGCCAGATGTACGAGCCGACCTGGGACTCCGTTGCCACTCATCCGCTGCCCGAGTGGTACGACGACGCCAAGCTCGGCGTCTTCCTCCACTGGGGTCTCTACTCCGTGCCGGGGTGGGCCCCGCAGGTCCCCGACATCCAGGAGCTGCTGCGCACCAAGGGTCCGCGGGCGATGCTCTACGACAACCCGTACGCCGAGTGGTACCGCAACAGCATGCAGCTCGAGGGCAGCCCCACGTGGACACACCACCGCCAGACCTACGGTGAGTCGTTCACCTACGACGACTTCATCCCGGCCTTCGACGAGGGCAGCGCCTCGGCCGACCTCGACGGCATCGCCGAGCTCTGCGCCACGGCAGGCGCCCGCTATGTGGTGCTGACCACGAAACACCACGAGGGGTTCACCCTGTGGCCGGCGTCGTCGCCCCACCCCACCAAGGGTGCGTATCACGCCCGCCGCGACATCGTGGCCGATCTGAGCGAGGCCGTGCGCGCCCGGGAACTCCGCATGGGCCTCTACTACTCGGGCGGCTACGACTGGCCCTTCAACGACGCCGTCATGAAGAACCCAGCCGATGCCACGCTCGCCGTGCCGGACGATCCCGCCTACACCGCGTACGCCACCGCCCATGTACGTGAACTCATCGACCGCTACCGCCCGTCGGTGTTGTGGAACGACATCGCCTGGCCCGCAGGCGGCAACCTGCCGGAGCTGTTCGCCCACTACTACAACACGGTGGCTGACGGGGTGATCAACGACCGGTGGATCCAGCCCAGCCTGCCGCGCAACGCCGCCACCGAGACCCTGGCCCGTGGCGCCGGCCACCTCATCCAGACCTTCTGGCGAGCGCTGCCATCGAGTGTGAAACACCTCACCTTCCCGAGCGCCAACCACTACGACTTCAACACACCCGAGTACGCACAGTTCGACGAGGTGAAAGAGAAGAAGTGGGAGAGCACCCGCGGGGTGGGCCATTCGTTCGGTGCCAACCGCAACGAACGCCCCGAGGACATCGTCACCGCCACCGGCCTCGTCCGGCTGTTGGCCGACATCGTGGCCAAGAACGGCAACCTGCTCATCGGCATCGGTCCGCAGGGAAACGGCACCATCCCCGAGGAGCAGCAGGTGCCGCTGCGCGGGTTGGGTGACTGGCTGGCCACCAACGGCGAGGCCATCTACGGGACGCGCCCCTGGGACCGGGCGGCCGCCACCACCACCGAAGCCACCGAGGTGCGGTTCACCCAACGCGACGGTGAGGTGTTCGCTCTGCTGCTCGACACCCCGGGCGTCCGTACGTTCGGGCTCCGCAACGTGGACGCCACTGCGGTGAGCGAGGTGCGACTGTTGGGCATCGACGAGCCGCTCGAGTGGGAGGTGCGCGAGGGCACCCTCGAGGTCACATTCCCCGAACGCCTGCCGGTGTCTGCTGTGCAGGTGCTCTCCCTCGGCCGGGGTGCTCGACCCAGCCGTTGACCTGCCGTCAGCGGCGTCGGCGCAGCCAGACGAGCACCAGCAGCACCAGCGCCGCCACGAAGGCCACGGCGGCGAGGCGTGTTGTGGCGGTCCGCGAGCCCGATCCGGTGGCGGGCACGGGCGGCTCCGACGCGGGCTGCTCCGACGCGGGCTGCTCCGGAGCGACCGAGGGTCCCGCCGTGTCGTCGACGGGAGGAGCCTCGGGTGGGAGCCGCTTGGCCACCGTGTGGCGCTCGGCTTCCTTGGCCGCTGGACGAGCGCGCTCGGCGCCGGTCGACTCGGCCTTTTCCGCAGCAGCGGATTCCGCAGCAGCCGCTGCGGCGTGCACGGCCGCCTCCTCGGCGGCGGTGTCCAAGATGGCGTCGACGGGCGCCGGCCCTTCCTCGGGAACGGAACGGGGACCGCGGCGACGCTTCGGATCGTAGCCAGCCATGCTCAGCTCCCTCCTTCGCCACTGGTGCCGGCGAACTCCGCTGGTTCTGCCGAGCCACCCGCCACCCCTGATGCCGTCGGACCGGACCGGTCGTCGTCGATCAGGTCGTCGTCGCTCAGGTCATCGCCGTTCAGGTCGTCGTCGATCAGGTCGGGGACCAGTTGGGCCAGCACGGCGTCGAACTCGGCAGCGGCATCGGACGCCCCCGACCGGTTCCCGAGCCCGTGGATGGGCAGCGACTGCGCTGAGGCCTCGGCCACCGCCGCCCGGAGCCGGATGGCCGGTAGGACGGCGTCGCCGTAGGTCTCGACGAGTTGTTCGTGCCAGTAGCGGGCGTCGCGGGTTCGACCCAGCCGGTTGACCACCACGCCGGTGACCGACAGGCCGTCGCTGCGTCGGGCACCGATGCGCTCCACTGTGCGCGTGATCTGTTCCACGCCGTCACTGGCCCATGCGCTCGGTTCGGCCACCACGAGCGCCGTGTCGCAGGCGAAGAGCCCGTTGATGGTGAGCAGTCCCAGCGACGGCGGGCAGTCCACCAGCACGACGTCATGATCGATCTCGGACATGGCCATACGAAGACGGTCCTGCGCCCCCACCGGGTCGGTGGCCAACTGCAGCTCGCGCTGGGCCAGGAGCGGCGCGCTCGGTGCAACGTCCACTGCCCCGGCGTCAGCGGGCAGTTCCCACCCAGTGCGCACGATCACCTCCGACAGCGCGCCCGGTCGATCGGCGGCCAGGGCGTCGTCCACGTTGGCCGCCGGCTCCCACACGGCGAGCCCGACAGTGGCGTTCGCCTGGGGGTCGAGGTCGACGACGAGCACCCGGAGCCCGGCGTGCGCCGCCGCCGACGCCAGACCCAGCGCCACCGTGGTCTTGCCCACCCCACCCTTTTGGTTCACGACCGCGAAAACTGGCATGGCGCGACACGCTACCGCACGAGCATCGCCCGCTCGCCAGAGCCCGCCCGCCGGCACCGATCGGCGTCCCGCCGGGATGAGGGAACACTTCCACCGTCGCAGGCGTTGCAGGGCCCGATGGGAGGATCCGATGACCACACCGGTACGTGAGGGGGACACCGCCCCCGACTTCACACTCGACGACCAGGACGGCACCCCGGTTCGCCTGAGCGACCTGCGGGGTCGCTGGGTGGTGCTCTACTTCTATCCCGCCGATGACACGCCCGGGTGCACCGCCGAGTCGTGTGCCTTCCGCGACAGCTACGAGGACTTCACCGATGCCGGTGCCGAGGTGGTGGGGGTGTCGAGTGACTCGGTCGACTCACACCGAGCGTTCGCCGACAAGCACCGTCTGCCCTTCACCTTGCTGGCCGACGAGGGTGGCGAGCTACGTCGGCGCTACGGGGTCCGCAAGACCATGGGTCTCCTGCCCGGGCGGGTCACCTACGTCATCGATCCCGAGGGCACCGTGCAGACAGTGTTCTCCTCGCAGTTCCGCGCCACCCGCCACCACCGCGAGGCACTGGACGCCATCCGGGCCGGTTCGAGCACCTGAGAACGACGCGTCTCGGCCAACCCCACATGTGACCAGTCGGTGAACTCTGGGGCGACGGGACGCCCACGGCGTCGCCGGGGTCCCGTGGTGGCTAGTGTCCGCACCCATGAAGGCCGTGCAGACGTTCACCGTCGTATCGAAGTTGCCGGAGCCCCTCGGGCCGTTGCGGGACATCGCAATGAACCTGGGGTGGATCGCCGACGACCGCGCCCAGGATCTGTTCCGCCGGATCGACCGCGAGCAGTGGGACTACGTGCGCGACCCGGCGGGCATGCTGGCGCTCGAGTCCTCCGAGCGGCTCGAGGAACTGGCCGAGGACCGCACGTTCACGTCCCTGGCAGCAACTGTGCGCGACGAACTGGGTCGCTCACTCGAGGCACCGCGCTGGTTCCAGCAACACCACGACGGTGTGCTGCGCAGTGTTGCGTACTTCTCGCCCGAGTTCGGTGTGGCAGCCGGCCTGCCGCAGTACTCCGGCGGCCTCGGTGTCCTCGCCGGCGACCACCTCAAGGCCGCTGACGCCCTCGGTCTTCCCCTCGTGGGGGTGGGCCTGTTCTACCACCACGGCTACTTCACCCAGGAGGTGGACACCCACGGGCGACAGGTCGAGCGCTTCCCCCGCCTCGACCCCGACGCCATGGCCCTCGAAGCCGTGCCCGATGTGCGCATCAGCGTCGACATCGCCGGCACCCTCGTCCATGCCCGCATCTGGCGCGCCAGCGTTGGCCGGATCCCGCTGTACCTGCTCGACACCGACGTCGAGGAGAACGCCGATGCGGAACGCCTCATCACCGATCGCCTCTACGGCGGGGGTCAGGAGGAACGCATCCGCCAGGAGATCCTCCTGGGCATCGGTGGGGTGCGCGCCCTCGAGGCGCTCGCCATCGAGCCGCAGGTGTTCCACATCAACGAGGGTCACGCCGGGTTCCTCGCTCTCGAGCGGATCCGCCGCTGCATCGTGGAGGACCACCTCACGTTCCCCGAGGCCACGACGGCCATCCGACCCGGTGGCGTGTTCACCACCCACACACCGGTGCCTGCCGGCATCGACCGCTTTCCTCGCGAGCTCATGGACCGCCACTTCGGCTCGTGGTGTCGCGAAGTCGGCCTCACCCTCGACGAGCTCATGGAGCTGGGCCACGAGCCCGGCGAGCCGCAGGGTGACGTGTTCAACATGGCCTGCATGAGCCTGCGCCTGTCGGGCTTCACCAACGGCGTCTCACAGCTCCACGGGGTGGTCAGTCGCCGGATGTTCGCCGGCATCTGGCCCGACGTGCCCGAGTCGGAGGTGCCTATCGGAGCGGTCACCAACGGCGTGCACGCCCCGTCGTGGACGGCCCGCGAGATGGTGGACCTCTTCGAGCGGGTGATCGGGATCGACTGGCAGGAGGCCTCTCCCGAGCGTTGGGAAGCCATCACGGAGGTACCCGATCGAGAGATGTGGGCCATCCGCCGCACGCTGCGCGAGCGGCTGGTCGCCTACCTCCGCCACCGACTCGTCCGCCAAGGGTTGCGCCGCGGCCTGTCGCGGTCGCAGGTGGCCTGGTGCGACGACGCCCTCGACCCGACGGTGCTCACCATCGGGTTCGCCCGCCGGTTCGCCACCTACAAGCGCGCCAACCTGCTCCTCGCCGACCTCGACCGCCTACGGGACCTACTCACCGACGCCGACCGCCCGGTGCAGATCGTGGTGGCGGGCAAGGCGCATCCCGCCGACGAGGCAGGCAAGGCGCTGTTGCGCGAGGTGGCCAACACCGCGGCGGACCTCGGGCTCCGCAACCGGTTGGTCTTCGTCGAGGACTACGACATCGCCATGGCCCGCATGCTGGTGGCCGGCGTCGACGTGTGGCTCAACAACCCCCTCCGCCCGATGGAGGCCTGTGGGACGAGCGGCATGAAGGCCGTCTACAACGGCGTCCTGAACTGCTCGGTGCTCGACGGCTGGTGGGACGAGTGCTACGAGCCCCAGGTGGGTTGGGCCATCCCCTCAGCAGAGTGGGAGGACGACCGGGACCGCCGGGACCACGTCGAGTACCTGGGCATGATGCACCTGCTGGAACACCAGGTGGTGCCCATGTTCTACGACATCGACGCCGACGGCATCCCCGTCGACTGGGTGACACGGGTGAAGGCATCCATCGCCCGCCTGGGGCCGCAGGTGCAGGCCACCCGCATGCTGACCGAGTACACCGAGGGCTACTACGAGCCAGCAGCGGCCCGGTCCGAGTCCCTGCGGGCCAACGGCGACGAGGCGGCCAAGGCACTCGTGCGGTGGAAGCGCACCGTCTTCCGTGCGTGGCCCTCGGTGGCGGTGGTGTCCACCGAGCACCAACGGGCCAACGGTGAGGACACCGCCGCCTACAGGGTCGAGGCGCAGGTCACCCTGGGCGACCTCGATCCATCCGATGTCGACGTGCAACTCCTCTACGGCGAGGTCGACCCCGACGACGAGATCCACCGCCCGACGGTGGCGTCGATGTCGTGTGAGGGCCCGGGCGACCTCCCCGGACGACTGCGCTACGGCATCGACGTGGGCTTCGAGTCGTCGGGCAGCTTCGGTTACACCGTGCGCGTGGTGCCGTCACATGCCGACGTCCGCACCTACGCCCACCTCGGACGAGTGGCCTGGGCACCGCAGCCGGGCGCCTGACCGGCGAGGCCACGGCGACACGACGGCGGTGAGGAACTACTCCGGTTCGACCGCAGCGTCCGGCACGTCGCCTTCGGCAGGCGGCGGCGCGTCGCCGGGCGTACGTTGCCCCCCGCCGCAGTCCATCAGCGTTGCGCAGACCTCGTTGATGCGCACGGCAAACCGGACCTCGCCGGGGTCGAACCCGAACGGTTGGTAGGTCAGCGAGGCCACTCCGAGAATCCGTCCGCTGGGCGTCACGATGGGGGCCCCTTGGGCAAACGTTCCCACCGGTGCGGTGTGCAGGAAACCCGATGCGTTCTGCTCCATGACCACCCCGCTGGTCAACGATGCACCGGCGCCACCGAAGCCCGATACCGGGAACACCCGCGAGCCCAGCGCCCTGGCCTGCTCGTCGTCGGGCGACCAGTCAAGTACGGGGATGTCGCCACGAGGCACCTCGAGCAGCGCCAGATCTCGGCCGGCGTCGAAGTTCACGAGCCGTGCCTCCACCTCCACACCACCGTTGCGCACCAGGATCTCCGGCCCCGGCGCCACCGACGAGGCCGCAACCGTTGCGAACGAGGTCACCATCAGCGACTCGTTCTCGTCGCTCACGACGGCGAAGGCCGAGCCGACACTGGGTTCACCGTCCTCGTCGAGGGTGGTCACGAACCACACCGCCGGGGCGAAGAACTCGGCGAACTGGATCATGCGCGCCTCGGACAGGAAGCCCTGGAGCGGCTCGAGCGCCTCGTCGATCTGGGTGATGGCGGCGTTGCGTTGCGACTCGATCTGTGAGAGCGCCTCGGTGGACCGGGCCTCGAGGTCACGGGTGTCGTCGCGCAATTCGGCCACCTGAGTGTTGAAGTGCGTCCACCAGAACGCTCCCGACGCACCGAAGGCCACGCCGACGAGAGCGAACAGCATCATCCACAGCAGGACCGAGCGGGTGAAGATGGGGAACCGCACCGACTTGCGGGCGGCGTAGAGCCGGGCACGCTCCTCTTGACGCCACTCACGTCGGCGCTGCCGGCGGCTCTTGCGCTTACCTTCGCCACCGGTGGGAGCGCCAGACGGCCCGGTCGACACACGGGTCGACGGCTCGGACGGAGCCCGGTTGGACCGAGCGCGGGTCACCGAGGGTCGCTCGTCGGAGTCACCGGCATTCCCGGAAGGGATGTCGTCATCCGCGCCGGGTCCGGTGGGCGCAACCGGCGCGCCGGACGAGCCCGGCCGTCCTGTGCGATCCCGATCCGACGACGACGGCGCGGAGGCACCCGGGGCCGCCACCGCCGCTGCTCGCTCGGGCGACGGCAGCGGCGCTCGGGGGCGCCCGGTGGGTGGGTCGTCGATCGCTGGTTCGTTCATGGGAAGGCGGTTCCTCAACCACGATGTGGGGTTCACCGTTCACCTCCACCCGGTGTCCCACCCGGCGGCGATACCGCTGGGGGGACCGTGGGCGTCGGGACGACCGTCGCCGGCACGGTCGTCGTCGGCGCAGGAGCGTCGTCGGGCGGGGCCGGATCCGGCGGTGGCGCGTCGGCTTCGGGGGGAGCGGGCGGCTCCGGTGGAGGAGGAAGTGTGGGCGGTGGTGGCGGCTCGGGAACCTGCACGCACGGCCCGCCGCAGTCGCGCGGCAGACTCGGCACCGACGCCCGCCGCGGGATGCGTCGCACTTCGCTGCTCGGGGCGGGCAGCGGTCCTGCTTCGCGGAACTCGATCACATCCAACCCCTCGTGGGCGGCGCGCATGAACCGAGCCCACGTCTGGGCCGGGAAGCCACCGCCGAAGACCTGCCCGGAGCCCTTGATCCCCCGCAGTGGCCGGGGTTCGTCGGCGAACCCCATCCACACGGCCGTCGACAGCTGCGGGGTGTACCCGACGAACCAGGCGGCCTGGTTCCGCTCCGCCGTGCCGGTCTTGCCAGCTGCGGGTCGTCCGATGTCCGCCGACCGGCCGGTGCCCGACTCCACCACCCCGGTGAGCATGGCCGTCAGGTTGTCGGCCACCGCCGGATGGAGCACCGGTTCGCCCCGGGGTCCTCGGTTGTCCTCGAGCGTGGTGCCGTCCATCTGGTCGATCCAATTGATCGGGGTGGCGTCCGCTCGGACGCCCTGGTTGGCGAAGACGCTGAACCCCGCAGCCATGTCCAGCGGCGACACCTCGTTGACACCCAGGGTCAAGCCGAGGTTGTAGTCCCTGTCGGGGGGCGTGCGGGTTACCCCTACCCGGTGGGCCAGTTCAGCGACGTTGTTCGGTCCGACATCCATGATGAGCTGTGCGAAGTAGGTATTGGTGGATGCCGCCATGGCTGCCTCCATGGTGACGTCGCCGCCCGGGCCGCCCCTGATGGCGCACTGGCCGCCGCAGCCGGGGACGTACAAGGTGCCCGGGGAGTCGTAGGCGGTCTCAGGACCCATCCCGTCCTCGAGCGCCTTGGCCGCCGTGAACACCTTGAAGACCGAGCCCGGCTGCATGCCGGTGCTGCCACCGAGCGCCAGGTTCACCTGGCTCTGCTCGAAGTCCCGCCCGGCCACGAATGCCCGGACATGACCACTCGAGGGTTCGACACTCACCAGCGACATCTCGAGCGGCCACTCGGTGCCGGCCAACATGTCGCTGACGGCCTCCTCGGCCATGGCCTGCAGGTCCGGGTCGATGGTGGTGTGGATCTGCAGCCCGCCGCGGTAGATGATCTCCGGCCCGTACCGATCGGTCAGGTAGGTGCGGACGTAGTCGACGAAATAGGGATAGGGCCCCAGCGAAGTGGAGGGCGCCGGATGGATGAGGGTGGCGGGGCCCGGCGGATCCCCCGCCGGCGACCACCACAGGATCTGTCCGAAGGCCTCGTCGAACTCGGCCTGCGTCACCATCTCGAGGTCGAGCATGTTCTTCAACACCAGCCGCCGCCGTTCCTCGGCAGCGAAGATGTCGGCCCGGGGGTTCACATCCGACGGCGCAGGGATGATCCCGGCCAGCGTGGCCGCCTCCGACAAGGTGAGCTCCGACACCGGCTTGCGGAAGAACGTCTCCGCCGCAGCACCGATGCCGTACGCCCCGGCGCCGAAGTACACGGTGTCGAGGTAGTCGAAGAGGATCTGCTCCTTGGCCGCCTCCACCGAGCCGAGTTCCTCGGCGAGATCCCGCTCGTACCGGGTGGCCAGGATGATCTCGTTCAACTTGCGTTCGACGGTCTGCTCGCGACTCAGGTACAGCTCGCGGATGAGCTGTTGGGTGATGGTCGAGCCACCTTGCAACGTGTCGCCCTGGCGGTAGTTCGTCCACGCGGCGCGAGCGAGCCCCTCGACATCGAACCCTTCGTGTTCCCAGAAGTTCTGGTCCTCGGCGGCCACGACGGCACCCTTGAGCACCTCGGGTACCTGTTCGGGGGTGATGGCCACCGTCAGCTCGAACTCGCGGAACTCGCCGATGCGATTGCCGTGGGCGTCGTAGACGAACGAGGGAATCGACTCGAGGCGTTCGCGCTCGTCGGGCACCGTGCCGGGTAGGTCCCCGAAGAGCAGCAGACCCGATCCGGCGAGCGCCGTCGCACCGGCGAAGACCGGCAGGCACAGCGCCACGGTGAGCATCAGTCGCCCGCTGCGACGAAGGGAGCGCCGCCACCAGGGTCGCCGTTCGAGGCTCATCGGGGCACCGTCGTGGACGTCGTGGTCGGGGTGGTCGTCGAAGTAGTACTCGATGTCGTCGAAGTGGTGGTCGGCCGACCCGGCGTCGGAACGAGACTGGGTCCGTCGTCCTCCGGCTCGTCGTCCACCTCCGGCGCCGGGGCGACGCACTCGGCCAAGAGGATCTCCACCTCGCGTCCTTCGCCTCGAACGGTCACGGCATGGCGGCCCGGAGCGGTACACCGCACCGTCCAACGCGCCGTACCGTCACCGCCGGCGGTGACCAGGGCCGACCCCTCCACGGCGGTGCCCGGCCCCGGGGTGAGGGCCACCTCGGCCACCAAGGGTTGGCCGCGGACGATGCCGTCGTCAGGGCTGACCGCCTCACGCATGACCTGCACCTCGAGGGGCGCGGTGTCCCCCACCGTCCACGTCGCCACCCGGAGTGAGCCGCGCAACATCACCTCGTCGCGGCGAGTCAACCCGACCCGCAGCCGCTCGGTGCCGTCAGCAGGGAGGAAGAAGGTCTGCGACTCGAGCGCGGTGAGATCGGGTGCCGACCAGGCCCGCACCCGATAGCGACCGCCGAGCAGGCCGTCAACCCGACCGGCTCCACCACGGGCCGTGAAGCGCAGGGCGCCGCTGCGCTGGCCGACGAACCGTTCGACGAGGACCACTGCGCCCGGCACGGCGCCACCGTCGGGCCCGATGAGCTGCACTTCGATGCTGGCACTGCCACCGCGGACGGCCACGGCTGGGGGTTCGTCGTCACTCCCCCCGGGCCGGCGGGGCGGCGGGGCGAGACGGACACCTCGGGTATCGGGTTGCACGAAGTCCTCGGGAATGGGCAGCATCTCCACCACCCGATCCTCCACCGGAGCAGCCATCGCCTCGGCGAACCGATCGGCGACGGCCACCTCGGGCGCTGGTGGCGCCGCCTCGTCGGCGTCGTCGTCGTCCGAGCAGGCGGCAACCACCAGCAAGAGCACGGCCGCCACGGCGATCGCCGTCGAGGCGCGGGCGCGTCGGGGCGACGGAGGTGATGGGGAACGGGGCTGCATGCCCTCTCAAGCTTGCCAGGTCAGGCACGCAGAACCACGGCACCAGGGGATTTCCCCGAAGCGCAGGTCAGCGCCGCGACGGCTCTCGAACCTGAAAATGTGACACGAGTCAAGAGTTGTCTCACCGCGCTCGGAACGCGATATCATGTGGGTGGTGGCATCGACGCCGGCCTCCCGCCCCGGCGCCGATGCCACCTCTCTTTTTCGGACTCCCTGCGTTGACCGGACTCCCTGCGTTGACCGGCTCCACTGCTCTCGGAGCCGTCCGTGCTCTGTTCCCGTCACCGCGGGATGGCCGGTACGGTGAACAGGACCATGTCCGACCGTGCGATCGTCCTGCTCAGCGGCGGTCTCGATTCCGCCACCTGCCTGGCGATCGCCCGCCAGCGAGGCTTCGACCCCGTCGCGCTGTCGGTGCGCTACGGCCAACGCAATGACGCTGAGCTCCGAGCGGCCGCCCACTTGGCGGCACAGGCCGACGCGCCTCACGTGGTCACCACGGTGGATCTCGGGCTGTTCGGCGGCTCGGCCCTCACCGGCGACGGCGAGGTGCCCAAACACGACGCCGACCATCCGGTGGGGTCCGGGCCGATCCCCGCCACCTACGTCCCGGCGCGCAACACGGTGCTGCTCTCGTTGGCCCTGGCCCTCGCCGAGGTCCACGACGCGGCGGACATCTTCATCGGGGTGAACGCCACCGACTACTCCGGCTATCCCGACTGCCGTCCAGAGTTCGTGGCGGCCTTCGAGACGGTGGCCAACGTGGCCACGAAGGCGGCCACCGAAGGAGGCCGCCGATGCCGCATCCACGCCCCACTCATCGAGCTGTCCAAGGCGGAGATCATCGACCTCGGCCGGACACTCGGCGTCGACCACGCAGCCACCATGTCGTGCTACGACCCCGACCCCTCGGGCGCCGCCTGCGGACGCTGTGACGCGTGCATCCTGCGACGCCGCGGCTTCGACGAGGCCGGCGTGACGGACCCCACCCGCTACGCAGCAGTCGAACCGTGACCTACCTGGTGAAGGAGGTGTTCGCCACCCTGCAGGGTGAGGGAGCCAACGTCGGGCGCGTGGCGGTCTTCTGTCGCTTCACCGGATGCAACCTGTGGTCGGGCCGCGAAGAGCACCGCGCCACGGCCGTCTGCCGCTTCTGTGACACCGACTTCGTCGGCACCGATGGACCCGGCGGTGGACAGTTCCGCACTGCCGCCGCGTTGGCTGACCAGGTGGCCGAGCACTGGCCGGTGCCGTTGCCCGACCGCCGACGAGGGGTCCGGCCGCTCGTGGTCTGCACCGGCGGCGAACCACTGCTACAACTCGACACGCCCCTCCTCGACGAGCTGCACCATCGCGGGTTCGAGGTGGCCATCGAGACCAACGGCACCATCGCCGTCCCCGACGGCGTCGACTGGGTGTGTGTCAGCCCGAAGGCCGGCACGACGCTGGTGGTGACCTCCGGTGACGAGCTGAAACTCGTCTACCCCCAACGAGGTGGTGAGCCCGAACGCTACGAGCACCTCGACTTCACCCACTGGTTCCTCCAGCCGATGGACGGACCCGACCGGGAGCGTGCCACCGAGCGCGCCGTCGCCCACTGCCTGAGGTCGCCGCGCTGGCGCCTCAGCGTGCAGACCCACAAGGTGGTGGGCATCCCATGACCCACGAGACGCCATGACCAGCGAGACGCCATGACCAGCGAGACGCCATGACCCACGAGACGCCATGCCCCACGAGACGCCATGACCCACGAGACGCCATGACCCACGAGATCCGCTGCGAGTTCGGCTTCGAATCCGCCCACCGCTTGCCCCACGTCCCCGAGGGACACAAGTGTGCTCGCCTTCACGGCCACTCCTTCCGGGTGGAGGTGGCCGTGCGCGGCACCCTCGACCCCCGCTTGGGCTGGGTCATGGACTTCGCTGACGTCCGTGCCGCCTGTGAGCCGCTGCGGCTCCAGCTCGACCACCACTACCTCAACGAGGTGCCGGGGCTCGGGAACCCCACCAGCGAGGTGCTCGCCGTCTGGATCCACGAACGACTGCAGCCGGCACTGCCAGGACTGTGGTCGGTCACCGTCCGCGAGACCTGCACGTCGGCAGCAACGTTCTTCGGGGCACCCAACCATGAGCCCCGAGGCGGGTCACAACCGGGGGATACCGGCGACGAGCGCGCTGCGACCTAGGACGCCTCGGGCCGCCGAAGGCGGCCGGTGAGGTCGCTGACCGAAGCCAACGGCGACCCGTCTGGCTGCACCGCGTCCCCCTCCGCCGAGCCGGCGTCGGTGCCGTCACCCGACTCCGGTTCGGGCTCGTCAGGTACCTCCACTGCCTGCACGGCCTCCCACTCGCGGGTGGCAGCTTCGAGCTCGCGACGAGCGAAGTCCAGCAGGTCGGGGTCCACTCCCTGGCGATCACCGTCGGCAGCAGCGGCAAACGCCTCCTCGGCCGAGTCGAATCCGAGGCGCTCGAGCACCAGGCGTTGCTCGGCCTCGAACTCGGCGATCCGCTGACGAGCGCCCCCACCGCCGAAACGTGACCGTGCCTTGGGTTCGAGTGCGCTCACCTCCTCGCTGATGGTGCGCAGCCGATCGAGATCAGCGGGATCGGGCACAGGATCATTCGCCTCGCTGGCCAGTTGTGCCTCGAGGGCATCGACCTGCGAGCGCGCATTGGCCAATCGACGAAGGGCAGCGATGACTTCTCGCTCGTGCCAGCTCAGGTTCTCGTCGTCACCGCTCATCGGCGACCCCAATCGATCGGCCTGTTCCGCCCCCGCCACACCCTAGCGCCTCCATCGTTGTGGATGCGGACCATGTCACACCGGGATCGCACAGCGGGATCTCGCAGCGGGATGGTCACGACTCCTCCAATCGCCGGAGCCGCTCGGCCAGCTCGTCGACCTCGGCGTGCACGTCCTCGAGGTGACGCACCGAGGGCGGCGAGGTCGCGCCGCCCTCGGCCCGGCCGTCGGCGCCGTCGGCGCCAGCGGCGCGGTCGTCGGTGTGACGCGCGTCGTCGGCACGGCGCGGGTCGGCGTCGTGGGAGTCGGCGTGACGGTCATCAGCCGGGCCTCCGTCGCCGGCCCCCGCATCACCTCCGGGAGGTGGACCAGCGTCACCGTGCGTCGTGGGGACGACGTCGCCCGGGCCGGGGGGTGGGACGTCCCGCAGCGGCCCGGTGGGCTGGTCCCACCAACCGGCCTGCGTCGGCGCCGGCACTTCGGTCGACGGCTCGGGTACGACCGGCACCAGGTCGGTGACCAGTGCCGCGTCGATGGTGACGCCAGCGGGAGCCCGCTGCGCCCTCCGGGACGGCCCGGCCGGTGCCGCTGCCGCCGTGGGAACGTCCGCCTGCGTCGACCCTCCAGCCATGCGGTCGTGGCGCCCGACCGTCTCCTCGGTGACCTCCCCGCCGGCTGCCTCGCCACCGGCTGCCGCACCCTCCTCAGGGCGCACCTGTGTCGGCCGGTGTCCGTGAGGTTCGGCCGAGTCATCGGTGTCCTCGTAGGATTCGAACTCCTCGGCGAAGGATCGCTCGGCGGCGGCATGTCGGCGGCGTACCACTGCCAGGACCAGCAGTCCTGCGACCGCCAGTCCCGCCAGCACGGCAGCGATGGCCGCCAGCGGCACGTCGCTGGTGTCGGTGGTCCCCGTCGTCGGGGCCTGGGCCGCACCATCCGGCGGTGGTGTCGCCGGAGACTGGCCCACGTCACCGGCCAGGTCCAGCCACGGGCGGGCACCGAGGACGCCGGGGGCGACGAGCACCCGCTCGTCGGCGAGCACCACCATCCGGCTGACGCCGAGGCCCACATCCGCGGTGTCGGTCGAACGGCCGAGCGCAGCGAGTACACCGGCCAGGTCGAGTTCCACGTCGAGGGGCTGGCCCGGTTCGACCGTTCCGCCGAGCAACCACGATCGATCGCCACTCTGGTCAGGCGCCATCGGGTCCTGGGTGCCCCGCAAGACCACGGTGCCCGCCTCACGGTTCAGTTCCACGACAGGGGTGTTGGTCGCTGCGTCGGCGAAGTCGGGAGCGATGTGCACCACATCGACGACCGCTTGTACCGCCACGCCGGCCACCTCGGTGGGCAACACCGCTTCGTCACGCACCACCACCCTGTCACCATCGGCGGCCACCACCGGTGCGGTGCCCAGGTCCACCACCAGTTCGGGCTCGGCGCCGTCGGCGGCCACCGTGGCCAGCGTGCCTCCCGGCACCCACCCTGGCGTCCCGTCACCGAACAAGGCGTCACGATCGAACCAGGGGCTGGCACTCCGTCGCTCACCGGGCGCAGGCTCAGCCGGATCGGGATCGGCCGGATCGGGATCGGCCGGATCGGGATCGGCCGGATCGGGATCGGCCGGTTCGGGATCGGCCGGATCGGGCGGGGGCGATCCGGTCTCGGTCGGTTCGCCGATCACCACCTCAGCGCGGACACCGTTGCCCGCCGGCAGTTGCTCGGCCGGCACGGTCAGCGTGACCAGGCCCGAGGGATCGAAGCGGGCCTCGGTCTCGCCGCGATCGAGGAAGCCCTGTCCGTCGAAGAACTCGAGGCGTCCCCGATCCTCTCCGTCGATGCGGACCAACGAGGCGCGCAGCACCTCGCCTCCGGGGTCACCGATGACCACCGACACCCGCCACGGCTCGACCGGCGGTTCGAACGGGCCCCTGAAGCGGACGGCCACGGTCGGGTCGTCGCCGGCCAGCACCGGCGTCGGGTAGACGGCGGTCAAGGCCAGCGCCGGCTCGACATCGAGGGGTACCGTCGCCACCGGGGCGACCAGATCCGCCGGAAAGGCTGCCGTCGACTGCGCCGAGCTCACCCCAGGGGCAGCGACGAACGCCACCAACACGACAGCGGCCACGACACGACGGAGGACGGGGGGCATCACCACACCCCCATTCTTCCAGGCGGTCGGGTGATCAGCGCGTCAGGCCCACGATCTCCGCCCCGCCGTAGACGACGGCAAGGATGGCCACCGCGACGCCGAACACCAAGCGCACCCGCTGGTCCGGCGCGCCCACGGTCAGCCGCGCCCCCACCCGGGCACCGGGCACCACCCCGAGGACCAGAGGGATGGCCAGCAACCAGTCGATGTTCCCGGCGAGCGCGTGGGTCACCAAGGCAGGCACCGAGAAGACGGCCACGGCCACGAGACTCGACCCGATGGCCCGCTTCACCGGGAGGTGCAGGATCGAGGTGAAGATGGGCAACAGCACGATCCCGCCGCCCACACCGAGTAGGCCAGCCACGAAGCCGGCGCCCGCACCCAACAGCACCAGGGTGGGCACGGCCGGACGAGTCGGCGGCACCGTCCCCGGGTGCCGAGGCCCAGAGGCGTGGCGGCCGCTGCGAGCCACCGACCACCCCGACCAGAGCATCAGGGCCGCGGTCGCCACCATGAGCCAGCCCGGCTCGGGCGTGGCGGTGGCAACCAGGGCGCCGAGCACGGCGAAGACGGTCCCGGCGCCGCCGCAGGTGAGACCCACCCGGTAGTCGACCAAGCCTTCCCGGTGGTAACGCCATGCGCCCGAGAGGGCACCGGGCAGGATGGCGGGCACGGTCGAACCGACGGCCGCCAACGGGGAGGCCCCCAGCAGTCGGACCGCCGGTGTGGAGATGACGGCGCCGCCGATGCCGAGCATGCCCGACAACACACCGGCGCCGAACCCGACGACGACAGCCGCCAACGCCACCAGCAGCTCGCTTGCGTCCACCGGCGCAGTATGGTCCGCCGCCAACGGTTGCCCGGAACCGTTGCCTCGAGCACCCCGGTACAGTGTCGGCCGTGGCGATCCCGACCTCCCGGCGGAACAAGTTCTCTCTCGGCGCGTCCCGCCGCCGACTCCTCGTGCCCGTTGCGCTCGTCGGAGGGCTCGGTGCTGCCGCAGTGGCGATCGGTGTGCGTGCTCGGCGGCGCACGGCGGCACACCACGCCGGCGGGCCGGTCCGCCATCTCGGCCTCGCCTCCCGCAATGCTCAGTTGGTCGGCCTGGGCGCCAAGGCCGGAGCTGACTACGCCACCCACCGAGCGCGGCGAGTGTTCGCCTCGGCCGAGCGACGCGAATCGCTCGACACCGAGTTCGAGCTGCGCACCGCCGAACAGGTCGCCGAGGCCCTCGGGAACATGAAGGGGGCACTCATGAAGGTGGGCCAGATGGCCTCCTACCTCGACGGCGGCCTACCCGAGCATGTGCGCAGCACCCTGGCGGAGTTGCAGCGCGACGCGCCGCCGATGGCACCCGAGCTGGCCGCCGGGGTGATCCGCCGGGAACTCGGAGCGGAACCCGACGAGGTCTTCGAGACCTGGGACCCGGTCCCCATCGCCTCGGCATCGATCGGTCAGGTGCACCGGGCCATCACACGTGACGGTGCGGCGGTGGCCGTCAAGGTGCAGTACCCCGGGGTGGAGCAGGCCATGGCCTCGGACCTCTCCAACGTCGGATTCCTCTTCAGCGGGCTCGGCCAGCTGTTCCCCGGTTTCGACCCGGCGCCGGTGGTGGCCGAGTTGCGCGAGCGTCTCGTCGAAGAACTGGACTACGCCAACGAGGCGGTCAACCAGATGGCCTTTGCTCGCCACTACGAGGGCCACCCCACGATCTTCGTGCCCAAGGTGTTCGAACGACTGTCCACCTCGAAGGTGCTCACCACCGAGTTGGCGGAAGGCGTCGGTTTCGACGAGGTGGTCCGCACCTGGGACGACACCGAGCGCAACCTGGCGGCAGAGACGATCTACCGGTTCGCATTCGGGTCGCTGTATCGCCTGCGCATGTTCAACGGCGATCCTCATCCCGGCAACTACCTGTTCCGACCCGGTGGCCAGGTCACCTTCTTGGACTTCGGACTGGTGAAGCACTTCACCGAAGCCGAACTCCTGCCCTTCGAGGAGATGATCCGGGCCATGGTCCTCGAGCCCGACCCGGCCGCCTTCCGAGCCATCATCGAACGGGTGGGGCTCCTGCCCGCGGGTCTGCCGTTCACCGACGAACAGCTCATCGACTACTTCGGCCACTTCTACGAGTTCGTGGCCACCGACGGCACCTACGAGATCACCTCCGAGTACGCCTCGGAGACCGTGCGACGCTTCTTCGACCAGCGTGGTGCGTACGGCGACATCATGCGCTCGGTCAGCCTGCCGGCCAGCTTCGTGATCATCCAGCGCATCAACCTCGGCCTGTACGCGCTGTTCGGTGAACTGCGCGCAACCGGCAACTGGCGACGCCTGGCCGAGGAACTGTGGCCCTTCGTGGACGGTCCACCGTCGACCCCCATGGGGGAGACCATCGCCGAATGGGAACGTGCCCACCACGGAGCAGCCACGCCGTCTTGAGCGCCAGCCGTTCTGGACGCCAGCCGACCACAGCCTGCCGGGTCAGTTCAGCCGCTCGAGCGGGGCCCACGACAGCAGGAGTCGCCGCTCACCGGCATCCTCGAAGTGCACCACGGCCTCGGCCTTGTCACCGGCTCCTTCGATGGCCACCACCAGACCGTCACCGAAGGTGGCGTGGCGGACGCGATCGCCTGTGCCCACACCGAGTTGGTCGGCCCCGGTCGGGCGGGGTGGCTCGACCCGGTAGCGAGGCGGGGAGGGGCGGTCGTCCTCGTCAGGGTCGAACGAACCGAGCACCGAGCGGCGTCTCGACGAGCCGGCTCCGCCGCCATCGCCCGCACCACCCCGGCCTGTAGCTCCACGCCGGCTCTGCTCACGACTCCCCGATGTGCGCCGACCACCCTCGGCGGTGCGCACCAGCTCGGCGGGCACCTCGTCGAGGAACCGGCTGGCCGGGTTGTACTGCGTGGCACCGAAGATGGTGCGCGACCAGGCATTGGTCAGGAAGAGTTGTTCGCGGGCCCGGGTGAGGCCCACATAGGCCAGGCGCCGCTCCTCCTCGAGTTGATCGGGGTCGCCCAGCGAGCGCATGTGGGGGAACACGCCGTCCTCGAGTCCGACCAGGAACACGACCGGGTACTCGAGCCCCTTGGCGGCGTGCAGGGTCATGAGCACCGCTGCGGACTCGTCCTCGCCGAGTTCGTCGGTGTCGGCCACCAGGCTCACCTGCTCGAGGAACTCGTCGACCGTCTCGAAGTCGCCCGCTGCACCCACCAGTTCGGCCAGGTTCTCGATGCGCCCGTCCGCTTCGACGGAGTGCTCGGCCTCGAGTTCGGCCAGGTAGCCCGACCGTTCGAGCAACACCTCGAGGGCTCGGGCCGGACCTCCGCTCAAGTGGGGTCGGGCGGCATCGAGCAGGTCGAGGAACTCGGCGATGCCCTTCACGGCCCGACCGGTCACCCCCGCCTCGGGCGCCGAGCGCAGCGCGTCCTCGAACGGCACCCCACGAGCGGTGGCCCAGGCGTCGAGACGCGCCACCGACGAGTCGCCCACACCACGTCGCGGGACGTTCAGCACCCGCTTGAGGTTCACCTCGTCGGCAGGGTTCACTGCACACCGCAGGTAGGCCAGCGCGTCCTTCACTTCCTTGCGATCGTAGAAACGGGTGCCGCCGATGACCTTGTAGGGGATGCCCATGCGCCCGAGGTGTTCCTCGATCATGCGGCTCTGGGCGTTCGTCCGGTAGAACACGGCCATGTCACCCCAGGCGTGCCCGCTGTCGTGCAGGTGCGCCATCTTGCGGGCCACCCACTGGGCCTCGTCGGTCTCGTCGGTGGCCTCGTAGCGGGTGATCGGGTCGCCGGAGCCCTGGTCGGTCCACAGGTCCTTCGGCTTGCGGGCGACGTTGTTGGCGATGAGGGCGTTGGCGGCGTCGAGGATGGTCTGCGTGGAGCGATAGTTCTGTTCCAGCACCAGCACGGTGGTGTCGGGGAACGCCGACTCGAACTCCAAGATGTTGGAGATGGTGGCGCCGCGGAAGGCATAGATGGACTGGTCGGCGTCACCGACCACACACACGTTGCCGTGCTCGGCAGCCAGGTGGAGCACGAGTTCGTTCTGCACCTTGTTGGTGTCCTGGTACTCGTCGACGAGCACGTGGCGGAACCGACGTCGGTAGTGCGCTGCCACCTCAGGGTGTTCGCTGAACAGCCGGACGGTGACGGCGAGCAGGTCGTCGAAGTCGAGTGCACCGGCCTTCACCAGCCGGGCCTGGTACTCGCGATAGACCTCGGCGATCTTCCGTTCGAACGGACCGGTGGCCCGTTCGGCGAAGGCGTCCACGCCGACGTTGTCGTTCTTGGCCGCCGAGATGGTGGCGTGCACGGCGCGGGGCGGGAAGCGCTTCGAGTCGAGGTGCTGATCCTTGATGACGTACCCACAGAGCCGTTGCGCGTCGGACTGGTCGTAGATGGTGAACGACGACGGATACCCCACGTGGGCGGCGTCGCGGCGCAGGATCCGCACACACGCCGAGTGGAAGGTCGACACCCACATCCTCTGCGCCACCGGGCCGACGAGGGCGGCTACCCGCTCCCGCATCTCGTCGGCCGCCTTGTTGGTGAAGGTGATGGCCAGGATCTCGAAGGGCGACACCCCTCGTTCCCCGATGAGGTGGGCGATGCGGTGGGTGAGCACCCGGGTCTTGCCCGAGCCGGCCCCGGCGATGACGAGGAGCGGCCCGTCGTCATGGGTGACGGCGTCGCGCTGCGGGGAGTTCAGTTCGTCGAGCGCCAGGCCGGCCATCCCCTGATGCTACCGAGCGGGGGTGACGACAGAATCCGTGCAGCCAACAGAAACCGAGGCCTCACCGTCCGTTGACACCACCTCAAGAGAGACGGCCGATGCTGATCACAGGCGGAAAAACGGCGATGAACGGAGGCGTTTCGATGGCAGACCATCGCACCACGCAGCTCACGGTCCAGCAGAAGTCGAAGGCACCGCATCCGACGGTGTGGTTGGAGATCGACTACGTGGGGACCGAGCCGCCGGTGGAGTTCTTCGCCGACCTCGAGATGATCGGCTGGCGGCCCCCGGTTCCCGCCGCCCCGCCGGCGAGCGCCATCGACTGGAGCACACCCAACACCGAGACCGGCGAGCGGTTCACCATCCGGCCCTGGGACGTGGTGGGCGCCGTGGCGGAGCCCCCGAAGGGATCAGCCTCTCGGGGCCACTGGACCGCCGCCGAACGCGAGGTCTTCCTGTTGTCGCTCCAGGGTGTGCTGCGCCGACACGGCCTCGCCGAGCCACCAGCCTCACCGGCAGGCGAGGCGCTCGGCGCCTCGGACACCACCGTCGACCTGACCAAGCTCCCGGCGCCCCCTGCACCTGTTGTGTCTCCTGCCCCTTCTGCCACGCGTCCTGCTCCGCCGGACGCGCCGGTAACCGCCGAGGGGAGCGACCCCGAGCCGTCGTCGGAAGCTGTCAGCGAGCCGGCCACGTCGAGTCCATCGACCACCTCAACCACCTCAACCACCTCAACCACCATGGTGCGCGCCGAGGTGAAGCCGGCTGCGTGCGGCCAGATCGCCGCCGCGCTCGCGCCACTGGGTGTGACCGCCCACTTCGGAGAGATGACAAAGACGGTGGCCAACACCTACCGCGGAAGCACCTTCGAGACGACCGTCACCGTGACCACCGTGGAGGCACTGGTGGCCGCCTCGCTGGCAGAGACCACCGCTGCCGTCCTGCGCGACCAGGGCCTGTCGCCCACGTTGCACGCCGCACCCGAGCACGCCGAAACCGAGGCGACGGACGCACTCCCTGCCGCCGGAGTGGCGGTCGGCGACAGCGACGAGCAGTGCAATCTCCGCCTGTTGGTGCCCGACACCAAGCGTGCCAAGGCCGACGCGCTCCTTGCACCGGTGGCACTCGAGCAACCGGTGGCCGAGCCGACCACGGTCACGGTGCTCAACACCTACCGGGGCAGCACGTTCGAGGCACAGGAGCCGGGCGTGGCCATCACCTGTCGTGTACGGGCCGCCGACGCCGGACCGCTGGCGGAGCGGTTGGCCACCGCCCTCGGTTTCGCTCCCGGGGACGACACCCACCTCACGGTGGAGACGGCCGTGGGCCCTCGCCCAGCGGGTGACCGGGACACCCGCGGCGACGGAGCGAACGGAACAGCCGACGGAGATGCCGGCACTGTCGGGGAGTCCCGGGACGCCGCTACCCGACCTCGAGTCGCTCGGTGAGGAACCCGAGGACCTGATCGAGGGCCTCTCGGGTCGGGTGCCCCGGCTCGTCCACCAGTTCCTCGGTGAGTACCGAGTGGGCCTTCTTCCCGAAGCCCCACGGGTTGCCGGGTGACGAGTCGATCTCGACGCCGATGAAGGCGTCACCCAACCGATCCCGCAAGGTGGCGAAGCGATCGGCGGGCGACAGTTTGTCGCCGGTGAAGCGCAGGCCCAGGACGCAGACGCCCTCTGCCGTGCGTTGCTCGACTCGGGCCATGTCGGCCTCGCTGACCCCGGGGTCCGCCGCATTGCCCTTCCGCCACGGCGGCACGAGGGGCAGCGACGGCTGGGACAGCACCGGCGCCATGAGCACGTCGTCCGCCATCATCCCGAGGGCGAAGCCGCCGGTCCAGCACATGCCCACCGCGCCGACGCCCGGACCGCCACATGTGGCGTGGGCGTGGCGGGCCAGCGCCCGCAGCCAGTCGATGACGGGTGCGGTGGTGCCCGAGGCGAACGCCGCGAACTCCCGCGCCACGCAGGCAGGGCCGAGCGAGCGGGCATAGGCCACCGGACTGGCCGGCTCCCCGGCGCGACCGAACAGGTCGGGCATCCACACCGAGCACCCGGCGTCCACCACCCGCCGGGCAAACGCCGCCACCGCCGGGGTGATGCCCGGCATCTCGGCCATGACGATGACGGCTGGACCATCGCCCGCCCGATAGATCGTGCGTTGCTTCCCCTCGTGGGAGAACACCTCGGTGCTGAAGTCGTCGAGCGCATCGGTGCTGGTGGTGGCCATCGGCGGAGCGTAACGCGGTACGGTCGAGCGCTCATGGGACTCCCCCGGCATCCGTTCCGCTTCGGCCTGCAGGTCTCGACCGCGCCCGACCGCACCCGTTGGCGCGAGACCGCACGTGCCGCTGAGGACCTCGGCTACTCGACGTTGACGGTGGCCGATCACCTCGACGACCAGTTCGCCACCACCCCCGCCTTGATGGCCGCCGCCGAGGCCACCACCACACTGCGGCTCGGCGCGTTGGTGTGGTGCATCGACTATCACCACCCGGTCGTGCTGGCCAAGGAAGCCGCCACCGTCGACCTGCTGTCCGACGGCCGTCTCGAGGTGGGCCTGGGTGCAGGGTGGATGGCCAGCGACTACCAGCAGGCCGGCATTCCGATGGACCGCCCAGGTGTGCGCGTCGACCGCCTGGCCGAGGCGGTCACGGTGATGAAGGGCCTCCTGCGAGGCGACACCGTCACCTTCCGTGGCGAGCACTTCATCATCGACGGCCTGGCCGGCACTCCCCGACCTCGCCAGGCGCCCCATCCTCCGCTGCTCATCGGGGGCGGCGGACGGCGCGTGCTGACGCTGGCCGCTGAGGAAGCCGACATCGTGGGCCTGAACATCGACCTGCGCTCGGGCCACATCGACGAGACCGCCGGACCGACGGCCACCGCCGATGCCACCGAGGAGAAGCTGCGCTGGATCCGAGACGCCGCCGGCGACCGGTTCGAGTCCCTCGAACTGCAGGTGCGGGTGCACCTCGCCGCCATCACGGACGACCGTCGGGGACTCGCCGAAGCAGTGGGTCCCAGCCTTGGCCTGACGACCGAACAGGCACTGCACAGCCCCCATGCGCTGGCCGGCACCGTGGACGACATCGTCGAGCAGTGCCAGCAGCGCCGCGAGCAGTTCGGGATCAGCTACATCGGCATCTCCGCCGACGCCATGGACGCCATGGCCCCCGTGGTCAGCCGCCTGGCCGGCACCTGAGGACCCGGGGGGTCACTCCCACTCGATGGTGCCCGGGGGCTTCGACGTGATGTCGTAGGCCACCCGGTTGACGCCCGCCACCTCACCGATGATGCGGTTCGACATCCGTTCGAGCAGGTCGTGGGGCAGCCTGGCCCAGTCTGCGGTCATGGCGTCTTCGCTGGTGACCGCCCGGATGATGATCGGGCGAGCGTAGGTACGTTCGTCGCCCATCACGCCGACCGTGCGGATGTCGGGCAGCACGGCGAAGGCCTGCCAGATCTCGCGATCGAGCCCGGCCCGGTGAAGCTCTTCGCGCACGATGGCGTCGGCCGCCTGCAGAATGGCCACCTTGTCGGGGGTCACCTCGCCGATGATCCGCACCCCGAGCCCCGGCCCGGGGAAGGGTTGGCGCCACACGATCTCCTCGGGCAGCCCCAGTTCCTCGCCGACCCGGCGGACCTCGTCCTTGAACAGCGGCCGCAGGGGTTCGACCAATTCGAAGTCCATGTCGTCGGGCAGCCCACCGACGTTGTGGTGGCTCTTGATGGTGTCGGCTGCCGAGGTGCCCGACTCGATGACGTCGGGATAGAGGGTGCCCTGCACCAGGAACCGTGCGTCCTCGATGCCGCCGGCGGCGTCCTCGAAGATGCGGATGAACAACTCGCCGATGGCCTTGCGCTTCTCCTCGGGTTCGGTCACGCCCTCGAGGCGCTCGAAGAAGCGGTCCGCGGCACGAACGTGGATGAGTTCGATGCCCTGGGTTCGACGGAACGTCTCTGTGACCTGCTCGGCCTCGCCGGCCCGCAACAGCCCGGTGTCAACGAAGACGCAGGTGAGCTGTGGCCCGATGGCCTTGTGCACGAGGGCGGCAGCCACTGCGGAGTCGACGCCGCCGGACAGTCCGCAGATGGCTCGACCGCCGGCTACCTGGTCGCGGATGGTGGCCACCGAGGTCTCGATGACCGAGCTCATGGTCCACGTCGGGCGGCACCCGCAGACGTCGAACAAGAAGCGCTCGAGCACCTCTTGGCCGTGGGGGGTGTGCACCACCTCGGGGTGGAACTGCACGCCCATGATGCGTCGGCTGGTGTCCTCGAGCGCCGCCACCGGCGCCTCGGGGGTGGATGCGGTGACGGCGAACCCCTCCGGTGGTTGGCTGATCGAGTCGAAGTGACTCATCCACACGCTCTGGTGGACGGGGAGGTCGCGACCGAGCAGCACACCTCCGTCACCGACGACGGCCAGTTCGGCTCGCCCGTACTCGCCCCGGCCGGTGCGGGAGACGACGCCACCGAGTTGTTGGGCAACGAGCTGTGCGCCGTAGCAGATGCCGAGCACCGGTACCCCGGCGTCATAGACGGCGGGGTCGATGGTCGGCGCCCCTTCCACGTGCACCGACTTCGGACCGCCGGAGAAGATGACCCCGGCGGGATTGCGCTCGCGCAACTCGTCGGCAGTGATGGTGTGGGGAACGATCTCCGAGTACACCCGCGCTTCTCGCACCCGGCGCGCGATCAGTTGGGCGTACTGGGCGCCGAAGTCGACGACGAGCACCGTGTCGTAGGTCGGGTCGTGCACGGGGTCCGGGGCAACGCTGTCGGCGGACATGCGGTCGGCGGCCACGGGCCTCACCCGGCCACGAGGGTGAACGAGTTGCCCTCGGTGTCAGCCACTTCGGCGGATCGGGTCCCCGCGCCGTGCTGCGGGGCGACGAGCACGGTACCGCCCATCCGAGTGACGGCCTCACAGGCGACGTCGAGTTCGGCCACCTCGACAGCCAACCCGGTTTCGCGCGGCTTCCCGCTCCCGGCGTGGAGCGCCACGGTGGCGTCGCCGAGCTTCAGTTCGCTCCACTGCTCGGACTCGTAGCGGATCACCGGACCCAACACCTCGCGGTAGAAGGCCACGGCGCGAGCCATGTCGGCCACGTTCAGCATGAAGTAGGTGCGCGTCACCGAGGACATGAGTGCACCATCACCTCGGCCTTCTGGAACTCCTTCAGCGTCTCGTACCCGCAGGTGGCCATGGCCGTGCGCAGTGCGCCGATGAGGTTCGTACGACCATCTGCCTCGTGAGCCGGGCCGCACAACACCTCGGCGAGCGAGCCACGGGCAGTGATCGGCGTGGACGTGGCCTGCGGCAGCGTCGGGTGCGCAGCCGCTGCGCCCCAGTAGGCACCGCGACCGGGTGCCTCGCTCGACGCCACCAGCGGCGCGCCCAACATGACCGCATCGGCGCCGCACACCACGGCCTTGGCGATGTCGCCCCCGGTGGCCATACCGCCGTTGGCGATGACATGGACGTACACGCCCGTCTCGTCGAGGTGCCGCATGCGTGCGGCGCGAGCATCGGCGATGGCCGTGGCCTGTCCCACACCGACCCCCAGCACACCGGTGGTGGTGGACACCTGGCCGGTGCCGACGCCCACAAGGACCCCGACGGCGCCGGTGCGCATGAGGTGGAGCGCTGCCTGATAGCTGGCGCAACCACCGACGATGACCGGGATGTCGAAGCGGCGGATGAACTTCTTCAGGTTGAGCGGCTCGTCGCGGCTCGACACGTGTTCGGCCGACACGACGGGACCACCGATGATCAGCAACTCGAGCTCGGCCGCCAGAATCGCCTCGGCCAGCGCCTCGGTCCGCTGCGGCGACACCGACGCTGCGGTTGTCACCCCTTGGTCGGCAATCCAGCGGATGCGCTCCACGACCAGCTCGGGACGCACCGGCTGTTGGTAGAGCTCCTGCAGACGACCGGTCACCTTGTCCGACGGCAGTGACCCGAGTTCGTCGAGGAGTGGGTCGGGATCGTCAAAGCGAGTCCAGAGGCCCTCGAGGTCGAGCACGCCCACACCGCCGAGCTGACCCAGCGCCACGGCGCTGCCCGGGCTGGTGACGGCATCGAGGGGCGACGACATCACGGGCAGGGCGAAGCGGAATGCGTCGATCTCCCAGGTGACGTCGACGTCCTCGGGATCACGGGTGCGCCGACTGGGCACGATCGTGATGTCGTCGAGACCGTAGGCTTGCCGCCCCGACTTGCCGATACCGATTTCTACCTCGGCCACCGCTCAACACCCTTCGTCGGAAAGACGCCAGTGTAGCGAACCCGCTCTGACCGGCTTTCCGGTGTGTGCCCGGGCCGGTGTGTGCTCAGGACGACAGCGTGCGAAGGATCTGCTTGGCGATGGCGGCATTCATCTCGAACACGGCATCACGTCCACGCTCGCTGACCGTGCGGACCACGCTGCCACCCGTCAGTTCCTCCACGCTCTCGAGACCCTCCTGCAGGCGCTCGGCGGTGGCGTCGGTGGCCTTGTAGCCCATGTCGGTGAGGGCGCGGATGAGGTCGTTCTGGGCGATCGGCTTCGGGGCCACCGATGCCACGATGCGCAGCGCATCCTTGGTGATACCGGCACCCTGGCTGATGGCCTGGGAGAACGAGATCGAGCCGTCCTCCACGTCGGCCTCCACCGAGGCCAGCCAGCGACGCACCTGCGCCACGATCTCGGGGAGGGTGTCGCCTTCGAAGATGACCTGCGGCATGGCGCGACTCTACCGCCCGGCCCATGTCGGGTCGTCGATCGGGTCACGGTGGTCCCGGCGTGGTAGCCCGTCCGGTCGATCGCATGCTCGGCCGGACGGGGCCGTTCAGGGTGGGTCGGGGCCGGCTCGGGGGTCGCTGCCGCCCTCGCTGTCGGTAGGGGTGCTGTGGCCGCTCTTGCGCTTGCTGTCGCTGTGGCTGACGTCGCCGTTGGCGGTGTGGGTGGGGTCGG
>JAFIEP010000053.1 GCA_020832495.1 Acidimicrobiia bacterium | reverse complement strand
TCGTGGTGGTGGTCGGGGGCGTCGTTGTCGGCGTGGGCGTGGTGGGCTCGGCTGTGGTCGTCGTCGTGGGTTCGGTGGTGGGCGTGGTTGGCGGGGTCGTGGTGGTGGTCGTCGGGGCAGGACCGGTCGAGACGATGAGCGCCACGGCGCCACCGGCAGGCACCTCGGTGCCGGCGGAGGGTCGGGTCCCGATGACCTGCCCGGCGGGTACGGAGTCGTCGGATCGTCGTTCCACGGTGACCACGAGATCGAGTCGTTCCAGGGTGTTCAACGCGCTGGCCTCGTTCTGCCCTGCCACTGAGGGGATCTCCACGCCTGCCGGACCGGTGGACACCACGATGGTGACGCGCGATCCCCGTTCGGCCGTGTCGCCGGCGCGTGGGTTCTGGCTGATCACCTCGCCCGCGGGTACGCGATCGTGGCTGCGTTCGTCCTCGTTGACGGCGAAGTCGGCGTCGCGCAATCGGACGCGGGCTGCCTCGACGGTGAGCCCCACCACGTCGGGTACCTGGGCCTCACCGACACCGAGGCTCACGGTTATCTGCACCGTGCTGCCCTCGGGGGCCTTGGTCCCACCCGCGGGATCCTGGGCGAAGACCTGTCCCCGGGTGATGTTGGCGTTGATCTCCTCGATGACCTCCACCTCGAATCCCTCGGTGCGCAGGATTTCCTCGGCGCGCTCGCGGGTGAGGTTGTTGACCGTGGGGACGTCGAGCAACACCTCCTGGTCACTCGAGAGGTTGGAACCGATCTGGAACAGGGCTGCGGCCAGGATGATGAGCAACAGGACCGTGATGGCCACCAGCCATCCGCTCCGACCCCGACGCGTCGGGGGAAGCGAGTCGTAGGCGTCCGGCGGGGTCGCAGCCGCGGCCACCGTGCCGGTGGCGATGGCGCCGCCGGCCGCACCGGCCATGGCAGTTGTTGCCATGGCGGCTGTCGGTTGTGCCTCCACGATGGGCTCGGCGGCTGCGGCCACCTCTGACCCGTCGAGGTAGTGCTCGAGCTCGTCGCGCAGGTCGGCCGCCGACGCGTAGCGAGCGGAGGGCTCCTTGCGCAGCAGCTTCATGATGATGGCTTCGAGGTCGGGCGGGACCTCGACGCCGCGTGCCGAGGGCGGGTCAGGTTGGTTCTGCACGTGCATGTAGGCAATGGCCACTGGCGTGTCACCGCTGAAGGGAGGCCGGCCGGTGAGCATCTCGTAGAGCACGCAGCCGAGCGAGTACAGGTCGGTACGGGCGTCGACCTGGTGTCCCTGGGCCTGCTCTGGTGAGAAGTAGGTGGCCGTGCCCATCACGGCACCGGTCTGGGTGAGGCTGAGCTGCTCGCTGCTCGACAGTGCCTGGGCGATGCCGAAGTCGGCCACCTTCACCTGGCCCTGGGGGGTCAGCAGGATGTTGCCCGGCTTCACGTCACGGTGGACGACGCCAGCGCGATGAGCGGCTTCGAGCGCCCCGGCAGCCTGGGCGGCGATCTCCGCTGCGCGCTTGGGCGGCAGAGTGCCCTCGGCCCGGATGACCTCCGAGAGACTGCGGCCGTCGACGTACTCCATGGCGATGAAGTAGGTGCCGAGCTCTTCGCCCCAGTCGTAGATGGCGACGATGTGGCCGTCGCTCAGCCGAGCCGCCGCTTGTGCCTCACGCCGGAAGCGCTCGACGAACGTGGCGTCGCGGGCGAACTCGGGGAAGAGGACCTTCACCGCCACCGGCCGATCGAGCACGATGTCGCGTGCCAGGTACACGTCCGACATGCCACCGCGCGCCAAGCGGCGGTGCAGCTCGTAGCGCTCCTTGAAGACGGTGGGGCCCTCGGTGTCGGACATCGGGCGTCAGCCTACCGACCGCTCGCCCGGTGGCCGGGTAGGGCCAGGTGTCGTCGACGAGGCTCGGCCACAGACCTGGCGGGGGCGGCGGCCTCGGGGGGTGGCGGGGCGTCGGTCGGGGGTGTCGGGGGGTCGGTGGTCGGGGATGGTTCGGTGGGTGGGGGATCGGTCGGATCGGGCGCCGGAGCAGGGGTGGTCGGTGGCGAGGTGGTCACTGTGGTCACGGGGGGGTCGGTGGTCGGGACATCGGTCGGCGCGGTCGTGGGCGGGTCCTGGGGTGCAGTGTCCTCCGCCTCGTCGGCTCCGGTCGGCGGCGGCCGATCGGCTTGGACTGCCAACGCAGCGTCCATGACCTGGCGGGCAACCGGCCCGGCCACTGCGCCTCCCGTGGCGCCGGCCACGTCGCCGGGTTGGTTCAGCACCACAACGGCCAGCGCCACCTGTGGGTCGCCGGGGGGGCCGGCGAAGGCGATCATCCAGGTGTGCGAGCGTGGCGGATCGGTCCCCAGCTGGGCCGTGCCGGTCTTGGCCCCGACCTCGACACCGGGCGTGGCCAGGCTGGTGGCGGTGCCCGACTCGACCACCGCCACCATCGACGCACGGAGTTGCGCTGCCGCGTCGGGGGCGAGCGGTCGGTGCCACACCTGGGGTTCGGTGCGCTGTACGACGCTCGCTCGCCGATCCCGGATCTCCGAGACGACCGTGGGGACCATCATGCGCCCGTCGTTCGCCACGGCCCCGGCGACGAGGGCCATCTGCAGCGGGGTGGCGCGCACGTCGTTCTGGCCGATCGATGCCTGCGCCAGCCTCGGCAGATCTTGTTCGAACTCGGTGGGGAACTCGGAGCGACCCGGTTCGGGCAGGTCGATCGGCGGCGCGTCGTTGAAACCCCAGGCCTCGCTGCCAGAGATCATGAGCTCGGGTCCGACCGTCTCCACGCCCATGCGAGCAAAGGCGGTGTTACACGACACCGCCATGATCGGCACCAGCGTCCCCCCGCACTGCGAGCCCCCGAAGTTGCTGATGGGGAAGGTGGTCATCGGCGGAGTCCACGAGCGTTCGACGGGATAGGCGGGTTCCTCGACCGTCACGGTGCCGGCGGCCAGCCCGGCGCCGGCGGTCACCACCTTGAAGGTGGAGCCGGGGAAGTAGTTCTCGCGGTACTGGTTGGCCCGCAACGGGTTGCCCGGAGCGGAGTTGAGGTCCACCCAGGCGGCGTCGGCCGCGGCGAGATCGAGCGTTGACAGCAGATTCGGGTCGTAGGAGGGGTAGGACCAGAAGGCGAGCAACTCGCCGGTGCGGGGGTCGAGTGCCACCACAGATCCCTCACGGTCGCCGAGGGCGTCGCGGGCCACCTCCTGCAGGTCCATCCGGAGCGACAGGTGGAGGTCGCCGACGTTGTCGCCGGCCACGAGGATGTCGCGCAGGTTGCGGATCTGCTGGTCGAAGGTGTCGCCGGCCAGTTCGGCGCTGTAGGTGCGTTCGAGGCCGAAGGACCCGAGGTTGAAGGCGAACCAGCCAGTCGTGTGGGCGAACAGCTCTGGGTGGGGGTAGCGGCGCTCCCAGTCGAACGCTGCCCCTTCGACGGGCACCGATTCGGCGATCACCTGCGCGTCAGCGGTCACGATGGCGCCGCGGGGACGGTTGAACTCCCGCTGGATCTGGCGGTTGTTCGCCGGGTGCGCATTCAGTTCGTCGGCGTTGTAGATCTGCACCCAGTTGAGCTGGGCGAACAACGCCAGGTAGCAGACCACGATGACCAGACCCAGTCGGCGGATGGACCGGTTCACGGCGCCACCTCCCTCGCCGTGGTCTTCGCCGCCAGGCGCTCGGGCGCGTTCTCGTCGGAGATCCTCAGCAGGAGGGCGATGAGGATGTAGTTGGAGATCAGACTGGAACCCCCGTAGGAGACGAAGGGGAGGGTGATGCCGGTGAGGGGCAACAGGCGGGTCACCCCGGCGATGATGACGAAGGCCTGCACACCGAGCAGGGTGGACAGCCCGGTCGCCAGGAGTTTGTCGAACGGATCGGCAGCCCGGATGGCCACACGGAGCCCGGACCCGACCAGCAAGACGTAGCTCATCAGCACCACCGCGGCGCCGGCGAGACCGAGTTCCTGGGCGATGACGGCGAAGATGAAGTCCGTCTCGGCGAAGGGAATGGCCACACGCCCCGAGAGGCCCAGACCGGTGCCGGTGAGGCCACCGTCGGCCATGGCGAACGCAGCTTGGGCGATCTGGAAGCCTTCGTCCTGCACGTCGGCCCAGGGGTCCAGCCAGATGCGGAGGCGCTGGCGGATGTGACCGAACTGGGTCCACGCTGCGTACGAACCGAGCGCGAACAGGGTGAAGCCGACCACCAGGTACGACGCCCTCTGGGTGGCCACCCACAGCATGACGAGGAACAGGGTGAAGAACAGCAGCGCGGAGCCGAGGTCGGTCTGGTAGGCCATGACGGCCAGCGACACGCCCCAGGCCACCAGGACCGGCCCGAGGTGCTTCGGGTCGGGGATACGGAGCCGGCCGATGCCCCACGAACCGAGCGCCAGCAACTCCCGCTTCTCCACCAGATAGGCGGCGAAGAAGCACGCCAGTGCCAGCTTGGCGAACTCACCTGGCTGGAAGTTCACCGGGCCGATCTGTACCCAGATGCGCGCGCCGTTGATCTCCTGGCCGAAGGGGGTGAATGGCAGGGCGATCAGGGCCAGGCCCACCAGTCCGATCGTCCACCGGTAGGCCGCCAGATCCCGCGTGTGGCGGACCACGGCGAGCGTGGCGGCGAAGGCAGCGAGACCGATGAGGCTCCACACCGCTTGGAGCGCGGCAAGGTCTTGGTCGATGCGGGCGATCATCACGTAGCCGATGCCGTTCAGCAGCCCGGCCACCGGCAGGAGGATCGGATCACCCTGTGGGGCCGTTCGACGGGTGATCAGGTTGGCGAACAACAACAGCCCGCAGACCACGAGCAGGAACGGTCCGATGTCGACGGGGATCTCGCTGTCGAGGCCCAAGGTGGCCAGCACGTAGGCGCCGGCGGTGATGCAGACCACGAGGACCAACAGTCCCAGCTCGGTGTTGCGGCGTCGCACGTCGATCAGGCTAGGGAGGCCGGAGGCATGGGGGGCATCACCGAGGACGGGTTGGCCGTGCCGGGTGGAGCCCGTGCCGCGCCACCGGCGTCACGGGGCGGTCGTGGCCGTGGTCGTGGTCGTGGTCGGGGACTCGACCACCGTGGTGTCCGTCGTGACCGTGGTGTCGGCCAACGCGTCTGCCATGGCGCTGCCAGGGGTCGAGGGTTCGGTGGCTGCGTCGACTTCCAGGGCCTCGAGTTCCTCGATCAGCTCGTCGAACGCCGCCTCGGCGCTGGCCCGGTCGGTGTACAGCGGCGGGTCGGTGCGGAGCAGCCGGGCCTCGTTGGGGAGGAGTTCCTCGACCTCGTCCACGTCCCAGGTACTGGCCCGTACGGTCTCGGGATCGAACCACAGCACGCCGCCGGGGCGGCCCTGGAGCAGCTGTACCTGACCACCTTGGAGGCCGACGTAGTAGGTGCTCGTGGCGTACCAGTTGATCACCACCACCGACCCGCCGAGCACCACGGCGAACGACGCCATGAAGACCAGCACACGCCAGGTCAGGCGGCTCCGTGGCGACGGTGGTGCCGGCGGGGGAGCATCTGGTGCGGCGGGCGCCGAGGTGGTCGACCCGGCGTCAGCCAGGTCGTCGGTGCCACCGGTGACCTCGGGTGCCGGAGTGGCCCCGGCCGTCACCGCCGCGGGACGAGCCGGGATGGCCTCGTCGATGCTCTCGCTGCCCGAGCGGGCCTCGCCATGGGTCACGCGGACGATGCGATCCGCGCCCGGACCCTCGACGGTCGTCTCCGCCTCGGCCACGTCGAGGATGACCACGCTGATGTTGTCCTTCCCGCCGGCCTCGTTGGCCAGGCGGACCAGTTCGGCCGCAGCGTCGTCGGGGTCGTCGAGTCGCCGCAGCACGGCGGCGATCTTCGACTCGGCCACCTCGTTGAACAGTCCGTCCGAGCAGATGAGATAGCGGTCACCCGTCACCGGCAAGAGTTCCCAGCTGTCGACGAGCACGTCGTGGTCGATGCCGAGTGCGCGGGTGAGGATGTTGCGCTGAGGGTGGACTGCCGCTTCCTCCTCGGTGAGCTGGCCCTGACGGCGCAGGGTCTCGACCAGGCTGTGGTCGTCGGTGATCTGCTCGAGGTCTTGGCTCTCTGCTCGCAGCAGGTAGACCCGCGAGTCGCCGACGTTCACCACGGCGAGGAGGTCGCCGTCCCCGTCGGTGTCGCGCACGCGGGCCACTGCCGACAGTGTGGTGCCCATGCCACGGAACTCGGCGTTGTCCTGCGCCTGGGTGACCACCGCGGTGTTGGCTGCCTGCACGGCGGTCACCAACTGGTCGACGCTGGAACCGTCGGTGTGCTCCCGGAAGGTGGCGACGGCGAGCTCCGAGGCCACCTCACCGGCTCGATGGCCGCCCATGCCATCGGCCACGACGAAGAGGCCGTCGGTGGTGAACAAGTGGTCCTGGTTGACCTGGCGGACCTGCCCCACGTCCTCGGCCGAACCCCAGCGGAACGTGGTCATGTGAACTCCAGCACCGTGTTGCCGAGCCGGATGAGATCGCCGCGGGCCAGTTGCTGAGGGCCCGAGACGGGCTGGTCGTTGCGGTGCGTGCCGTTCGTCGAGCCCAGATCTTCGATGAAGTAGTGGTCGCCGTCGCGGAACAGCCGGGCGTGGAGCTGTGAGGCAAAGGTGTCGTCGATGGTGATGCCGCAGCCACCGGCTCGTCCGATCGTGAGCTCGTCGGCCAGGTCGAATCGAGTGCCTGCCCGGTCGGCGGGTTCGCGGATCACGAGCACCGGTGGACTGCGACGCCCCGGCCGCCGTGGCCGCCGGGGTTCGGTGGCCGGAGTCGGCGCCGAGGTGGTGGCAGATGTCGATGAAGCGCCGGCCATGGCAGGCACCGGCGCCTCGGACGGTGGCGGCCGGCGGCGGCGACCACGACCACGGCCACTCGACGGCGGTGCCAGTGGTTGGTCCGGGGGAGCGAGTTCAGCCCACACGGCCCGCACCACCCGGAACAGGAACAGGTAGAGCAGCGCCAAGAGCGAGAACTTCAGCAGACCGAGCAGCTGTGCCGACACTGGACGGAGAGACTACCGGTCGGCCGTCGTCGGGGCCCGCACTTCGGTGGTGGGCAGCGTCCGACGTTCGTGCCGGTCGGGGTCGGCGCCGAGTGGGGGGAGGGCGGTTCACGACGCCTCGAAGGTGATCCGGGTGTTGCCGAAGGTGAGTTCGTCGCCGTCGCGGAGCGTCCGCTCGGTGACCCGCACGCCGTTCACCTTGGTGCCGTTGGTCGATCCCAGGTCGACGACCACGAAGCCGTCGCCGTGTGGGCGGATCTCGGCGTGGCGGCGTGACACGTTCGTGTCCGACACCGTCACCTCGCAGTCGGGCAAACGACCGATGGTTGCCACGCGGTCGTCGAGGATGTGGCGCTCTCCGCCGGGCAGGAGCAGCGATCCGGCGCCGACACCCCCTTCACCCTGGCGGAGTCGCGCCTCGATCCGGAACTCGCCGGTGCGGAGCCTGTCGTGTTCGAGTAGTTCGACGCTGACCGGTCCGGGGAACGAGTAGTTCTCGTCGTGGGCGTGTTCCCGGGCGGCATCGCACAGCTCGCGTTCGAGGGAGTCGGCGATCTCGGCGAAGCGTTCGGCGTCGCTGGGGGACAGCAGGATGGTGAACGAGTTGGGGACCATGGTCCGACCCTTGACGTCGACCGAACGATTGACGTCCATCTCCCTGACCAGGCGCCGACCCAGTTCGATGGGGCGGAGCCCGGATCGGAACACCCGAGCGAACACGCCCTCCACCAGGTTCTCCAACCTGCGCTCGAATCCCCTGAGCACCATGTCAGCACCCTATCCACGCTGGTTGCGTCTCGTCCGCCGTCTGCTCGACATCGCCGGTCGCCACGCCGGTTCGGCCAGGTCGCTCGGCGGCGCCCGAGGGCGGGTGTCGCCCGCTCAGGGGTCAGAACAGGGGTCAGAGCTTGAAGATGGCTGCCATCTCCGTGGGGTCGCCGTGGTGGAGCTCCGCCAGCGAGAAGGTCTCGGGGTCGAGCAGGGCGCGACCCCGTTCGATCGTCAGCCACTCGTCGAACTGCACCGAGGCAATGACATCTGGTCGGGCGGTGTGGGCCAGTGCCACTGCCAGACCGAAACAGGTGATCGGTGCCGGGATGGCGTCAGTGGATTCGCCCGTCGAGCCGTCGTCGATGATGCCGAGGACACCGCGGGCCGCCAGTTGTTCCTCCTTGGCCGCCGGCGACGCCGACCGTTGCGCCGGGTCCAGCATCGCTTCGAGCCGATCGACGACGGCGTGTGTGCCGTCCCCCGTCTGGGAGCGCAATTCGGGGAGCGCAGCGCGGATCTGTCGATCCAGCGTCGACCCCACATCGCCGCCGGCCACCAACAGGCGTTCGAACCGCTGGAGCATCGCGTCCGCCTCGTCGGGATCGGGTCCGGTGAGGACGGCGATGGCAGCCTCCCTCGGCCGGGTCGCTGCCAGCGCAGCGTTGTTCGGGGACCGGATCGGAGCGGCCTCCTGCAGGCGGGCGATGACGTCGACCTGGCGGCGCCATTGCTGGAGCACGTACCGGCCACCAGGTCGCATAAGGGGGAAGATGGCGTCGAAGCTGGCCTGCAGGTCGAACTGTGCCTGGGTCTGCTCGTCGACGACGAGGTCGATGAGGTCGCTCCCCAACTCCTCGTACAGCAGATCCTGGAGCTTGCTGCGGTCGGTGAGGTCCACCCCGAAGTGCGGTCGGAGCACGGGTTCGAGCTGGTGCTCCGAGACGTACTGGTCGAGTTCGGATTGTCGGTCGGGGGCTGCCTCGAGTGCCACGTGATGGCGGACTGCGCCGTAGCGGGTGGTCAGGACGGTCGTTCCCCAGTCAACCACCCCCAGGCTGACCACCGTTGCGCCCGGTGGGGTCGATTCGAGCAGCGCCAGGTGCTGGGTGGCGAACTTCTTGGCGCGCTGCAGTTGCACATCGAACTTGCCGCGAACCTGGTGTTCGCCGACGCAGGCGAACGTGGTGCTGCCGACGGTCAGCTTCCGCTTGCTGCGCCACTCGAGCGGCGGACGCGTGGCGTCGTCGATGTCGTGTACTTCAGCCCTCTTCGGCATGCGGTGTGGAGTTCTCCTCGGCCGACACTGATGGCCACGACCCTAGTGCTCCGAACAGAGGCCCTCGTGCGCCCTGCGTGACCACTGAGCGCGGGGAATCTCAGGAATGGAACGACGCACGGGCGAACAGGTGGAGACGCTGCACAGGTCCGGTTGCGAGCCAGGTGTTTCGCACCGGCGTCGCTCGCCCGGTAGCCTCTGGTTGTCACGCGCGAGTGGCGGAATAGGCAGACGCGCTGGATTCAGGTTCCAGTGTCCGAAAGGACGTGGGGGTTCAACTCCCCCCTCGCGCACCACACGTCACGGCTCCAGAGATGCGGACGGCCCGTTCAGGGTCGTCTCGGCCTCGGGGGGCGCCGACCCGTCCGGCGGCACTCGGGGCGCGGGAAGTGTCCCTTCCGGCACCATCGTGTCCTCCTCGTCGAGGGGATCGTCCGAAGCGATGGTGAGGAGCGGCGCCACGGTGTCCCCCGACGCCGTCCAGTAACCGCCGTCACCCATGATCGCCGCCGGACTCGTCGGTGGACGCGGCCAGCTGACATGTACTGAGGTCTCCTGTCAAGGACACTCGGTTTTCCTCCCGTTGCTGAACCCACATTTATCATCGTCGTGAAGGTGGGGATCGATACGCGCTGGTGGGCAGCCCGGGAGCGTCGGCCCGAACCGGTGCGGGCTTCGTCGGCCTCATGAGCGACAATGCACCGGCGTCGTCTGGCCGACGTGATCCCTGGCCACTCGGTCGCCCTGTCGAGATATCTCCTGTCGAAAGGTCCGTCCTCATGACCGCTGCATCGCCTCGCACCCGCTACGAGGGACTGGCTCCGTTGCCACCGGACCCGATCTTCGGCCTCAAGGCTGCCTACGACGCCGATGACCGCGCGGAGAAGTTGGATCTCTCCGCCGGCGTGTACAAGGACGACTCGGGCCGCACCCCGGTGTTCGCGGCCGTCCGGGAGGCGCAGCAGCGCCTGATCGAGCAGGAGTCCACCAAGGCGTACCTTCCCATCCTGGGCGCCGCAGGATTCCGTGAGGCGATCGCCGGACTCCTCGAACTCCCCGATGCCGCAGCGGTCGCTCAGACACCGTCGGGCACTGCCGCGCTGGCACTCGCCGCTCGTCTCACCGGATCCTGCGGTGCGCGGCGAGTGTTCCTCCCCGACCCCACGTGGGCCAACCATGCGCCAATCATGGAGCGCGCCGGGCTCGAGGTGGTCCCCTACCGCTACGGGCCGGCGGTTCCCGAACGCATCGGTCGCATGCTCGAGGACCTCGCCGGGGCGACCAACGACGACCTGGTGCTCGTCCACCTGTGTTGTCACAACCCGACGGGCTTCGACCTCGACGACGAGGAATGGGAGGCGCTGGCCGAGGTCGTGCACGCACGTGGCCTCAGCGTGCTCGTGGATGCTGCCTACGTCGGCTTCGCTGGGACACCTGCGGACGACGTGCGGCCGATCAGCCGGCTGGCGGCAGCGGCGCCCGAGTTGTACGTGGCCACCAGCTGTTCGAAGAACTTCGGTCTGTACCGTGAGCGGGTCGGTGCCCTCGGCATCATCATCGCCGACGGCGAGCAGCGGGCCCGAGCGGCGGAGACCGCCAGCGCCATCGCCCGGGCGGTCTGGTCGAACCCACCGTGGCTGGGTGGCACCATCGTGGCCGAGGTCCTCGGGGACACCGCGTTGCGAGCGTCGTGGTCGGTGGAGCTGACCGAGATGCGCGACCGGTTGCACGAGCATCGTCGTACCTTGGCGGAGCGCACGGCGGCGGCCGGCGTTCGGGCGCTCGAGGGGATCAGCGATGGCAACGGCATGTTCCACGTGGCGTCGATCACCCCGGAGCAGGCCGACGAGCTGCGCAGCAAGCATGCCGTGTACCTGTTGCGCTCGGGGCGCTTCAACATCGCCGCGCTGAGCGCCGCCGACATCGACACGCTGTGCGACGCGCTGGCGGCGGTCGGGGCGTAGCCGGCCAACGGGCAGCCGTCCCTCCCGATGGGTGGTTCCCGCCCGGCGGCGGACGAGCGTCCTGGGGGCCGACTGGAAACCCGATGGGTCACCCGTGCCGGAATCGGTAAGGTGCGACGCGCTCGAACCGGTTCCGCCAGGACGTCGTGGTGGTGGGATGCTTCCCGTGCCGACCCCAGTGGCCCGGCGGGTCCGACGATGGAGACCTCATGGCAACGCCACCCCAGCCCCTCGAGGTGGAACCCGTCCTGACACCGGACGACGCCACCCCCGACCCGATGATCCGGGCCCGGGGCCTACGGAAGTCCTACGGCGACGTTCGAGCTCTCGACGGCTTGGACCTGGACGTTCCCCGAGGCACGGTGTTGGGCTTGCTGGGCCCGAACGGTGCCGGCAAGACCACCTGCGTCCGGATCCTGGCCACGTTGCTCGTGCCCGACGAGGGGACGGTGGACGTCGCCGGTATCGACGTGATCGCCCGGCCCGACGCGGTGCGGGCACGGATGGGACTGTCCGGGCAGTACGCGGCGGTCGACGAGTACCTCACCGGGTTCGAGAACCTTGTGATGGTCGGGCGACTCTACGGGTTCGATCGGCGTCGGGCCCGGGCGCGCGCCAAGGAACTGCTCGAGCGGTTCTCGCTGGCCGACGCCGGGGACCGTCCGGCGAGGACCTACTCGGGCGGGATGCGGCGACGCCTCGACCTCGCCGGCGCGCTGGTGGCCGAGCCGGACGTGTTGGTACTCGACGAGCCGACGACGGGCCTGGATCCGCGTAGCCGGAACCAGATGTGGGCGGTCATCCGCGAGCTGGTTGCCGGGGGTGCCACGTTGTTGCTGACCACCCAGTACCTCGAGGAGGCCGACCTCCTGGCCGACCAGATCGTGGTCATCGACAGGGGTCGAGCCATCGCCAAGGGCACGGCGGACGACCTCAAGCGACAGATCGGCGGCGAGCGGGTCGAGGTGGTCGTCGCCGACCCGTCGGCGCTCGAGGCGGTGCGCGAGGTGCTCGAGCAGGTCACCGGTGGCGAGGTGGTGGTGGATGGGGAGACCCGTACCCTCACGGCACCGGCCGTGGCCGGGCCTCAGACGCTCATGGAGGTGCTGCGCCGTTTGGACACCGAGGCGATCGTCCTCGACGACGTCGGGCTCCGGCGGCCGACGCTCGACGACGTGTTCCTCGAACTGACCGGGCACGGTGCCGAGGACACGGTGGCCGACGAGACGAACCAGGACGGATCATGAGTTCGGTGCAACGAGTCGTTGTCGACGGGTCCATCATCGCCACCCGGAACCTGATCAAGTTGAAGCGGGTGCCAGAGGTGCTCGTGTTCGTGCTGATCTCACCGATCATGTTCGTCCTGTTGTTCGCCTACGTGTTCGGCGGGGCCATCGACCCCGGTGCAGGGATCAGCTATCGCGAGTTTCTCATCGGCGGGATCTTCGCTCAGACGGTGGTCTTCGGGGCCACCTTCACCGGCGCTGGCCTGGCCGAGGACATGCAGAAGGGCATCATCGATCGTTTCCGGTCCCTTCCCATGTCCCGCTCGGCGGTGCTCGTGGGGAGGACCGGTTCTGACGTCGTCTACAACCTGCTGTCGATCGTCATCATGTCGGGCACCGGGTTGCTGGTCGGCTGGCGCATCACGAGCAACGTGCCCGACGCCCTGGCGGCCTACGCCTTGCTGCTGTTGTTCGCCTACGCCTTCAGTTGGATCATGGCGTACGTCGGGCTGATGGTGCCGAGCGTGGAGGTCATCAACAACGCCTCGTTCGTCGTCATCTTCCCCCTGACGTTCGTCTCCAACGCCTTCGTACCCGTCGAGTCGTTCCCGACAGCGCTGCGCCACTTCGTGGAGTGGAACCCGGTGTCGTCGGTGACACAAGCGGTGCGAGAACTGTTCGGCAACGTCAATCCGGCAGCGCCGGTCCCGGACGTGTGGTCGTTGCAGAACCCGGTGCTCTACACCCTGATCTGGATCGCGGTCATCCTCGTGGTGTTCGTGCCCTTGTCCGTGCGACGCTTCAAGGCAACATCTCGCTGACCTGCGCCGCCGGGTCGGAGCCGACTCGGTGGGGTACGGGGTCCGCTGCGCCCGGGGCGCCGTTCAGGCCCGTCGGTGCAGCAGGGCCCGTGTGCGGGCCTGCTCGTCGGGGTTTGTTCCGAACTCGACTGCCGCGAAGTCGGTGGCCCCCGCCTCGGCCAGGGCGTCGAGCACGGCGTCCACCTCTTCCTCGTTGCCGACGATGGAGACATCGGCCGGGCCGGCAGCCCCTTCCCGGTCGAGCATGGCTCGGTAGCTGGGCAACTCCCCGTAGCGCACCAACATCGTGGCGATCAGGTCCCGGACCGGCGACGGGTCGTCGGTGACGCACACCGGGAGGCTGGCCACGATGCGCGGAGTCGGCCGCCCGGCCTGCTCGGCGGCGGCACCGATGGTGGGAGCGACGTGCTCAGCGATCGTTCGTGCACCCACCATCCACAGAATGGTGCCGTCGGTCCGACGACCGGCGAGCCGCAGCATCTGTTCACCCATGGCGGCGACCATGATCGACGGTGGCGTTCCCTGTGGTGGCGCTCCGTCGATCGTGGCCGACCAGATCTCGCCCCGGTGGCGAACCGAGCCCTCGTGGAGCAAGCCCTCGAGGATGGCCAGGTAGTCGCTCATGTGGCGCACCGGCCGCTCGAACGTGAGTCCCCAGGCCTCTTCCACCACCGGTTGGTGGGAGAGGCCGATGCCCAGGACCAGCCGGCCGGGCAGGGCCTCCTGCACGGTGTGGGCCTGGGCGGCGAGCGCGAAGGGATGTCGGGGAAAGGTGGGGACCACGGCCGTACCCACCTCGGCTGGCGCCCGGCCGGTCGCCCCCGCCACGGCGAAGGCGCTGAGTGCGTCCACGAGCGTGGTCTGTGCCAGCCAGTAGCTGTGGAAGCCGGCGTCGACGACGGAGGCCATGTCGGCCAAGGTGTCGTCGAGCCGACCGGCCAGGACCGAGGAAGAACCGTTGATGGCGATGCGCATGGGACGGAGCCTAGGGCTGGATGCGAGCGCCGGGGTCGGCGTCTGGGACACTGGGGGGAACGGGGCGTCTGCGGTGCTCGACCACCGGGTGTCGCGAGGTGGCAGGTCGTGGCCGTTCAGGCCGTGAGTGACCGCACCGAGAAGCTCTCGTCGAGGAGGGCTGATCCCCGCGTCAGCTCGATCCAATCGGGGTCTGCTCGGAACTCGGCGATGACGTCGGGCCGGGCGGTGTGCGCACGCAGCAACTCGACGGCAAGACCCGGCAGTGAGACCTCAACCGCCGGCACCGGCGCCGGCGGTGGCAGGAGGTCGGGGGACGGGTCGGCGAGGACAGCGCTCGCCACCGCTGAATCCGGCTCGTGATCGACGAGGTGCCGGACCACGTCATGGGCCGGGTCACTCGGGTCCTGGTGGGCTCGACGGAGCAGTGCGGCCACCACCGGGTGCTCCGGCGCCGCCTCGTTGCCTGCGATCTGTTCGAGGTCGGCGCGGACGGTGGCATGATCCGGGTGGGCGGGTGACCGCAACACCTCGGCGATACGCGCCGCGAACGCATCGAGCGCAGCGCGGTTGGACACGATGTTGCGGCGGAACTGTTGCCGAGACTCCTCACCGAGGGGAGAGGCGAGAGGTGCCACCTCGTCTCCTGTCGCCCCTCGCCGGACCTCCCTTATCCGATACGCCACCTTGGCGCGGCTCCTCCAGTCCTCGATGAGATACCGGCCACCGACGGCAAGGCGGGGGAAGATGACCTCGAAAGAGGCGAGCGTTGGCTCGTAGCGGTGCGAAGCGTCGTCGATCACCAGGTCGATCGGAGCCTCGCCGATCTCCTCGTCGAGCAGTGCCGCCACTTGAGCACGGTCGGCCTGGTCGAGCCCGTACCTGCGACGAACGACCGTATCGAGCTGACGATCGGCCACGAACTGCTCGAGCTCGATCACCGGTTCCGCCCGCACGTCGGCGACGACGAGCCTGCGAGGTCGGGCGACCAGAGCGGTGAGCACTGCGCTGCCGCCGCGGAAGATGCCCAGCTCGACGATCGTGGCGTCGGGGACGGTCGTCACCGTGTCGATGTAGCGCTCGACGAGCTGTCGGGGCTTGGCGATGACGAAGCGGCCGGGTTTCGACTGCTGCGCGAGCGCGTGGACGAAGGCCACCCCGTCGATCTCGAAGGCGTCGGGACCGGTCCACTGCAAGGCCGGCGGTTCGAGGCGGGGTGCGCTCACGGTGAAGAAGGTCGGGGGCTCCGGTCGATGAGGGGGAACAGTAGCTGTCCTGGCGCGGCTGTCGATGTGTCCACGGCCCTTGGTCCCAGGGTGGCGCTGAGCGGAGCAGAGCGGGGAGTGGAGCGCTGACGGCGGACGACGCCATCGGTCAGACTGTGGCCATGCGATTCGGACTCGAGGCCAGCCAGCAGCGGATGTCGTGGGAGGAACTGGTGCGGCGGGTGCAACTCGCCGAGGAGGTGGGCTTCGACGGGTGGTGGGGATTCGACCACTTCCAGCCGATGTACGGGAGCGGCCCGGGGGAGTGTTTCGAGGCCTACACGACCGTGGCGGCGCTGGCCGGTCTGACCGACCGGTTGCGGCTCGGGGTCCTGGTCACCGGCGTGACCTACCGGCACCCCTCCGTGCTGGCGGCGCAGGCGGTCACCATTGATCACGTGTCGGACGGCCGCCTCGAGGTGTCGCTCGGCTCGGCCTGGTTCGAACCCGAGCACCGAGCGCTCGGCATCGAGTTCCCGACCACCGCCCGACGCCTTCAGATGACCGACGAGGCGCTCACCATCCTGCGAGGGCTGTTCACCACCGACGGTTTCAGCTTCGATGGGCAGGTCTGGCAACTGGAGCACGCCACGTTGGACCCCAAACCTCGCCAGCGCCCGCATCCTCCGTTGTGGGTGGCGGCCACCGGAGAGCGGAAGGCCCTCCCCATGGCTGCCCGCCATGCCGACGCCTGGCACTCCTTCGGGGGCGTGGCGGAGATGGCGGCCCGGTCGGAGAAGCTCAGCCGGCTGGCAGAGGAGTGCGGACGGAACCCTGAGGACATCCTGCGATCGGCCACGCTCGATCTGTCCCAGCCCTGGGATGCCGTCCGGGCGCAGGCGGAGGGGTTCGCCGCTGCGGGTTTCGGCTATCTGATCTGCGGATGGCCGAGCGAGGGCGAGGGGCGGTTGGTCGAGTTCGCCGAGGGGTTGCTGCCCGAGCTGAGCGAGTTGTGACGGTGCGATCGGCACCGTCATCGTCGCCGGACAGCCTGACTGGGCTGACCGGGCTGACTGGGCCGGGAGGGACAGCGCGGTGACCACGCACGCTGCGGAGCCGGGCGGCGCGGCGGTGGGCACCTCGAGCGGCCCAGCCCGGTCGGGGCTGGTCATCGCCGCGCTGATCCTCGTCGCCGCCGTGGCCAACGTGAACCTCGGTGTGGCCAACGTGGCACTCCCCGACATCGGGAACGCCTTCGACGCCAGCCAGACGTCGCTCAACCTGGTGGCGGTCGGCTATTCGCTCGGCCTGGCCTCCTCAGTGCTGTGGCTCGGTGCCCTGGGCGACCGGCACGGACGCAAGCTGATGCTGCTCGCTGGAACGGGGCTGTCGATTCCCTTCGGTGTCCTGGCCGCGGTGGCAGCCAGCGTGGAGGTTCTCATGGCGGCGAGGGTGCTGGCCGGTGTGGCAGCGGGCATGGCCTACCCCACGACGTTGGCGCTGATCGCCGCCCTGTGGGCGGGGCCGGTTCGCACCAGGATGATCGCGCTGTGGTCGGCGTTCGGTGGTGCCGCTGCTGCGTTGGGGCCACTCGTCTCCGGTGCTGTGTTGGAGCGCTTCTACTGGGGGTCGGTGTTCGTGGTGACCATTCCGGTGGCAGTGGTTGCCTTCGTGCTGGCCGCCATCCTGATCCCGGCGAAGGTGAACGAGACCACCGCCCGGGTGGACAACCTCGGTGGGGTCCTCTCGGTGCTGCTGGTGGCGGGGGTCGTCCTGGCCATCAACTTCGCACCCGAGCAGGGCAAGGGGACCTGGTCGTTGGCGCTCGCCGGCACCGCTGTGGTGACCGGTGCGCTGTTCGTTGTTCGCCAACGACGAGCCCCGAACCCCTTGTACGAGTTGTCGGTCGCCGGACGGCGGATCTTCTGGGTGGCGGCGGTGGCCGGCATCATCGTGTTCGGCTCGCTGATGGGGGCGATGTTCATCGGCCAGCAGTTCCTGCAGAACGTGCTGGCGTACTCGACCCTCGAATCCGGACTGGCCATCCTCCCCGGCGCGCTCGCCATGGTGGTGGTGGCGCCGATCTCGGCGCGGCTGGTCGAACGCAACGGTTCGCGCTCGACGCTCCTGGCCGGCTACGGCTTCTGCATCGCCGGCTTCGTGGCCATGCTGGTGCTGTGGACCGATCACAGCCCGTACTGGCAGGTGGGCCTGGCCTACCTCCTGGTGGGTGCCGGGGTCGGGCTGGCCGGAACGCCGGCGTCGCGGTCGCTCACCGGGGCGGTGCCCGTCCGTCGGGCCGGCATGGCGTCGGGAACGGCGGATCTGCAACGCGACCTCGGGGGCGCCGTCATGCAGTCCATCCTGGGGGCGCTGCTCACTGCCGGCTACGCCGCGGCGTTCGCCCGGGCCATCGCCGCATCCCCGGAGGCTGCCCAGGTGTCCTCAGACGTGGCCGACGAACTCACCAAGTCCTACTCGAGCGCCGCCACCACCGCGCAGCAGTACCCGCAGTACGCCGAGGCCATCGTGGCGGCTGCCCGCGAGTCGTTCGTCACCGGGTCGAACTGGGCGTACGCCGCCGGGGTGGCGGCCTCGGTGGGAGGAGCGGCGCTGGTCGCCGTGGCCTTCCCGCGACGCGACGAGGAGCGGGAGCTGCTCGCCGGCTACGCCGAGATCGACGCCCGTGGAGTGGGGGACAGCCCCGCCTGAGTCGCACCACCTCGACCTGCACCCCGGCGGAACCAGGTCCTGGCGGACGGGACAGCTATGTTCGAGGCGCTCACGCCGACGGCGAGCCGAGGGGGACGGATGAACGTTGATTGCACGACAGGGGAGACACCGGGAGCGGGCACCCGGTGCGCAGACGGTTCGATCCTCGGCCGATGGCTGCGCCGGACCGCCGTCCTCGTGTTGGTCGTGGTGGCGGCGTCCTGCTCGGCAGACGATGCCGAGCGTTCCGACGACGCCGACGAATCCGAGGCAGGCGATACGGCGATCGCCCTGACGCTCGACGCCCCGGAGCGCTGTGAGCACTTCGATGCCGGCCACTGTCTCCTCCCCTTCCCGAGCGATCACTTCACCATCGCCGCCGACACCCCGACCGGACGGCAGGTGGCGCTCGACGTGGCCTCGATGCCGACCAACGCTGCTGGTGATCCCGTCGACCCGACCGAGTGGAACCGCAATGACGGCTTCTCTGCCGGCAGCCCCATCGTGGTGGTCGTGCCCGGGCTCGATCCGGCAGCGAGCGGGATGGCACCCATCACCGACATCGGTGCCTCCCTCGAGGGGGCCGCGCCGATCGTGCTACTCGACGCCGAGACCGGTGAGCGGGTGCCCTACTGGGCCGAACTCGACGCCGACAACCTGGCCGACCTCACCCCCGAACGCCTGCAGGCACCCGAGGTGGCCGACGAGGCCACGGCGCTGCTCATCCGCCCTGCCCGCAACCTGACCGAGGGCCATCGTCATGTGGTGGCACTCCGGGGTCTCGTCGACGGCGACGGTTCCCCGATCGAGGCGTCCCCGGGTTTTGTCACCTATCGGGACGCCCTCCCCAGCGATCTCGATCCGGTGGAGGCGCGTCGTCCGGCGATGGAGCGGGTCTTCGACGACCTCGACACGGCTGGGATCGACCGGGACGACCTCTACCTGGCCTGGGACTTCACCGTTCGGTCCACCGAGGACGTCACCGGCCGATTGCTGGCCATGCGGGACCTGGCCTTCGAACAACTCGGCGACGGCGCCCCCGCCTTCGAGGTGGCCAGCGTGGCCGATGGTGAGATCGACGGGGCCACGGTGGTGACCGGCACGTTCGAGGTCCCGCTGTTCCTCACCGACGGTGGCGCGCCGGCCAGCATGTTGGCCAACGACGGGGTGCCTGACGGCGTGCCGGAGATCACCGGCACCTACGACGCGCGGTTCATCTGCGTGGTGCCTGCGGCGCCCGGGCCGAATCCGGCGGTGCTCTACGGGCACGGGCTGCTCGGTGGTGCCGAGGAAGCCCTCACCGTGGGTGCCATCGCCGCTCCGCTCATCGGCGCCACGGTGTGCGGCACCGACTGGATCGGCATGGCGCGCGACGACATTCCGGCCATCGGGACGATGCTCGGGGACTTCTCCGACTTCCGCATCATCCCTGACCGCCTCCAACAGGCGCACGTCAACCAGCTGTTCCTCGGACGGCTGCTGGTGGCGCCGGACGGCTTCGTCGGTGCCCCCGAGTTCGCCGATACCGATGGTGAGCCGGTGCTCGACGGGAGGATGGCCTACGTGGGCGCCAGCCAGGGCGGGATCCTCGGGGGTGCCACCACAGCGGTGGCAACGGACTGGGACAGCGCCGCCCTGCTCGTGCCGGCCCAGAACTACTCGACGCTCCTCGACCGCAGCATCGACTTCGATCCCTTCGCCTTGCTCCTGGCCGAGGCCACACCCGACGCTGTCGACCAGCAGCTGCTGTTGGCGCTCGCCCAGCAGTTGTGGGATCGCGGCGAGAACAACGGGTACAGCGCGCATCTCACGGAGGATCCCCTCCCCGGCACGGGCCCGAGCCGGATCCTGCTGTTGGCTGCGTTCGGCGACCACCAGGTGGCGAACGTGGCCACCGACGTGTTGGCCCGCACGGCCGACGTGCCCGTGCGCAGCCCAGGCCTCGGCGACGGGCGGAGTCCCGACGTCGAACCGTTCTGGGGCATCGACCCCGTCCCGTCGTGGCCCTGGGACGGTTCGCTCTATCTGATGTGGGACTTCGGCACGCCAGCGCCACCGGTTGCCAACGTGCCGCCACGAGAGGGCGACGACCCGCACGGCATGCCTGCCGACGAGCCTGCCGCGCTGTTGGCCGTGGTGGCGTTCCTGCTCGACGGACAGCTCCCCGATCCGTGTCCGACAGGCACGCCGTGTGTCACCGACCGGTGATGGCCACGCAGGTCGCTGCGGATGAGTAGCATCGGCCACCGCATGTCGTCGCCAGGAGGAATGATGTCGATCACCGAGACCAACCCCACCACCCGTCCAGTGCACCGGCATCGCGCCGTGGTGCTGATGGCCTCGTTGTTCGCTGTCCTCGGCCTCCTCGCCGCCGGCTGTGGTGGCGACGACAGTGACACCGACGAGGACGCGACCGAGGTCGACGCCGAGACGATGATGGTCTGGCAGCGCGAACTCGCCGCCGTGGGCTGTTACGACGGACCGGTTGACGGTATCGAGGGGCAGGCGACCTTCGAGGCCATCGCCGACTTCCAGCGGGCCGAGGGACTCGAGGTTGACGGGGCCATCGGTCCCGAGACCCGGGACGCGCTCCAGACGGCGTTCGCCGAGGGCCGGGCCGTGTGCGAGCGACCCACCACCACGACCACCGCCGGCGAGACCACCACGACCACCGCTGGCGAGACCACCACGACCACCGCTGGACAGACGACGACCACGTCGGGCGAGACCACCACGACGACCTCGGGCGAGACCACGACCACCACGTCGGGCGAGACCACCACGACCACCGCTGGGACCCCGACGCTCTGAACGGCTGCGACCCTTCCGGCTTCCCGAGCCCGGGCGCGCATGCCGGGTTCGGCCGCTCTACGATGCCATCGGGAACATTGCGTGTATCGTTCGGGTCCAGCGCCAGCGACGGCTGAAGCCGGGTTCAGTTCCGGGCAGCACGGAGCGATGGTTACGAAGCGCACGTCACCGGTTGGCGAAGTAGTCTTCGGCCTTGGCGGCCGCACCCTGACGAACCGAGACGCGCACGATGGTTCCTGATCCCACCTCACATCCGGAGCGGGGCGAGCTGCGCCTCGCTCCGTCGACCGTGGTGCTGTTGAGGTCTGACGGCATCTTCCTGCCGAGAGCCGACGATGCCGTCGCCAATCGACTGGCGCCGGCGGCGGTTGCCGCGCTGGCTGGCCTGTCGGCTGGCGACGTTGCGTCTCGGGAGGCGTTCCTCGCCTACGCGGGCTCGGTCGGGGGTGATGCAGAAGAGGACCGGGCGGCGTTGCACGGGACCTGGGAGGCACTGGTCACCCGCGGGCTGCTGCGCAACGGGCCGGACGACCTCGGGGCGCCGCCGCTCGAGGTCACCCCCGACTGGTACGGCACTGAGCCCGCCATCGATGACGTCGACGTGGACGGACCCACGGTGGAAGCGCCGCTCGACGAGCCGCTCGAGGTGATGTGCCTGCCCCTCTACCTGTTGGTCCGCGGTGGAGGGTTCGAGTGGTGGGACCACCAAGGTGTGTGCCGGATCAGGCTTTCCCCCGTCGGCCTGATGGTCGCCCTGGGACTCGCGCGACCACGTCCCGCCAGCGAGGCCATCGCCGAGATGGTGAGTGCCAGCGCTGCCATGGGCCTCACCTTCGACGAGGTGGCATCGACGCTGCAGCGCCTGCGGAATGCCCGCCTGGTGAGCCGCTTCGATCCGACCGACCCGGAGCATCGGGTGGCGTCAGAGTTGGTGGAGCAGAGCAGACAGCGCATGCGCAGCGGCATGCGGATCGAGCGCGCCTATGCGGGTGTCATCGCCGCGCACGAACGCGACGAAGCCGCCCGCCGTGACCGTGGCCTCTCGGATCGAGTCCAGGTCGTGGGGGTCGTCCAGTCGCGGTCCGTGCTGCCGCTCGGGTTGGGAATGCTGCTGGCCAACGCCACGAACGGACCGCGGGACTTCAGTGATCACTACGTGTTCCATCCCCGCATCTGGTTCAAGGAAGCAGGCGTGCGCGACGCGGCGCGACGTGGCGGCATCTTCTTGTTCTCCGACTACCTCTGGTCGAGTGCTGCTCACCTCGGACTCAGTGCCATCGTGAAGAGCACGAATCCTGCCACGGTGAACGTACACGGTGGCCCCGATGCCCCGAAGTACACCGACGACCTCGAGCGCTGGTTCCACGACCACCCAGATGTCGACGTCGTCGTCCACGGTGAAGGGGAGACAACCTTCCTCGACCTCCTCGACGCGTTGCGAGTCTGGGACGGCAAGGGCCCCGCCGACCTGTCGGTGTTGGCCGATGTGCCCGGCCTGTCGTACCGGACCGAGGCCGGCTTCGTCCGGAGCGGTCCGCGCGATCGGATCGCCGAGCTCGACAGTCTGCCCTCGCCCTATCTCACCGGCTGGTTCGACATCATCGGCATGGGTGGCGAACAGGCCATGGCCATCATCGAGACGAACCGCGGATGCCCCTACGGGTGCACGTTCTGTGACTGGGGGTCAGCCACCAACTCGCGCATCCGGCAGTTCTCCCTAGAGCGCGTGTACGAGGAACTGCAGTGGTGCGCAGAACATCGCATCTACCGCGTCTTCATGGCCGATGCCAACTACGGGATCTTCGAACGCGATGTCGCCATCGCACAGCGCTTCGCCGAGCTGAAGAAGGAGTACGGCTTCCCCAAGACGGTGACGACCAACTACGCCAAGAACACCGTCAAGTACCTCACGGCGATCATCGAGACGTTCGCCGACGCGGGCATCCTGACCGAGGGCAAGCTCGCCCTGCAGAGCATGGATCAGCCGACGCTGACCACCATCCGTCGCAAGAACATTCGCACGGAGAAGTACAACGACATGGCGGCCGAGTTCAGTGCCAACGGCCTTCCGTTGGCCGTCGAGCTGATGATGGGTCTTCCCGGCTCCACCCTCGATTCGTTCCGTCGTGACCTGCAGGAATCCATCAACCGCAACGTGCGAGGGTTCGTGTACCCCACGGTGCTGCTTCCCAACGCCCCCATGAACGACCCCGACTATCGGCGAGAGAACGGAATCGTGGCCCGGCCGGGCGAGGTGTTGCGAGAGACAGCCACCTACACCGAGTCGGACTGGCAGCACATGAGCCGTCTCGCCGACATCTACACCACGGGTGACTTCTTCGGCGCTTTCCGCCACGTCTCGTTGCACGTTCGGGCGGTCGCTGCGATGAGCGAGGTCGACTTCTACGAGCGGGTCGTCGAGATCGTCGACGCGCATCGCGACCGGTTGCCCCTACTCGATGTCGTGCTGCGCTCCCTTCCGCACACTCGCCTGACCCCGGTGAGCTGGGCGCTGTTCATCGCCGACCTACGAGTCCTGCTCGTCGAACATCTCGGTCTGCCCGATGACGCTGTTCTCGACACGGTGCTCGCCGTGCAGCATGCCCATCTGCCCGCACGTGACCGTCACTACCCGACCACCCTGGAGCTGGCGCACGACTACGGGGCCTGGTACCGGCAGATGGAAGAGGCACGCCAGTCGGCACATCGGACGGACTGGGAGCAGGTGGTGCCGAAGCTCAGCACCTTCCCGCCGGCCACCATGGTGATCGACGACTCCCTCGGGCGGACGGCCCAGGCCAATTGGGAGATCTCCATCAACAGTGGTGGCACGGATTGGTACCACTGGGAGTTCGAGTCGCCCGTGAGTCGGATCGGTCGCGTGGCGCCTGCACTCGGAGTCCCCGAGGCCGAGGGTCCCGTCCTCGCTGGCGGGTGACCCGGCGCGCACCTGGTGCGTGCCATCATCTGCACATGCTGAGCGAGCGGCTCGTCGGTGTCTGAGGAGCGACGTCGCACCGGCGACTCGACGGCGGACCAGTCGAGCACTGACCGGCTGGCGGCGCTCCGTGAGCGCCTGACCCATCCCGCCGTCGTCAACCGGGCCACCGGACGGGCGACGATTGCCATCGTCGCCTTCCTGATCGTGCTCTTCGGTCCCGAGGGCGACCCGGACTTCCTAGCTCTCGTCGTAGGTGGCGCGCTGGTGGCGACGGCGGCGCTCGACTTCCTGCTTGCCCGTCGACGCGGCGGACACCGCCGTCTCGCTGAGATTGCAACAGCGTCCGGGGCGGGTCTCGTGCTGGTGGTCTGGCCAGACGCCAGCGTGATGGTGCTCGGCCGCGCCGTGGGCGCGCTTCTCGTAGCGTACGGCGCTGTGTCGCTCGTGCGGGGCGGGTTCGCCGGCCGTCGCAGCGGCGAACGATCCTGGCTGGTGGCCAAGGGGCTCCTGGCCGTGGCTGGTGGCATCGTTCCGTTGGTGTGGCCGGTCATGGCGGCGCGAGCCACGGTGCTGGCCATCGGTGTGGCATGGGTCGTCGCCGGGGCGATCGCCGTCACCTACGCGGCGCCGCGCAGGGAGAACGATCTCGTCGACCCCGACCCGGCCGAGACCGCTCGTGTGCTGCGCCTGTGGCTCCGAGCAAGAGAACTCCCGGTCGAGGACCGCAACCGGCTCGACGAGAAACTGTTCTTCGAGGGCGCTGCGTATCGCCCTCGCCTGGCACGCTTCACCGTGCTGCTCCTGCTGTCGGTGTTCATCGCCACCTTGGGCATCATCACCGACTCGACGGCGGTGGTCATCGGCGCCATGCTCATTGCTCCGTTGATGGTCCCGATCATGGCCACCACGGCCGCGCTCGTCACCGGACTGCCGGGGCGGGCGGGGGTGAGCGCCCTCATCGTGGCGGGTGGAACCGCAGGGGCCATCGCCTTCTCGTTCATCGCAGCGCGCTTCCTGCCCGTCCTCGCCGACCTCGACACCAACGCACAGATCGCCTCTCGGGTGTCACCGACCTTCTTGGACCTGCTGATCGCCATCGCCGCCGGCGCCGCCGGCGCCTTCGCCTTGGCCCGCGAGGATGTGGCCGACTCGTTGCCGGGCGTGGCTATCGCCGTGGCATTGGTGCCGCCGCTCAGCGTCGTCGGGATCACCTTGCAGGCCGGACTCTACGGCGATGCGATCGGCGCGTTCCTCCTGTACGCGACCAACCTGGTGGCCATCATGTTGGCGGGCGGCTTCGTCCTCGTGCTCTCGGGTTACAGCCCGGTGGCCCGACTCGAAGCAGAGCAGCACAGGGTCAGCGTCTATGTGGCCACCCTGTTGGCCGGGACGCTCGCGGTCAGCCTCCCTCTCATCGTGTCAGGGAACCAGATCGCCCGATCGGTGTCGCACGAGAACACCGTGGCTACGGTGGTGGACTCCTGGCTCGTCGATCGAGACGACACCAGGGTGATGAACATCGCGGTGAACGGCGGCGAGATCCAGGTGACGGTGGTCGGTGCGGGTGATCCGCCGGGTATCGACGACTTGGTCTCGTCGCTGAGCGACAAGATGGACAGCATGGTCACACTCGACCTGCGCTGGATCCCCGAACACCGGTCGATCGTCCAGGTGGACCCCTCCGACTGACGCTCCTACCCGCCGGCGTGCCCTGCGTCTCGGCCCGCCCGTCCTCCATACCGGGACGGCTGGTTCACCCGAGCGCCCCGGTACCGTCCCCCTGCGGTGGGACCAGCCATGGTTGGCGAGCGATGCGGCGGGGTTCGAAGTCGCGAAGGAGATCGGCGGCGGTGGAGGGCGGGCGGGCGAGGTCGATCCCGAGGCTCGTGGCCATGGCGAGAAGGATCTCGGGGATCGACACACCGAGTCGTCGGAGGTCGCCGAGCGAGCGAGCGCCGCGCCGCTTCGCCAGGCGCTCTCCGTCGGGAGCCAGTGCCAGCGGTACGTGGAGATAGGTCGGTGGCGTCACGTCGAGCAGGTCGGCGAGCAGGACCTGGCGGGGGGTGGTATCGAGGAGGTCGTCACCTCGCACGACCTGTTCGACGCCCTGGTGGTCGTCGTCGACCACCACCGCCAAGTTGTACGCCGGGGCGCCGTCGTTGCGGCGGACGACGAAGTCGTCGATGGTGCCCTGCACCGTTCCGTTGAGCAGATCGGCGAAGGCCACTTGTCGGCCGTCGGCCCGCAGCCGCAGCGCCGGTGGTCGACCGGACCGCCGCCGCTCGGCGCGCTCACGTTCGGTCAGGTGGCGACAGGTGCCCGGGTACGCACCCTCGGGCAGATCGGCGTGGGGGGCCACCGTGGCCTCCCGGATCTCGCGGCGGGTGCAGAAGCACTCGTAGAGCAGCCCTCGTGCGGCCAGGTGGTCGATGGCGGCGTCGTGAGCGGCTCGCCGGTCGGTCTGGCGGATGACCGGACCGTCCCAGTCGAGGCCGAGCGCGGCGAGGTCGGCGAGTTGTTCGGTCTCGTGCTCTCTCGCCAGGGGCACGGCTTCGAGATCCTCGACGCGGAGGTGGAAGGCGCTGGCGGCTCGCCGTGCGGTGAGCCAGGCCACGAGCGCGGTCCTCAGGTTGCCGAGGTGGAGTGGGCCGGTCGGGCTGGGAGCGAACCGGCCGACGCTCATCCTCCCATGCTCTTGAAGATCGTGCCTTCCTCGGCACGGATCCCACGGATGATGCGTTCGACGTCGATCCGGTTCTCAGACATCCAGCGGTCGAGCGTCGCCCAGTTCTCCTCACGGACGTCGAAGGGCACGTCGTTGGCGACGTGGTGATGTCGAAGGGCATCGTGGGCGTAGCCGATGGCGGCGATGGGGCGAGCCGTCCGGATGGCCGCCAGGGCGTCGGTGACCGGCAGCCCCTGGTGGAGCAGCACGGCGAAGGCCAGGCTGGGGCCCCGGTTGATCCCCATGTGGCAGTGCACGAGCACGCGGGTGTCGGGCAGCGCCAGCGCCCCGACCGCGGCACCGATGCCCCGATCGAACCACTCGTCGGGGAGTCGCTGGCCGGCGTCGTCGACGCCGAGGTGGACGTAGGTGACCTCGGGCGCGTGCTCCGCCACGAAGTCCTCGTCGCTCCACTCCATGCGCGTGTCGACGATGTGGGTGATGCCCAGCTCGAGCATCGCCTCGAGGTCGGTCCGCGCCACCTCCTCGACCGGGTGCAGGTCGCCGCCGGTGGCCAGCCGTTCGGTCACGAAGTCGAGGTTGGGGCGCTTGGTGGTGGCCGGCGGCACCGGGTCGTCGAACGCAGCATCGATGACAAAGGATCCGGCGTCGGTGTCGGCATCGGCGTGGACGTCCTCAGCGGTGGTATCGGGCTGGCTCGTCATCACGAACCATTGTGCCTCGTTCGGTCCCACTGTCGTCCAACGGACCGACCCCGTGGCCGGCGTTCGCCCGGTTCCGCCGTCAGCGGTCGGCGCGACAGGTGGCGATGACCTCGGCCCACAGGTCGCGATAGGCAGCGGCAGCGCGTGAGCGCGGAGCCTGCGCTGTGACGGGAGTGCGGTGGAGGCCCATGCGTTCGACGTCGGCGGTGGCCGGCACGGTCGTGGTCAACAGGTCCGTCCGGCTGGCACGCAGCGCTTCCATGACATCCCGATGGAGGCGCTTGCGGCCGTCCACCATGGAGAAGAAGGGCATGAGCCGGGGCGGGCTGGTGGCGTCGGCCAGGAAGTCGTCGAGCTGTTCCAGCGTCCTCACCGACAGGGTGGTGGGGATGACCGGCACCATCAGCGCGTTGGCGGCCTCGAAGACGCTCTCGGACGCCAGCGAGATGCTCGGTGGACAGTCGAGGAGCACCACGTCGTAGTCGCGGGCGATCGGTTTGAGGACCTTGGCCAGGCGTCGCAACGGCTTCTTCGTGTCGTCGAGGACGAGGTCGAGGTTGCGGTAGGAGAAGTCGGCCGGCACGAGGTCCAGCCCCTCGAAGTCGGTGCCCTTGACCACGTCGTCGAGCGGGCGCTTCTGTCGGATGAGAGCTCGGCCTCCGCCTTTCACCTTGGGTTTCACCCGGAAGTAGAACGTGGCCGCCGCCTGGGGGTCGAGGTCCCATACGAGCGTTCGCCACCCCTGCTCGGCGGCCACGTGCGCCAGGTTCACCGCGGCGGCGGTCTTACCCACCCCGCCCTTGCTGCTGTAGCTGGCCAGCACGATCGCTGCCATGGTCAGTGCTCCTCTCGGCCGGCGGGGGATGCAGCGAGGCTGGCCCGCCCGTGGTCGCGGACGAGCGAGACCAGGTGACCCACCTCGTCGGTGTCGAACTGGCGGAACGTGCGGTTGAACGCGGCTCGGGCCTCTGCCTGTCGTTCGTCGAGGTGTTCGACGAGGTGACCGATGGCCATCAGGGTGGCTGCCTGGGTCCGCTGCTCGGCGAGCAGGGCGTCGGCCGCGGTGCGCAACGACAGTGCCTGCACCTCGCAGTCCTGGAACTCGCCCAGGCAGTCCTGGAGCACTTTCAGGTGGCGCACGATGGGGCGGACCGTCTCGGGGGGGAACAGGCTGCCGTAGCACTCGAGGGCGTAGCGAAGCTTCTTGGTGTCCTTGCGCAGGTCGTGGAGCGATTCCGGAGGGCTCGTGTCGTCGATGCGTCGCCCGTCGCGGACCACACGGCGGAACGCCTTGGCGATCCGGGCGGCGGCCACGGCGGAGGACGGATGAGCTGCCTCGGGGGCACGAGGGTCGTGGCCCGGGTGATCCAGCCAGGTGGCGTAGGCGGCGAGCAGTTCTCGGTACCGCTCGCCGTCGAGCGCGGCCACCAGGTCGCCATGCGCGGCGCGTTGGCGTGCCTGCAGCCAGTCGGCCAGCGGCTGGAGTGAGCCGCGCAACGACGTCGGCAGGCTGGTGTCGTAGGTCGGCAGCTCGAGCAGTTCCACGTCGAGGTCTCGGACCGGGCTGGTCACGCCGCCGAGCCAGCGCAGTTCGTCGGCGAACTGTCGGCGCTCGGCGTCGGGCAACACCCCCTTGCCTTGGGCGAGCACCGATCGGCTGCGTCGGATGGCCACCCGGTAGTCGTGGAGGAATTCCGGGTCGCGGTCGTGGCGCACGCCGTCCTCGTTGGTGTGCATCACGGCCAGGAGCGTGCGCAGCACCGTGCACCAGGCTTCGCTTGCCGTCATGGTCGAGCTCAGCTCGAGGGCCAGCTTGGAGCTGTAGTCACCCGGCCGGCGGCGGTTCGTCCGCAGTGCCTCCACCGCTGAGCTCTCGGCCTGTGGACGGAGGGTGACCTGTGCCTCGAGCAGCCGGTTCAGCTCCTTGGCGGCCTTCGGGTAGCCACGAACCGGGACGACCTCGATGGTGGTTTGGAGCGTGCGAGGTTCAGCACGTGTGCCGTGGGGACGATCCAGCGGCACCACGGTGGAGCGGTCGACGACCACTCGAGCCACGGTCTTGTCGTCGTCGTCGATCATGCGGAGGGTCTGGCGGTCAGTGGTCAGCCGGGTGAGGGGCTCGATGGCCCGGACGTCGACCACCGGCGCCAGTCGGTCGGCCAGCCGGCCCGAGCGCAGCTCGGTCACGAAGCGAGGGACATCGTCGATCTCCAGGCGGCCGAGTACCTCCCCGCTCGAACGTCGCCGCCACACGAGATGGCCCTCGCCGCCGGGGGTGTCGGGACGTTCGTGTTCGAGGAGGCCGTCATCGCCCCAGATGCGCCAGTCGAAGGTGTCGTACAGGGTCCGCACCACACGGACCTCGTCATCGGTGACCAGTGGGGTGCGGGTGGCCACACCAGCGAGCAGCGAGGACAGGTCGCCTCCCTCCGGGAAGGCGAAGCGTCGGACACCCATGGTCGGCCACGTTAGCCCTGGTGGGCGTACGGGCGTTCCGGCTGGCCATCGGTCGTCCCCGGGTGCTGTGGCCCCCGGTTCGGCAGTGGTGCCGATCAGCCGGCGCCATCCCAACGTGGCGGTGCAACGAACACCTCGACCCACGTCCCGGCCTCGAGCAGGTCACCGATGCGCTCGGCGGCCGTGCCGTCGATGGCGGGTTCATCGATGGCGAAGTAGCGGAGGCCACCGTCATCGACGGACCCGAGGAGGTCGTCTCGGCCGGCGGCCACGAGATCCCGCCGCGCCCGGGCGCGCAACTCGTCGAGTTCCGTTCGTTCGTCGGGGCTGAGTGGGTCATAGCCGGCGACGGTCCGAAGCTCGTCGTCGTTGCGCAGTTCAGCGACGACGTCGCCGGTGGCCACCAGGATGGTGGCATCCACGGGCTGTCCGTCGTCGATACGGTGCGCACCGAAGTGGCTGGTGAACCGCTCGTCGGCCACCACGTCGAACCCTCGTCGGTCGAGCTCGTTCACCACACCGAAATAGGTCTCGAACCACGACACCCCGATGGGCGCGATCAGGTAGCGACCGTCGCGGTCGAGCGCAGCGGCGAGGTCGTCGGCAATAGCCTCGACGGCCAGGTTGTGGGTGGTGGTCTCCACCGGCGAGAACAGCTCGGTGATGGTGGCCATGCCCATGAGGAGCATGGTGGTGAGCGCCACCGGCGCGCCCAGGCGAGCCAGGTGGGCGCCACGGTCGGAAGGGATGGCCCGGCCGAGCGCCCAGGCCGTGCACACCCACACGAGCAGGGAGACCACCCACCACCAGCGCACCAGGTAGAAGAAGGCGTCACCCTCGATGCGCGCCGTGGCCACCACGCCGGCGACGATGGTCACTGCCAGGGCGCCCTGGAGTCGGACCACCACCCCGTCGCGGCGTCGGAGGGCGACGAGCACGCCGACGACGAACAACGCCACTGTCGGTAGCGCCCACCACAGCGAGGCGGGGACGAGGCCAGCGGTGAAGATGTCGATGGGTTCGTCGCCGCCGAGCCACGGCGGGAGCAGCGCGAACTGGCGGGCGACGATGCCCAGCGCCTCAGCGGGCCCGATCGTGGACTCGCCGGCCGTGCCGAAGTGGGAGGCGATGCGCCGGAGGTTGCCGGGTGAGGTGGTCACTTGTTCGACGATGGGTCCGATCCACAGGAGCAGGCCGACGAGGCCGCTCACCGTCAGCACCATGGTGGGCCGTTGCCATCGGCTCGTCGGTTCAACGGGGGCAGTGCGCCGCCGGTAGGTCCACGCCAGCGCAGCGGCTGTCCACACCGCCAGGGGAACGACGAGGGCGGCGTAGCCGATGTGGGCCTGGACGACGAAGCTGCCCGAGATCACGGCGAGCGGGATGCCCACCAGGTCGCCGGTACTCGTCGTCCAGGTGGCGAGCACGAACACGGCAAAGGGGAGCACGGCGATCCACGGGTTCCACGGGTCCACCAGCACGCCACCGAGTACCACCACCATCACCGACATTGCCGATCCCACCAGCAGGAGGAATCCCCGGCCGCCGGTGCGCCGGGCCAACCACAGCGCGGTGGTGAGCGAGACGGCGTTCCACAGTGCTGCGGCCGCCATCAGCCCTGCCGGGCTGCCGGCCAGCCGCTGGATCGGGGCGAACAGCCAGAACAGCAGGGGACCGGGGTGGTTCCACCCGACCCGGGAGAACACGCCCACCAGCGGGGTGTCGGTGGTGCCCACGTCTCGGGTCCGCAGGTCGATCAGTGCCCAGTCCGACGCCGGCCACCACGGACGGCCGAGGGCCACCAGGGCGCCGACCAGCAAGGGAACGACGGCGAGTACCACGACCACCACCGTGAGCCCGCCAGCGCGCTCTCGCAGCGGCGGGGGTCGTGACGGCTTCGGTGGCGTCGCGTCGGGCGAGCTCATGTGTTCGGTGGCACCACCGGGTCGAGACCCAGGTCCGCGTAGGTGAACAGCGGGTGGTAGCGCACACCCTCGGCGGCGAACCGTTCGGCGGCCACGTCGCCCCGGTCGACCAGCGTGGTGGCCAGGCGCACCTCGACCCCGAGATCCCGCACGACGCCGAGCGCCTCGAGGAGCGAACCCCCGGTGGTGACCACGTCCTCGACGAGCAGGACCTCGGTGCCGGGCTCGAGCCTGGCCCCTTCGACCCGACGGTTGGTGCCCCGACCCTTGGCCTGCTTGCGCACTACGAACCAGTGGCAGTCGGCCACCATGGCGATGCCGTGGGAGAACATGTCGGCCCCCATGGTCAGCCCACCGACGGCCGAGAAGGAGGTGCCGAGCTCCTCGCTCAACGCCACGAACGCCCGGCAGGCGGTGGCGAGATCGGTGCCCCGCGCCAGGGCCGCCTTGGCGTCCACGAAATCCGAGCTCATGGCGCCCGACGAGAGCTGGACGGGGGCGGCGAGCCGGAGGTGCCCTCGCGCGAGGATCAGATCACGCAGAACGGTGCGCTGGGCATCCATGGGAACTCCCGGTGTCGTGTCGAGGTGCGGCGCTGACCATGCCACCCTAGAAGGCCGCCGGCGGTGGGCCTGCACTGCACCAGCGTGTGTCGGCGTCGCCGGTGACCGTCAACGGAGTGGGTGCTCCTCGAGGAGGCGCCGGGCGATGACCACCTTTTGGATCTCGCTCGTGCCTTCGCCGACGATCATCAACGGGGCGTCGCGGTAGAGGCGCTCGATGGGGTACTCCGAGGCGTAGCCGTTGCCCCCGTGGATGCGGAGTGCCTCGGCGCAGATCTCCCAGCACGTCTCGCTGCAGAAGAGCTTGGCCATGGAGGCTTCGAGGTCGGCGCGCTCGCCGCGCCCCTTCTTGCGGGCGGCCTCCTGGTAGAGCAGTCGGGCTGCCGTGAGCTTGGTGCCCATCTCCGCCAGCTTGAAGCTGATGGCCTGGTGCTCGGCGATGGGTCGGCCGAAGGTCTGGCGTTGCTGCGCGTAGCGCATCGACTCCTCGAAGGCGCGGCGGGCCACACCCACGGCCCGGGCGGCGATGTTGACCCTTCCCAACTCGACGGCCGCCATCATCTGGGCGAACCCCTGGTCCTCCACGCCGCCGAGGAGGGCGTCGGTCCCCACGGCGTGGTTGTCGTAGACCACCTCCACGGTCTCGATACCGCGGTAGCCCAGCTTGGCGATGTTGGGTCCGACGGTGATCCCGCCGTGGGTTGACGCCCCGGGCTCCTTGTCGACGAGCAGCACGCTCATGCCGCGGTGCGGGGGGTCGGTGTCGTTGGTACGTACGAGGGTGACGGCCAGACCGGCCATGCGTCCGTTGGTCAGCCACGTCTTGGTGCCGTCCACCACGTAGTGGTCGCCGTGGCGGCGGGCGCGGGTGCGGATGGCGGCCACGTCGCTGCCGGCGTCGGGCTCCGACAGTGAGTAGGCGGCGCGGATCTCGCCCGATGCCAGCACGGGGAGCCATCGCTGCCGCTGCTCCTCGGTGCCGAAGCGGCCGATGAGGTAGCAGGCCATGAAGTGGGTGTTGAGAAAGCCTGTGGTGCTCATCCAGCCGTAGGCCAGTTCCTCGACCACCGCTGCGTAGGTGACCAGGTCGAGGCCGGCACCGCCGTAGCGGACCGGGACGGTGATGCCGAACAGGCCCAACTCGGCCATCCGGTCGACGAGGGGTTCGGGGTAGGTGTCGGTGGCGTCCCAGTGAGCGGCGGTGGGGACCACCTCGTCGGCCACGAAGCGACGCACCACGGCGAGCAGGGCGTCGCGGGTCTCGTCGTCGACGGGGTCGGGCGCGGAAGGGGTCGGCACATCGGTCATGGGCGGACTGTAGGGGAGCGAGCGCCCGGTCGATCCGCCGGGTCTGGCTATACCGTCCAGACGGTATAGTGGGTCCATGACGGCGCGAACCCCGAGGCCCACAACCGACCCTGCAACCCCCACGACGCGCACTCGTCTGGTGGATGCCGCCATCGCGGTGGCTCGCCGGGACCCGTCGCATCTCACCCTCGATGCCGTCGCCGAGGAAGCAGGCGTGAGCAAGGGAGGTCTCCTCTACCACTTCCCTGACAAGGACGCCCTCATGGAGGCGATCGTGGATTCGGTGATCTCCCGTTTCGACGCGGCCATGGCCGTCGCCTCGGCTGCCGACCCGGCACCGGGTGGGTGGGCACGGGCCTATGTCCGGGTCTGCGCCGACCCCGAGGCGTCGCTCCCGGACCTCGCCCCCACCATGCTGGCAGTGGTGGCCAACCGACCCGCCCTGCTGGGCCGCATGGCGGCGGCGTTCGGTTCGTACCAGGAGCGTGCAGTGGCCGACACCGACGACGCGGTGGCGGCCACCCTCCTGCGCCTGGCCGCCGATGGCTTGTGGTTGGCGGATGCCTTCGGGCTGGCGCCGCCCGAGGGTCGTGCCCGTGACGACCTGTTGGCGCTGTTGGATCGGCTCGGCGGGGCCCCCTCCCCCGAGGCGGTCGGCGAGGCGGCAACCGCCGGGGGGCAGCCGTGACACGAGCCGCGCTCCTCGGCTACGGAGCGGTCCTCGTAGGTGCGGCCGTGCCGTGGTTGGAGGTCGCCGCGGTGGTGCCGGTCGGTGTCGCCAGTGGACTGAACCCGGTGGTGGTGGCTGTCGTCGCCTTCGTCGGCAATGCGGCCACCCTGGTGGGCGCGCTGGCGCTGCAGCGGCGAGCAACCGCCTGGTACCGCGCTCGTCGGGCACGGCGGGCACCAGCGGCCGCTACCGCCCCGGGCACCGCCGGTGTGACCGCCGATGCCGGCACCGGTTCCCCGCTGTCCTCCGGCTCGAGGCGGTCGAACCGGGCCCGCCGTCTCCTCGACCGCTGGGGTCTGCCCGGCCTGGCTGCGCTCGCTCCGGTGAGCGTGGGCACCCACGTGGCTGCACTGGTCCTGGCCGGTTCGGGCATTGCTCCTCGGCGGGTGGCGGTGTGGATCCTCGGTGGGCTCGCCGTGTGGACCGTGGCCCTGGCCGGGCTCGCCGCCGGAGGAGTGGCCGCGCTGGGGTTGGCGGGCTGACAGAATGGAACACGTTTCATTCTTGGGGCACAGAGCCCTGCCCACCATCACCCCCGCAGAGAGCTGAGGCGCCGTGACCCCCGCACCCACCGCCCCCTTTGATTCCCCCGAGGTGGGGCGACGATTCGCCGGCAAGGTGGCGGTGATCACCGGTGCCGCTGCAGGGATCGGCCGGGCCACTGCCCACCGGTTGGCCGCCGAGGGTGCCACGGTGTGGTGCTGCGATCTCGACGAGGCGGGGGCGCAGCGCACTGGGGAGGAGGTCACCCGGCGCGGTGGCCAGGCCGACGGTCGTGGCCTCGACGTGACCGACCCTGCAGCGGTCAACGAGGTGATCGCCGAGGTGCTCGCCGCCTCGGGCCGCCTCGACGTGGTGGCCAACATCGCCGGCATCGGCGGTTCGGCCCACACCAACGAGGAGACGCCCGAGCGGTTCGCCGCCATGTTCGCTGTGAACGCCGGCGGGCCGTTCAACCTCGTCCAGGCCGCACTGCCCTCACTGCTCGACAGCCGGGGCAACGTGGTGAACATGGCCTCGATCACCGGCATGCAGGGGCAGGCCTACTGCGCGGCCTACTGCGCCTCCAAGCACGCCGTGGTGGGGCTGACCAAGGCGCTGGCCCTCGAGTACGGGCGTCAGGGCGTCCGCTTCAACGCCGTGTGCCCCGGTGGGGTGAACACCGGCATCCTGGCCGGGTTCATGCCTCCGGAAGGCGCGAGTTCGTCGCTGGTGGCGCGTGCCTTCCTCGACCGGGAACTCCAGGAGCCCGAGTCGGTGGCGGCCATGGTCGCCTATGTGGCCAGCGACGAGGCGTCGTACGTGAACGGCGCCGTGCTCAGCATCGACGGCGGTACCACCGCCGGGTGACGGCGACGGGTCAGAGATCCTCGGAGATGTCGCCCGTGGCATCGGGGAACGTGGCCTCGAGGAACGACGGTGCCAGCGATGCCGTGCTGTCGTCCTCGCCGAACGCCCACCGGTACCAGGCCACCGTGAGGTGTCGACTCAGGTCGAAGCCGGCCTCGGGTTCGAGGTAACCCTCGACACATCCGTCCTCCCCGAGAGCAAGCAGCGGACCGAAGGCGTCGGCGAAGTCCCCGGCGTTGGCCACCAGGCCACCTTGTTCGCGGATGGGTGCGCAGATGTCGAGGAAGGGGTTGTGGCCGGCATCGGCCAACACGACCATGGCCTTGGGCGCAGCCAACCACGTGTAGATGGCAGCGATGGACTCGAGCGGAATGACCCCGTCCCGTTCACCGGGCATGAGCAGGGTCGGCGCGGTCGGGGGATCGAGTTCGGCCAGCGCCTCGGCGGTGAGCGTTGCCCGGTCCTGGTCGTCGACCGGAGCGCCGTTTTGTCCTTCGGGATCGGCCTCGCCCTCGTCGTCACTCGTCTCGTCGGCCTGGTCGGGGACGAGCAGGTCCAGCCGAACCGGAGGCGCCGGGGCGAGCCCGATGAGCGCCTGCACTCGGTCGTCGGTCATCGACCACTGCAGCACGGCGCGCCCACCGGCGCTGTGGCCTTCGGCACCGACCAGCGAGGTGTCCATGGTGTCGAAGAGCAGGCTCTCGGCGTCGCCGTTCTCTGCTTCGAGGCGGTCGAGCGTGGCGGCGAGGTCGTCGACGTCGGAGGCCTCGGTGGAGGCACCACCCCCGACGGCGGCGGCCAGGTTCCGCGTCGGATGGCTGGGTGCGGCCACCACGTAGCCCCACGAGGCGGTGTGGCTCAGGTGGTTGGCCGAGTAGAGCGGGAAGCCGCTGGCGCCGTGGCTGTGGAGTACGACGGGGAAGGGCCCGGCATCGCTGGCGGGGGCGTCGGGGTAGTAGTCGACGGGAAGTTCCTGGATGAAGAAGTCGGGGACCAGCTCGGCGAACTCGTCGGGGAAGGCGACGGTCGAGGAGATCGAGGTGACGTGTTCGCTGTCGTCGAGCCCCTCGTCGTCGGCGGGATAGAAGACGAACACCTCGACGCCGTCGACGTCCATCTCGATGTAGCCCACCTCGTGGGGCCCTCGCCCTGAGTAGTCGATGGCCGGTCCGTCGGCGGACTCGTCGTCCTCGTCGTCGTCCGGTTGGGGCGTCTCGACCTCGTCGGCGGTGGTCGGTGGTGGATCGTCGCTCTCGTCGTCGCTGGCGCAGGCTCCGAGCACCAGTGATCCGGCGGCCAGCAGAGCAACGACGGAGCGCAGCGGACGAGTCATGGTCGGGATCCCCTCGGGTGCGGCGCGCCAGAGCGGCTGCGCACGGTTCGTCGATCGAGCCTACGCTGTCGGCCGCCGCGAGCGACGGCGCGGCGGGCGCCGATGCGAGAAGGTCACTCGCCGTCGGACGCCTGGTCGCCAGGATCGTCTTTCGTAGCGCGTGCCTCGGACTGCTCAGCGGTCCAGCCGAAGATGCCCCGAGCCATGAGTGACTGCTCGCCGCTGCGGCGCTGGCGGTAGATCGAGGCCCGAGCCTCGTGGGCATCGGCCGACATGGGGTCCGCTCGAACGGCGAACTCGACGAGGTGGCAGGCGAGGCGTAGCGACTCGTCGTCGCCGACCGCAGCCAAGCTGGTGGCCCGGTCCACGAGCGTGGCCGATCCACCGGCCAAGGTGGCCACCTCGGCGGCCAGGGCGGCGTCGCGTGCTGGCTTCAGGCGGGACGGATTCCCGTCGTACCACCCGCCGTAGAGTCGCCAGGTGTTGCGGACCACGAACTCCGGTTCGTCGTAGATCGGGGCCAGCCACGGTCGTTCGAGCAGCGCTGGATCGAGCTGTACGGCGGCGACGACGTCGTCGAGAGGGAGCCCTTCGTTCATGGCAGCCAGCGTCTGGCTGACGATGGACTCGAGCGCATCGGCCACGTCGCCCAGGACTGTGGCGATCCGCTCCGCCCCGGCGATGGGCAGTCCGTGGGCGGGAAGCAGCAGCTCGGGTTCGAGTGCCAACATCCGTCGCAGGGCGCGCGCCCACTCCAGGGGGTAGCGCTGCACCTTCTGGGGGTTGCCGGCGTTGGGGAAGCACCAGATGAACAGGTCGCCACAGGCGATGGCCCGAAGGTCGGGCAGCCAGGCCCAGGCGTGGTCGTCGGTCTCGCCCCGGTCGTGGTGGAGCTCGATGGTGTGCTGGCCGATGCTGAGCCCGAGCCGGTCGTCGAACACGCGTGTGGGGTGGACGAAGTCCCCGGGGAACAGCGGGGGTGCGTCGGGGGACGCGCGCTGCCGTCCGCTGAGGCCGCCGCCGCCGAACTGCCGGGCGTTGATCCACCCGTTGTAGCCCTGCGTCTCACGGTACCGGTCGAACCGATGAGGCACCGCCGAGTGCGACACCACGTGGGGCGCTGGCCTCCCAGCGGCAGCTGCTTCGGCAACGAGGGCCTCTGAGCCGCCGACGTGGTCGACGTGCCCGTGGGTGTAGACGATGGTGTGGACCGGCTCGGGACTCCACGATCGCAGCGCAGCGAGCACCGGCATGGCGAAGCTCTCGAGGCTGGTGTCGAACAGCGTGAGCCCCGCGTCGGAACGGATGGCGACCACGTTGGAGAAGGACTCGATGACGGCAACGTCGTCGGTCACCTCGCCGAGCTGCAGGGTGAGACGAGTGGCCGATTCGCTGCTGCGGCCGTCGATGATGGCTGAGGACAGCTCGATGAGGTCGCTCATGTCGAGCCTGGCTCCACGTCGACACCGTCGGGCTCGGTGGTCGAGCGGTCACCGGGGCCGCTCGAGGCGGGCCGGTCGTGGTTCCCCTGCGGGGGCCCGTGGGCTTCCGGCGGGACGGAGATCGGTGGGACGGTCGGCACCCGACCAGCTTGCCACGGCGGGTCGGTGCCGGCGCGCCGGGCGTGCTTGACGCGGTACATCGCCTGGTCGGCTCGCCCGAGCAGGTCCTCGATCTCCTCGGTGGGCTCGCTGGTGGTGACCGCTCCGAAGCTGGCGGGGGTGCCCAGTCGTTCGCCGTCGATGGTGAAGGGCGCGGCGAGGTTGCGACGCAGGCGCTGCAGTACCTCCTCGGCCTCGGTGTCGCTCAACGATTCGCACACCACCACGAACTCGTCGCCGCCGAGTCGGGCAATGGTGTCCACGTCGCGCACCGCCGCCCGCAGGCGTCGGGCGGTCTCGACGAGGACGGCATCACCGACGGCGTGGCCGAACTGGTCGTTCACATCCTTGAAGTCATCGAGGTCGACGAACACGACGGTGACCGAGTGGGAGCCTCGACGGAGCCGGCCGTAGGCCTGGCGGAGCCGGTCCTCGAGCAGCACCCGGTTGGGGAGACCGGTGAGGCTGTCGTGGGTGGCCATGTGGGCCAGGCGCGACTCGGCTCGGCGGCGTTCGGTCACGTCGTCGAGCGTTGCGATCCACCCGGTCGTCCGTTCGTCCCCGAGGGGCACGAACCGGGCGTGGACCCACCGTTGGAACAGCCCGGTGGCCAGGCGGAACGTGACCTCACGCGGTTCGTGGTCACGGATCACCTCCCGGCCGGTGCGCACCACGTCGTCGAGGTCCTCGGCCAGCACGGCTCGGGTCCACCCCGAGCCGAGCATGGCGTTCGATTCCAGGCCGAACAAGTCGATCGCCGCGCTGTTGGCGTACACCACCCAGCCACGGGCGTCGGCGGAGAGGATCCCCAGTGGCACCGCCTCGGCCAGCGACAGGAAGCGGCCGTCGTCCCCGCCGACGTCGAGGTCCAGTGCCTGGTCCGGGGGAAGCTCGTCGGTGACATCGCGTACCCGCACGACGGCACCCTCGAAGTCCAGCGCAGCGTCGGTGACGGCGATGATGGTGGCGGCCAGCACGTGCCAGGTTCCGTCGCGGTGGCGGGCACGGACGCGGATGTCCTCTTCGAAACCAGCGTGCCGGCGTGCTCGCTCGAGAACGTCGAACACGCGAGGGAGGTCATCGGGGTGGAGCGTCTCGGCGATGTGGTGACCGCCCTGCTCCTCGGGCGTGTAGCCCAGGGCCGCCTGTTGGGTGGAGCCGACCAGTTCTCCTCGGGCCCTGACAGCCAGCACGAACTCGCGGGCGTGGGCCTCGAGCAGGGGACGCAGGCCCGGCTGCCAGGTCTCGTCGCTGTCGAGCGGGGATGTGGTGGGCCGCGCCGTCTCGCCGGCCGTTTCGCCGGTCGGATCCTCGGTTGCGTCTTCGTCCCCCATGTCACCCCCCTCGGGGCTGGCCTGGGCCGGCCTACGTGATCATCCGTGTTACCTACTTGTCGGCACGAACCGGCATCGGGGTTGACCGAGATGATTCGACAGACCCACGCGCACTACAGCGCGAGCGGCCGACGCGATGCAAGTAGGCGGCTCCTGTGACGCCATCGCCGTCGACGAACGGTATGACGGGCGACGGCGCACGGGCGTCGGGGGTGGTCGTGGGTCAGCCGAACATCGACAGCCACTCCGCTTCGTTGCGGGGCGCGAACACGTAGTTCTGTTCCCGGGTCTCGCCCATGGTGGCGGAAGGCTCGGGGGAGTAGAGGTGTCCGGGGAACAGCACGGCGCTGTCGGGCACCTTGGCCAGACGCTGGGTGAGCGAGGTGTACAACGCGGCGGGGTCGCCGCCGGGCAGATCGGTGCGCCCGCACCCCTGGAGGAACAAGGTGTCGCCCGCCACGAGGCGGTTGTCGACGAAGAAGCACTGACTGCCGGGCGTGTGGCCGGGGGTGTGGATGAGTTCGATGGCCACGTCGCCGACGCGCACCTCGTCGCCGCTGTGGTGTCGGACCAGCGCTGGCCCACCGACGTCGGTAACGTGGGTCACGTACTCGGCCTCGTCGTCCTGCACGTGCACCGGGACGTCGATCTGCTCGAGCAGCTCGGAGATGCCGGCGATCTGGTAGCCCATCATGTTCCCGCCCACGTGGTCGGGGTGGTAGTGGGTGGCCAACACCCCGGTGAGGCGCATCTCGTCGGCAGCGAGCACCTCGAGGATGCCCCTGGGGTCGTAGGCCGGGTCGACCACCACCGCCTCACCGCTCTGGCGGTCGCCGATGAGGTACACGAAGTTCACCATCTGGCGAGCGAGCGGGTCACCGACGGCGATGTCGCGGCCAGCGAGCAACTGGCGGAAGTAGAAGCGGGAGGAGTCGTCGTGCTGTGCCACGCCCACCAGGGTAGGGCGTGCAGGCGGAGGTGACCGCCGTGCCGACCAGTGCTCTACGGTGAGCCTCGTGGGAGCGCGCAACTACACGGTGATCGGTGTCGGTGGGGTCGGCGGCTACTACGGCGCACGATTGGCGGCCAGCGGTCTCCCGGTGCGGTGGGTGGCCCGATCGGACGTCGAGCATCTGCGCCGCCACGGCCTGCAGGTGGTCTCGCCACGTGGGGACCTCCGCCTGACGGACCTCGAGGTCTACGGCTCCGACGACCACGTCCCACCGTCGGAGGTGGTGATCGTGGCCACCAAGACCGGGACCAACGAGGCACTCGCCGAACGAGTGGTGTCACTGGTGGCGGACCGAGGGATCCTGGTCGTGCTGCAGAATGGGCTCGAGGTTGAAGCGCCCTTCGCCGCTGCCGCAGCCAACCGCCCGTCGGTGCGCATCCTGGGCGCGATGAGCTTCATCTGTGCACACAAGGCGGCCGATGGCGAGGTCCACCATCTCGACTACGAGGCGGTCACCGTGGGCGCCTACGACCCGAGTGGCACTCCCCAGGGCGTCACCGACGAGGTCGCCTCGGTCGTGGCCGACCTCAGGGGCGCCGGGTTGCCGACCGAGCCCTTGGAGGATCTGTGGGAAGGCAGGTGGCGCAAGCTCTGCTGGAACGTCCCGTTCAACGGGTTGTCGGTGCTGCTCGATGCCACCACCGCGGAGATGGTGGGTGACCCCTCCTGCCGTGAGGTCGTGGTGACCTTGATGGAGGAGGTGGTGGCGGCTGCCGAGGCGGCTGGCCATCCGGTGGCCGCCGACACGGTGGCCACGATGCTGCGCAACACCGAGCGGATGACACCGTACGCGCCGTCGATGAAGCTCGACTTCGAGGCCCGCCGTCCGCTGGAACTCGAGGCGATCTACCGCACACCGATCGAGGTGGCCGCCGGGGTCGGCGCCGACATGGTGGCCACCCGCCAACTCCACCAGCAGTTGGCCTTCCTCGACCGCAGAAACCGTTCCTGACGGCGGGGGGGGGGGGGGGG
>JAFIEP010000042.1 GCA_020832495.1 Acidimicrobiia bacterium | reverse complement strand
CCCCCCCCCCCCCCCCACCCCCCCCGCCCCCCCCCCCCCCCCTCGCGGGTGGCGAGGACCTGCACGCTGGGCGCGGGACTGGTGGCCCCTGCGACGCAGCCTCACCGGCGACGGGGTGCGGGCCACACTCGACCGCATCGGCGACCTCGTCGGAGGCCTCGACCGCCACGAGGTCCCCTCCGGCACGCAGGCCCTCGACTGGGTGGTGCCCGACGAGTGGAACCTGCGCACCGCCTACATCGAAGATGCCGACGGGCGACGTGTGCTCGACACCGACGAGACATCGCTGCACGTCGTCGGCTACTCCGAGCCCATCGACGCCGTGGTGGAGGGCAGCGAACTCGACGCCCACCTGCACTCACTGCCCGAGCAGCCCGACGCCGTGCCGTACGTGACCTCCTATTACCGGCGCACCTGGGGGTTCTGCCTCTCAGAACACCAGCGCCGCTCGCTCGGTGACGGTCCGTTCCGGGTTGTCATCGACGCCACGCTCGAACCAGGTCACCTGTCCTACGGCGAGTTGGTCCTCCCCGGTGACACCACCGACGAGGTGCTGCTGTCCACCTACGTCTGCCACCCGCAGATGGCCAACAACGAGCTGTCCGGCCCGGTGGTGGCCACCGCACTCGCCCGCTGGCTCCGCCGCCTCCCCCGCCGGCGCTACACGTACCGGCTGCTGTTCGCCCCCGAGACCATCGGCGCCATCGTCTACCTGTCGCGTCACCTCGACCACCTGCGCCGCCACGTGCGCGCCGGATGGGTGCTCACCTGCCTGGGCGACGATCGCACCTATTCCTACGTGCCCTCGCGCCTCGGCGGCACGCTGGCCGACCGGGTGTCACTCACCGTGCTCGACGAACTACCGGGCGGCTACGACCGCTACAGCTTCCTCGAACGAGGCAGCGACGAGCGCCAGTGGTGCTCCCCCGGCGCCGACCTGCCGGTGTGTTCCATCCAACGATCGAAGTACCACACCTACCCCGAGTACCACACCTCCCTCGACGATCTCGACCTGGTCACACCGTCGGGCCTGCAGGGCGGGTTCGACGTACTGCGCAGCTGCATCGAACTGCTCGAGGCGAACGACCGCTGGGTGGCGGCCCAACCCGGCGAGCCACAACTCGGCCGCCGTGGCCTCTACCCGACCACCAGTCGAACCGGTGCCACGGCATCGGTGAAGCCCCTCACCGATGTGCTCGCCTACTGCGACGGCCACCACGACGTCATGGACCTCACCGAGGTCACCGGCCTGCCATGGCGCCAGGTGGTGGACCACCTCGACGCGTTGGCCACGGCGGGCGTCGTCCGCCGAGCCGAGTCCTGACACCAGACCCGGCGGTCGCAGCGGTCGCCGGCACCACGGACTGCCACTGCCCCGCAGGTCACGGTCTGCCGAGCCGTCCGGCCTGCACCACCAACCGGTCCAGTTCGCCATCCCACGAGGCGTGCTCGACGGCCCAGCGCCGCCCGGCGACGCCGAGCGCCTGCCGCTCGGTCCGATTGGACACCAGGTCTGCCATGGCGGCGGCCAGCCCGCTGACGTCGCCCGGGTGGACCAACACCAGATCGCGTCCCGACGTCATGGTGCGCCCCATCTCGCCTGCATCGGGGGCCACCACGGCCAAGCCAGATGCCAGGTACTCCCGCAGCTTCACCGGTGAGTAGTGGAACGATCCCGACCCTCCGGCCACGACACCGATGTCCATGGCCGCCAGCACGGCGGGCATGTCGGCGAACGAACGCGGCCCGGCCCACACCACCGACGTGAGACCCAGCTGGCTCGCCAGCGCCTCCAGCGGGCCGCGCTCTTGTCCGGAGCCGACGAGCAGCAACGCCGTCGGCGCGCCAGAGCGCTCCACCTGCTGATACGCCCGCAACAAGTCGTCGAGGCCGTGGAACGGCCGGAAGCTGCCGGTCCATCCGATGACCACGCGATCGTCGAGCCCCAGTTCGGTTCGCAACGCTCGACCGTCGATCTCGGGATGGAATCGATCGGTGTCCACCCCGTTCGGGGTGACCACCACGCGCGCTGCGTCGATACCGACGGCCACCACCCGCTCGGCCAGCTCGTCGGACACACACGACACCACATCGGCCGCCTGCAAGGCCCCCCGCTCGCCCACGCGCTCGAGCAGCCCGGCCCAGCGAGCGGACGGGTCACCCCAGGCGGTGCGCTCCCGGCCGATCAGGGCGTGCACTGACACCACCAAGGGCGCGCCCACCTCGTCGGCGAGGACGCGGGCCGACACCCCCAGGTCGTGGCGCTGCCACACCAGGGGCACACGCCGACGCGGCTGCCCCGCCCGGTCCAGGTACCGCGGCACGGTGCCGGCCAGCGTCTCACTGAAGCGGCGGTTACGACGCAACTTACGAGCGTCAGACACCGCGCTGCGGGCGACCCGTTCCCACGACGACATCGTCGAACCCGATGCGGCGGAAGGCTGCTCGGCGTCACCGGTGGCCAGTTCCAGTGCCCGAGTGGGAGTGGCGGGGCCGTCGGGGCCCAAGATGACGGCGGATCCCCACCGGCGTTCGGCGGCGGCGGCCAGGCCCGCCGTGGTGATCCACGGCGCCATGGGCCGTCGGTAGCCCGAGTGGCGGTAGGGCAACACGAAGAGTGCGCACTGCTCGTCCACAACCTGGCTGGCGCCGTCGACCACCGGCGCACGGTACCAGTGACCATCCGCTGGCCGTGCGTACCGGTAGGCACGCCGACCTGTCAGGTGGTGGCGCCCGGCCCGGACAGCGACAGCGATGCCAGCCGGTGCTCGAGGTCGGTGACAGCAGCATCGCTGGCAGTGGTGTCGAGTTCCCCCGGCCGGGCCACGCGATCGAGCGGGGCGTACGCCAGGTCCCACTCCGTCATCCGACCGAGGCGGTCGAACACCACGTCGTCCACCTCGAACAGCGTCTCGAGCCGCACGACCAGACACTGCTCGGCGTTGGCCTCGGCGAACTCGACCAGCAGCATGCTGGTGGCGTCCCACAGGCGCCCGGCTGCCTCCGGCTCGATGTGGAGCACCGCGTCGTCGGCAGCGGCCGATCGACGAAGCAACGAGTCGACCACTGCGGCGCGTGAACGCCACACGACCAGGGTGACCATTCGCCGCCGGCGCCTCGCCCACTCGTCGAGGAAGAAGGCGGATCGTGGGTCCTTGAACCCCCACAGGTCGAAGCGACGATCGCGGCGACGGAGGTGCTGGGCCATGCGCAACCGCTCACGCCCATCCAAGCGCAGCGGCCGGGGCTCCTCGACCCGCCATCCCGCAGATCCCGGCACGTGCCGGGTAATCGCCCGGGCATGAAGCTGACGGAAGTCGACGTCTTCGAACTCCCCCGGCCGGTTGCCCACCTGTGCCCCACTCAGCCGCCCGAGCGAGATGGGGAGCCCGCACCGGGCCAGCCACGACGCCGTCAGCGAGGTTCCGGAGCGGTGCATGCCGGCGATGCACACCGTGGGACGCTGAGGCACGGACGGAGGGTAGCGCCAGCTACGATCCATTGGTGTTCCTCCGCCAGATCGCCCGTGCGCGTACGGCACTGAACGACGTCGCTCCCTACCTGGGGTCAGCGCGCCGGCTCCTCGTCCCCCTCGTCGTCCTCACCGCCCTCAGTGGCTTCGCGCAGGCGGGGGTCTTGGTCATCGTGGCGGCCATCGCGGTCTCGCTGACCGATACGAGCACGACCATCGACGTGTCGTTGTGGGGATCGGAGCTGGCGATCAGCCTGCGCGGGTCCCTGCTGACCGCCGCCGGCTGCCTCGTCGTGATGGTGGCGCTCCAACTCCTGGCTGCGGCCATGGCGGCTCGCATGGGCACCACCGCACTGGCCACGGCGCGGCGCGAGATCTTCACCGACTTCCTCGCCGCGTCGTGGGAGATCCAAGCGCGGGAGCGCCGCGGCAACCTCCAGGACCTCCTGAGCACCCACATTTCCAAGGTGTCCGCCGGGGTCTCCCACCTCACCCAGTTCCTCGTGGCGTTCACGAACCTGTCGATCCTGCTCCTCGCTGCCGTCGTGCTCGATCCGATCCCGGCGCTGGCCGTGATGGGGGGTATGGGCCTGCTCATGGTGGTGCTCCGCCCCATCACGACCCGCGCCCGACGGCTCGCCACCGAGCACGCCTCGGCGAATCTCGAGTTCACCACCACGCTCACCGAGATGGTGGGGCTCGCCCGCGAGATCCGCATCTACAACGCCATCCCGGCCGTCCGGGAGGGCGTGAACGAGCTCCAGGAAGGCGTCGCCGACCAGCAGCGACGCCTCGGCTTCGCCGCCCGCTCGGTACAGATCCTCTACCAGGGTGCAGCCCTCACGATCGTCGTCGCCGGGCTGGCGGTCATCAGCGTCCTCGACGTCGGGAACCTGGCCTCGCTCGGGGCGATGGTGCTGCTGCTCCTGCGTGCCATCAGCTACGGCCAACAGACCCAGTCGTCGCTGCACCACCTGAGCGAGATGAAGCCGTACCTGACGATGGTGCGCGCCACACAGGACCGCTACGCATCGCACCGCTACGGCAGCGGCGCAACGCTGGTCGACGACATCGGCGAACTCCGTCTGGACGCAGCGTCGTACCGCTACGACGACGACGAGGACGAGATGGCCCTTGCCGACATCGACATCCTCGTCCCCGCCGGGGCGATGATCGGTGTGGTCGGTCCCTCGGGCAGCGGCAAGTCGACCCTGGTGCAACTCCTGCTGCGGCTTCGCCCACCGACCGCGGGTCGCTACCTGGTGAACGGGGCCGACGCACGAGACCTCGATGCCACCTCGTGGTTCGACCACGTGGCGTTCGTTCCTCAGGACCCGCTCCTCATCGACGGCACCGTGGCGGACAACATCCGTTTCTTCCGGCCCGGACTGAGCGACGCCGACCTCGAGCGGGCCGCTCGACTCGCCCACCTCCACGAGGAGATCACCTCGTGGCCGAACGGCTACCAGACCCGGTTGGGTGGCCAGACGAGCGGCATCTCGGGTGGACAGGCACAGCGCCTCTGCATCGCCAGGGCGCTCGCCGTCCATCCGGGGCTGCTGGTCCTCGACGAGCCGACCAGCGCACTCGATCTCCACAGCGAGTCGCTCATCCAGGAGACGCTCGAAGAATTGGCCGGGACGACCACCATGGTGATCATCGCCCACCGCATCAGCACCATCCAGCGTTGCGACCACATCGCCGTGCTCGAAGGCGGACGTCTCACCAGCTACGACACACCTGGTGCGCTGGCCGAGAACGACCGATTCTTCCGCGACGCCTTGGACCTCTCCGCGACCGCTTCGGCGGGTCTCCCCCGCGGCGAGGCCTGACCCCACGCCGAGGAGCACGCCATGGCATCGCCGACGGCACACCTGAGGTCACGTCTCCGTCGGGCGCTCGGACGCCAGACAAACCGTGAACGCAACGCCGAGCTGATCGAACGAGGATTGCTGTCGGTCGGTCGCTACAGCTACGAGCACCCTCGAGTGCGAATCGACCCGCCACCCGACGTGTCGCCACAGTCACTCCCCTTGGTGTCGATCGGGTCGTTCTGCTCCATCGGACCCGAGGTCGAGATCCTCTGCCACGGCCACCGCACCGACTGGGTGACCACGTTCCCCCTCCGCATCCGACTCGGGCTCGCCCCGGGGGCCGTCGACGGGTCGCGGACTACGGCACCGGTGTCGATCGGCAGCGATGTCTGGATCGGGATGCGATCGATCGTGCTACCAGGCGTCAGCATCGGTCACGGTGCCGTGGTCGCCGCCGGGAGTGTGGTGACCAGCGACGTGCGTCCCTATGCCGTCGTCGGGGGCGTCCCGGCACGGGAGATCCGACGGCGCTTCAGCGACGAGACCGTGGATCGCCTGCTGGCCGTTGCCTGGTGGGACTGGCCGATGGCGCGGATCCGCCAGGGAATCGCGCAGCTCTCGGACGACGACATCGACGCCTTCTTGGCGTGGGCCTCGGAGCCCGACCCACCGCCGGGGTGATCGCCAACCCGTCAGGCGGCCCGCTCAAGGACCGTCGAGCGCACCCCGCAGCGCTTCGAGGTAGCCCCGGCCCCGGTGCCGGTCGGGTTCCAAGATGTTGCCCTCCGCCCACTCGTTCCACGACTTCACGAAGAGCAATCGCTCGTGCTCGGGCCGCCCAGCCAGCAGCCGACGCGCCGCACGGACCTGCTCGGCGAAGCGCTCGGGCGTCGCACCGGTGAACAGGAACCCCCGGCGACCGCTGCGGGGCGTGTTGTCCCACGCCGGCAGCACCGTGGGGAACGACCGTTCCTCGGCGTGCGGGTGCAGATGCGGTACGTGCGGCCACCATCGGGCCGCCGAATAGATGCCCGGCACGAAGGGTGCCCGCCTGGTCAGCCCGCTGAGTGCGTAGTCGACCGGGACGCGCTCACGGCGCCGTCGCTCGACCGTCGGTGGCACCACCTGGCTCATCACCACGCCGTCGAAGCCCCGAGTGCTGGCCCGCCAGGTGCCACGGGCCAAACCGACCAGGAACAACCCCGGCAGCCCTGCGTCGTCGGCCCAGGTCCGCCACCGTTCGGCGAACGCTTCGGGCTCGGGCAGCGCCGGCGGGTTGAACACGGCGAACAGCGGCCGTCCGTCGATGCGCACGTAGCGGGGGTCGTGGAAGGCCTCCACCACCAGGTCGAAGTGCGCCCGCTCGTCGGCCACACCGGGGTAGCGCTGTTCCATGAGTACACGATCCGGGGCGCCGATCCACACGCCCCGCCAGGTGTCGTTGGCCCACGCCAGACAGAACGGGAAGTCGGGCTGGCCCGACGCCAGCACCTCGGCGAACGGTCGGTCGAGGAGCCGGCGTCCGTCCCCGAACCAGTAGTGCCAGTAGCAGAACGCCGTGACGCCGTGCGCGCGGGCCAACTCCGCCTGCGCCGCTCGCGTCTCGGGGTTCCGCAGATCGTAGAAGCCCAGTTCACCGGGGATGATCGGCTGGCGATGACCGGGGAACAGGGGCCGTGCTCGGGCCACGTTCGTCCACTCGGTGAACCCCGGTCCCCACCACTCGTCGTTCTCCGGGGTCGGGTAGTACTGGGGCAGGTAGAAGGCGATCACCTCGGCAGGGCTTGGCGGACCCGTCCCATCACCTGTTGGCTGCGCCGACGCAGCGTCCGAGCCGAGATCCACGAGGCGTCATCCTTGCAGACCTCGCGAGCGTTCCGGCAACGGCCACTCCGCATCCAACGAAGCACCTGGCGACGCCGGAGGGCCCGACGACCGACGGCCACGCCGAGCCAGCCACCGGTGTCACCTTTCTTGCGCCGCCACGGTCGTACCCCCTCGTACCCGCCAGCACCGCACCTCCGCTGGTTCTGTTCGCCCCTCCCCCCGACCGACTGGTAGACACCACCCGTGATCCGCGAGTCCCTCGACGGCAAGCGCATCTTCCTCACCGGCGCCACCGGCTTCTTGGGCACCAACGTGCTCGAGCGGCTCCTGCG